>NZ_JAOWHE010000079.1:0-348425 GCF_030332765.1 Citrobacter sp. Cpo071 | reverse complement strand
TCCCCACTGCTGCCTCCCGTAGGAGTCTGGACCGTGTCTCAGTTCCAGTGTGGCTGGTCATCCTCTCAGACCAGCTAGGGATCGTCGCCTAGGTGAGCCGTTACCCCACCTACTAGCTAATCCCATCTGGGCACATCCGATGGCAAGAGGCCCGAAGGTCCCCCTCTTTGGTCTTGCGACGTTATGCGGTATTAGCTACCGTTTCCAGTAGTTATCCCCCTCCATCGGGCAGTTTCCCAGACATTACTCACCCGTCCGCCACTCGTCACCCAAGGAGCAAGCTCCTCTGTGCTACCGTTCGACTTGCATGTGTTAGGCCTGCCGCCAGCGTTCAATCTGAGCCATGATCAAACTCTTCAATTTAAAAGTTTGATGCTCAATGAATTAAACTTCGTAATGAATTACGTGTTCACTCGTTGAGACTTGGTATTCATTTTTCGTCTTGCGACGTTAAGAATCCGTATCTTCGAGTGCCCACACAGATTGTCTGATAAATTGTTAAAGAGCAGTTGCGACGCGCTTTAGCGCTCTGTCGCGAGGTGGCGTATATTACGCTTTCCTCTTTCAGAGTCAACCCTCATTTTCAGGTTTTTCTCTTCAACCGAACCGGCTGTTTGTGTGAAGTGATTCACATCCGCCGTGTCGATGGAGGCGCATTATAGGGAGTCGACTCAGGAAGACAAGCGGAAAAATGCATTTTTGTTTCAACCGCTCACCTTTTATCCACAACGCTTACTTTTGCTGCTTTTTGATCGCCATTGGCAGGTCTGCCAAACTATTTATGACCAAATCTGCCGCATTTTCTGCTTCCGGCGTGACGGGTTTGCCTGTGCGCACCAATACCTTCGTGCCAACATTCGCAGCTGCCGCCGCCTGCATATCTTCAATTTTGTCGCCTACCATATAAGAAGCGGCCATATCGATGTGCAAGAAGTCTCGGGCGGAGATAAACATGCCAGGATGCGGTTTACGGCAGTCGCAGACCTGACGATACTCTTCTACAGTACCCTGCGGGTGATGCGGGCAGTAGTAGATACCATCCAGCTCAACGTCGCGATCGGCCAGCGACCAGTCCATCCATTCGGTCAACGTTTCAAACTGCGCCTCAGTAAATTTACCACGCGCGATACCAGACTGGTTCGTCACGATAATAAGCGCGTAACCCATCTTTTTAAGTTCACGCATGGCATCAATAACGCCGTCGATAAACTCAAACTCGTCGATCTCATGTACATAACCGTGGTCCACATTAATGGTACCGTCACGGTCGAGAAAAATTGCGGGTACAGACTTTGCCACCTTTTATAGCTCCTGAATAAGGCATGTGACTCTAGTATCGCATGTTTCAGCGGGCAAGAAAGTGCTCATCGTGCAAAGCCCGATTGATTTAGACGTCTGGATGCCTTAACATCCATCTTGTTGACGGCTTCGACCGTACCTGACAGACGAAAATGCCACGGCTAACTTAATTACGATAATAAATAACCAATGATTAAACTTTCGAATATCACCAAAGTGTTCCAGCAGGGGACTCGCACCATTCAGGCGCTAAATAATGTCAGCCTGCATGTTCCTGCCGGGCAGATTTATGGCGTTATTGGCGCCTCCGGCGCCGGTAAAAGTACGCTCATCCGCTGCGTTAACCTACTCGAACGCCCTACCGAAGGCAGCGTTCAGGTTGGCGGTCAGGAGCTGACCACGCTTTCTGAATCGGAGTTGACTAAAGCTCGCCGTCAAATCGGCATGATTTTTCAGCACTTTAACCTGCTCTCTTCCCGTACGGTGTTCGGTAACGTCGCACTACCGCTGGAACTGGATAACACGCCAAAAGAAGAGATCAAACGCCGCGTAACAGAACTGTTGGATTTGGTTGGTCTTGGAGACAAGCACGATAGCTACCCGGCCAACCTTTCCGGTGGACAAAAACAGCGTGTGGCGATCGCCCGTGCGCTGGCAAGTAATCCCAAAGTGTTGCTGTGCGATGAAGCCACCAGCGCACTCGATCCGGCAACGACCCGCTCGATTCTGGAATTATTGAAAGATATTAATCGTCGTCTGGGACTCACCATTCTGCTGATTACTCACGAGATGGACGTTGTAAAACGTATTTGTGACTGCGTGGCGGTCATCAGTAATGGTGAACTGATTGAGCAAGACACCGTTAGTGAAGTGTTCTCACACCCGAAAACGCCGCTGGCACAGAAATTTATCCAGTCCACGCTGCACCTGGATATTCCGGAAGATTATCTGGAACGTTTAAAAGCGGAGCCGGAAGCCGACAGCGTGCCGATGCTGCGTATGGAATTCACCGGTCATTCGGTCGATGCACCGCTACTTTCTGAGACGGCCCGTCGCTTTAATGTGAATAACAACATTATTAGCGCGCAGATGGATTACGCCGGCGGCGTGAAGTTCGGCATCATGCTGACTGAAATGCACGGCACACAGGAAGATACACAAGCAGCCATTAGCTGGTTGCAGGAACACCATGTAAAAGTAGAGGTACTGGGTTATGTCTGAGCCGATGATGTGGCTGCTGGTTCGCGGCGTATGGGAAACGCTGGCAATGACCTTTGTGTCCGGTTTTTTTGGCTTTGTGATTGGTCTGCCGGTCGGCGTGTTGCTGTACGTAACGCGTCCGGGGCAAATTATTGAGAACGCGAAGCTCTACCGTACGCTCTCTGCGCTGGTGAACATTTTCCGTTCCATCCCGTTCATCATCTTACTGGTGTGGATGATTCCGTTCACCCGCATGATCGTAGGCACCTCAATCGGACTGCAGGCAGCTATCGTTCCGCTGACCGTCGGTGCCGCGCCGTTTATCGCCCGTATGGTGGAAAACGCGCTGCTCGAAATCCCGACCGGGCTGATAGAAGCCTCTCGTGCGATGGGCGCCACGCCGCTGCAAATTGTACGTAAGGTATTACTGCCAGAAGCGCTGCCAGGACTGGTCAATGCGGCCACCATCACCCTTATCACGCTGGTTGGTTACTCCGCGATGGGCGGTGCCGTCGGTGCCGGTGGTCTTGGACAGATTGGCTATCAGTACGGCTATATTGGTTACAACGCTACCGTAATGAATACAGTACTGGTATTGCTCGTCGTTCTGGTTTATTTAATTCAGTTATCCGGCGATCGCATCGTCCGGGCTGTCACGCACAAATAACGTTGCACACAACACTAAAAACTCATTAAGAAAAGGAAATAAGCATGGCGTTCAAATTCAAAACCTTTGCGGCAGTTGGAGCCCTGATCGGTTCTCTGGCACTTGTGGGTTGCGGTCAGGATGAAAAAGATCCTAATCACATCAAAGTGGGCGTTATTGTTGGCGCAGAGCAGCAGGTTGCAGAAGTCGCGCAGAAAGTGGCAAAAGAAAAATACGGTCTGGACGTTGAGCTGGTCACGTTTAACGATTACGTTCTGCCTAACGAAGCGCTGAGCAAAGGCGATATCGATGCTAACGCCTTCCAGCACAAACCATACCTGGACCAGCAGATCAAAGATCGTGGTTACAAGCTGGTTGCTGTAGGCAATACTTTTGTTTACCCGATTGCGGGCTACTCCAAAAAAATCAAATCGCTGGATGAGCTGCAGGACGGTTCCCAGGTCGCGATTCCAAACGACCCGACTAACCTTGGCCGTTCCTTGCTGCTGCTGCAAAAAGTGGGCTTAATCAAACTGAAAGACGGTGTTGGCCTGCTGCCAACCGCGCTGGACGTGATTGAAAACCCGAAAAACCTGAAGCTGGTTGAACTGGAAGCACCGCAGCTGCCGCGTTCCCTGGACGATGCACAAATCGCACTGGCGGTCATCAACACCACCTACGCCAGCCAGATCGGCCTGACTCCGGCAAAAGACGGTATCTTTGTTGAAGATAAAGATTCCCCGTACGTAAACCTGATTGTAACTCGTGAAGACAATAAAGATGCTGAGAACGTGAAGAAATTCGTTGAAGCATACCAGTCTGACGAAGTGTACGAAGCAGCAAACAAAGTCTTCAACGGCGGTGCTGTTAAGGGCTGGTAATTTTAGGCTGTTTACAGAATCTGTAATATCATCAGGACGGGCGCTTGCCCGTCTTGTCATTTATGCAAGCACCTGATTCAATATCTGACGTTTAGATCATTCATTGAGGAAATATTATGCGTGCTTTACCGATCTGTTTAGTAGCACTCTTGCTGAGCGGCTGTTCTATGTTAAGCAGATCCCCTGTTGAACCCGTTCAAAGCACCGCAACCCCGCCGAAAGCGGAGCCGGAAAAACCGAAAGCACCGCGCGCTACGCCGGTAAGAATCATTACTAACGCTGAAGATTTAGTAGGCAAACCGTTCCGCGATCTTGGCGAAGTTAGCGGTGAATCCTGCCAGGCTTCAAACCAGGATTCCCCTCCGAGCATTCCAACCGCACGCAAACGCATGCAGATTAACGCATCAAAAATGAAAGCTAATGCGGTATTGCTGCACAGTTGCGAAGTGACCAGCGGAACGCCGGGTTGCTATCGTCAGGCGGTTTGCATCGGTTCTGCACTGAACATTTCGGCGAAATGAGCCATTTTCAGTTCGAGCAAATAGGCGTTATCCGCTCACCTTATAAAGAAAAGTTCGCCGTTCCACGCCAGCCCGGTCTGGTGAAAAGCGCCAGCGGTGAACTGCATTTGCTCGCACCTTATAACCAGGCCGATGCCGTTCGCGGCCTGGAAGCCTTCAGTCATTTGTGGGTGATTTTTGTTTTTCACCAGACAATGGAAGGTGGATGGCGTCCGACCGTGCGCCCTCCCCGCCTTGGCGGCAACGCCAGAATGGGTGTCTTTGCCACGCGTTCAACGTTTCGTCCTAACCCTGTTGGCATGTCGTTGGTTGAGCTACGGGGCATCCGCTGCCATAAAGAGCACGTGATCCTCGAACTCGGTGGGCTGGATCTTGTTGATGGCACGCCAGTCGTAGATATAAAACCGTATCTGCCGTTTGCCGAATCGTTACCCGATGCTCGCGCCAGCTATGCTCAGGATGCCCCCCAGGCCAGCGTAGACGTGACGTTCAGTGAAGATCTCGCGGAGCAGCTACCGAAGCTCGAACAACGTTACCCGCATCTTCGTCAGTTTATTGCCGAAGTGCTGGCGCAGGATCCGCGTCCTGCCTACCGTAAAAACGAGGAAGAAGGCAAAACCTACGCCGTCTGGCTGCTGGACTTTAACGTCCGCTGGCGCGTCACGCCGTCAGGATTTGAGGTCTTTGCTCTGGAAGCCCGCTAATTTGCGTCGCGTACTCTTTTGACATCCCTTTCTCGCTGGTAAACTAAACCACTTTTGTTTTGTGCCAGGCTCGTTTTGAGCCTGTTCGATCGTTCAACTGGAACCGTAACAACATGCGTACTAGCCAATATCTGCTCTCCACTCTGAAGGAGACACCTGCCGACGCCGAAGTCATCAGCCACCAGCTGATGCTGCGCGCCGGGATGATCCGCAAGCTGGCCTCCGGGTTATATACCTGGCTGCCGACCGGCGTGCGCGTCCTGAAAAAAGTCGAAAACATCGTGCGTGAAGAGATGAACAACGCCGGTGCGATCGAGGTGTTGATGCCGGTCGTTCAGCCTTCTGAACTGTGGGAAGAGAGCGGCCGTTGGGAACAATACGGCCCGGAACTGCTGCGTATTGCTGACCGTGGCGATCGTTCGTTCGTCCTCGGCCCAACGCATGAAGAAGTGATCACCGACCTGATCCGTAACGAGCTGAGCTCTTACAAACAGCTGCCGCTGAACTTCTATCAGATTCAGACCAAATTCCGTGACGAAGTCCGTCCGCGCTTCGGCGTGATGCGCTCCCGCGAATTCCTGATGAAAGATGCATACTCTTTCCACACCTCTCAGGAATCCCTGCAGGAAACCTACGACGCGATGTACGCTGCGTATAGCAAAATCTTCAGCCGTATGGGGCTGGATTTCCGTGCAGTACAAGCGGATACCGGTTCTATCGGCGGCAGCGCCTCTCACGAATTCCAGGTGCTGGCGCAGAGCGGCGAAGACGATGTGATCTTCTCCGACTCTTCCGACTATGCGGCGAACATCGAATTTGCCGAAGCCGTTGCGCCGAAGGAGCCGCGCGCGGCAGCAACCCAGGAAATGACGCTGGTAGATACGCCGAACGCTAAAACCATCGCCGAACTGGTTGAGCAGTTCAACCTGCCCATCGAAAAAACCGTGAAAACCCTGCTGGTGAAAGCCGTTGAAGGCAGCAGCTACCCGCTGGTCGCCCTGCTGGTTCGTGGCGATCACGAGCTGAACGAAGTCAAAGCGGAAAAACTGCCGCAGGTTGCCAGCCCGCTGACCTTTGCCACCGAAGAAGAAATTCGTGCGCTGGTAAAAGCAGGTCCTGGCTCGCTCGGTCCGGTGAATATGCCAATTCCGGTGGTTATCGACCGTACCGTTGCAGTAATGAGCGATTTCGCTGCCGGTGCCAACATCGACGGTAAACACTATTTCGGTATCAACTGGGATCGCGATGTGGCCACCCCGGAAGTTGCTGACATCCGTAACGTGGTCGCCGGCGACCCTAGCCCGGACGGCAAAGGTACGCTGATGATCAAACGCGGTATCGAAGTCGGCCACATCTTCCAGTTGGGTACCAAGTACTCTGAAGCAATGAAAGCCGCTGTTCAGGGCGAAGATGGCCGTAACCAGACGCTGACTATGGGCTGCTACGGTATCGGGGTCACTCGCGTAGTCGCTGCTGCTATTGAACAGAACTTTGACGATCGTGGCATCGTATGGCCAGATGCCATTGCCCCGTTCCAGGTCGCCATTCTGCCGATGAACATGCACAAGTCCTACCGTGTGCAGGAGCTGGCTGAAAAGCTGTACGCTGAGCTGCGCGCGCAGGGTATCGAAGTGCTGATGGACGATCGTAAAGAGCGTCCGGGCGTGATGTTTGCCGATATGGAACTGATCGGTATCCCACACACCATCGTGCTGGGCGACCGTAACCTCGACAACGACGATATCGAATACAAATACCGTCGTAACGGCGAGAAAGAGCTGATTAAAACCGGCGACATCGTCGACTTCCTGGTCAAAGCCATTAAAGGCTAATACCAACAAAAAGGCCCTGATTATCAGGGCCTTTTTTCTATCGATTAATTACACGCTTTACCAGGGATAAATTTCGCGTCTTTATCCGCCATCAACGTTTTCACTTTCTCACCCGTATCCGGGTTTGACTCCAGCGTGAAATGCGCCTCAAGCGTCAGCAGTACGGACTGTCCGTTTTCCGCACGAGCGGCTAAATAGTCGCGTTCAAGCTGAGCATTATTCGCCACCGGCATCCGTTTACCCGTTGCGCAGTCGGTAAAGATTGCCGCGTCAGCCATATAGAAATACATGCCTCGCATCGGCATTGGCGTCACCGGTAAGCTGGCGGAAACCGGCTGGAGCGTGTAGTTAAACTGTGACTCAATCGGGTTACCTTCACGATCGAGCATTTCCAGCGCCTCGCCTTTAGCCCGGTAGTACGATTTTTCACCTTTGCTGTCGGTCAGCACCAGTTTGTCGGCTGTACGCGCCCATGTGCCATAAGAGGCAAATGAAGACGGTTCATCCCGCACGCCCTGATAGCGTTCGTTCATCACCCATGTACCGTCTTTTTCCAGAAACAGAGAGGTTTCAATCCCTTCGCAGTCCGCGCAAGGTAAGATGCCACGCCAGCTTTGCTGCATCGGTTTTAATTCTGCCGCCCGCGTCGGCTGTAGTACTTCAACTTCAGTACGGTTATTACAGCCGATCAAGGAAAAAAGCGTGCATGCAGCGACCACGGACAATATTGCTGTTTTCACTATCAATTCCTTATTAATTTTTATTCCCGCTCGTCAGTCTTGCGTTCGACGAACTCTCCCGCGCAGTGCTTTCACTGTGGATTTTTGCGCCTTCGATGACAACCTGCGCTCTTTCGAGGCGCGCGTAGGGCGAGTTGCCTGTCGGCTTTTTTGCACCGCGGTTAATTCTTTTATCACCGCCACCAGTCGGGAGATTGCCGCTTCCCGATTGAGCTCCTGGCTACGGTATTCCTGCGCCTTAATGATAATAATGCCATCGCCGCTAATCAGATGATGGCTGGCGGCCAGCAGGCGTTCCTTGTAATACTCTGGCAGGCTCGAGGCCCGAATGTCAAAGCGCAAATGGATAGCCGTCGAGGTCTTGTTAACGTGCTGACCACCCGCGCCTTGTGCCCGAATCGCCGTGATTTCCAGCTCATTATCAGGGATAGAGACGTTTCGGGAGAGAACAATCATGAACGCGGCTGCCACGCGGTCAGATGAATTTCCAGATTGTTCTGAGAGTCGGACAGCCAAATAGCGCCGTCCTGAATAGTCGCCTGCAGCGCCATTGTACGACCAGCAAAATCACTCAGTTGCGCCAGCTGTTCATCATCCAGATACCACACGGTGAGATTTTTAAACTGCGCACATTTGTTCTGGTTTTGCTGCCACCAGATCTGAGCCGCACGGCTGTTGTAGGCAAACAGAGCAACCTCACCAGACTGGGTACAGGCTTTCTTGATACGGCGCTCATCCGGCAGACCCAGCTCAATCCAAAGATCGATGCCCAGATGGTCGTTACGCAGCCATGCTTCAGGCTCGTCTTCCGCGCTCAGGCCACGCGTGAACTGCAGCCGTTCATCGGCATATTTAATCCAGGCCAGCAGGCGCAGCATCATGCGCTCCTGGGTTTCAGAGGGGTGACGCGCCAGCGTCAAGGCCGCGTCAAGAAACTGGTTGCGGTCAAGATCCGCTACGTTGACGACGGCTTTATAAATTGTCGCTTTAAGCGCCATGGGAGAACTCCTTTCGAATCAGGCGCACATTGTAGCGAAAACTGCGGCAAAAGGCTGCTAACTGCTCATCTATCAAGGCGCTGATATTGCTTGAATGAGTATGGTATAGTCACCTTGCTAAACAGAGTTTATCTTCGTAGGCTTAGACTTGCATCCACGGTTAAGTCAGAGTGCTGACAGGAGGGCATGTGGAAAAATATTGTGAGTTAATACGCAAGCGGTACGCGGAAATCGCCAGCGGAGACTTAGGGTATATCCCGGATGCGCTGGGTTGCGTATTGAAGGTGCTTAATGAAGTGGCGGCAGACAGCGCCCTTCCAGAGTCGGTCAGGGAAAAAGCGGCCTATGCTGCCGCGAACTTACTGGTGAGCGATTATGTCAATGAATGAAACGTATCAACCCATCAATTGCGATGATTACGACAATCTTGAACTCGCCTGCCAGCACCATTTGTTACTGACGCTGGCGTTAAAAGATGGCGAAGTTTTGCAGGCGAAAGCGAACGACCTGGTTTCACGCAAAAACGTGGAGTATCTGGTCGCAGATGTCGCAGGTGAAACCCGGGAGCTTCGCCTCGACAAAATTGCCAGCTTCAGCCACCCGCAGATCGGTACCGTGGTGGTCAGCGAATCCTGATTATTTTGGTGCCGGATGACGGTGCAAAGCACCTTATCCGGCCTACTTTCCACGCCAAACCAGACTCACGCCTTCTTCATCTTCCGCCGCTCCCTCACGCGTCACGAAAACCCCCGCAGCCGCAATCAACGTTTCGCCGTAAAACAGCAGCGGTGTGGTATCTCGTCGCCAGGGCGGGATCCCCTGCTCCTGCCAGATTTTCTTTAATTTCCGCCCACCGTTACGCCCGACAATATGCAATAACCCTGGTGCTTTGAAACGAATGCTGACAGCTTCATCCGCTTGCGGCATGCGCAATTCACCCGCAGAGATTAACTGAACCGAACCCAATCCGGCAGGCAGCGCCAACGGTGTTTTCCACTCTAGCCATGGGATAACGGTTTCACTTTGCCCATCGACTAACTTCACCCACCACAGCTGTGACTGATAACGGCGGACCTCGTACTCCCCGAGGCGAAAACAGGGTGAGGCATCTTCCCGTGCCAGCGCCACTTCCTGCCAGATACGTTCCAGTCCATCACGAGAAGGCATCGGCGCATTTAACCCCGCCAGCCAGCGACGAAGCAGCGCGGCACGACGCACATCGCTCATCATCATTAACGGTGCCAGTAACAGTGTGCCGTGGGCTGTGATGCAATTGGCTAAATCGCTGGCCAGCAGTTCATCCAGTAAACTCTCCTGCTCAGCACACAGCGCGGCGCTGCGGGCTACGGCTTGCGCGAAGTGCGGCCAGCGCTGTTGCAGCAATGGGGTAACGCGCAATCTGAGGAAATTGCGATCGTAGGTATCATCCTGATTGCTTTCATCTTCAATCCAGCATAATTCATGCTGCCGCGCCCATGCTTCAAGCGCCTCTCGCGTTTGCGCCAGCAGCGGTCGAATCAGCTGGGTTCCGGCGAACGGTGAGTTTTCACCCATGCCGGAAAGTCCGGCAGGGCCGCTGCCGCGCTTAAGCGCCAGCAAAAAGGTTTCACACTGGTCATCGAGATGCTGGGCGGTCATCAGCACCTCGCCCGGTAGTAAGGTCTGCGCAAATGCCTGATAGCGCGCGCGTCGCGCCTGAGCTTCGATGCCCAGGCCATCGTCCTCAAGGTGTACCCGCTCAACCACTAGCGGCACCTGCCACTGCATACATACTGACTCACAGTGCTGCACCCAAATGTCTGCATGTGGGCTTAATCCGTGATGAATATGGATTGCGCGTAAAGCGACCTCAGGATGCTGCGCTCGCCACTGCACCAGCTGATGTAGGAGTACTGTTGAGTCCAGCCCGCCGCTAAAGGCGACCAAAATCGATTGAGAATTCAGCAGTGAAGTGTTCAGCGTGAGTGTCGTCATGATGGTTACTTACAATGGCATTGCCCGGCACGTTACCGGGCTAACGCCACAATGACAAGCCTTACATCTCGTACAGTTCGAGGGGCAATCCGTCCGGATCGTTGAAAAACGTAAAGCGTTTACCGGTAAATGGATCGATACGTATGGATTCACACTTCACGTGGTGTGCTTCCAGATGCGCGATCGACTTTTCCACATCCTCCACGCTGAACGCCAGATGACGCAAACCGCAGGCTTCCGGTCGGCTCGGACGGCAAGGTGGAAACGGGAAAGAAAAAAGCTCAATCACATACTGGCCGTTCAATGCCAGATCGCCTTTCCACGAGTCTCTCTCTTCCCGATAGGCTTCGCTCATCAGTGTAAAGCCAAGCACATCGCAGTAAAATGCCTTACTCGCCGCGTAGTCCGTCGCAATAATGGCAATATGGTGAACCTGTTTTAATCCCAGCATAGCGTCATCGCCTCTTTCATTTTTCTGTCAGCACGTTACTCGTATGTCTTAGGGTCAGGCAAGTCGTTATGCCATTTTTAAGACTCTCACGCGATACACGCCATCCTCGCCCAGCTTAGCGCCATGGATATCGGTTTCAAATCCCGGGTAGCGCTGCCCCACTGAACACAGCATCAGAAGAAAATCGAGGACAGCCCGGCTTTTGGCAGTGATCATTTCCCCGGGCATCAAGAGCGGCACGCCTGGAGGATAAGGCAGGATCATATTGGCGGACACGCGTCCTACCAGTTGATCAAGCGCCACGGTTTCCACCTCACCTATGATCTGCCTCTGCCAGGCCTGGTGCGGTGTCATTTTCATTTCCGGCAAGGTATCAAATGCCCGCAGCATCAGTCCGGAGAGATCGTGCTGGCGGATCAGCTTATGGATCCCCTGTGCCAGATCCTGAATACGCATATTGCGATAGAAATCGGGATCTTCAGCATACAGATCCGGCAGCATATTTTTCACGCGTAAATTCAGATCGTACGAGCGCTTAAATTCCGTCAGGCCACGTAGCAGCCCCATCGCCCGGGTCTTATCTATGCCAATACTGAACAGGAACAACAGGTTATACGGTCCCGTTTTTTCGACGACGACGCCGCGTTCATCAAGGAATTTCGCCACCAGCGCCGCGGGGATCCCCTCTTCGCTCATATTTCCCTGTTCATCCATTCCCGGCGTCAGAATCGTGACCTTCACCGGGTCGAGGAACATGTGGTCGGCATCAGCATCAACAAATCCGTGCCAGTCTTCACCTGGCGCTACCGGCCAACATTCTGCTTCATCGACCTTTTCCGGCTGCCAGATATCAAAGAACCAGCCATCCGACTCTTCGCGCAGACGCTGCACTTCTTTACGGAAATGCAGCGCCCGTTCCACCGAACGATTGATTAACCGCTTGCCGGAATTGCCACGCAGCATTGCCGCCGCCGTTTCTATCGACGCCACAATCGGATAGCTCGGAGACGTGGAGGTGTGCATCATAAAGGCTTCGTTGAACGTGTCTTCATCATAGTCACCCTTAATGTGGATCAGCGAAGCCTGTGACAACGCCGCCAGCATCTTGTGGGTGGACTGTGTTTCAAAAATCACCTTTCCCGGTACCCGTTCGCCGCTCATCCCGCTTTTCCCCTGATAGATCGGATGAAAATGGGTATATGGCACCCAGGCTGAATCAAAATGGATGGAGGGCACATCCAGGGTTTGCTTGATCCAGTTGGTGTTATAAAGCAGCCCGTCATAGGTGGAGTTGGTGATCACCGCGTGTACCGGCCATTGCGCCTGAGTCGTCTCTTCTACCTTACGTTCAATACTTGCATGGGTAAATTCCCGACGGGGTATACCGCCGAGGATCCCCAACGCGTTACGCGTAGGCTTCAACCAGATAGGCACCACATCGCTCATCATCAGCAAATGCGCTAGCGACTTATGGCAGTTGCGGTCAATCAGTAGCGTACTGCCTGCAGGCGCAGCATACATGCCGACAATTTTGTTCGACGTCGAGGTGCCGTTGGTCACCATATAGCTCTGTTCGGCACCAAAAGTACGCGCGATATACTCCTCCGCTTCGAGGTGCGGACCGGTATGATCAAGCAATGAACCCAGTTCGGTTACGGAAATGGACACGTCGGCTTTCAGCGTATTGCCGCCAAAGAAATCATAGAACAGGCAGCCGACCGGGCTTTTCTGGTACGCCGTCCCCGCCATGTGCCCGGGCGTACAGAAGGTATACTTTCCTTCCTTCACATAGGTAAACAGCGCCTTGGTGAACGGAGGCGTGATGTTATCGAGGTATTCGCTGGTGTACTGGCGAATGCGGGTGGCAATGTCTTCAGACTGACCCAGCGCATACTCAAAAAACCACAGCGCCATGCGCAGGTCGTGCGCACTGACATCCATCGTCGAATGGGTATTAATAAAGGCGTAGAGCGGGAGATACTCGTTGAGCTGGTTGATGTCACTGCACAGCTCCAGGCTATATTCATCCCAGTCAAAAATGACGCCGCAAATTCGCGGGTTGTGTTCGATAAACTTCAGCAGGTCAACGCTATTCTGCGGCCAGATAATCTGAAATCCCTGCTGTTGCAGCGCACGTTCAAGTTCCTTGATGGGCTCATCTTTATAAAAGACGCCATGCGGTCCCATGATGGCAATGATATTCATGCGTTCCTCCTGGAAAAACCTTAGTTAATCATAGCCTGGCCAAACCACAGGTAAAAAAAAGGGCCACAACGTTGTGGCCCTTTTCGGAATTAATGTAGTTTACGCGTAACCGTAGCTCATCAGACGCTGGTAACGACGGTTTTTCAGATCGTCTTTGCTTAACACGTCAAGATCGGCGAGATCGGCCAGCAGCTGTGCTTTCAGGGACGCAGCCATCACTTCCGGATTGCGGTGTGCGCCGCCTAACGGTTCCGGAATGATAGAGTCGATAAGCTTCAGCTCTTTCAGACGCGGGGCAACAATTCCCATCGCTTCTGCGGCCAGCGGTGCTTTGTCGGCGCTTTTCCACAGAATGGAAGCACAACCTTCCGGGGAGATAACGGAATAGGTGCTGTATTGCAGCATATTCACTTTATCGCCTACACCGATCGCCAGTGCGCCACCGGAACCACCTTCACCGATAACGGTGCAGATTACCGGTACGCTCAGACGCGACATTTCACGCAGGTTGCGTGCGATCGCTTCTGACTGACCACGCTCTTCCGCGCCCACGCCCGGGTAAGCCCCTGGGGTGTCGATGAAGGTAATGATCGGCATGTTGAAACGCTCGGCCATTTCCATCAGACGCAGCGCTTTGCGATAGCCTTCCGGCGCTGGCATGCCGAAATTACGGCGAATCTTTTCTTTGGTCTCACGGCCTTTCTGATGACCAATGATCATCACCGGACGGCCATCCAGACGCGCGATACCGCCGACAATAGCTTTATCATCCGCATAGGCACGATCGCCCGCCAGCTCATCAAATTCATCAAACGCCAGGCGGACATAATCCAGGGTGTACGGACGCTGTGGATGGCGCGCCAGTTGGGCTACCTGCCATGCGCCAAGATCGGCGAAGATTTTACGCGTCAGTTCTACGCTTTTTTCACGCAGGCGATGCACTTCTTCATCGATGTTAATATCCAGTTTCTCATCCTGACGGCTAACCGCAGTCAAAGAATCGATTTTTGCTTCCAGCTCTGCAATCGGCTGTTCAAAATCAAGGAAATTCAGACTCATAGTATTCCTGTATTAGTCAAACTCCAGTTCCACCTGCTCCGAACCAATAAGGCCACGGAGATCGTTTAGCAAACGATCGCTCGGAGAGACACGCCACGTCGCGCCAAAACGCAACCGCGCACGTGCATCCGCCCTCTGATAGTAGAGATGTACTGGAATTGTCCCCGAGCGGTGGGGTTCCAGAGACTGACGGAGTCGGTTTAAAAGCTGGTCATCAATTTGCCTGTCCGTCAGCGAGATAGCAAGCCCGCGAGCATATTTTTCCCGGGCTTCGTCAATATCCATGACTTCACGGGCCATCATTTTAAGCCCGCCGCTGAAGTCATCAAAGCTGACCTGTCCGCTGACGATAAGTATGCGGTCTTTTTCCAGCAATTGCTGGTATTTATCCAGAGCATCGGTAAACAACATAACTTCCAGACGTCCGGAACGGTCATCCAGTGTACAGATGCCGATACGATTGCCGCGCTTGGTGACCATTACCCGCGCAGCAATGACGAGCCCCGCAGCCGTGGTGACTTTACCACGTTCTGTCGGATGCATGTCTTTCAGCCTGTAGCCTCCGACATAGCGCTCAATTTCTTTTAAATACTGGTTGATGGGGTGTCCCGTCAGGTAAAGCCCCAACGTTTCACGCTCACCATCTAATACCACCTGCTCCGGCCACGGTTGGCAACTGGCATAGGATTGTTCAATTTGCTCCGGTTCTTCCGCCAGCACGCCAAACATATCGGCCTGACCGATGGCTTCGGCTTTTGCATGCTGATCGGCGGCTTTTAGCGCATCGTTGAGCGAATTCATCAACGCCGCGCGATGCGGGCCAAGGCGATCAAACGCCCCGGACATGATTAGCTTTTCCAGCACCCGGCGGTTAAGTTTTTTGATATCCGTGCGCGCACAGAGATCAAACAACTCACGGAAGTAACCGCCTTCGTTACGCGCCTCAATAATAGCTTCAATTGGTCCTTCACCCACGCCTTTTATCGCGCCGATGCCATAAACAATCTCGCCATCATCATTCACGTGAAAATGGTAAAGCCCGGAGTTGATATCCGGCGGCAGGATTTTGAGCCCCATACGCCAGCATTCATCTACCAGCCCGACCACTTTCTCAGTGTTATCCATATCGGCGGTCATTACCGCCGCCATAAACTCAGCAGGATAATGCGCCTTCAGCCACAGCGTCTGGTAAGAGACCAGCGCATAGGCTGCGGAGTGCGATTTGTTAAATCCGTAACCGGCGAATTTCTCCACCAGGTCAAAGATTTTCATCGCCAGTTCGCCGTCTACGCCGCGCTTTTTCGCCCCTTCTTCAAAGGTGCCGCGCTGCTTAGCCATCTCTTCCGGCTTTTTCTTACCCATCGCACGACGCAGCATATCCGCGCCGCCAAGGGTGTACCCGGACAACTCCTGGGCAATCTGCATAACCTGTTCCTGATACAGGATAATGCCGTAGGTCGGCTCCAGTACCGGTTTCAGACACTCATGCTGCCATTGTACGTCCGGGTAGGAAATCTCTTCGCGACCATGCTTACGGTCGATAAAGTTATCTACCATCCCCGACTGTAGCGGACCTGGGCGGAACAGAGCCACCAGTGCGATCATGTCTTCGAAGCAGTCAGGCTGCAGACGTTTGATCAGGTCTTTCATACCGCGGGATTCAAGCTGGAAGACCGCCGTGGTCTCCGAGCGTTGCAGCATATCGAAGCTTTTCTTGTCATCCAGCGGGATAGCCGCAATATCCAGCGGTGGCTCACCGTTCTTTTCACGGCGCGCGTTGATCATTTCCAGCGCCCAGTTGATGATGGTGAGCGTACGCAGGCCGAGGAAGTCGAACTTCACAAGACCGGCATATTCCACGTCGTTCTTATCAAACTGAGTAACCGGGTGCAGCCCCTGCTCATCGCAGTACAGAGGCGCAAAATCAGTAATTTTTGTCGGTGCGATAACCACACCACCGGCGTGCTTACCAGCGTTACGCGTGACGCCTTCCAGCTTACGCGCCATATCGATCAGCGCTTTAACCTCTTCATCTGCCTCATAGATTTCCGGCAGTTGGGGTTCGGCTTCAAAGGCTTTTGCCAGCGTCATGCCCGGGTCGGGCGGCACCAGTTTCGAAATACGGTCAACGAAACCGTACGGATGCCCCAGCACGCGGCCCACGTCGCGGATAACAGCTTTTGCAGCCATCGTACCAAAGGTAATAATCTGCGAAACCGCATCACGACCGTACATTTCCGCCACGTGCTCGATAACCTGGTCGCGTTTCTCCATACAGAAGTCAACGTCGAAGTCGGGCATTGAGACACGTTCCGGGTTAAGGAAACGTTCGAACAGCAGGTCAAACTCCAGCGGATCGAGATCGGTAATTTTCAGCGCATAGGCGACAAGTGAGCCAGCGCCGGAACCACGTCCCGGGCCTACCGGTACGCCGTTATCTTTCGACCACTGGATAAATTCCATAACGATCAGGAAGTAGCCTGGGAATCCCATCTGGTTGATAACTTTAAGTTCAACTTCCAGACGTTCATCGTAAGGCGGGCGCTTCTGCGCACGAACTTCAGGGTCAGGGAACAAAAATTCGAGACGTTCTTCCAGCCCTTCGCGTGATTTCGCCACGAGGAAATCCTCGGTGGTCATATCGCCGGTCGGGAACTGCGGCAGGAAGTATTCGCCCAGACGCACCGTCACGTTGCAGCGTTTGGCTATCTCGACGGTGTTTTGCAGTGCTTCCGGAATATCGGAGAACAGCTCGCACATCTCATCTTCGCTGCGCATGTACTGCTGCGGCGAATAGTTACGCGGGCGTTTCGGGTCATCAAGGGTGAACCCGTCGTGGATTGCTACGCGGATTTCATGCGCGTCGAAATCTCCGGTTTCCAGGAAGCGGACATCGTTAGTCGCCACCACCGGTAGACCACGCGTTTCGGCCAGTGCTACGGCTGCATGCAGATAATTTTCTTCATCTTGCCTGCCGGTGCGAATCAGTTCGAGGAAATAGCAATTGGGAAAATGTTCTTCGTAAAACGCCACGCACTCGTCAACCAGTGCGCTATTGCCGCGCAGCAGGCTGCGTCCGACATCGCCCATGCGACCGCCGGAGAGCAAAATCAAACCTTCTTTTAGCTCAACCAACCAGTCCCGGTCGATAACCGGTCCTTCTGCGCCATAGCCGCGCTGATAGGCTTTCGAAATCAACAACGTCAGGTTCTGATAGCCGGTATTATTTGCGGCCAGCACGGTGAGCTGCGTGAGTTCATCGCCCAACAGCTCACTGCGGACATGAAAATCTGCGCCAACTATCGGCTTAATACCCGCACCGTGACCCGCTCCGTAAAACTTCACCAGACCACACAGGTTGGTAAAATCGGTGATCGCCAGCGCAGGCATGCCTAACGCGGCCGCCTTTTTCACCAGCGGTCCGGTTTTCGCCAGCCCATCGATCATGGAGTAGTCGCTGTGCACCCGTAGGTGGACGAAACGTGGTTCAGACATCTTCAGATTCCTTCGACACAAGAATCAGGACGAGAGTCCCAGTGCGCGTTTGACGGGGCCAAAGCTGCGGCGATGGTGCTCAGTCGCACCATGCAGTGCCAATTTTTCCAGATGAAATGCGGTTGGATAGCCTTTGTGCTGTGCAAAACCATACTGTGGAAAAACCGTATCCAGCGCCGCCATTTCAGCGTCACGGGTCACTTTTGCCAGAATCGATGCGGCGCTAATCTCCGCCACGCGGCTATCACCTTTGACCACCGCCATCGACGGTACCGGTAATGCCGGGCAACGATTGCCGTCAATCAGCACGTATTCAGGCGCAATATGCAGACCCGCAACCGCACGCTGCATGGCAAGCATGGTGGCATGCAAAATGTTCAGCTCGTCGATTTCATGCGGTTCCGCCCGACCCAGGCTCCAGCTTAACGCTTTTTCTTTAATTTCATCAAACAGCGCCAGGCGACGTTTTTCTGACAGTTTTTTTGAGTCGTTAAGACCGATAATAGGGCGAGCCGGATCCAGAATGACGGCGGCAGTGACGACTGCGCCAACCAAAGGGCCGCGCCCGACTTCATCCACACCCGCCACTAAATGCGTATGCGGATACACAAATTCAATCATTGCGCTAACTCCAGGACCGCATCCGCTGCCTGCTCATCAGCATTGCAACGGATCTGCTGGTGCAGTTCACGGAATATGTCGTGCATCGCATGGCTGGTTTTACCATTCGCCAGCAACGGCAATAGCGCTTGCGACAGCGCCTGCGGTTCACACTCTTCCTGCAACAGCTCTTTAACCAGTTCTCTTCCCGCCAGCAGGTTAGGTAGCGAAACGTAATCAGTCTTCACCAGACGCTTCGCCAGCCAGAAGGTGAAGGGTTTCATACGGTAGCCAACCACCATAGGGCATTTTGCCAGCATACATTCCAGCGCGGCGGTACCTGAAGCCAGCAGTGCGGCATCGCTGGCCACCATTGCTTCACGTCCCATCCCATTGAGCAGATGTACAGAAAGCTCCGGTGCAACTTCAGCTTTGATTCGCTCAAACTGCTCGCGACGTTTGGCATTCACCAACGGCACCACCACTTCGAGATCCGGATAATGCTGGCGTAATAGCTGCGCCGTTTTCAGAAAATCGGCGCTGAGCATCTCCACTTCTGCACCACGGCTTCCTGGCAGTAGTGCCAGGCAGTGAGCGTCATGGGGAATGCCCAGAACATCACGCGCCGCATTTTTATCCGGGTCCAACGGCATGGCATCTGCCATGGTATGACCGATAAAGCGGCACGGGACGTTAAATTTGTCATAAAACGCTTTTTCGAAAGGCAGAAAGGCCAGCACCATGTTGGTGGATCTGCCTATTTTGAAAACGCGTTTCTGTCGCCACGCCCAGACGGACGGACTGACATAATGAATGGTTTTAATGCCCTGTTTTTTCAAGTTCCCTTCGAGGGTAATATTGAAATCAGGCGCATCAATGCCGACGAAAACATCCGGCTTTAAGTCGGTGAATCGGCGAGTGAGGTCGGCACGAATATGCAGTAAACGGCGCAGGCGTCCGAGCACTTCAACAATGCCCATGACCGCCAGCTCTTCCATTTCGTACCAGGCTTCACAGCCTTCGGCCTGCATCAGCGGACCCGCCACGCCAACAAAGCGCGCATTGGGAACGCGAGCCTTGAGTGCACGGATTAACCCTGCACCAAGAATATCGCCGGAGGTTTCTCCGGCGACGAGGGCAATCGTTAAAGGACGCTGTTCAGTCATTAACGAATCAGGCCACGCGTTGAGCGCTCAAAGAAGTCGCTGAAAGCCTGAACTTCGGGATACTGTTTCGCCAGTTCCGCGATTTCGGGTTTCACTTCTTCCAGCGTTTTACCGCTACGGTACAACGCTTTGTAGGCGTTACGAATCGCGGTAATCGCTTCGCGGGTGAATCCACGACGCTTCAAACCTTCGATATTGACGCCAAACGGCGTCGCGTGGTTGCCCTGGGCGATAACGTACGGAGGCACGTCCTGGGCTACACCAGAACAGCCGCCAACCATCACATGTGCACCGATGATGCAGAACTGATGCACCGCAGTCATGCCGCCGATGATAACAAAATCATCAAGCGAAACATGTCCGGCAAGCGTGGCGTTATTCGCCAGAATACAGCGGTTGCCTACCGTACAATCATGCGCGACGTGCGCATTAATCATCAGTAAGTTATCGCTGCCCACCTTCGTCACTCCACCGCCCTGCACTGTGCCACGATGAATGGTGACGCTTTCGCGGATGCGGTTGCGATCGCCAATTTCCACACGGGTCGGTTCACCAGCATATTTAAGATCCTGGTTAACTTCACCGATGGAGGCAAACTGATAGATCTCGTTATCGCGACCAATTTTTGTATGGCCATTCACGACAACGTGAGACTTCAGTACGGTACCCTCACCAATTTCAACATGGGGTCCAACAATACAAAATGGGCCAATGTGAGCATTGGCACCAATGCTGGCGCCCTCTTCTACAATGGCGGTCGGGTGAATAAAGGCGGATTTATCAATCACGTATCAGGCCTCCCGGCTACGGGCACACATCATCGTTGCTTCGCACACAACTTTACCGTCGACCAGCGCAACCCCTTTAAAACGGGTCAGGCCACGGCGCGTTTTTTCGAAAGTCACTTCCATGATCATCTGATCGCCAGGCACGACAGGACGCTTAAAGCGTGCTTCATCAATACCCGCGAAATAATACAGTTCGCCTGGTTCCAGTTTTCCTACGCTTTTAAACGCGAGGATACCGGTAGCCTGTGCCATCGCTTCCAGAATCAATACGCCAGGGAAAATAGGTTTACCCGGGAAGTGGCCCTGAAAGAAAGGCTCATTAACGGATACATTTTTCACTGCGCGCAGAAAACGACCTTCTTCAAAATCCAGCACGCGGTCAACCAGCAAAAACGGAAAACGGTGCGGCAGAAGTTCTAAAATCTCTTCAATATGCAGAGTATGAGTGTTAGTAGTCAAAATACTCTTCCTGTCAAAATATACTAAAAGGCAATAATAACACGGCCTGTCGCAATCGTATGAATGGGACAGGCCGAAAAGTCAGACATGCAAAAACGGTGCTTTAGTCTTGTTGATTAACCTTGCGCTCAATCGCTTTGAGGCGCTTGCTCATATCATCAATATTCATCACCAGTGCAGCTGTTTTACGCCATACCTTGTTGGGTTGTAGCGGAATGCCTGAGGAGTAGACGCCAGGTTCAGTGATAGGACGCATCACCATACCCATGCCAGTTACCGTAACTTTGTCGCATATTTCCATATGCCCATTGATCACGCTGGCACCGCCAATCATGCAATAACGGCCAATCTTCAGGCTACCCGCCATAATGACGCCACCGGCTACCGCCGTATTGTCGCCAATCACAACGTTATGCGCAATCTGGCACTGGTTATCAATGATAACACCATTACCGATCACAGTATCGTCCAGAGCACCACGGTCAATGGTGGTACAAGCGCCGATCTCGACGCGATCGCCGATAATCACGCGACCAAGCTGGGGGATCTTCACCCAGTTACCACGATCGTTCGCGTAACCAAATCCATCAGATCCAACGACAGTGCTGGACTGGATCAGGCAATTTTCACCGATCTGGATGTCGTGGTAAATCGTCACATTCGCCCACAAGCGTGAACCTGCACCGATTTTGGTATTTTTTCCGACGAAGCAACCTGCACCGATAACCACGTTATCGCCCAGTTCTACGCCAGACTCAATGACCGCATTTGCGCCCACAGAGACATTATTACCCAGCTTCGCCGTTGCATCGATCACTGCACTGGGTGCAATGTTCTGTGCAGGCTGAGGCGTGGTATCTAAAATTTGCGCCATACGTGCATAGGTCAGGTAGGGATTCTTCACTACCAGCGCCGCACTCTTAGCAAAAGGAAGATCGTCCTGCGTCATCACAACGGCAGACGCCTGGCATACGCCTAAATGTTCACGGTATTTAGGATTCACCATGAACGTGATATTGCCAGTTTGCGCAGATTGCATGGACGCTACGCCGGTGATGACGATATCGCCATCACCGTGTAATTCTGCATCCAACTGCTCTGCTAAATCAGCCAGTCGAATTGAAGGCATTACTTATTTAACCTGTTTCAGTACGTCAGCGGTGATGTCTTTTACATCGCTGCTGTTGTATGCAACGGTGTTTGCGTCAACGACCAGATCAATGCTCTGGCTGCTGGCAACAGATTTCACAGCTGTCTGGATACGAGTAACCAGTTTGCCACGTTCTTCGTTGGAACGACGTGCACGATCCTGCTCGAAAGCCTGAGCTTTCTGAGAGAAAGTCTGGCGCTGAGCCATGACGTCTTTTTCCAGCTTGGTACGATCGCTACCTGCTTTCATTGATTGCAGACGCTGCATTTTAGATTGCAGATCGGATTCCATACGCTGCAGTTCGCTGGCACGGCCTTTGAACTCGTTTTCCAGCGTAGCAGAAACACCCGTCTTCTGTGCAACCTGTTGGAACAGGCTACCCATATTGACGATTGCAATTTTGTCAGCAGCCTGTGCGGACGTTGCCATCGCTAAACCGAGACCTGCAGCTAATAACCACTTTTTCACAATTAACTCCTTACCATCCCATTTGCACCCGAAGGTGCAGTTCTTTGCGTGGCCAGGCGATCCCATGCAAGATCGCCTAAAGTCATCGCTACACTACCACTACATTCCTTTGCGAAGAACAGTTACCAGGTTTTACCAATGTTAAACTGGAACTGTTCCGCTTTGTCTCCATCGTACTTCTTGAACGGCTGGGCGTAGGAGAAAACCAACGGCCCCAATGGGGACATCCATTGTAACGCGATACCCGCTGACATACGGATATTGCTCGGATCACTATAGTCCGGCACATCCGACGGCGCAGATGACGGATCCCAGTTCGTATCCCAAACGGTACCCATATCCCAGAAGAAGGAGGTACGGACCGAGTTAGCATACTTATCGCTGATGAACGGCGTCGGGGTAATAAATTCCAGGCTGGCGACAGCCATGGCGTTACCACCTACCGCATCATCTGATTTACAGCCTGAAGCCTGAGTACATTCTTCGTTATCACCGTCGTCCCAGTCAGTTCTGGCACCATTTTTATAAACCGCTTTCGGACCAATGGTGTTGGACTGGAAGCCACGCACGGTACTGGAACCACCGGCGTAGAAGTTCTCGTAGAACGGCATCTCTTTGCTGCCAATGCCATCCCCATAACCTACCTTGGTACGGCCCAGAACAACCCACTTGTGATCGTCATCGATCGGCACATAGGTCGCGGTATCCATCGACAGTTTGTAGTATTCGTTGTCTGAACCCGGAATGGTGACTTTACCGTTCAGGTTGACACGCGAACCGTCTGTCGGGAAATAACCACGGTCTAACTTGTTGTATGTCCAACCGTAGTTAAAGGTGAAATCATCAGCGGCAAAACTGCTGGTATCAGCGGATTGTCCCATCGACTCAAGATAACGATCCATTGCGATCTGCGGCTGCATATTGGACAGTTTGTTATGTACATAACCCAGGCCCGCACGCAACGTGTTGTATTCGTTGACCGGGAAGCCCAGCGTCACGTCTGTACCATAACTTTTGTTGGTATAGTCGGACAGGTCTGCATCATCCGCTTCAAAGTCGTTATAGAAGACGCGGCCACCAAGGCTCACACCATCAACGGTGAAGTACGGGTTAGTGACAGACAACTCAGTATAGGTCTGGTAGTCGTTTTTGGTGCCGTTAATCCCGACAGAATAACCGGTACCTAACCAGTTATCTTGCTGAACGCCAGCCTGGAAACTCACGCCGCTCTCGGTACCGTAACCGACGCCGAAGTTAAAGCTACCGGTGTTACGCTCTTTGACCTTGTAGACCACATCAACCTGATCCGGACGGCCTGGAACACGCTGAGTATCGGTATCAACGGTTTCAAAGTAACCCAGACGGTTCAGACGCTCTTTACCCTGATCGACCAGATCGCTGCCCAACCATGCACCTTCCATCTGACGCATTTCGCGACGCAGAACGGAATCTTTAGAAGTGTCGTTACCTTCAAAACGGATCTTACGCACATAGAAACGGTTACCCGCATCCACGTTTACACGTAATTTAACGGTTTTGTCGGCGTCATTGATTTCAGGCTGCGACTGTACGCGCGGATAGGCATAGCCATAGCGACCCAGAAGCTTCTTGATATCATCTTCCATTTTGGTCACTTTGGTGCCGTTATAGAGTTCACCTGGCTCGATCTTCGTCAGGGTCTCAATTTCGGCGGAGTGCCCGGCCAGGTTACCGCTCACCTGAACCCCAGAAAGCTTGTACTGCTCGCCTTCAGTGATGTTAACGGTGATGTAGATGCCTTTTTTATCCGGCGTCAGGCTGACCTGAGTGGAATCAATGTTGAAACGAGCATAACCGCGATCCAGATAGTAGCTACGCAGGGTTTCAAGGTCGCCCGCCAGCTTCTGTTTCTGGTATTTACGATCGCCCACCACGTTCCACCACGGCACTTCGTCACGCAACTGGAAGTGAGAGATAAGTTCGTCAGTCGAGAAGGCATGGTTGCCGACGATATTGATCTGTTGGATCTTCGCCGAAACACCTTCCTGGAAGACCAGCTTGAGGTCAACGCGGTTACGCGGCAACGGCGTCACCACCGCTTTCACACTGGCGCTGTACTTACCGACGCTATAGTAGAAATCTTCCAGGCCCTTTTCGATATCGGCAAGCGTTGTGCGATCCAGAGACTCGCCAACACGCACGCCAGACGCCTCGAGGTTTTGCTTCAGCATGTCATCTTTCACCGATTTGTTACCGGAGAAAGTGATGCTGGCAATCGTCGGACGTTCTTTTACCTGAACCAGAAGGGTATCACCATCGCGCAGGACGCGGACATCCTCAAAGTTTCCGGTGGCGAACAGAGCACGAATGGTATTACTGATGTCTTCATCATTAACCGTGTCGCCTGTGCGCACCGGCATACTGAGGAGAGCCGCACCAACGGCGACTCGCTGTAGGCCTTCGAAATGAATGTCCTTCACTACGAACCCTTCAGCACCGTATACGGTGGCGCTGCTAAACAGCAGCGACGCTATGAGCAACTTTTTCATCGCCATCGTTATTATGCGTTCTTCCTAACACTCTCTTACAACCGAGAGAAATCATTGAAAAGTGCAAGCCCCATTAACAACACCAGCAAGATAGAGCCAATGCGATAACTAAAGTCTTGAACCCGCTCGGATACCGGACCGCCCTTCAGCTTTTCTATCGCCAGGAACAGCAGATGCCCCCCGTCAAGAACGGGCAACGGAAACAGGTTGATTATCCCTAAGTTCACGCTGATAAGCGCAAGGAACATCAGGTAATAAATAATCCCGAACTCCGCTGACATCCCAGCCCCCTGGGCGATAGAAATCGGCCCACTGAGGTTGTTCAGTTTTACATCACCGGTAATCAATTTTCCCAGCATACTGACCGTCAGCTTCATCAACTGCCACGTTTTATCCGAGGCTTCGAGGATGGCGCTGAATGGCCCATACTGGCGTACAGTCTTATACTCATCAGGCAGAGGAATAACTTTAGGCACCACGCCCGCAAACCCTTCTGCCTTACCGTTAACCTGTTTTGAATCTGGGGTTAACGTTAAAGACAAGGAACTTCCTTGTCTTTCAATATTTAGCGCTAACGGCGTATCCGGATTATCGCGCACCAGCGTCACGAACGTCATCCATTGCGTCAGCGACTGACCATTGACTTTAACGATCCTGTCGCCAGCTTGCAAACCTGCCTTACTTGCAGCGGAGTTAACCTGCACTTCTGACAGTACCGGTTCAATCTGCGGACCGCGCGGACGCATGCCCAAACTAGAGACAGGATCCTCTTTGTCTGGCTCAAATGCCCAATGGCGTAAATCCAGCGTTTTGTCCTGTCGCTGGTTACTGCCAAACTGCGCCACGCTGAGGGTCGTATGCTCATCGCCAATTTTGGATACCAGTTGCAATCGCACGGCATCCCAATCAGGGGTTTCGATGCCATCAACCGCTTTTAGTTCCGTACCCGGCTGAATTTGCGCCTGTGCAGCAATCGAGTTGGGTGTTATTTCACCAACAACCGGACGAACGCCAGGGACACCAATGATAAACACCAGCCAATAAGCAAAAATAGCAAAAAGGAAGTTTGCAATCGGACCCGCGGCGATAATAGCAGCACGTTGTCCAACCGTTTTATTGTTGAAGGCGTAATGGCGCAATTCCGGTGCGACCGGTTCAGCGCGCTCATCCAGCATTTTGACGTAACCGCCGAGGGGAATCATGGCGATGACGTATTCCGTACCTGATTTATCGGTACGCCGCCAAAGCGCTTTTCCAAAGCCAATGGAAAAGCGTTCGACGCGGACTCCGCAGCGCCGTGCAACCCAGAAATGACCAAATTCATGCACGGTGATAAGCACACCAAGTGCGATGATGAATGCAGCCAAATTCCAGAGAATACTCAGCATAAGACCATCCGTTAGAGCGTCCTGAACACCAGTAACAACAGGCAGGCAAAGACCGGTACCGCAGCCGTCAGGCTATCAATACGATCCAGAATACCGCCGTGTCCTGGAATTAAGTGACCACTGTCCTTAATACCTGCTTCACGCTTAAACATACTCTCGGTCAGGTCACCCAGCACGGAGGCCAGGGCTGCAACGATGGAGCAAATGAGCAAGGTGACAGGCGCAACTTCAAGATTCGCCCACATGCCATAACCCCATGAGATCACGGCCGCAGTGGCGAGTCCGCCAAAAAAACCCTGCCAGGTTTTACCAGGAGAAACCTTCGGGGCCAGCTTATGTTTGCCAAACAGCTTACCAAACATATACGCACCAGAGTCCGCTCCCCAGACGAGGATCATGACATACAGCAGCCATAGCGCGCCACTATAATGATTCTCATCATAGTGCCATGCACGCAGCGCCAGCATTCCCCAAAAGAACGGGACAATGGTTAACACGCCGAAAATTATGCGTAATGTTTTGGAATTACGCCAGACCGACGCAGACCCTGGGTAAAACAATACCAGTAACAGCGCTACGACCCACCAGCCCAGCGACGCCCACAGCGATACTTCAACCAGCGGTTGATGGATATCGCGATGGTACTCTGGCAGCAAAAATAGCATCAGTGCCAGCAATAGCCCGCACAAAACCGCCAGCCAGACTCGCTGCGTACGCGTGGTAAAACCGCTTAACTGTCCCCATTCCCAGGCGGCCAACATACAGACGACCAACGTAACAATGGCGAACCCCACCGGCGGCAGCAAAAACAGCGCCGCGATGACAACGGGTATTAAAACAAAAGCAGAAATCAGGCGATACTTCAGCAAAAGCGACCCCCATCAGGCTTTTTCATCACCGGGTTCGGTGCCGCCGAAACGACGCTCACGATTAGCAAAGGCATGCAGCGCACCTTCAAAGTCTTGTTCATCGAAATCGGGCCAGAGAACATCGGTAAAGTAAAGTTCGGCGTAGGCAATTTGCCACAACAGAAAATTACTAATTCGGTGCTCTCCCCCAGTCCTTATCACTAAATCCACAGGAGCCAGCTCATGCATACAAATTTGCTGCCCAAGCATCTCTTCATCGATTTGCTCAGGATGCAGCACACCGTCCTGCACCTGTTGTGCCAGTTGCCTGACTCCCTGGACAATATCCCACCGTCCACCGTAATTCGCTGCAATATTCAGCGTCAACCCGGTATTCTGGGCGGTAATCGCTTCTGATTTGCGAATCCGTTCTTGCAAACGTGAGTTAAATCGACTGATATCCCCGATAATACGCAGGCGTACGTTATGGCGATGCAGGTTTTTCACTTCGCTATCAAGTGCCCACACAAACAGTTCCATTAACGCGCTCACTTCCTGCGCAGGTCGGTTCCAGTTCTCACTGCTAAAGGCATACAGCGTTAACGCATCAATACCGTTATTGGCAGCAAAAGAGACAGCCCGGCGGACGGATTTTGCTCCAGCCTTATGCCCAAAGGCGCGAATCTTCCCTTGCTTTTTCGCCCAGCGGCCATTGCCATCCATGATAATTGCGACATGGCGACAACCATGTGCTGGCAAATTTTCGCTTAATGGTTTAGTTGCAGACAACATAACGCGTTATTAGTCCCTGAAAGGATTTACGGTACTCAGGAATACTGAAGCCTATCCACAAAAAAGCCGTGTCAAACCACGGCTTACCCGACCGAAAAAAAGCAAATACCCGCGATCGGGTGGCGCAGACTATATCACTGAAGCCCAACGCTAACAAATAGCACGATTCTCCGTAGAGGGATTATCATCAGCTTGAGAGTCGCATCACTTCTTTTCTGGCGACTTCCCGCGCGATGGCATCGACCTTCAACACGTCGTCAACGCTCTGCGGTTCCTGCAAATCCATCTTATCCAGTACAGATAAATTGAGATCGGCAATATCGGTAAATCGGATCTGCTGCGCCAGGAATGCGGCAACGGTAATTTCATTCGCGGCATTGAGTGCGGTCGTCGCCGCCTGACCTTGCTCAAACGCGTCCATCGCCAGTTTCAGGCACGGATAACGCTGGTAATCAGGTGCGGAAAACGTCAACGCACTGAGTTTGCAAAAGTCGACAGGCTTAACACCGGACGTCACACGTTCTGGCCATGCCATCGTATGGGCAATAGGTGTACGCATATCAGGTTCACCCAACTGCGCCAGAACACTACCATCCTGATAACGGACCATCGAATGAATAACCGACTGCGGGTGAATCAGCACTTCCATCTGGCTTGCACTGGCATTAAATAACCAACGCGCTTCAATGTATTCCAGACCTTTGTTCATCATGGTGGCGGAATCGACAGAGATTTTTCGTCCCATCGACCAATTCGGATGACGGCATGCCTGATCGGGGGTCATAGAGACCAGATCGCGCAATGGCGTTTCACGGAATGGGCCACCAGACCCGGTAAGCAGAACTGACATGACGCCGTTTTGCTCAAGGTCAGCGTATCCCAGATTGTGTTGGATAGGTTGCGGTAAACTCTGAAAAATCGCGTTATGCTCGCTATCTACCGGCAAAAGCTGCGCTTTGTGGCGTTTCACGTCGTCCATAAACAGACGACCGCAGGTCACCAGAGATTCTTTATTCGCCAGCAAAATGCTTTTGCTCGCACGAATTGCCGCCAGCGTCGGCAGCAAACCCGCTGCGCCGACAATCGCCGCCATGACCTGATCAACATCATCCAGCGCAGCCATATCACAGGCAGCCTGCTGCCCGCTCATCACCTCGGTACGGCTACCCTGTGCCAAAAGAGCAGCTTTTACCTGTGCCGCGCTTTTTTCATCATCCATTACCGCATAGCGAGGCGCAAACTCCAGGCATTGCTCTACCATACGGGCAACATTTTTACCCGCCACCAACGCAGCAACACGAAATTTTTCCGGGTTATGGCGTACTACATCCAGCGTACTGCAACCAATGGAACCGGTTGATCCCAGGATGGTTAATTGCTTCATCGGACATCCAGAAGAATTTTACTCGTCATACTTCAAGTTGCATGTACGTTGGCTTTACTCGGCCTTTGGCGTCACCGCCTTCCTGCAACTTGAATTATTTAGAGTATGTAGACAGAAAAAAGCAAAACGCCGCCATCCAGCCTTCTCAGGCCTTCTAAGCGGCGTTTTTAGCGTACAGGCGAATCAGAACTGCATCAGTTCTGCTTCTTTCTCTGCCAGCGCCGCATCAACTTTTTTGATTGCTGCGTCAGTCAGTTTCTGTACGTCGTCCTGAGAACGGCGATCGTCATCTTCGCTGATCTCTTTTTCTTTCAACAACGCTTTCACTTTGTCGTTTGCATCACGGCGTACGTTACGTACCGCAACACGCGCGCCTTCAGCTTCACCACGTACGATCTTGGTCAGATCTTTACGACGTTCTTCGGTCAGCGGCGGCAGCGGAACGCGGATGTCAGAGCCCGCAGAGCTTGGATTCAGACCGAGGTCGGAAGCCATGATTGCTTTCTCAACGGCTGGACCCATAGAACGGTCAAATACGTTGATTTTCAGGGTACGGGAATCTTCAACCGTTACGCTTGCCAGCTGGCGCAGCGGAGTCGGCGTGCCGTAATATTCCACGACAATACCATCCAGCAGGCTAGGAGAAGCACGACCCGTGCGAATTTTGCTGATTTGGTTTTTGAACGCTTCGACGCATTTGTCCATGCGTACTTCAGCATCTTTTCTGATATCGTTGATCACGTTACGAATCCTTGAAAGCTTGTTTCAGTCAGACCATACCCGCCACGCAAGATGTGACAAGTATAGTCTTGATTAATTTTGAGGGACGTATCCCGCGACATTAAAGCGGAATATTACCTGCATTTAGCCGCAACGGGAATTATTCCGTGATTAACGTGCCTTCTTTTTCACCCATAACAACACGGCGCAGTGCACCTGGTTTGTTCATGTTAAAGACACGAATCGGTAATTTGTGGTCACGAGCCAGCGTGAACGCGGCAAGATCCATTACTTTCAGCTCTTTATCCAGCACTTCAGTGTAGGTCAACTGTTCGTACATAGTCGCCGTTGGATCTTTAGCCGGGTCGGCAGTAAATACGCCATCGACTTTGGTGGCTTTCAGAACCACATCCGCTTCAATTTCAATACCGCGCAGGCAGGCTGCAGAATCGGTGGTGAAGAACGGATTGCCGGTACCCGCAGACAAAATAACAACGCGGTTGTTACGCAGCAGGCTGATAGCTTCGGCCCAGCTGTAGTTATCACACACGCCGTTCAGAGGAATTGCGGACATCAAGCGAGCGTTCACATAGGCGCGGTGAAGCGCATCGCGCATCGCCAGACCGTTCATTACGGTGGCTAACATGCCCATGTGGTCGCCCACAACGCGGTTCATCCCCGCTTTCGCCAGACCAGCGCCACGGAACAGGTTACCACCACCAATCACTACGCCAACCTGAATACCCAGCTCAACCAGCTCTTTGATTTCCTGAGCCATGCGGTCGAGGATGCTTGCATCAATACCGAAGCCTTCTGAACCTTGCAGAGCTTCGCCACTTAACTTAAGCAGAATACGTTTGTAGACGGGTTTTGCATTGGTAGCCATGTTTCTTTCCTGAGACTGTCAACGAATGAGATGAGTTAATTCCGGCGACATTGTATGTCGCTTTTCAGCATGACCACTATAGCGGTTCGCTGAATTTACAAGCCAGACACAAAAAGAAGCCGCCCTCAGGCGGCTCCTTTAAAAATTAAGACTGCTTGGACATTGCAGCAACTTCTGCTGCAAAGTCAGTCTCAACTTTCTCGATGCCTTCACCCACTTCAAAGCGGATGAAACCAGTTACGTCAGCGTTATGCTCTTTCAGCAGCTGACCAACAGATTTGCTCGGTTCCATGACGAAAGGCTGACCGGTCAGAGAAACTTCGCCGGTGAATTTCTTCATGCGGCCTTCAACCATTTTCTCTGCGATTTCTTTCGGCTTGCCAGACTGCATAGCGATGTCCAGCTGAACCTGGTATTCTTTTTCTACCACTTCAGCGGAAACGTCTTCCGGCTTAACGAATTCTGGTTTGCTTGCAGCAACGTGCATTGCCAGCTGTTTAACCAGTTCTTCGTCAGCGCCAGTTGCAGCAACCAGAACACCGATACGAGCACCGTGCTGGTAGTTACCCAGAACTTCGCCTTCCAGGGAAGCAACGCGACGGATGTTGATGTTCTCACCGATTTTAGCAACCAGAGCAACACGTTCTTCTTCGAACTGTGCTTTCAGAACTTCAACGTCAGTGATTTTGCCAGCAACGGCAGCGTCCAGTACTTTGTCGGCAAATGCCTGGAAGCCAGCATCTTTAGCAACGAAGTCAGTCTGGCAGTTAACTTCCAGAATGAAAGCGATGTTGCCGTCGATTTTGGTTTTGATTACGCCGTCAGCAGCAACGTTGCCTGCTTTTTTCGCCGCTTTGATTGCACCGGACTTACGCATGTTTTCGATTGCCAGCTCGATGTCGCCATTAGCTTCAGTCAGTGCTTTTTTGCAATCCATCATGCCTGCGCCAGTACGCTCACGCAGCTCTTTTACCAGGGATGCGGTAATTTCAGCCATTCTAAAATCCTCGGAAGATTTGATCTGCCCGGCATGAAACCGCACAGATTTAAAAGTGAAAAAGGGGGCCATATACAGGCCCCCTAACCAAACGTGATACTACCTGGCCTATATCCGTCATTCTTCCAGCTGCAGGTGCGTTGTTTTCCTTACTCACCCCAGTCACTTACTTATGTAAGCTCCGGGGGATTCGTTGCGTCAACGCCTTCCTGCAACTCGAATTATCTTGGATATATAAGGGGTCGCTCTAACGAGCGTGCCTTATTATTCAGCTTCTACGAAGCTTTCTTCCGCCTGGGAAGCCAGATCCTGAGAACGGCCTTCACGAACGGTAGTAGCTACAGCGCCCAGGTACAGGGTCACAGCACGGATTGCGTCATCGTTACCCGGGATAACGAAGTCAACACCGTCCGGATCAGAGTTGGTATCAACGATAGCAAATACTGGGATACCCAGGTTGTTTGCTTCTTTGATAGCAATGTGCTCGTGGTCAGCATCGATTACGAACAGAGCGTCCGGCAGACCGCCCATGTCTTTGATACCGCCCAGGCTGTTTTCCAGTTTCTCAAGCTCACGAGTACGCATCAGCGCTTCTTTCTTGGTCAGCTTTTCGAAAGTACCGTCCTGAGACTGAGTTTCCAGATCTTTCAGACGTTTGATGGACTGACGAACGGTTTTCCAGTTAGTCAGCATACCGCCCAGCCAGCGATGGTTCACGAAGAACTGGTCGCAGCTGTTAGCAGCTTCTTTCACCGCTTCGCTTGCAGCGCGTTTAGTACCAACGAAAAGGATTTTACCTTTACGAGCAGAGATCTTGTTCAGTTCAGCCAGAGCTTCGTTGAACATCGGTACAGTTTTCTCAAGGTTGATGATGTGAACTTTGTTACGCGCACCGAAGATGAACGGCTTCATTTTCGGGTTCCAGTAACGGGTCTGGTGACCGAAGTGAACACCAGCCTTGAGCATGTCGCGCATGGAAACAGTTGCCATGATTAAAACCTCTATATATAAAAGTTGGGGTTAAGCCTCCACGCATCCCATATTACCGACCCCAAAGGGCACCCCGGAATATGTGCCGATACGTGTGTGTTGTTACACAAAGTGAGATTTGTCGCTCCCGTCCATCGTGTGTAGTCTTCGAATGGATCGGAAGTCCGGCGCGCTTTATACCACAAATACGCCACCGACACCAATAATTGTTGGCGGTCTGTGCTGAATGAACGATGAATTTCGTGTTACAGGAAGGCGGCAAATTTTTGAATCCCCGGGAGCTTACAACCAGTAAGTGACTGGGGTGAAAAAATGTAGCCAACGCATCTGTGGCACGAAAGGCGAAGTTCAGAATGATTCTCAATTTGGCAGGGTACACCCCAGACTGATACCATTGGCAGCACTTAAACAATTATTGCCGATATCATCGGCACTGATGGACAGAATTTATGGCTATCTCAATCAAGACCCCTGAAGAAATCGAAAAAATGCGCGTCGCTGGCCGCCTGGCCGCTGATGTACTGGAAATGATCGCGCCGTTTGTTAAACCGGGCGTCAGCACCGGCGAGCTGGATCGCCTCTGTAATGACTACATCGTGAATGAGCAGCAGGCTATTTCCGCCTGCCTGGGCTATCACGGCTATCCGAAATCCGTATGTATCTCTATTAATGAAGTCGTGTGCCACGGGATCCCGGACGACGCTAAACTTCTGAAAGACGGCGACATCGTCAACATCGACGTAACCGTGATTAAAGACGAGTACCACGGCGATACCTCCAAGATGTTTATCGTCGGCAAACCTACTATTCTGGGCGAGCGTCTGTGCCGCGTCACACAGGAAAGCCTGTATCTGGCGCTGCGAATGGTAAAACCGGGCATTCGCCTGCGCACGCTGGGCGCTGCGATTCAGAAATACGCGGAAGGCGAAGGTTTCTCTGTTGTTCGTGAATACTGCGGTCACGGTATCGGTCGCGGCTTCCATGAAGAGCCACAGGTTCTGCACTACGATGCAGACGACGGTGGTGTGGTACTGCAGCCGGGCATGACGTTCACCATAGAACCGATGCTGAATGCCGGTGATTACCGCATCCGCACCATGAAAGACGGCTGGACGGTGAAAACCAAAGACCGGAGCTTGTCTGCACAGTACGAGCATACTATTGTAGTGACGGAAAACGGCTGTGAAATTCTGACGTTACGCAAGGATGACACCATCCCGGCGATCATCACACACGGCGAATAATGTTTTGCCTGATGGCGATGCATTCGCATCTTATCAGGCCTACAAATTGTACTACTTAGTAGGCCGGATAAGGCGTTCACGCCATCATCCGGCTTTTTAATGGGTGGCGCATAATGAATACACTTCCTGAACAGCACGCAAATACTGCCCTCCCCACCCTGCCTGGCCAACCGCAAAACCCAGGGACATGGCCACAGCAAGATCTCAACTGCTCCGGCATTAAAGCGCATATCGACACCTTCCAGAACTGGTTAGGCGAAGCGTTTGACAGTGGAATTTCCGCAGAACAGCTCATTGAGGCCCGCACCGAATTTATTGACCAACTGCTACAGCGTTTGTGGATAGAAGCTGGGTTCGGGCAAATAGCCGATCTGGCGCTGGTTGCCGTTGGTGGCTACGGACGAGGCGAATTGCACCCGCTTTCCGATATTGACCTGCTGATCCTGAGTCGTAAAAAGCTGCCTGATGCGCAGGCCGAGAAAGTCGGTGAGCTGTTAACGCTGCTATGGGACGTGAGGCTGGAGGTTGGGCATAGCGTGCGTACGCTGGAAGAGTGTCTGCTGGAAGGATTGTCAGATTTAACCGTCGCCACCAACCTGATTGAAACACGCTTGCTGATCGGCGATGTGGCGCTGTTTCTGGAGCTGCAAAAGCATATTTTTAGCGAAGGTTTCTGGCCTTCCGACAAGTTTTACGCCGCTAAAGTGGAAGAGCAGAATCAGCGCCACCAGCGCTATCACGGCACCAGCTACAACCTGGAGCCGGACATCAAAAGCAGTCCCGGCGGCCTGCGCGATATCCATACCCTGCAATGGGTGGCGCGTCGCCATTTTGGCGCCACCTCACTGGACGAAATGGTCGGCTTCGGCTTTTTGACACTGGCTGAACGCGCCGAGCTGAATGAATGTTTGCATATCCTGTGGCGGATTCGCTTCGCCCTGCATCTGGTCGTTAGTCGTTACGACAACCGCCTGCTGTTTGACCGCCAGCTCAGCGTGGCGCAACGGCTAAACTACGGCGGCGAAGGCAACGAGCCTATCGAGCGGATGATGAAAGACTATTTCCGCGTCACCCGACGGGTCAGCGAACTGAATCACATGCTGTTGCAACTGTTCGACGAGGCGATCCTCGCCATGCCCGCCGATGAAAAACCGCGCCCGATTGATGACGACTTCCAACTGCGCGGCACGTTGATCGATCTGCGCAACGACGACCTGTTTATCCGTAAACCCGAAGCGATACTGCGGATGTTTTACATCATGGTGCGTAACAGCGCGATCAGCGGAATTTACTCCACCACGCTGCGCCATCTGCGTCATGCCCGCCGTCATTTAACCCAACCGCTGTGCTACATCCCGGAAGCGCGATCGCTGTTTCTCAGTATGTTGCGTCATCCGGGTGCGGTGAGCCGCGGTCTGCTGCCAATGCATCGCCACAGCGTGTTGTGGGCTTATATGCCGCAATGGTCGCATATAGTCGGCCAAATGCAGTTTGACCTGTTTCATGCCTATACGGTGGATGAACACACCATCCGCGTAATGCTCAAGCTGGAAAGTTTTGCTAACGAAGAGACCCGTCAGCGCCATCCGCTGTGTGTGGATCTATGGCCGCGTCTGCGACAGCCGGAGTTGATTCTGATTGCCGCGCTGTTCCACGATATCGCCAAAGGTCGCGGCGGCGATCACTCGGTACTCGGCGCTCAGGATGTGCTCAAGTTCGCCGAACTGCACGGCCTGAATTCCCGCGAAACGCAGCTGATCGTGTGGCTGGTGCGCCAGCATTTGCTGATGTCGGTGACCGCTCAGCGCCGCGATATTCAGGATCCAGAAGTGATCAAGCAATTCGCCGAAGAGGTACAAACGGAACACCGTCTGCGCTTTTTGGTGTGTCTGACCGTCGCGGATATTTGCGCCACCAACGAAACGCTGTGGAATAGCTGGAAGCAAAGCCTGCTGCGCGAGCTGTACTTCGCGACGGAAAAACAACTCCGTCGTGGCATGCAAAATACGCCGGATATGCGTGAGCGTGTACGCCATCATCAACTTCAGGCGCTGGCGCTACTGCGAATGGACAACATTGATGAAGAAGCGTTGCACCACATCTGGTCACGCTGTCGCGCCAACTACTTCGTGCGTCACAGCCCAAATCAGCTGGCCTGGCATGCGCGCCATCTGTTGCAACACGATCTCAGCAAGCCGCTGATCCTGCTCAGCCCACAGGCCACGCGCGGCGGGACAGAAATTTTCATCTGGAGCCCTGACCGCCCTTACCTGTTTGCCGCCGTCTGCGCTGAACTGGACAGGCGTAATCTTAGCGTCCACGATGCGCAGATTTTCACTACCCGCGATGGGATGGCGATGGATACGTTCATCGTACTGGAACCGGACGGCAGCCCGTTGTCTTCAGATCGACACGAAGCGATCCGTTTTGGACTGGAACAGGCCATCACGCAGCGCAGTTGGCAGCCACCGCAACCGCGTCGCCAGCCGGCAAAATTACGCCACTTTACCGTCGATACTGAGGTCACCTTTTTGCCGACCCATACCGACCGAAAATCATTCCTGGAGCTTATCGCTCTCGACCAGCCCGGCCTGCTGGCGCGGGTCGGGCAGATTTTTGCCGATCTGGGAATTTCGCTGCATGGCGCCCGAATTACAACCATTGGCGAGCGAGTAGAAGATTTATTCATAATCGCCACCGCCGACCGGCGCGCCCTTAATAATGAGCTGCAGCAGGAAGTGCATCAACGGTTGACAGAGGCCCTCAATCCAAACGATAAAGGGTGATGTTTTTATTTATTATGGAAAGAGTTTAACAATGCAGCAGTTACAGAACGTTATTGAGTCCGCTTTCGAGCGCCGTGCCGACATTACTCCGGCAAATGTAGATACCGTAACCCGCGAAGCGGTGAATCAGGTTATTTCTTTACTGGATTCCGGTGCACTGCGCGTCGCAGAGAAGATTGAGGGTCAGTGGGTCACACATCAGTGGCTGAAAAAGGCGGTCCTGCTCTCTTTCCGTATTAACGATAATCAGGTCATCGAAGGTGCGGAAAGCCGTTACTTCGATAAAGTACCGATGAAATTCGCCAACTACGACGAAGCGCGCTTCCAGAAGGAAGGTTTCCGCGTGGTTCCGCCTGCGGCCGTGCGTCAGGGTGCGTTTATCGCCCGTAACACCGTGCTGATGCCATCTTACGTAAACATCGGCGCTTATGTTGATGAAGGTACGATGGTTGATACCTGGGCGACAGTCGGTTCCTGTGCGCAAATCGGTAAAAACGTACACCTGTCCGGCGGCGTTGGCATCGGCGGCGTACTGGAGCCGTTGCAGGCTAACCCAACCATCATCGAAGACAACTGCTTCATCGGCGCACGCTCTGAAGTGGTTGAAGGCGTGATCGTCGAAGAAGGTTCTGTTATCTCCATGGGCGTGTACATCGGTCAGAGCACCCGTATTTACGATCGCGAAACTGGCGAAGTGCATTATGGTCGCGTTCCGGCAGGCTCCGTGGTCGTCTCCGGCAACCTGCCGTCGAAAGATGGTAAATACAGCCTGTACTGCGCGGTGATTGTGAAGAAAGTCGATGCCAAAACGCGTGGCAAAGTGGGAATCAACGAACTGTTGCGCACTATCGACTAACAGCGATTTGAAAAAGCGGGCTTAGCCCGCTTTTTTTACATCTGCGAGTGGCATAAACAAGGCTTTTCGTTAATTATTCAATGGTTATAGTGAGCTTAAGGGTACCGCTATGTATGACAATCTGAAAAGTCTGGGCATTACTAATCCTGAAGAGATCGATCGTTACAGCCTGCGGCAAGAAGCCAACAACGATATCCTGAAAATCTATTTCCAAAAGGATAAAGGCGAGTTTTTTGCCAAGAGCGTGAAGTTCAAATATCCCCGTCAGCGCAAAACGGTGGTAGCTGATGGCATCGGCCAGGGTTACAAAGAAGTGCAGGAGATCAGTCCCAACCTGCGCTATGTGATCGATGAACTGGATCAGATCTGCCAGCGCGATCGCAGCGAAGTCGATCTTAAACGCAAGATCCTTGATGATTTACGTCATCTCGAAAGCGTCGTGACCAACAAGATCAGCGAAATTGAAGCCGATCTGGAAAAACTGACGCGTAAATAAGCCGTTTGTTGCCGGATGGCGGCGTCTTACGCCTTATCCGGCCTACAGGTATATCCTCGTAGGCCTGATAAGCGTAGCGCCACCAGGCAGTTAATCAATGCTGTTCATCCAGTTGTAACGCCACGTACAGCAGCAGTCGGTCGTCAAAATTCCCCAGATCCAGCCCGGTCAGTTCTGAAATACGATTCAGGCGATATTCCAGCGTATTGCGGTGAATAAACAGTGCCTTTGAGGTGGCCAGCGGCTGGACGTTATGACGAAACCATGCCGCCAGTGTCCGACGCAGCAACCCATTGTTATCCATCGCTTTCAGCCTCACCAACGGACGCGCCAGCTCATTGGCCTGCCAGCCGCCGCGCAGGCTGTCCAGCAGTACTGGCAGCATCAAATCCTGATAGAAATAGCTACGGCTTTCCGGCATCCGCTGCTTGCCGACCATCATGGTAGTGCGCGCCGTACGATACGAACGGGCAATGCTACCGGGCCCGGTAAAATAGTTGCCCAGCGATACGCGAAAACGCAGCTGTCCGTTCTCTTTCATACGGGCAATAAGCTGCTCAACGCGCTTACGATGATCTTCAGCGTCCCAGCGGCCAAACTGATTGAGCGCCGGTTTCAGCACCACCATCTCGGTCAGGGAAACAATCGCAATCAGATTATTACGTTCGGGTGTGGTCAACGCATTCTGCAATTGCTGTAACTCCGCCATCGCACTGTCAACGCCAAGCTGGCCACTATCGACCTCCAACACCGCCACCACGCGTGGCTGGTTCAAATCAATGCCTAAACGCTGGGCCCATTCCATCAGCGCTGGCGTATTCTCTTCCGCCTGAATCAGGTTCATCACCAGCTCTTCACGCAGACGGCTATCCTGCGCTAACAGATGCATCAAGCGCGACTGTTCCAGCATCATTTCGGCGGTCATACATACTAACTCGCCGTATTTGCGCAGATGCTCCGGCTCGCCGGTAAGGCCGATAACGCCAACGATTTCGCCTTCCAGACGTAGAGGCAGGTTTATCCCCTGTCGTACACCGTGCAAGTGACGTGCCACCGCATCGTCGATATCGACCACCCGACCCTGCGAAAGCACCAGCAGCGCGCCTTCGTGCAATTCACCAATACGTTCGCGATCGCCGCTGCCGATTATCCGCCCACGGGCATCCATTACGTTGATATTGGTATCAATGATGCGCATGGTACGCGCCACGATATCCTGCGCCATTTTGGTATCAAGATGCCAACCAGCCATAAACCCCTCCTGTGAGCAGAGCTCAAGCATAGGGAAGATAATAAGCGGCGACATTGTGCAAATGCACAAAGCGAAAGGGAGAAGTATGGAGTTGTGGGAAGTATCACAAAAAGAAACCCCTTCCTGTGCAGGAAGGGGTTGAGGGAGATTACTGCATCAACAGATAGATGGAGCTGTCACCGCGCTGAATGTTCAGCGCCAGTACAGCCGGTTTGCTGTCGAGGATTTTGCGCAGTTCAGCGATGTTTTTCACCGGCTGCTGGTTCGCGCCGATAATCACATCCCCTTTCTTCAGGCCAATCTGTGCAGCCGGAGAATTCGGTTTCACGTCGCTTACCACGACACCTTTGTCCTGGCCTTTGTTGCTCATATCGGCACCTTCGATGCCTTTAAAGATAGAGCTGGAGTCAACCTGAGTCTGGCTGCTCTGCTGCAATTCCAGGTTCACGGTGACCGGCTTACCGTCACGCAGCAGACCCAGGGTGATTTTGCTGCCAACCGGCATCGTACCGACCTGCGCACGCAGGGCGGCGAAGCTGCTGATAGGTTTGCCGTTCAGGGAGGTAATCACATCCCCGGCTTTAATCCCCGCTTTCGCTGCGGAAGAGTTCGGCATCACCTGGCTGACGAATGCGCCACGCTGGGCGTCAACTTTCATCGCTTTCGCCAGCTCAGAGCTCAGCTCGGTACCCATAATGCCCAGCTCACCGCGTTTAACCTGGCCAAACTCAACCATCTGCGAGGTCAGGTTTTTCACCATGTTGCTTGGGATCGCAAAACCGATACCGATGTTACCGCCGTCCGGTGCGAGGATCGCGGTGTTAATACCGATCAGCTCACCGTTCAGGTTGACCAGCGCACCACCGGAGTTACCCCGGTTGATCGCAGCATCCGTCTGAATAAAGTTTTCGTAGTTCTCCGCGTTCAGGCCACTACGTCCCAGCGCAGAAACAATACCGGAAGTCACCGTTTCACCAAGGCCAAACGGGTTACCAATTGCCACGGTGTAATCACCCACGCGCAGCGCATCGGAATCTGCCAGCTTAATCGCCGTCAGGTTTTTCGGATCCTGAATTTGGATCAGCGCGATATCGGAGCGCGGATCTTTACCCACGATCTTCGCGTCAAATTTACGACCATCGCTCAACTGAACTTTAATCACCGTGGCGTTATCTACCACGTGGTTATTGGTCACGACATACCCTTTCGCGGCATCAATAATTACGCCGGAACCGAGTGCCATAAATTTCTGCTGCTGGCCGCCGCCATTGTCAGCGCCCGGTGCGCCGCCCTGGCAGAACGGTGAACTCTGGAACGGAGAACCGTCCTGGCAGAACGGTGAATTATCACCGAAGAACTGCTGGAAATTACGCGGCATGCGCGGCGTATTTACCGTCGTGCTCCCCTCGACGTTAATACTTACCACCGATGGCATCACTTTTTCGAGCATCGGGGCCAGGCTTGGCATCTGTTGGGCGGTCATTGCTGAAGACGACGTCTCAGCCGCTGTAGCAGACAGGGGGGACAACGCCAAACCTAAACTCAGAGCCAGTGCACTCATTGCTAATGTGGTTTTTTTCATGTGTTTCGTTCTCGATTAACAGGTAACGCAAAATTGCTGTATACGTCAGAGTCGTTTTATAGCGCTAAGTTCCAGAATTAAGTTTAAGGAAAAAGTAAAATTTTATTGTCCGTCTTTACAAATGAGTATTTATTGTTCTACGGCCATCAAGCGACGATATTCATCCCAGGCATACAAATCTGTCATTCCGCTGATATAATCCTGAATCAGCCGACAGCGATAATAATATTCCAGAACCGAATACTCGGCGCACCCCGTCGATATTTTACTAACCGCCTCAACATATGCAAGACGATGGCGGGTAGACAACTTCTGAAATAAACGGGACTCGATAGGAAAACGTTTTGCTCTTTCATTGTCGACCAGTTCAGAAAAATCTGACTGAGACATTTTTAATAACGGCTGATAGATCTCCAGCAACCCGCTGATCACCCGATAGCCCTGTAATTCCAGTTGTTCAACATCCGGATGGCTAAACACATGTTTTACCGCCACATTTTTATAAACACCCAGTAGCTGGCTGAAGCTACTGGCATCTTCTAGCAGCGCATGATTAAAGCTGCCTTCATAAATCTGCGGCAAATTATCAATAAACCGCTGGGCCGCATATGGCACCAGTTTATTCAGCGTATTGACGCGTAAATACATAAAGAACTGATCTTCGGTACTCCGGCTTAATGTATTTGAACGTGACTTCTCCCAGGCGTTTTCAACAACCTGGCTAAACAGGGAACCTTTTTCATGCTGCCCCCACGCCTCATGCAGGTGGTGATAAAGTTGCTCGACGCTAAAGATTCTTTTCTCAACGGCATCTTCCAGATCCGCCACGCAATAAGAGATATCATCGGCAGCTTCCATAATCCAGGTTAATGGAAAGCGACTGTAAGGCGCTAATGATAATTCTTTACGCAACCGCTCAATATACGGTTCTTCAGAAAGGTAATAACCCGGCTTCTTCATTAAATAGTTGTGTGTCTCGGGTGCACTGCCGCGCCACCACGCCGGACGGGTATATTTTAAAATACCGCCAACCTGCGCCCAGGTAAGGTTCATACGCATCAACGTATGCACAAGGCGAATACCCTGCGCATTGCCTTCAAAATGGCACAGGTCCTGGCGCACCTTGCGGCGAATATCATTCAGCGACTCTTCGCCTTCACGCAATCGTAATGCCGTCACCTGGCAACGGTCATCACTTAGGGGCTGACTTTCTGCGTCTGCGGGATACAGTCGCTGGCGAAACCAGTCATTAATTGCCGCCTCCCCAAAATGGCCAAACGGCGGATTACCAATGTCATGCATCAGGCAGGACATTTCGACAATACTCTCAAATGGCCCTGTCAGTTCATCCAGGCCATACTGCTCCAGCAGCTTTAGTTCTTTCAGTCGGCTGAGGATCTCTTTCGCGATATAGCGCCCAACCTGCTGAACTTCCATCGAGTGCGTCAAGCGTGTGCGTACTGCCGCATTACGCTCCAGCGGAAAGACCTGCGTTTTTTGTTGCAGTCGGCGAATTGCCGGTGAATTGATAATACGTCCGCGATCGCTTTCGAAAATACGCAGGATCTCATGCTCAGTCTTCACGCCCTGCGGCGAACGGTAACGACGATGCCAGTTTATTTTTTTTCGGAAATCGATCTGTGCCATGTCCTCTCCCGCCTGAGAAATGCGCTACCCCTTAAGCGCATGATAGACTATGCCCTCAAATCTGGCTTATCGCGAGTAAATCTATGAAAATCGGCATCATTGGTGCAATGGAAGAAGAAGTTACGCTGCTGCGTGACAAAATCGAAAACCGTCAGACCATCGCGCTCGGCGGTTGTGAAATTTACACCGGCCAACTGAACGGTACAGAGGTTGCGCTGCTGAAATCGGGTATCGGTAAAGTGGCTGCGGCACTGGGCGCTACGCTGCTGCTTGAACGCTGCAAGCCGGACGCCATCATTAATACCGGTTCTGCGGGTGGCCTGGCCTCTACGCTGAAAGTCGGGGATATCGTAGTTTCTGACGAAGCGCGCTATCACGACGCCGACGTCACTGCCTTTGGTTATGAATTTGGTCAGCTACCGGGCTGCCCGGCGGGTTTTAAAGCCGATCCTGCGTTGATTGCTGCCGCAGAGTCTTGCATCGCCGAACTCAATCTGAACGCCGTTCGCGGACTTATCGTCAGCGGCGACGCATTCATTAACGGTTCCGTGGGGCTGGCTAAAATTAAGCATAACTTCCCACAGGCGATTGCCGTTGAGATGGAAGCGACCGCAATTGCGCACGTTTGCCACAACTTTAACGTGCCATTTGTCGTGGTTCGCGCTATCTCTGACGTTGCCGATCAGCAGTCCCATCTCAGCTTTGACGAATTCCTGGTGGTTGCCGCGAAGCAGTCAAGCCTGATGGTTGAAACGCTGGTACAGAAACTGGCGCATGGCTAAATTACTCTCCAGGGCGCTGGTCGCCCTGCTTTTCACTCTCCCGGCGTTCCTTTACGCCGCGCCGCGTGTTGTGACGCTTTCTCCTGCCAATACTGAACTCGCTTTTGCCGCTGGCATTACCCCCGTTGGCGTCAGCAGCTATTCAAACTACCCGCCAGAAGCCAAAAATATTGAGGAAGTCTCAACCTGGCAAGGGATGAATCTTGAACGTATTGTGGCGCTGAAACCTGATTTGGTCGTCGCCTGGCGCGGGGGAAATGCTGAGCGGCAGGTGAATCAACTGACCTCTCTGGGAATTAAGGTCATCTGGGTGGATGCCGTTACCATTGAGCAGGTTGCCGATGCGCTACGCCAATTAGCAGCATGGAGCCCCAAGCCTGAACAAGCTAAACAGGCGGCGCAAACCATGCTTGATGACTATGCTTTACTTAAATCTCAGTATGCCAACAAACCGAAAAAACGCGTGTTTCTCCAGTTTGGTGCCAATCCTCTGTTTACCAGTGGAAAAGGTTCTATTCAGCACGAAGTTCTTGAGGTATGCGGCGGAGAAAACATCTTTGCCGGTAGTCGGGTTCCCTGGCCGCAGGTTAGCCGTGAGCAGGTCCTGGCACGAGCCCCCCAGGCTATTGTTGCCACAGGCGGTCCGGGCGAAACTCTGAAAATTGAGCAATACTGGGGAAACCAGCTAAAAATACCCATTATTACACTTAATAGTGACTGGTTCGAACGCGCGAGCCCGCGTATTATCCTCGCCGCAAAACAACTCTGTAATGCGCTTTCACAGATAAATTAGCGCCTGCCCCCACCAGGTCTGTTGTGAGGATTTAAAAATGCTCGTCTATTGGCTTGATATTGTCGGCACCGCGGTATTTGCAATCTCTGGCGTATTACTGGCCGGAAAATTACGTATGGATCCGTTTGGCGTCCTGGTACTCGGCGTGGTTACCGCCGTTGGTGGTGGAACGATCCGCGATATGGCGCTGGATAATGGACCGGTTTTTTGGGTTAAGGATCCTACCGATCTGGTGGTGGCGATGATCACCAGCATGCTGACGATCCTGTTGGTACGTCAACCAAGACGCATACCGAAATGGATCCTTCCGGTGCTGGATGCCGTTGGTCTGGCTGTGTTCGTGGGTATTGGGGTCAACAAGGCATTTCTCGCAGGAACAGGGCCGCTGGTGGCGATTTGTATGGGGGTGATTACCGGCGTTGGTGGTGGGATCATTCGCGATGTGTTAGCTCGTGAAGTCCCGATGATTTTGCGCACCGAGATCTACGCCACAGCCTGTATTATCGGCGGGATCGTGCATGCGACAGCGTTTTATACCTTTGATGTTTCACTGGAAAACGCCAGTATGATGGGGATGATTGTCACCCTGCTGATTCGGCTTGCCGCCATTCGCTGGCATCTGAAATTGCCGACGTTTGCGCTGGATGATAACGGGCGTTGATATGACGATACAGAACATGTAGGCCGGATAAGGCGTTTACGCCGCTATCCGGCACATTGCCCGGTGGCGCTACGCTTACCGGGCCTACAACATCAGACCATCAGTATTACAGACAGCAATCAGATGCTGAAAGAAGAACCACACCCGCAGGTGCTTTTCGCATTCGGGTTAGTCACAACGAAGCGGGAACCTTCCAGACCTTCGGTATAGTCAACCGCGCCGCCCACCAGATATTGCAGACTCATCGGATCAACGACCAGACCAACACCTTGTTTCTCAATGGTCATATCACCTTCATTGATCTGATCATCAAAGGTGAAACCGTACTGGAAACCGCTGCAACCACCGCCAGTGATATACACGCGTAATTTCAGATTCGGGTTATCTTCGTCAGCGATCAGGCTTTTAACTTTATTGGCTGCTGCTTCAGTAAATTGCAGTGGCAGCGCTACGTCATCACTCATATTTTGCTCCAAACGACATCGGCAATTGGGTAAATTTCAACCCAATATTTTGGGCCATTATCTAATACCCTGGTATTTCGTTCAAGTATTCTCGCCAGCGGCAGTACCCTGGCTTTTTGCCGCCTGCTCCGCTTCCTGTTTTGCCAGCGTACGAGCGAGGATAGTCGAGTATAGCGGCTTTCCGCCCATAAATTGGGCTAATAGTGTTGCGCCAAGACAGGTAATAATCATTGGCAAAATGAGCTGATAGTTATCGGTCATCTCCAGCACCAGTACAATACCTGTTAGCGGCGCACGCACCGAAGCAGCCAACAAAGCCCCCATTCCGGCAATGGCAAAGGTTCCGGCCTCCAGGTGATACTGCGGAAAAGAGGCCGCCGCAGCCATACCGAACGCCGTACCAAGCAACGTCCCCAACGCCAGCATCGGGGCAAAGATCCCACCGGGCGCGCCGGATGAGAAGCACAGCAGCGTGGTGACGACCCGGGTGATAAATATAAACAGCAGTAGACCGACGCTAAAATTGCCTGCTGCGGCAATCGGGATCAGGTTAAAGCCACCGCCTGCCGCTTCAGGTTGAATTAATCCCAGGATACCGCACAGACCGCCGATCGCGCCGCCCATCAGCACCCATTTTTTAATTTCACCACCGTGGAAGCGCTGGAACATATCCTGGGTACGCAACACCATGGTGTTAAACAATGGCCCGACACAGCCAAAAATAAGCCCGAGCACCAGATACAGCCACAGCGTATTTACTGGCGCATTAGACAACTTTCCGACTTCAATTATCGGGGCTTCACCGTTGAAAACACGAAACACAATGCTCGACATAATAACGCCGGTAAACACGGCTTTGATCGACACAAGGTTATAGCGAAACTGCGGGCGCATCTCTTCAATAATGAACAGGATCCCCGCCAGCGGAGCGTTAAACGCCGCCGAAAGGCCCGCTGCCGCACCGGTAGCCAATAAGGTATGCCGCGCTTCGGCGCTACGCATGCGGAAAATATCCAGCACCATGCGCCCGAGGTTACCCCCAATCTGCACGGTCGGACCTTCACGCCCAAGCACCATGCCAGCACCCAGCGTGCCCATGCCGCCGATAAATTTCACCGGCAGGACACGCCACCAACGCACAGGTCGCAGCTCTTCCAGCGCACCTTCAATCTCTGGGATCCCCGAACCACCGGCTTCCGGCGCAAATTTACGCACCAGGAAATAGCCGACCATCGCCAGCAACGCCGAGAGAATAAACGCCAGCGGCCACAGCAGAATGTCATGGTCCGCAACCTGAGCCAGCGCGCCAATGCGCTGATTCTGCACCCAGGTCACCGCTTTCTCAAATGCCACGCCAACAAGCCCTGTCACAGTACCTACTACTGCAGCCATCAACAGGATCGCCAACGGCGTTTTGTCTCGTTCCAGGAGACGACGAATTTGATCCCTGCGGCGTAAACGCACAATTTGCTGTGCTTCAAAAGAGGGAGTGTCTGTCTTCATCAGATGATCATTAATTGGTAATACAAATACGGAATCGGCATTCTACTCGCACATTTCGCGAAAATCCCCTGCAAATCGCATTGTTTCAAATGCGTAAAACTTTCATAACCTTCTCTGAATAACTAGAATAGCGGGCATTTACTTTTTCTACGAACCAGGACCCCATCCATGAGTAAGTCTGAAAATCTCTACAGCGCAGCACGCGAACTTATCCCAGGCGGCGTTAACTCCCCCGTTCGCGCCTTTACTGGCGTGGGTGGTACTCCGCTGTTTATCGAAAAAGCGGACGGCGCGTATCTGTACGATGTCGATGGTAAAGCCTATGTCGATTACGTCGGTTCCTGGGGACCGATGGTACTGGGTCACAACCACCCGGCAATCCGTAATGCGGTGATTGAAGCTGCGGAGCGCGGTTTAAGCTTCGGTGCACCGACCGAGATGGAAGTGAAAATGGCGGAGCTGGTCACCGAATTAGTGCCGACCATGGACATGGTGCGCATGGTGAACTCCGGTACGGAAGCGACAATGAGCGCAATCCGTCTGGCGCGCGGTTTCACCGGTCGTGATAAAATCATCAAATTTGAAGGCTGCTACCACGGCCATGCTGACTGCCTGCTGGTCAAAGCCGGTTCCGGCGCGTTAACGCTGGGCCAGCCGAACTCCCCTGGCGTTCCAGCTGATTTCGCGAAACACACCCTGACCTGCACCTATAACGATCTCTCTTCAGTGCGTGCAGCGTTTGAACAGTACCCGCAGGAGATTGCGTGCATCATCGTTGAGCCGGTTGCCGGCAACATGAACTGCATCCCACCGCTGCCAGAATTCCTGCCAGGCCTGCGTGCATTGTGCGATGAGTTTGGCGCGCTGTTGATTATCGATGAAGTGATGACCGGTTTCCGCGTGGCACTGGCCGGAGCACAGGATTATTACGGCGTCGTGCCGGATCTGACCTGCCTCGGTAAAATTATCGGTGGCGGAATGCCCGTTGGCGCATTCGGCGGTCGCCGCGATGTGATGGACGCACTGGCGCCGACCGGTCCGGTTTACCAGGCGGGGACACTTTCCGGTAACCCGATCGCGATGGCGGCAGGTTATGCCTGTCTGACCGAAGTCGCCCAACCGGGTATTCATGAAACGCTGAACGAACTGACGATGCGTCTGGCGGAAGGTCTGTTGGAAGCTGCCGAAGAAGCGAATATTCCGCTGGTGGTTAACCATGTGGGCGGAATGTTCGGGATTTTCTTCACCGATGCAGAAACCGTAACCTGCTATCAGGATGTGATGGCATGCGACGTTGAACGCTTCAAGCGCTTCTTCCACATGATGCTGGATGAAGGAATTTATCTGGCGCCGTCCGCGTTCGAAGCGGGCTTTATGTCCGTGGCGCACAGTGAAGACGATATCAATAACACCATCGACGCCGCGCGCCGGGTGTTTGCGAAATTGTAAAAAAGAGAACGTGCAGAAATGTAGGCCGGGTAAGGCGAAGCCGCCACCCGGCTTTTTTATTGCCGGATGTCGACGCAAAGCGTCTTATCCGGCCTACATGAAAGGGGTCAGCCTCAGCGGCTCTGCTTTCTCAGCAGATAGATAAAGTACGGCGCACCAATAAACGTCGACAATAATCCCGCCGGGATCTGATACGGAAACAGCACCATCCTGCCGCACCAGTCAGCAAAGACCAGCAACACGCCACCCGCCAGCGCCGAAATCAGCATATGCGGCATCGCCCGACGAAAACCCATCATACGGGCAATATGCGGAGCCATCAGCCCGACAAAACTCAACGGTCCAATAGTCATGGTGGCTGTCGCCGTCAGCCCTGCCGCCAGCAGCAGTAACCCCACGCGTGATGGCGTGATAGCCATACCGACAGCCCGCGCCGTATCGCCGCCGAGCGGTAAAATTGTTAGCCAACGGCGGCACAGAGGCGTCATCGCCAGCAGAATCACCATCACAATCCCGGTACGCAGTACTTGCTCTCCGCTCGCGTTATAGGTTGAACCGGAAATCCAGGTCAACACGCCCGCCATGCGCGGATCGCCGCTGGCCTGCAGCATCATCAGCAGCATAGTAAAGGCCGTACTGAGCGCCATACCGGCCAACAGCATACGGTGCGGTGAAAAACCACCGCGCCCGGCGGCAATCATAATGATAAGCAGAGTAACCGCGGCCCCGAGGCTTCCGGCAGGCAGCAGCCAGCCAAAAGCATTTCCGGGGACCAAAAACAGCATGAGTACCACGCCAAATGCCGCACCGGAGCTAATGCCCAGCACTTCCGGGCTGGCCATCGGGTTGCCCGTCAGACGTTGAATAATACAGCCCGCTACCGCCAGCATCACCCCGGCAATCAGGGCCGCCAGAATGCGAGGCCAGCGCCAGGGCATCAGCTCATCCAGCATCGCGCCGCTAGCCCATGTCCAGCCATGTGCGTCGCGGCCAAACGACAGCGCCACCACGAGGGTTAGCAGCAAGATTACGCCACCCGCCAGCGCAAACATCAGCACATTCTGACGCTCAGCGGCGATGCGATTACTGACGTTCATATCCGGGGCGCTCATACTCCTCAAGCGCGGCAACAACCACAGTAGCAACGGTGCGCCAATCAACGCCGTCACTGAACCGGTGGAGACTTCCATCCATACGCGGGTCAGCCACAGAATGATTTGGTCGGAGAGCCAGAGGATCAACGCACCAATCAGCGGGGCAAGCACCAGACGTGCCAGCAAACGACGCGCACCGAGCATTTTCGCCAGCAGCGGTGCAAACAGGCCAATAAAGCCGATAATTCCAACCGCGTTAACCAGTAAGGCGCTGATGACAATGGCCAGCGATAACGCCGCCAGACGTGCCAGCGACAGCGCCAGACCGAGGTTACGCGCCACGCCGTCATCCAGTCCCATCAGCGTCATTGGGCGTAACAACAACAGAGTCAGCATCACACCGCCCAACAGCTGCGGCCACAGACGCTGTACGCCGCTCCAGTCGGTTTGCGTTAACGTGCCGCTGCTCCATAAAAACATGCTTTGCAGCTGATCGTGATGGAAGATAACCATCAACTGATTAATCGCCCCGCAGTACAGGCTGACCACCAACCCGGCAAGGATTAACGTCACCGGAGAAAGGCGCTTGCCCCAGGCAACGCCAAACACCAGCGCCCCAACGACACATGCTCCCGCCAGCGCCGCAAATTGCGTGGTCAGCGCACCAGGAATAGCCCACAGCGTGGTAACCGTAATGCCCAACTGCGCACCAGTCGCAACGCCCAGCGTGGTTGGCTCCGCCAGCGGGTTACGCAACACCTGCTGAAACAACACGCCGACCAGGCCCAGCCCGGCGCCGACCAGTAGCGATATCGCCAGCCTCGGCAGCAGGCTATAGTGAAAAACCATCTGCTCAATGATGTCGATATCCGGTGACCAGATAGCCTGTTGCCACTGACTGCGCGGTAGCGCAACGGAGAAGTTAACCCATGTCAGCCAGCAGGCAGCAACAAACAGCACCAACAACAGCAACGCCGGATGGCGGCTTCGCCTTATCCGGCCTACAAAGCGCCCAAACCGTAGGTCGGATAAGGCGTTTTTCGCGCCGCCATCCGGCATTTCAAGTTTCCTGCTCACGCTTTGCCTCCCAACGCATTATCCAGAATACGGGCAAAATGCATGGCCGATAGCGTTGCGCCATAAAACCAAACGGCAGGCACACGTTGAAAACGTCCGCCACGGACAAACGGCATCGCCTGCCATAATGGCGTAGACATCAGCGCAGCCATCTCTTTATCATTGCCGTGATCAAAGCACAGCACATCGACATCCTTATAAGCAGCCAGACGGTCAATACTCACGGCAGTGCTGCCCCAGAAGTTTGTTTCTCCCTGCCAGGCGTTAGGGATCCCATATTCGTCCAGTATGTCCTGGAACAGGCTGTTTGAGCCAAACACCAGCATATGTCGCGAATCAAGCAAGGATGTCAGGAGCACGGGACGCGCGCCGCGTTGCATAAAGCGCGGTTTCAGGCTGGCGATATAACGATCGTACTCAGTCAAATGGCGTTCAGCAGAGGCTTGCAGATTGAACAATTGCGCCATTTCCTGCAGCGACTGTCGCGCAACGACCAGCGGCTTTTTGCCATCGCTAAAGTTAAATCCCCGGCCAGGTGCAATCCGCGCCAGCTTTTCAGGGGAAGGACCGTAACCTGCCGACCAGAGCAGAAACGAGGGCTTCATTTCGGTCAGCAGTTCGAGATTGGGTTCCGTACGTAGCCCGACATCAATTACCGAGTCCGGCAGAGGAGGCTCACTGACCCACAGCTTGTAGTTAGGGATATCTGCGATGCCATACGGCGTAATACCCAGCGCCAGCAGCAGCTCTACCGGCAGCCATTCCAGCGCGACAATGCGCTGGGGATCAACCGCCGCGGCGTGCGCCGTATTCATCCGCCACAGCAGAGGCGACAGCGCCATCGCCGTAAGCAGCCGCCGACGGGTAATATGATGTAATCCGATCATTAATAGACAAAACTCACGGGTGCGGCACCGGCCGGATGCGGCAAAATGCCCATCGGGATACCGTAAATTTGTTCCAGAGTTTCACTGCGCATCAGTTCAGCAGGCGTTCCTTGAGAAATCATCTCACCGCCGCGCAGCGCAACGAGGTAATCGCAGTAACGGGCCGCCATATTGATATCATGCAGCACCGCAACCACCGTCAGCCCGCGCTGCTGGCTTAAGCGGTGCACCAGCGCCAGCACGTCAACCTGATGGGCGATATCCAGCGCGGAAGTTGGTTCATCAAGCAGCAGACAGCGGCTGTCCTGTGCCACCAGCATGGCAATCCACGCGCGTTGGCGTTCCCCACCGGACAGGCTATCGACCAGACGGTGCGCCAGCGGCTTTAAACCTACCAGCGAAATTGCTTCTTCTACCTTCTCTCTGTCGGCAACGCCAAAACGCCCCAGCGCCCCGTGCCACGGATAACGACCAATCGCCACCAGTTCGCGTACGGTCATCCCTTCTGCCTGCGGCAGCTGTTGCGGCAGATAGGCGACCTTGCGGGCAAACGCTTTACTACTCCAGCTCTCCAGCGGCTGTTCGTCGAGCAGGATTTCACCTTCTGACGGCGGCTGATGACGTCCCAGCATTTTCAATAATGTCGATTTACCGGAACCGTTGTGGCCGATAAGACCAGTCACTTTCCCTACAGGAAAAGTTAATGAGAGAGGATGCAAAAGCGTGCGGCCAGGCACACGAAAGGAGACATTACGCAACGCAAAAGTGGTGTCGGGATGGGATCTGTTTTCCTGCATAGCAGCCAACTTGTAAAACGGGCACGCAAAGCGTGCCCAAAGAGAAATTAGAAACGGAAGGTTGCAGTTGCAACGACCTGACGTTCTGCGCCCCAGAAGCAGCCATAAGTATTGAAGCAGCTGGCGACGTATTCACGGTCAAACAGGTTGTTCACATGCAGCGCCACATTGGAGCCAGCCATACCTACACGCGCCAGATCGTAACGCACTAACGCATCTACCAGCGTGTAGCTTCCCACTTTGAAGGAGTTTGCCGGATCGCCATAACTGGAACTAGTATAACGAACACCCGTACCCAACGTCAGCCCGGAAAGCGCGCCGTCATAAAGGGTGTAGTCCCCCCACAGTGATGCCATATGTTTTGGCACCTGAGCAGGCGTGTTGCCTTTGTAGGTAGTGTCGGTGGTGTATTCCGCGTCGGTGTAGGTATAAGAACCAACCACGTTAACGCTGGCTGACAGCGCCGCTTTCGCTTCAATTTCCACACCACGTGAGCGAATTTCACCGCCTTCAACTGACCAGATCGATCCATTCGGGTCGGCCATCAGGTTGTTGGTTTTGGTCAACTGGTAAACGGCACCGGTCAACACGATCGGACGATCGCTCGGTACGTACTTCACGCCCGCTTCGTACTGCTTACCTTTAGATGGCGCAAAGATATTGCCGCTTTCCCCAACCTGAGAATTAGGTTCAAACGATTCGCTGTAGCTGAAATACGGGGTTACACCGTTATCGAACAGGTAGTTAACACCGCCACGCCAGGTGAACTGTCGATCATCACGGGAGTCCAGCACACCAGAAACGCGGTTCAGAGAGTCCTGCTTAGCCCAGTCGTAACGACCGCCCAGAGTGACCAGCACCTTATCCCACTGCATCTGATCCTGAGCGTACAGGCCCGTTTGTTCCTGTTTATTCAGAACGCGATAAGCTGCGCCAGGTCCAGGGTGCGAGCCAAAGTCAAAATCGCTACGATCAAGATTATAGATATCAGACGGCGCTACCGAACCAGCCCAACCGAACCAGGAGTTGATATCGTTACGCATACGCATATAGTCAACGCCGGTCAGCAATGTGTGATCCAGGGAACCGGTGGCGAATGTGCTCTGCAACTGGGTATCAACAGAGAAATTCTGCAATTTTTCATTATCGTCAACGTACTGACGAGTCAGCGTGTGATCCCAATCTGACTGAGGGATGCTGGCGCAAGGGCTGTTAGCCGGATCTTTGGTATACAGCGGATCGGAGCACATGCCATAGCCGTACACGCTTTTCTGCGACACTTTGTTTTGGGCATAACGCAGGTTCTGACGTACGGTAAAGGTGTCGTTAAATTCGTGGTCGAAGCTGTAGCCCACCATCTTCTCGTTACGAGAGTAGGTATTGTTGTCCGCACCTTCGTTGAAATCGGTCGGCAGACGTGAACCATTTGGCAGTTTAGACACGGTCCCCTCTTTCGGCAACCAGCCGTAATAACCGGTTTCCGGCTCGTTCTGGAAGTAGGAGAGGAAGGTGAAATTCGTCTTATCATCCGGACGCCATGTGAAAGATGGCGCGATGGCATAACGCTGTTCTTCTGCGCCCTGCTGCTGCGCATTCGCGGAACGCGCCAGGCCGGTCAGGCGGTATGAGTACACACCATCGTCATCCAGCGCATCGCTGAAGTCAAAACCGGTCTGGAACAGGCTGTCAGTGCCCATTTTGAACTGAACTTCTTTCAGCGGCTCCGTTGTCGGGCGCTTGCTGACCATGTTCAACAACCCACCCGGGTTGCTCTTTCCGTACAGAACGGAAACCGGACCGCGCATCACTTCGGCGCGCTCCAGCATATAAGGGTCGATGACCGCATCATTGTAGAAGTTGCCCTGCATCTTCAGGCCATTCAGATAGTTATTCTGACTTTGGCCGTCGGCGGCAAATCCGCGAATAATCAGGTAGTCATAGGTATTGGACGCGCCACGCGTACCCACGGCAACGCCCGGGGTGTAGCTGAGCGCCTCTTTGACCGATTTTGGCTGATGCAACGCCATCTCTTCGGCGGTGACCACTGAAATAGACTGAGGAACTTTTTGAATCGGAGTGTCGGTTTTGGTCGCCGTAGCAGACTGTCGTGCAGCGATGGTTGCCGCAGGCCCCCATGCGCTTTCCTGCGGAGCAGGTGCAGCAGTTACGGTGATGGTTTCTTCTTTCGGGTCAACCGCCGCCTGTGCATAGACAGACATGCCGCTAACCGCTGTGGCTACCACTACTGCGATTTTACGCAGTGATGAACTTGGCTGAGCAGTTTTAAGACGCGCCATTGGTATTTCTCTGATTAAAGTGAATGATAACGTAAACGAGAATTATTATTATAACGGCAGCATAATATTCGAAACTCTGGCGAGATAGCAAGCAATACGCGTCCCTACTAAAACTGAGGGGTTAAGAAACAACCAGATGAAAAGAAAGGGTTAATAAATTAGGCTGGAATGTTTAAAAGAAAAGCCTGCAAATACACAGGCTATTTTTGGCTAGCGGTAAAAAACGCTAAATGTCGCAACAGAGTCAACCTTTCCCGCTTTTACAGTGCCTGTTTGTACATATCTCGCTTTCAAAGGGATAGTGACAGACTGCCTATCGGTTGTTTGCGCTACCGCGTTGTAATCTTGATCAAATTTCAGCACATTATTGTTGCTGTCGAGGATTTGTAATCCGACCCCTTCGGCCGCGTCATTACCACTGGCGATCTCCAGGATGTCGCTATTGCCACTCACGCCAGTTGAACCGGCAGTGGTGAATTTATAATCAAGTTTGATGCCAGCAACACACTGTTCCAGCTGAATCTTGAAACTATCATCAGACACAACATCGGAATAGCCCTCCACAATATCGCTAGTCATGATTCTCTTTAGCGGCACTGTGATATTTTTTTCAACTAAATTGCAGGTGTTAGCAGTAACGTTAATCGCTATTGGCGCAAAGCGAATTTGAGCAATAACCTGCGAATCATAAATCCAGTCCGCATTGAGCATGTTGACGTCAATAACTCCTGACTGCACAACACCAGTGACGACAAATTCAGCTCTCGCACGTGATTGAATACTATAGTCACTTAAGTGGGTTGTTTTTGACGTCCCTAGATGCATAGGGGTAACCACCGAACCTTCTGTTAGGGCGGAAGCGTTATCTTTAACCCAGGCGACCCGAAAACCTATTCCCGGAACATTTGTTTGATAAACGCGGCTAAGGGGATTATCCGTGCGGGCATCGCTACTCGTGAATACGGTATAGCCTGTATAGATATCGCCATTATCTGTACAGTCCACGACTTTAATAAGATCGCCAGTCACTTCCTGGGTTGCAATGATCGTACCTGGAGCAGCGTCCGCATTTACCGTAAACGACGGCATATTGAACGTAGAGGTTGACGGCGACGCATCATTCTCAATTTTGCAGGATGCCTGAACTGATTGCTGTGCGAACAATAGACCGCAACATAGAATCAATCTAAAAATCATATAATTATTCATATTCCCACAGTCCATTTTATGTTTTCCCTTTACACTATCGACACTCAACCGCAGCCTGGTAAATAGAGGACTCGATATCGTCTGGGATCTGCGCATTTCCTTCACAGCGCTGTTCTGGAGCACTACCCCACTGTACTTTAAACGGTACATTACCTTTCAAACCGGTCAGATAAACTTCGCCACCATCTCCGACTATTGAGGAGCCCCCCTCAATTGACAGTACCGCGCCGAAAGGCACAAAACTCGATCCATGGTGAAGTGTTAATAAGGCGCGAATACCCTGGCGGGCAGAGAAATTAGCTGCGACAACTGCCCCTTTCGTAGGTACGACATCTTTGGCCGGTTTTTCGATATCCAGATCGTCGCGTTCCCCGCTGTTCACCGTGACGGTATTACGACGATAATTAGTTAGATATGGTACGACCGCATTTCCCCAGTAGTCAGTGTAAATACCTTGCATATTCTGGACTTTAACATCTGCTCCCTCGTCAATATGGACAATAGCAAAAGCATCCTGGACAGATTGCCCCAGCGTAATACCATAAGGATGTGCGACGACGGATCCTTGCGCGCTGTAGTTCCACTGTTTGCTATCTTTGGCATAGCTATAGTTCGCCCCAATTTCACCGTATGAGCCACGATAACGCCCCGTCATGCTCGCACCATATCCAGTATCGTGATCGGTATAGCTTTGCTGCAGGTTATAACTTAAGTTGTTATCTTCCAGCGCAGTCCCGCCAATCCCAACCTGATGCACGGTATTGCCATTTTTAGCGCTGTTTAGGTTGTAGGTCGCCCAACTGTTTGACAGCCAACGTGACAAAGGAATATTGACGGAAAATGCAACCTGCTGGTCATTATCGCTGTTTGGTGTTTTTGTCAGGCTATAGTTCACAGACCAGGTGATGTCCTGCCAACTGGAGCTGAATCCCATACTGGCACTGCGCTCATGCCCACTCATATCCCAGTAATCTTGTTGATAACCATTGATATACACAGACCCTACAGAGCCCAATGATTGCGACATACTCAACTGTAAACGGCTACGACGATTGTTCGTTTTACGGTAATTGTAAATTCCATCATCTTCGCCCCTATCGCGTTGATCGAGTGCTTCCTGGAAGGTATAAAAACCAGAAGTGGAATAACGGTAACTGGCCAGCGTCACCGTGGTATCTGTTGCAGAAAAGTCTTTGGAATATTGTGCGCGCCAGGATAAACCATTGGCATTACCACGCCCGTCGTCAAACTGAGTTCTGGCCGCAGTAACATCTACAGACACAGAACCAAGCTCACCGAGATCGGCCCCCGCCCCGACCAGACCGGCACGGTAAATTGATGCGTCGAGCGCTCCGCCATACAGCGTAATGCCATGAGGCATGCCGTAGATTACCGTCGCCTGACCAAACCCAGGTTCCTCGCCGTTATCGCTATCGCGGTATTTTCCACCAGCAAGGCTATATTTCAGCGCACCTTCACGCTGTAAGATGGGTACCGAAGCACTTGCCTGAATAAACGAATGCTCGCTTCCATCAGCTTCTTTAACGGTAACTTGTAAATCTGACCCTGCTGTTACCTGACTGAGATCTCTGATTTCAAAGGGGCCGCTGGAGACATAAGTCTGATATATCGTGTAGCCATTTTGCTTAATCGTTACTTTTGCATCGCTATTGGCAATTCCGCGTACAACAGGCGCAAACCCTTGTAAGCTATTGGGTAACATGCTGGTATCGGTTTCCAGCTTCACTCCTGTCATCTGTACGCTGTCAAACAGTTCGCCGTTGGTATATGTCTGGCCGATTTCAAGCTGGCTTTGCAGAAATTTAATATCCCGCTCCAGCGTGGTGCTGATCGCATCCCAGCCATCCGAATTGCTGTAGGTACTTGAATTACGAAGCCGCCAGGCGCCAAGATTTAGACCGGAATTAAGGCTTGCCCAGTTCGAGTTATCGTTCTCGCCATTTACTTGCTGGCGGTTACCGCTAATGTAATAGCTGCTCCATGCCGCAGGAATGCCATCGTCCCAGTCTTTAATAGGGATAGCGCCAGCGACTTGCTGGTCGCGATAAATTTGCGGGATCCGCATGAAAAGAGTTTGGCTATCGAGTTGAAAATCAAACTTTGCTCCCGATATGTACTGGGCGATGTCGCCAACTGGAGCCGTATCAGCCAATGATTTCAAGCCGGGAAGGCTATCGACCTTCACCCCCAGCTCTCTGAGATCCCCTTTGCTGAACTGCGGGAGTAACTGCGTCTTATCCTGCGATAGTACGTATGTAATATTTCGCTTATCAATGCGATCATAATCCCACATAACTTCAGTCAAATAAGTCCCTGGTTGTAACCCATTATTTTGCAAAAAGGTTTCCAGTGTTGACGTATTCTCTAACGGTGTACCGAGTTCCAGAATATGCAAATTGAATTCATCTTCAGCACTCGCTGGGTGCAAAAATGAGCATAATGCCAGCGTAATGCTGTTGAGCAAAAAGAGTCGGCAAGATCGCAAAGGATAAGGCTGCATATAATAAAGTCCCTTTAATTTTTACCCATACGCGTCATTGCGTTTATAGTTGTTGGCGCTTTTTCACCGTTGCAGCACCATAGTCATTCACTGCAGCCCATGACACATCACCTACTGCAGCTGCAGGTATTGAAAATATCTGTTCCCCAAAGGGAGGAACCGTCATTGACAATGACTCAGGTACAGAACTGTCTGCGAGAGGTTTTACCTGCTTTCCGCCAACAGAGAGTTCTAATAACGAAATATGAAATGGCGTTGGATTTTTTGCGGTTAATTGAGAACCCTGACGGCTAAACCGTAATTTTTCCCACGCACCGGCAGCGGCCGATTCTTTAAGACCCACTGGCCGCCAAAAAAGTTTCAGCTGTGTTTTCATCGCAAACTGCAGCGTATTTTTATCTTTTAATTCATCAGGCATAGCCGAAACAGATTTAAAGTTGGCAACAAACATCGATTCACGGTCTTGTGGTAGCGATCCTTTATCGCCAATAAAGACGATATGCAGCAGAGCCTGGCCATTAGCGTCCATTTTATAAATCGGCGGAGTGATAATAAAAGGCGCTTTTGTGTTATCTGTCTTTGTTACCCAGCTTTGTATCAGATATTTATTGGCATCTTCTTTATTCTTAATAGATATCTGTACTTCTTTTTTATTCTCCGGGTAAATGATTCTAGTTCCCCCCAGGACAATGCTGGCCTGTGCATTTATGACAATAAGCCCAATGATGGCAAAACAAATTCGCGCATATAATTTCACCCGCAATACTCCCTGGTCAGGCAGCCCTGAAGGGCTGCCTGTCATACTTAACGATAGAACACGGTAAAGTTCGCGGAGGCGTGATATTTACCTGCAGTCGGTTTTTCATCACCAATCTGAATCACTTTCGCGGTATAGTTGAAAATAGAAGGCGTTGCTTCATCGCCAGTATTCGCCACATCCGTGGTTGATACCGGAACGGAGTCATCAAACACAACGTCAGTGTTACCACCATTATTATTGGTAACGGTAATACCCACATATTTTGCAGCACTCGCATCACTAAGGTCGTTCTTCAGGCGTAATTTCTCGCCGTCAGTAGTGTCACCACTGAACCTCAGGTTTAAACTTGCTATAGCAGGGTCACATTTAGCCAGAGAAATCTGGAAATCTTTTGTCGGGCCAATTGCCCCATCAGAACCAAAATTATCCGGGTAAGCATCAGCAAAAGTCACCACGGTATTTGCTCCTGCGCCATCGACATCAATAACGCAAGTGTCGGCAACAATGCGGCCAGAAAACTCTACCTTACCCGTATCTTCTGCAAATGCAGAAGTATTTACAGCGGCAATCAGGCTTCCGGCCATCAGCACAGTAAGAAGCTTTTTATTCATTAGAATCCCTTAATCAGAACGATTGAATGACAAAGTCCCATTGCCAATAATAAATTACTGGCGAGAAATATTGAGGGTGAGCACGGAGAGAAAAGAATAAAGATATGCAAAAAACATGATCTTCTGAAATCCCTTCATCAAATCAATACAATGAATCGTGTATAGTGTTCACTCGCGGATTAAATCAAACCACCGGAGAGACTGTCTATAGCCTGCGATTTTTCACACACCATAAAAGAAGTTAACTATTTAATTTCCAATGTCTTTTGCATACATTTGTTTTACTTAATTTGTTCTTAATTAAAATTAAATCAATACAATTGCATCATGAAAAAATAAAATTCATTTTACCCAGAAATAAAAACACCCGCTAATAGCGGGTGTTTAGGTATAATTTATTACTGAATTAATTACTACCAAACATCTCTTTAATCCAACCGGCTACTCCATCGCCGTCCTTCTTCTCCTGCTGCGGCGGTTGCTGCTGTTGAGGCTGCTGTTGCTGCGGCTGCTGAGAAGATTGATCGAACGGATTACCCGACTGCTGCAGCATCTCACCTTGCTGACACAATGAATCCGGATCGGTGGTCCATACAGGAAGCGTGCGCATCCCGCCGCTACAAACGAAGTTACCGTCGTAGTCTACGCCCATATCCACCACATCCTCCGGCGGCGTCAACACCAGCGGTGTTGGCGTCTGGTTGGCCAGATAACGCTGATAAATCGACATCGCGCCGCTGGCACCGTACAGCTTGGTTGGCTGGTTATTATCGCGGCCCACCCAAGTGATGGTCACCTGGCTGCCGTCGATCCCAGCAAACCAGGTATCCACGTTGTTGTTGGTGGTCCCGGTTTTCCCTGCCAGATGCAGACCCGGATACTTCGCGCCAAGCTGGCGACCTGTACCACGCTGAACCACCTGCTGCATAGTCCACAGCGTCATATACGCTGCTTGCGCCGGAACGGCACGCTCGGCCTGTGGGAAACTCTGGTACAGTACGGTTCCATCTTCGGCAATAACCGAACGCAGCGCCGACAGCGGCGCGCGGTTCCCGCCGCTGGCGATAGTCTGGAATGCCTGCGCCACTTCAATTGGCGTCAGGTTCAACGCCCCCAGCAGCATGGCGGGAACCGGGTTAAGCTGATCTTTCGGCGCCCCCAGCTTCAACCAGGTATCGGTTACAGCAGGCAGGCCCAGCGCCATCCCCAGATTTACCGTTGGCACGTTCATTGAACGCGTTAACGCATCCACCAGCATCACTCTACCGCTTTCGCTATAGCGACGGTCATCGTTCTGCGGTGACCACACCTGGCCGTTCGGCTGACGCAGTGCAATCGGCGCGTCGGCAATCCAGGTATTCAGGCGGTACAGTTTCGGCTGGCTGAGCGCGGTCAGATAGGTCGCAGGCTTGGCCAGAGAACCAATCGAACGACGCGCCTGCATCGCACGGTTATAGCCCGCAAACTGCGGTTCTGCTCCGCCGACCATGGCGCGAACTTCGCCGCTAAAGCGGTCAACAACCACAATCGCGGTTTCCAGATCGCTCAGCTTACGCTGTTTCTTCAGTACCGGAATGCCTTCCACCGCCGCTTTTTCTGCGGCGTCCTGCGCCACGGAATCAAAGGTGGTGAAAATCTTCACGCCGGAGAGATCTTTAACTTTATCGCCCAGCTTCGCCTGGAGCTCCTGACGCACCATCTGCATAAAGGCAGGCTGCGGGGAGATCACCCCACCACGCGGCTGTACGCCTAACGGACGCGCACTCAGCATGTCATACAGATCCTGGTCGATAATCTGCTGCTGTTGCAGAAGACGCAGAACCAGGTTACGACGCTCCAGCGCCAGTTTCGGGTTACGCCACGGGTTGTAGATCGACGCCCCTTTAACCATCCCCACCAGCAGCGCCTGCTGGTCGAGGCTCAGCTCTTCTACCGGACGACCGAAATAATAGAGGCTCGCCAGCGGGAAGCCGCGAATCTCGTTATCACCGCTTTGGCCGAGATAGACTTCGTTCATGTACAGCTCAAGAATGCGGTCTTTGCTGTAACGCGCATCCATGATCAGCGCCATATAGGCTTCGTTGGCCTTACGCCAGTAGGAACGTTCGCTGGACAGGAACAGGTTTTTCACCAGCTGCTGAGTCAGCGTACTGGCCCCCTGTACCGTACGACCCGCCGTCAGGTTCGCCAGCACCGCACGGCCAATGGAATAAAGGCTGATACCGTCATGCTCATAGAAGTGACGGTCTTCGGTCGCCAGCAGTGTGTCCACCAGCAGATCCGGGAAGCCGCTACGCGGAACAAACAGGCGCTGCTCACCGTTAGGTGAAGAGAGCATGGTGATCAGACGCGGATCGAGACGGAAGAAACCGAACTGGCGGTTGTTATCCATATTCTCGATGGTGTCCAGATGATCGCCGTCAAAGGTCAGACGCGCACGCACCTGCCCTTCTTTACTGTCCGGGAAGTCAAATGGACGACGAATCATCTCGATGCTCTTCGCCTGCACGGTAAATTCGCCCGGACGCGTCATCTTCGTCACCTGACGATACTGCGTGGCCTCCAGCAGCTTCACCATCTCGTTTTTGCCGATAGGCATTTCTGGCTCAAGGTTAACCATACGGCCATAAACTGCCGCAGGAAGCTGCCAGACTTTACCATCAATACGGCTACGGATTTTTTGGTCCAGATAAACGCCGTAAATGGCGATCAGCACCAAAAAGACAATCGACAGTTTTACCAGCAGCCAGAACCAGCCGCGCTTACCACGAGGCTTACGCCCTTTGCCTTTACCCTTACGCGGCATCGGTTCTTCATCCTCATAGTCATCATCATCATAATCGTCGTCATACTCTTCATCTCTGAGTTGACGACGGCTCACCTTTTGTTTCACCGGACGCGAGGGTTTCCCTTTACGTCCAATTGGCTCGCGGTCATTCCCCGCCATGCTTTTTCTCCGCAACATTCAGGCGCAAGGGCCCGATTCTCTGTTCTTCCGTCCTGCGACAGAAGAAGAAATCTCTCAATTATTACCGCTCTTTCGCCGGATGCGGCATAACGCCTTATCCGGCCTACAGTTACATTACGAATACTTTTTGGTGCGCCGCGTTGGCGCGGTATTCGCCGGATCGTCCGGCCAGACATGTTTGGGATAACGCCCTTTCATCTCTTTTTGCACCTCACGGTACGATCCCTGCCAGAACGCGCTCAGATCGCTCGTCACCTGTAGCGGTCTTTGGGCCGGAGACAGCAGCTCCAGCACCAGCGGCACGCGCCCCTGGGCAATGGTTGGAGTCTTTGCTTCACCAAACATTTCCTGCATCCGAACCGCCAATACTGGAGGATTATCCTCATGATAGCGAATGGCAATCCGGCTTCCCGTCGGCACAGTGTAATGCGCAGGCAGCTCACTATCCAGACGTTGCAACATTGACCAGTCCAGTAAACCGCGCAACGCCTGTCCCACATTGAGTGCTTTTAATGCGCGTAACGAGTGCACACCGCTCATGTGCGGCAGCAGCCAGGTCTCCAGCGACGCCAACAGAGAATCCTCATCTACCGCGGGCCAGTCGTATTCTGGCAACCAGTTTGCCGCACATTGCAGACGCAGTCGAAACTGCTCGGCTTCCGGCGTCCAGTTGAGCACACTTAGCCCTTTATCGCGAATGCCATTCAACATCGCCTGATGCAACTCCTCTTCCGAGGGTTTGGCCAATGGCTGTACTTTTACCGTGAGCTGACCAATGCGCGACCGACGCAATGCCTTTAACGTTCCCTGGGTTTCATCCCATTCGATGGTGTCGGACTGTTGCAGCAGCTCAGGACATGCCTGCATCAGCGACTCGATATCCAGCAGCAGAGCCAGCAAAATACGCGCGTCTGGCGAAGCGCTGCCCTGCAACAAAAGTGGCGCTATCAGCCATTCATGGCGTCCTGAAGCATCATCGGCATCCAGCATAGCGCCCATGCCATTCGCCAGTTGATAGCGCCCTTCCTGCCCGCGTCGACGCGCTATCCGATCGGCAAACGCCCGCGCCAGCAATGAGGGGAGCAGCGTGCTGTCGGGCTGCCCGCTGCTAACGTTAAGCCGTTTCAGCAACTGTTGACTGCGCTGCTGCCAGGCGGGCTGATTTCGTGCAAACGCCACGGTCAGATCGGTACTTCCACCGCGCGGCGGCTCTTCCAGAATCGCGGCCAGTTTTGCCGCCGTAGCCGCTTCGGTATTATTTTTGGCACCGACCAGCATCGCCGCTAAACGAGGATCGTTACCCAATGCCGCCATTTTCTGCCCGCGGGCACTGAGCCTGTCGCCCTCAAGCGCGCCCAGCATCTGCAACAGCCGTTTTGCCGCCTGCAGGTTGATGGCGGGCGGCATATCCAGCCAGTTCAGTTGTTCAGGTTCGGTACATCCCCATTGCAGCAACTCCATCAGTAGCCCGGACAGATCGCTCTGCAATATCTCCGCTTCCCCCTGCGCTGCCGCTCTTTCTGCCTGCTCTTTGGCAAGCAGATGCAGGCAAATACCGGGCTCCAGACGACCCGCACGTCCCGCGCGCTGAGTCATCGAAGCCTGGCTGATGCGCTGGGTAATCAGTCGCGTCAGACCGGTACGCACGTCATAGCGCGCCACGCGTTCTTGGGCGCAGTCCACCACCAGTCGGATGCCTTCGATCGTCAAGCTGGTTTCAGCAATATTGGTGGCCAGCACCACTTTGCGTTTGCCTTGCGGCGCGGGCACAATCGCCTGACGCTGCTCGGAAAGCGTTAACGCGCCGTACAGTGGACACAGCACAACATCGCTGCCTACACGCGTAGCCAGCTGCTCCTGTACACGCAGGATTTCGCCCACACCCGGTAAAAATAGCAGCAGTGACCCGCTTTCATGGCGCAATAGCTCCGCCGTCGCTATCGCCACCGCTTCATCAAAACGCAAATGCGCCGCCAACGGCTGATACCGCCGCTCAACGGGAAATGCGCGGCCTTCAGAAACGATCGTCGGCACATCGGGCAACATCTGCTGCAAACGCCCGTTATCCAGAGTGGCGGACATAATCAACAGTTTCAGATCGTCCCGCAGCCCTTGCTGCACATCCAGCAATAGCGCCAGCGCCAGATCAGCCTGTAAACTCCGTTCGTGAAATTCGTCGAGGATCACCAGCCCGACGCCTGTCAGTTCAGGATCGCGTTGGATCATCCGCGTCAGGACGCCCTCTGTTACCACTTCCAGCCGGGTCTGCGGCCCTACGCAACTTTGTGCGCGCATGCGATAGCCCACAGTTTCACCAGGCTTTTCGTTCAGCAATTCCGCTAATCGTTGCGCCACATTGCGCGCTGCCAGGCGGCGCGGCTCCAGCAAAATAATCCGCCCCGTGATACCGCGATGCTCAAGAAGTCGCAACGGCAGCCAGGTCGATTTCCCGGCACCGGTCGGCGCCGTCAGCAGAACCTGCGGCGAGGCATCAAGGGCGGTAAGCAGTTCAGGCACTACGGCAGCAACGGGCAACAACGTCACAAATGGCTCCAGAGGGTTAACATTCTTCGCGCTGCATTGTAGCATCGCGTTAATTCATAACCGAGTATCCATCATGTCTGAGCCAAAAAGGCTGTTCTTTGCGATTGAATTGCCAGCCGGGGTTCGGGAGCAGCTAATCCACTGGCGGGCCGCGCAGTTCCCCCCTGAAGCGGGTCGCCCCGTCGCGGCTGATAATCTGCATCTGACGCTGGCCTTTTTAGGCGACGTCAGCGCTGAGAAGCAACAGGCGCTGTCGCAGCTCGCGGGGCGTATTCGCCAGCCAGGTTTCACGCTCAAATTCGATGATGCCGGGCAATGGCTGCGCTCCAGGGTCGTGTGGCTGGGTATGCGTCAGCCGCCGCGCGGGTTGCTGCAACTGGCGAATATGCTACGGGCGCAGGCAGCGCGTAGCGGGTGCTATCAAAGCCCGCAGCCGTTTCACCCGCATATCACGCTGCTGCGCGATGCCGGTCACGCGGTTCCAATCCCTCCACCGGGCTTTGGCTGGTCATTTCCGGTAACGGAGTTCGCACTTTACTCCTCCTCATTTTCACGAGGACGCACGCGTTATACGCCGCTGCAACGCTGGACGCTGACTGAATAATTAAAGGGACTGCTTATGCAATTTTCTCCACCTTTACAACCTGCAACGCTCATTCAGCGCTATAAACGCTTTTTAGCGGATGTGATCACACCCGATGGCACAGCGTTAACGCTACACTGCCCAAATACCGGTGCGATGACCGGATGCGCAATGCCAGGTGACACCGTTTGGTATTCGACATCAGAAAATACTAAACGCAAATATCCACATACCTGGGAATTAACGCAAACCCAATCCGGTGAATTTATTTGTGTTAACACGCTGTGGGCCAACAGATTAACGAAAGAGGCGATTCAGCAGGCGTTAATTTCGGAAGTTTCAGGCTACAGTACTTTGAAAAGTGAAGTAAAATACGGCGCCGAAGGGAGCCGCATCGACTTTTTGTTACAGGCAGATTCCCGACCTGACTGCTATATTGAAGTGAAATCAGTCACGTTGGCGGAAAAAGAGCAGGGTTATTTTCCCGATGCCATCACTGAACGAGGTCAGAAGCATCTTCGGGAATTGATGAGCGTAGCGGCTGAAGGCAAGCGGGCAGTGATATTTTTCGCCGTGCTACATTCAGCCATTACACGGTTTTCACCCGCGCGCCATATCGATGCAAAATATGCGCAATTATTAGTTGAAGCACAGCTTAAGGGGGTTGAAATTCTGGTTTATAAAGCGGAACTTTCTGCCCACGGTATGACTCTTAAAGAGCCGTTGCCCATTACCTTGTAATGGTGTAAATATCTGGTCAATTAGTATTCTGGGCGCGTGGGCAAATACGCTTTTCCTCACAGGGTTGTCAAGTGTTACGTTTAGATAATTGCTATCCGGAAAAGCATCTGCTATTTATAGCGACCTGATTTTTCCCCCGAACATGGGGATCGATAGTGCGTGTTAAGGAGAAGCAACATGCAAGAAGGGCAAAACCGTAAAACATCGTCCCTGAGTATTCTCGCCATCGCTGGGGTGGAGCCGTACCAGGAGAAACCGGGCGAAGAGTATATGAACGAAGCCCAGCTGTCGCACTTCAGGCGTATTCTTGAGGCATGGCGCAATCAACTTAGGGATGAAGTCGATCGCACCGTAACTCATATGCAAGACGAAGCGGCTAACTTCCCTGATCCGGTGGACCGCGCCGCACAGGAAGAAGAATTCAGCCTTGAGCTGCGTAACCGTGACCGTGAGCGCAAACTGATCAAAAAGATCGAGAAGACGCTGAAGAAAGTAGAAGACGAAGATTTCGGCTACTGCGAATCATGCGGCGTAGAAATTGGTATTCGCCGTCTGGAAGCGCGTCCGACAGCCGATCTGTGCATCGACTGTAAAACGCTGGCAGAAATCCGCGAAAAACAAATGGCAGGTTAATTCCGGTCATTTTTACCACGTTTACTACAGGCGGGAGCTTCTCCCGCCTTATTATTTGTTAGTCCGCAAAATGAGCGATTCACACTATATAGGCCGCTTCGCCCCTTCCCCTTCTGGCGAACTGCATTTCGGTTCACTAATTGCCGCCCTCGGGAGTTACCTGCAGGCCCGCGCACAGCGCGGAATCTGGCGAGTGCGCATTGAAGATATTGACCCCCCTCGTGAAGTTCCCGGTGCTGCAGATACGATTCTGCGTCAGCTGGAACATTACGGACTGCACTGGGATGGCGATATTTTATGGCAATCCCAACGTCATGATGCCTACCGCGAGGCGCTCGCCTGGTTACATCAACAGGATCTGAGCTATTACTGCACCTGTACGCGGGCGCGTATTCAAAGCGTCGGCGGTATTTATGACGGCCACTGCCGTGAGTTACGCCTCGGACCAGAGCAGGCGGCAGTCCGCATAAAGCAACGTCACCCGGTGATGCAGTTTACTGACCAACTGCGCGGTGAAATTCAGGCAGATCCACAGCTTGCAGGCGAAGATTTTATCATTCACCGTCGCGACGGGCTCTTTGCCTATAACCTCGCCGTGGTGGTTGATGACCACTTTCAGGGCGTAACAGAGATTGTACGCGGTGCCGATCTTATCGAACCCACGGTGCGGCAAATCTCTTTGTATCAGCAGTTTGGCTGGCAAGCGCCTGACTATATTCATCTTCCGCTGGCGCTCAACGAACAAGGCGCTAAACTTTCAAAACAAAATCATGCACCTGCGCTGCCGCAAGGCGATCCGCGTCCGGTGATTATTGCCGCGCTGCGCTTTCTCGGCCAGCGTGCCGATATCCCGTGGCAGGATATGCAGGTTGATCAGATCCTGGAGTTTGCCGTTGAGAATTGGCGTCTGACAGCGGTGCCTGAATCGGCGATCTTAAATCCGGCATTCTCAAATGCATCATGCTGAGCTATGATTAGCCGCTATTTTTACACAGCAACACTTGTTCTGATTGAAGTTTGACACTACCGAGGTGCACTATTTTTACCCGAGTCGCTAATTTTTGCCGCAAGGTGCTAAGCCGCGAGGAGCGCGAGGCTGAGCTCGCCGTCGCCCGTCCACATATGACGGTAATTCCGCGTGAGCAGCACTCTATCTCCCGCAAAGATATCAGTGAAAATGCCCTGAAGGTAATGTACAGGCTCAATAAGGCCGGATACGAGGCATGGCTGGTTGGCGGTGGTGTACGCGATCTTTTGCTGGGCAAAAAACCGAAAGATTTTGATGTCACCACTAACGCAACGCCGGATCAGGTGCGCAAACTGTTTCGTAACTGTCGCCTGGTCGGTCGCCGTTTCCGTCTGGCCCATGTCATGTTCGGCCCTGAAATTATCGAAGTGGCGACGTTCCGCGGCCATCATGAAGGCAGCGAATCCGATCGCACAACATCGCAGCGCGGGCAAAACGGTATGCTGCTGCGTGACAACATCTTCGGCTCCATCGAAGAAGATGCACAGCGTCGCGATTTCACGATTAACAGCCTGTATTACAGCGTGGCCGATTTCACCGTACGTGATTACGTTGGGGGAATGCAGGATCTCGAAGAGGGCATCATTCGCCTGATCGGTAATCCGGAAACGCGCTATCGCGAAGATCCTGTGCGCATGCTGCGCGCCGTACGCTTTGCCGCCAAGCTCGACATGCGTATCAGCCCGGAAACCGCAGAGCCGATCCCACGTCTGGCTACCTTGCTTAACGATATTCCTCCTGCACGCCTGTTTGAAGAAGCGCTCAAGCTGTTACAGGCGGGCTATGGGTACGAAACCTATAAAAAACTGCGTGAGTACAGCCTGTTCCAACCGCTGTTCCCAACCATTACGCGCTACTTCACCGAAGACGGTGACAGCCCGATGGAACGCATCATTGCCCAGGTACTGAAGAATACCGATAACCGCATTCACAATGATATGCGCGTTAACCCGGCGTTCTTGTTTGCTGCCATGTTCTGGTATCCGTTACTGGAAGCCGCACAGAAAATTGCGCAAGAAAGCGGTCTGGCCTATTACGACGCTTTCGCGCTGGCAATGAACGACGTGCTGGACGAAGCCTGCCGCTCGCTGGCGATCCCGAAACGTTTGACCTCACTGACCCGCGATATCTGGCAGTTGCAGTTACGTATGTCCCGTCGCCAGGGCAAACGCGCCTGGAAGCTGATGGAGCATCCAAAGTTCCGCGCAGCTTACGACCTGTTAGCGCTGCGTGCTGAAGTCGAACACAACGCGGAATTGCAGCGACTGGCGAAATGGTGGGGTGAATTCCAGGTTTCTGCGCCGCCAGAACAAAAAGGCATGCTGAACGAGCTGGATGAAGAGCCAGACACACGTCGTCGCCATCGTCGCCCGCGTAAACGCGCGCCACGCCGTGAAGGCTCCGCATGACCTATCACGTATACCCAACAAATTTCGAGTCGTATCAAGGTGGTGACACAGATGCAGCTTGAAAAACGACGGGTATATATCGCCCTCGGCAGTAATTTAGCCTCCCCTCTGGAGCAGGTTAATGCTGCCGTGAAAGCGATCGGGGAAATCCCTGACAGCCGAATCGTGGCTGTCTCCTCATTTTACCGTACGCCACCATTAGGCCCACAGGATCAACCCGATTACCTGAACGCCGCCGTCGCACTGGAAACCACCCTTGCGCCGGAAGAATTACTCAATCACACCCAACGCATTGAGTTACAGCAGGGCCGGGTGCGCAAAGCCGAACGCTGGGGACCACGAACGCTGGACCTCGACATTATGCTGTTTGGCGATGAAGTGATTAACACCGAACGTCTGACCGTACCGCACTACGACATGAAAAACCGTGGTTTTATGCTGTGGCCGCTCGCTGAAATCGCGCCGGATCTTATCTTTCCAGACGATAAACAACCACTTGCGTTTTTCATCCAGCAAACCACTCCTCGTCCGGCGCAATGGTAACCGCGTTATATAATAAATTAATTATGAAAAGTCTCACTCAAATTAATTAAACTACATTTTCCTTTCAGTAAATCTAATTAACACATACTACTCAGACATCATCCATGCAAAACAATTATTATTAAAGACCAGTAGTTGTTTGTTCCTTGCGCTTTATCACACAAACCTATATCCCATAAAAATATATTTCAAAAAACAAAGAAAGCCCTCCTACAATAATTTTAAAATAAAATGATTTTATAAAAACCATAGACCCAAGTTATTTTACAAAACATTACTAACCGCTAGAATATGCCCCTGCTATTTAATATAGCAAAGTAGTAATTATCTAATATTTCAAATCCTGTAAGGATACAGTAATGAAAAAAGCAATTTTGGCAGTAGCTATGGTTATGGCAATGGGCTCAACTTCGGCAATGGCAGCGGATGCAGAAGGCGGTCAGCTTAATTTTCACGGTTTAGTCAGTGCTACAACCTGTACTAAAGTCGTTTCCACAAGCCGTGGTGATGAATCTACCGATGGCAACATCTATCTGGAAACCGCAACCCCGACGGATATCACCACTGAAGTCGCTGATGCTACCTACGGCGCAAAAGCAGAACCTTTCTCCATCGTTCTGAACTGTAAAGATGCATCCGAAGTGACCACCGGAACTAAGGCCAGTCTGTCAATGGTCTCTTCTTTTGGTAACACCAAAGGCACGCTGGATAACGACACCAACCTGACTGCCGCCGGTATGGCTGCTGCGAAGAACGTAAACATCGCGATTCACGATGCAGACACCAAAACGCTGATGAAAGTTGACGGTGCAGACGTTCACGAAGCCACCTTCGATGCCAGCCAGGTCGCCACCTATCACTTTGTGGCTTCCTACGTTAAAGCAAACGGCATTGATACAGTAACCCCAGGTCACGTTACCACTAACGCAATGTATACCTTTACTTATCAGTAAGCATTAACGCTTTACTGATGAAATAAGTATACAAAAAAGCGCGTTAATAGCATTAACCGGAATTATTACACCGTTTGTCATTAACACAGCTTGTAATAACGAGGTGAGAATTACGATTACTATCGCACCTCGTTTCTTAAATTAAGAACACCAAATCATCCACTGGCAAGGAATGCTCATGTTGAATTTTAAGAAAACGCTTACCACATTGGTACTAGCAGGAAGCTTATTGAGTAATACCAGTCATGCCGATATTATCATTTCCGGCACGCGCATCATTTATGATGAAAATAAAAAAGATGTCAGTATCCGCCTGGAAAATAAAGGTACCCGACCGCTGCTGGTGCAAAACTGGATTGATCTCGGGAATGATAATGCCGATCCAGGCAGTATTAAGGCCCCATTCGTCTCCACTCCTCCCGTTTCACGTATAGAACCAAAGCACGGTCAATCCGTGAAAGTAATGTTTACCCAAACCACAGCATTGCCAAAAGACCGTGAAAGCGTGTTCTGGTTTAACGTGCTGGAAGTACCGCCAAAAGCAGACGCCAACAAAGAAGAAAACAAAAGTTTGCTGCAGTTAGCTTTCCGCACTCGTATCAAACTGTTTTACCGCCCTGCCGGTTTACAGGGTTCGCCTGCAGAAGCTACCAAACAGTTGAAGTGGCAGATGGGGAATGAACAAGGTCATACGACGCTAAAGGTTAATAACCCAACACCTTACTACGTTTCATTTAATGATGCTGTCGTTACGGTTGGCGGGAAGCGCTATACCGTTGATGCCACCATGGTTGCGCCTTTGAGCAATGCCTCTTTTAACGTCAAAGGTCTACAAAATACCGTATCAGGCAAACTGGACTACCACGCCATTAACGATTACGGCGGCATGATCGAAGGCTCTGTTTCACTGTAATCGATTAATCAAAACGCAGGATGCAAAAGACGGTGCAAAACTTTCCTTATACCGAATCGATGCCGAAAAAAACGCTACTGGCGATGTGCTGTGCACTGCTTTACAGCCAGCCCGGTTTTGCCGCAGAAAGCGTCGAGTACGACAGCTCATTTTTAATGGGAAGTAGCGCGGCTAGTATCGATATCAGTAAATATTCCGACGGCAACCCTACGCCAGCGGGAACCTACAGTGTGAAAGTTTTCGTCAACGAGAAATCAGTAGCAAGCCTGACCCTACCCTTTGTTGATGTCGGTAAAAATAGCGCACAAGCCTGCCTGACATCGAAGAATCTGGCACAGCTGCACATTAAGCAGCCTGAGATCGGCAACGAACACGCTATTCTGAAAAAAGGCGATGAAGATGGGGATGACTGCTTAAACCTACCTGCACTTATCGAGCAGTCAAACGTAAGCTTTGATATGGGTGAGCAGCGCCTGGATATCTCCGTTCCTCAGGCGTGGCTCATTAAAGGTTATTCTGGATATGTCGAACCCTCCTTGTGGGAAAGCGGCATCCCGGCAGCCCTGTTTTCCTATACCCTTAACGGCTACCACAGCACCAACCACGATACTGACAGCGATAGCTTGTATGCTGCATTTAATACGGGCATCAATCTCGGTGCATGGCGTCTTCGTGCCAGTGGTAACTACAACTGGGCGAAGGACGGCGGCAGCAATTTCGAATACCAGAACCGTTATCTGCAACGCGACCTCCCGGCACTACGCTCACAGCTGATTGTCGGCGAAGCCTATACCACTGGCGAAACCTTTGACTCGGTGAACATCCGCGGGGCACGTCTGTATAGCGACACGCGTATGCTGCCTTCACAGTTGGCTAACTATGCGCCTATTATCCGCGGCGTCGCCAACACTAACGCCAAAGTGACCGTGACTCAGGGCAGTTATAAGATTTATGAAGCGACCGTTCCGCCGGGACCTTTCGAGATCAACGATATCAGCCCTTCCGGCTACGGTAGCGACCTGATCGTCACCATCGAAGAAGCTGATGGCAGTAAACGTACTTTCTCCCAGCCGTTTTCTTCGGTCATGCAGATGCAGCGCCCGGGCGTCGGACGCTGGGACGTGAGCGTCGGGGAAGTCAATAACGACGAACTTCATGACAAACCAAACCTGGCGCAGGGCTCATACTACTACGGTCTGAACAACTTTCTGACGGCCTACACCGGTATTCAGGCAACGGACAACGACTATTTCGCTGGACTCCTCGGTCTGGGTCTGAATACGCCCTTTGGCGCACTGGCGGTTGACGTTACCCATTCACGCGCAGATATCCCTGACGACAATACCTATCAAGGCCAAAGCTATCGCTTGACCTGGAACAAACTGATTGAGGCGACCGATACGTCGTTCAACGTCGCGGCCTATCGCTACTCGACGCGAGACTACCTGGGCCTGAATGACGCGCTAGAGCTAATCGACGATGCCAAATTCAAAGGTACTGACGCTGAACGCAATACCATGAATAACTTCTCGCGTATGAAGAATCAGGTCACCGTCAGCATGAACCAACCTTTGCAGTCCGCTGAGGTTGATTACGGTTCATTTTATCTGTCAGCCACCTGGACCGACTACTGGGCAAGCAACGAGAGCCGCAGCGATTACAGCCTGGGTTATGGCAAAGGATTTTCCTGGGGCAGCATGAGTATCAACCTGCAGCGCACCTGGGATGAAGAAGGCGATAAGGATGATTCGCTTTATATCAACTTCAATATTCCGCTGGAGAACCTGCTGGGTGGTGAACGTCGCCGCTCAGGATTCAGCAACTTGAGCACCCAGATGCGTACCGATTTTAACGGTGGGCACCAGCTCAGCATGAACAGTAGCGGCAGCAGCGAAGACAATAAGCTGAACTACAGCGTGAATACAGGCTACACCATGCAAAAAGAGGGGAAAAACATCTCCGATATTGGTGGATATACCAGCTATCAGTCCCCATGGGGAGATCTTTCAGCATCCGCCTCGGCGAATAACGACAGTAATCGTCAGTATTCGCTCTCCACTGACGGCGGTTTTGTGTTGCACAGCGGTGGTTTAACGTTTACCAACGACAACTTTGGCAACAGCGATGCCATTGTGCTGGTGAAAGCGCCTGGCGCTAAAGGCGCTCGGATTAACGGTGGAAGCAGCACAATTGATCGCTGGGGTTATGGCGCAACGAACTCATTGACGGCCTACCGGGAAAACCAGGTCAATCTCGACATCGACACGATGGATAACGACGTCGAGCTGAAGAGCACCAGCACCACACTGGTACCACGCGATGGTGCGGTCGTTTTCGCCAGTTTCGAAACCGATGAAGGGCGTTCAGCCATTCTCAATATGACGCGCAGCGATCACCAGACGATTCCATTCGGCGCCGAAGTTTATGAGAACAATGTACAGATCGGCAATATGGGCCAGGGCGGCCAGGCTTTTGTCCGCGGTATTAGCGATAACGGCGAACTTACGGTGCGCTGGTTTGAAAATAACCAACCCGCAACCTGTACGGCAACCTTCCTGTTGCCAGCAACGCAACAAACGGTCGGCACCAGCCAGACCCTACTGTTAGACAACATTACGTGTCGTGTCATTAACCACAATACAAATGGAATCCCCAATGAAAAGGAATAAGCGCTTTTTAGCTGCCTCCGTACTCGCGATGATATTTCCGCTAGCCAGTCACGCAGAATCTATCAACGTCGACTTTACTGCTACGGTAATAGCATCAACCTGTAACATTAAATTAACAGCACTCAATGGTTCGAGTGTTACAGACAATGGTGGGGATAAATACACTTTAACAATCCCTAATGTCGGCCTGGATAAAATTGAAAATGCAACGACTGCTGCGCAAGCCGATTTTAAATTAGTCGCGACGGAATGCAGTGCTGGCCTTAATAGTATTGTGACCAAAATAACGGGGACGACTATTTCCGGTAAGTTAATTAAAAACACGCTCACCGATACGACCTCTGCAGAAAATCTTGGCATGGGATTTAAACTTGTTAATACAGAGGATTCAGAGTTTATTACTCCAGATGGTTCAAGTAGTGTGACATGGGACGCCAATAATATTGCAAATGGCTTAGACATGACCGTTGCATTACGTGAAATCACGCAAGGACAAGGGACTCCTGGTGACTTTGAATCCTCAGCAACTTTTAGCTTTACCTATAATTAACAAGGACGAATAGCATGAGCCTAAAACTAACTAACACACTCTTGTTTAGCACACTATTAACAATAGGTACAGTGCATGCTGCTGAAACCAGCAGCCTTGAGCTAAAAGTAAAAACGACCGTCACATTGGGAACATGTTCTGCTCAGGTTATGGATGGTGATATTGCTACCAACACCATCGCTCTGGGAGATGTAACTTCATCGCAAGTTATAGCAAAAACATATACCAAACCGTTTAAAATTCGATTCAGTAATTGTGCTGGTTTGCCAGAGAGTAAAGCAACTATCAAATTTGACCGCAAGTCTGGAACCTCCTGCGCAGGTAGTAACGGGCCAGGGTTTCGAAATATTGGAGGAACATCATCCAGTATAGGACTTGAGCTATGGACAACAGAACAACCATCTGGTGCAGATAGCGTGCAATTGCTTTGTAACACACCCAACGCACAGGTAGTTGATGTATCTACAGCGAAAGGAAATACGAACTTCGACTATAAACTAAGCGCTCGATTGTTTGATGTTAGTGGTTCGGGTAAAATAGGTGCTGGTACATTCACATCGCCAACGACTTTGACAATTACATACCAATAATAGTTGATATAAATAGAACAACTATTTACTAAAAAATATATTGGGGTAAATATGTCATTGCATAGAAATTTCTATTTATCTTTATACTTAGGGCTGACAGCAGCCCTTTTTTCGCTATCCTGTCACCCCAGTATAGAGTTAGATCTTACAGCTAACATTATTAACAATACGTGTAATATTGAGGTTAGTGACGGCGGTACTGTTACTTTTCGTACAGTAGGGCTCGGTTATTTTGTACCTGGCATAACCTCTGAATCTGATTACGAAGGTGGTGAAATATTTTCCATCAAACTGTTGAGCTGTCCTGTCAGTGATAACGAAATAACCAAGGTGACGTTTGAGTTCACGCCGCAAAGCGGGCAGTTTGCCATCGGCAATCAACAGGTGTTTGCCAACGAGCTCACCAAGAGCGCAGGTGGGGCAGAAAACGTCGGCGTGGTGATATTTACCACGGACGTCCCGCGTAAGAATGTGTTGAATACTGATGGTACATCGCGAGCAACCTTTAGTGCAACGTCCTACAGCGATACCAGCTGGACCTTTTATTCCAGAATGCAAAAAATCCTTGATAGCGGCACGGTGACGCCAGGTCAATTAAGTAGCCATGTACTTGTCAATGTCACCTACCAATAAAATTCGGAACGACCATTAATAGGGAAATTAGCCATGAAGAAAAACATAGTCCTTTTAATATCATCTCTATTTTTATGGTTAGGAGCCAGCAACGCTTATGCCTGGTCTGTCTATATTGGGCAAGCGACCTCGTATCAAGGAGGTGCAGAATATGCAGATGTACAAGACTACTCAGCTCCATTCTCATGGAACCTGCTCCCTTCAGTTGCCGCCCATACAGAATCAGGCTTACGCGAACTTGCCGTTTCTGGTGCGACAGAATTTGATCCCAAGCATGGACTTAATTGTAACTATAACCACGATGTTCATAGTGTAAATCTTTATCATGGTTTTCAGAGTGCGGGTATTAAAAATAATAGCGGCAATCCATTATGGAAAACAAATACTACGGGTTTGTATCTTGGTATGGAAATTACCAAGATTAACTTTGGCACCGCCTATTATCCAGGGAGTTCATTTTGGGTTGACTGGAACGGCGGTGGTACGGATTATAAGTCCTTTGATCTGAATTTCATTAGTACCTCTTATGCAGATTTCTCCACTTTCTGTGATTCAATCGCATGGAAGAAAGGTTATTTTGAAATGGGGGGAATTGTTCTGTGGATTAAATTCCATCTTTATGCTGATGATACATTTAAGCCAACCACATCAGCAGTTAACGTTACCTTTCCAACAAGTACCGGTTACAACTTCCGATTTAAGCTTTCAGACACCAGTATCGGTGGTGGCAACCACTACCTTGATTACGTCATCAGTCCAGGTTCAATAACGATTCACTACCCAACATGTACTGCCACTGCCGTTACAGGTGAAGGTGTTTCAGGATCTACCGTGCCTTTTGGCAGTCGCAACGCAGAAGAACTGAAAGGCGATGGTGTGACAAAAGACTTTTCAATAAAATTAAGTAACTGTACCTACATTAAAAATGTCGAAATGAAGTTAGGATCAACAATAACAGGCAGCAGTGACAACGCATTATTGGGTAATACTTTAACATCTGGTGCCGCCAGCGGTATTGGCGTGACGGTTGCCGGCGAGAAGAACCCAGCAAGCATCAGCGACTGGATGACGATCATGCCAAACAACTCCAGCTCCGTTTATAAGTTTACGAATATGGAAGACTATACCTATAGCAATATCGGTAACCCCGATCAGATTCTGAATTTCAGAGCAACGCTGAAACAAGACGGTAGCAACACCATCAAACCCGGCGAGTTCAAAGCGACGGGCAGCTTCACTATCGACTATCCCTAAGCGCGTTAATCCGGCGGCTTTCGCTGCCGGGAATACACACAAAGGGCTAACGCTTTTCTGCTTCATTCCCCTACAATGCGGCCATTATATTCATCAATATTATGGCCGGAGAGGTTATGAGCAAACCCACCACTATCGCTGTGTTGCAGAAATGCAAACAAGAGAAAAAGCGCTTCGCGACTATCACCGCCTACGACTACAGCTTCGCTAAGCTGTTTGCCGATGAAGGCATCAACGTGATGCTGGTCGGTGATTCGCTGGGCATGACGGTACAGGGGCACGACTCCACCCTGCCCGTCACCGTTGAAGACATTGCTTACCACACCCGAGCCGTGCGTCGCGGCGCACCGAATTGTCTGCTGCTCTCCGACCTACCGTTTATGGCTTATGCCACTCCGGAGCAGGCGTTTGAAAACGCAGCGGTAGTCATGCGCGCGGGCGCTAATATGGTCAAAATCGAAGGCGGCGCCTGGCTTACGGATACGGTGAAAATGCTCACCGAACGCGCGGTGCCGGTTTGCGGCCATCTGGGATTAACACCCCAGTCGGTGAATATCTTTGGCGGCTATAAAATTCAGGGCCGCGGCGACGCCGGGCAGGTACTGCTGGATGATGCGCTGGCCTTAGAAGCCGCTGGCGCTCAGTTGCTGGTGCTGGAGTGCGTGCCGGTTGAGCTGGCGAAGCGCGTCACTGAAGCGCTGTCGATCCCGGTGATTGGTATCGGTGCCGGCAACGTCACCGACGGACAAATCCTCGTCATGCATGATGCCTTTGGCATTACTGGTGGCCATATCCCGAAATTTGCGAAGAATTTCCTCAATGAAGCAGGCGACATGCGCGCCGCAGTGCGGCAGTATATGGCTGAAGTGGAGTCCGGCGTTTATCCGGGTGAAGAGCACAGCTTCCACTAATTTTCTGACCGTGCCGGATGACGACGCTACGCGTCTTATCCGGCCTACGGTACCTCAGGCAACTCAAGGAGTCTTGTCGTGTTAATCATTGAAACCTTGCCGCTGCTACGCCAGCATATTCGTCGTCTGCGTCAGGAAGGCAAACGCGTCGCACTGGTTCCCACCATGGGCAACCTGCACGACGGCCATATGAAACTGGTCGATGAAGCAAAAGCGCGGGCTGATGTGGTGTTCGTCAGCATTTTCGTTAACCCGATGCAGTTTGACCGACCGGATGATCTGGTGCGCTATCCGCGCACCCTGCAGGAAGATTGCGAAAAGCTGAACAAGCGTAAAGTCGATTATGTCTTTGCTCCGGCCGTTGAAGAGATCTACCCGCAGGGTCTGGAAGGCCAGACTTTCGTTGATGTTCCCGGCCTCTCTACCATGCTGGAAGGCGCCAGCCGCCCAGGCCACTTCCGTGGTGTTTCCACTATCGTCAGCAAGTTGTTTAACCTGATCCAACCCGATATCGCCTGCTTTGGTGAAAAAGATTTCCAACAGCTGGCGCTGATCCGCAAAATGGTAGCGGACATGGGTTATGACATTGAGATCGTTGGCGTACCGATTATTCGCGCCAAAGACGGTCTGGCCCTCAGCTCACGTAACGGTTATCTAACGGCAGAACAGCGTAAAATTGCGCCAGGCCTGCACAACGTGATGAACGGTATCGCTGAAAAGCTGATTGCGGGTAATCGTGAGCTGCAAGAAATTATTACCATTGCCGAACAAGAACTGAATGAAAAAGGCTTCCGCGCCGACGATATTCAAATTCGTGATGCCGACACGCTGCTGGAGTTGACTGAAACCAGTAAACGCGCGGTGATTCTGGCCGCAGCATGGCTGGGTCAGGCTCGTCTGATCGATAATCAAAGCGTTACATTAGCCCAGTAGACAGGGGTTAAAAATCGGGCAATACTGCCTGAAGATTTCTCAAAGCAGGCCAGTCGCGCCTGCTTAGCCAAGGTAAACGACAGGGTATAGAAGTTATGATTCGCACCATGCTGCAAGGCAAGCTCCACCGCGTAAAAGTCACGCAGGCGGACCTGCACTACGAAGGCTCCTGCGCCATCGACCAGGATTTCCTCGATGCCTCAGGTATTCTGGAAAACGAAGCTATTGATATCTGGAACGTGACCAATGGTAAACGTTTCTCAACCTATGCCATTGCGGCTGAACGCGGCTCCAGAATCATCTCGGTGAACGGTGCAGCGGCGCACTGTGCTGAAGTTGGCGACATTGTGATTATCGCCAGCTTCGTCACCATGTCTGACGAAGAAGCCCGTACATGGCGTCCGAAAGTGGCCTATTTTGAAGGCGACAACGAAATGAAACGTACTGCAAAAGCCATTCCGGTACAGGTCGCCTGACAGCCCTTACCCCTGCGGCTGATTGACTATCAGCCGCGACATTGTTTCCAGCGAATCCGTCCGCTGAATATACAGCCGCTTTAGCAACATCGGGTTATCGCCAGGCTTCACCTTCCCTTTCACCGTCGTCACCGCCAAATGAAAACCGGCATCATGCGCCGCTTTCACCGCCGTCGCGTTATAGCCGCCAAACGGGTAGGAAAGATAGAGCACATGCGGATTAAACTGCCCGAGCGCCCGACGGGAGTGTTCAAAATCAAACAGAATATTGTGATAGTTACGGCTGAGTAAAATAGGTCGTCGCTGGCCATCCACCCGATGCAAGAAATGGGTGTGCGACTGGAAGTCGAAAACATCTTTAATCCCTTCCAGCTCGGAAATACTCATAAACTGCAGCGATTTCGGATCCCACTTCTGTGGGTGGCGCTTGATACGTGAGCTAATGATAAACGCCGTCGCCTTAAAGCCATACTGCTTGAGGACGGGATGCGCATAGCGGCTAACGGACTTCAGGCCATCATCAAACGTAATAACGACCGAACGCGCCGGAAGGTTTGCGCGATTATTGAGGTAGTCTTCTAACTGATACATCGTCAGCGTGGTATAGCCCATATCTCGCAGCCAGGTCATCTGGTTACTGAACGCGCGCACTGATGTGGTGGTGGAGGTATGACGAAAACGCGTGTTCTCTTCATCGCGCAGAATATGATGGTAAGTCAGAATCGGGATACCGTTATCCTGCTGAGCATCCAGCGCGCTAATGTAGGCCAGTCTGCCGCCAATGCGGATCTGGTACCAGGTCTGGTTGAGACGGTCTTTAAGCTTGCTGATAACCGGATATCGCAGATTATCCGCCAGCACGCCAAACGGAGCGCTACCGACATCCGGAGCGTTATACACCGGCGTATCTTTCCAGGTAATCAGGTTCTGGTTACTCAACGGTTTATTTAAGTCACCCAGGCCGTCTTCCACACGCTGATGCCCCTGCACAGGTTCCAGGTGCCCTTTGTCGATGTAGCCTTTGCCAAAACCGAAGTTGAAGGTGTAGTAATCCTTTGCATCCGGTTCAACGGCAATAATCTGTCCCGCGCGTAAATTACCGACAGTCTCCGTCTTATTGCCAATATGCGCCCAGATCACCGCATCTTCCGTGGTTTGCATATAGCGAGCGGGCAAGGCCGCACCTACGCCACCAGAAAACAGGAGCAACAGAACAAACAGAACGCGCATAACCATATGATTTAACCGAGGCGAGAAACCTCGGTTATTGTAGCAAAAGCATCATCAATACCAATGATTAATACTCATACAAATCATGCTTCAACACGAAGGGGGGATTTTTTTGTTGTTGATGCCAGAGGCTGGAGACTTCGGGGCCGCCAAGCGCGACGATGCAATCGCGAAACGCAGAACTGCTCAGCGATTCCCGTGACGAAATCATTCGCTCAAGCAATGGATAGCTGATACCTGAAATCACTTCGCACTGGGGATGTTTATGACTCATTAACGAGGCTACACGGTATGGCGCAGCCCCGGCCATATCCGTCAGGAATACTACCCCTTCACCTGAATCTGTAGCATGCAGGGCATGGCACATCATGCGGCTTAACATATTCGAGCTGAGCCCACGCCAGAAACTTACCGCCTGACATTGCTCCAACGGACCGTACTTTTTCTCCAGACGATGCAGCATATCCTGTGCCTTATCGTCATGACAGGTAATTACCCAACCTAACATTGCCTACCTCCTTAGCAGGCAAGTAGTTTATCAGGGTGATAAATCGGTAATGGTGATAAGCATCAAAAGTCTTCCTCTCCCGAGTCAGGAGAGGAAGAAAGAATTAGCTACGCAGGCCGCGTCCACGCTGAATCAGGTACCAGCACAGCAAGTAAAACGCCGCAATGAACACCACCAGCACGCCAAACGTGGTGACCAGCGGAACATCATGAATACCCAGGAAGCCGTAGCGGAAGCCGCTAATCATGTAGACAATTGGGTTCAGATGCGACAGTCCCTGCCAGAACGGCGGCAGCAGCGTTAACGAATAGAACACGCCACCCAGATAGGTCAGCGGCGTCAGCACGAAGGTGGGGATCAGGCTGATATCGTCAAAGGTTTTAGCAAAGACTGCGTTCAGCAAACCGGCCAGCGAGAACAGTACCGCCGTTAACACCAGCGTGAGCGCCACAAAGACCCAGGAATGCACCTGGAACGGCACGAAGAACAGTGAAATAGCCGTCACCAGAATGCCTACGCACAGGCCACGCGCCACGCCGCCGCCGACAAAACCGGCGATAATCACGTGTGTCGGCACCGGGGCGACCAGCAGCTCTTCGATATTGCGTTGAAACTTGGCGCTAAAGAACGACGAGGCCACGTTGGCATACGAGTTGGTGATCACTGCCATCATAATCAGCCCCGGTACAATAAACTGCATGTAGCTAAAGCCATGCATTTCGCCGATACGCGAGCCGATCAGGTTACCAAAGATAATAAAATAGAGCGTCATGGTGATGACGGGAGGCACCAAAGTCTGGACCCAGATACGCATAAAGCGGTGGATCTCTTTCGCCCAGATGCTTTTCAGCGCAACCCAGTAAAGCTGCATCATGCGCGATCTCCTTGTTTTTCATGCACCAGAGAAACAAACAGTTCTTCCAGTCGGTTCGCTTTGTTACGCATACTCAATACCTGAATGCCCTGTGCGCTCAGCTGAGAGAAGACGCTGTTGACCCCTTGTTCACGCAGAACCTCCACTTCCAGCGTGGAAGTGTCGACCAGTCGGTACTGATAACCTTCCAGTTTCGGCAGCGGACTTTTTGGTGCCAGATCGAGGATAAAGGTCTCGGATTTCAGCTTGGAGAGCAGACTCTTCATCGAGGTGTTTTCCACCAGCTCGCCGTGCTGAATAATGCCGATATTACGACACAGCATTTCCGCTTCTTCGAGATAGTGAGTGGTCAGAATAATGGTGGTGCCTTTGTCGTTTAAATCCTTTAAAAAGCCCCACATTGAACGACGCAGCTCAATGTCGACGCCCGCCGTTGGTTCATCCAGAATGAGTAATTTCGGCTCGTGCATCAGCGCACGGGCAATCATCAGACGACGTTTCATCCCACCAGACAGCATGCGCGCGCGCTCGTTACGTTTTTCCCATAAATCGAGCTGCTTTAAATATAGTTCGCTGCGTTTGACCGCTTCTTTATGCTCAACACCGTAGTAACCCGCCTGGTTGACCACGATCTGCTGCACGGTTTCAAACGGGTTAAAGTTAAACTCCTGCGGCACCAGACCAAGCTGACGTTTAGCGTTAACCGTATCTTTATCGAGATCGTATCCGAAGACGCTTACCCGTCCGGAAGTTTTATTCACCAGCGAACTGATAATGCCGATGGTGGTGGATTTACCTGCGCCGTTAGGGCCTAAAAGCGCATAAAAATCACCCGCTTCGACTTGCAAATCTATGCCGCGCAGCGCCTGAACGCCACCGGGATAGGTTTTTTTAAGTTGTTGAAGTTCCAGAGCAATGGTCATGTTTTTATACTTACCTTACGTTCTGACATTTTATATATAGTTTAAATAATGATGGAGTTACCCTATATTAGCCCATCGAATTTATCTGGCTTCGGGTCGTGCTACTCCATGAAAGACATAGATACACTCATCAGCAACAATGCACTATGGTCAAAGATGCTGATAGAAGAAGATCCCGGATTTTTTGAAACGCTGACACATGCCCAGAATCCGCGTTTTCTATGGATTGGATGTTCCGATAGCCGCGTTCCCGCTGAACGATTAACCGGTCTTGAACCGGGCGAATTATTTGTTCACCGCAATGTTGCCAATCTGGTTATTCACACCGACCTGAACTGTCTCTCAGTGGTTCAGTATGCGGTGGATGTGCTGGAAGTGGAACATATTATTATATGCGGCCACTATGGATGCGGCGGCGTCCAGGCGGCGATTGAAAATAAAGAACAGGGGCTGATTGATAACTGGTTACTGCACATCCGCGATATCTGGTTCAAACACAGCTCACTGCTGGGCGAAATGCCGCAGGAACGTCGTATGGACACCCTGTGCGAACTGAATGTCATGGAACAGGTCTATAACCTGGGCCACTCAACCATTATGCGTTCAGCCTGGAAGCGCGGTCAGAAAGTGACCATTCACGGCTGGGCTTACGGTATTCATGATGGCCTGCTGCGCGATCTCGACGTCACCGCCACCAGCCGCGAAACGCTGGAACAGCGCTATCGCCAGGGGTTGTCTAACCTGAGTCAGAAACACAGTAACCATAAATAATGTGACATTGCCGGGAGGCGGCGACGCCTTACCCGGCCTACAAACCTGCGCCATCAGGCGCTCCAGCCAGTTACTCGTCCAGCAGCACCACTTTGCCAACATACGGCAGATGGCGATAACGCTGGGCATAGTCAATGCCGTAACCGACCACAAACTCATCAGGAATTGAGAAGCCGATAAACTCGACCGGAACATTCACTTCACGACGAGAAGGTTTGTCCAGCAGCGTACAAATAGCCAGGGATTTCGGCTCGCGCAGGCTCAGAATTTCACGCACTTTGGACAGCGTATTGCCGGAGTCGATGATGTCTTCGACAATCAGCACGTCCTTGCCACGAATGTCTTCATCCAGGTCTTTCAGAATTTTAACATCACGCGTGGTAGACATTCCGCTGCCATAGCTGGATGCCGTCATGAAATCGACTTCGTGAGAGACATGCACTTCACGGCACAGATCCGCCATAAACATAAATGAGCCACGTAACAGACCAACCAGCACCATATCGCTGCCGCTGTCCTTGTAACGTTCGTTAATCTGACGCCCCAGTTCAGCAATACGCGCTTTGATCTCCGCTTCCGGGATCATGACTTCAACAGTATGTTTCATATATCTAACCATATGATTTAAAAACAAATCACTTAATGCTTACTTTAAATAAGCCAGCATCTAAGCGCAAGGCACGCAGTATACCAGCAAAAGCATTCATACGCGGCATCTGTTGATAAAGTTCATAATGTGACAATGGTCACGCGTTTTAGCTCCTATAATTAACTGCTATTAAAGAAATAACACATGTGATGGTATTTTTTATGGCAAATAACAACGTACGTTCTCAACGGCTTATCGTGACCCTGAGCGCCGTATTCGCGGCACTTTGTGGACTGTATCTCCTGATTGGCGGAGGTTGGCTCGTCGCCATTGGCGGCTCTTGGTATTACCCGATCGCGGGCCTCGCCATGCTCGGTGTGGCGCTTCTTTTATGGCGCAGTAAACGCTCTGCCCTTTGGCTGTATGCCGCCCTGCTTCTCGCCACCATGCTTTGGGGCGTATGGGAGGTCGGATTTGATTTCTGGGCGCTGACGCCGCGTAGCGACATCCTGGTTTTCTTTGGTATCTGGCTTATCCTGCCTTTCGTCTGGCGTCGCCTTATTATCCCTTCCAGTGGCGCAGTAGCGGGGCTGGTGGTGGCCCTGCTGATTAGCGGCGGTATCCTGACCTGGGCTGGCTTCAACGACCCACAAGAGGTTCACGGAATGTTGAGTGCTGATGCCACCGTGGCCGAGGCTATCTCTCCGGTTGCCGATGAAGACTGGCCTGCTTACGGTCGCAATCAGGAAGGTCAACGCTACTCTCCGTTGAAACAAATCAACGCAGACAACGTTCATCAGTTGAAAGAAGCCTGGGTATTTCGTACCGGGGATTTAAAACAACCCAACGATCCCGGTGAAATCACCAATGAAGTCACGCCCATAAAAGTAGGCGATACCCTTTATCTGTGTACCGCCCACCAGCGACTTTTTGCCCTGGACGCAGCCAGCGGTAAAGAGAAGTGGCATTTCGATCCTCAACTTAATACCAATACCAGCTTCCAGCACGTAACATGTCGCGGCGTTTCCTATCATGAAGCCAGACCGGATACGGCTTCAGCAGAGGTGATGGCCGACTGTCCGCGCCGTATCCTTTTGCCGGTCAATGATGGACGACTGTTTGCATTGAATGCCGAGACCGGCAAGCCATGTAAAACCTTCGCCAATAAAGGCATTTTGAATCTGCAGACCAATATGCCGGATACCACGCCGGGTCTGTATGAGCCGACATCACCGCCCATCATCACTGATAAAACCATTGTGATTGCCGGATCGGTGACTGATAACTTCTCCACCCGCGAAACCTCCGGCGTTATCCGTGGCTTCGATGTGAATACCGGTAAGCTGCTGTGGGCGTTCGACCCAGGCGCCAAAGATCCTAATTTCATTCCTTCAGATGAACATACCTTCACCTTTAACTCGCCGAACTCCTGGGCGCCTGCGGCCTACGACGCGAAGCTGGATCTGGTATATCTGCCCATGGGTGTCACCACGCCGGATATTTGGGGCGGTAACCGCACACCGGAGCAGGAACGTTATGCCAGCTCCATCCTGGCGTTAAATGCCACTACCGGGAAATTGGCCTGGAGCTATCAGACCGTTCACCACGATCTGTGGGATATGGACTTACCGGCGCAGCCAACTCTGGCGGATATCAACGTCAACGGAGAGAAAGTTCCGGTCATTTACGCCCCGGCAAAAACCGGTAATATCTTTGTGCTCGACCGCCGTAATGGTGAACTGGTGGTGCCAGCCCCGGAAAAACCGGTGCCGCAAGGTGCAGCCAAAGGTGATTATGTCAGCAAAACCCAGCCGTTCTCCGACCTCAGCTTCCGTCCGCATAAAGATCTCAGTGGCGCGGATATGTGGGGCGCAACCATGTTTGACCAGTTGGTGTGCCGCGTAATGTTTCATCAGTTGCGCTATGAGGGCATTTTTACCCCACCTTCAGAGCAGGGCACACTGGTGTTCCCGGGTAATCTCGGCATGTTCGAATGGGGCGGCATCTCTGTTGATCCTAACCGTCAGGTCGCCATTGCCAACCCAATGGCGCTGCCGTTTGTTTCGAAGCTGATCCCACGCGGTCCCGGCAACCCAATGGAACCGCCAAAAGACGCCAAAGGTACAGGCACGGAGTCCGGTATTCAGCCGCAATACGGCGTACCGTTCGGCGTAACGCTTAATCCGTTCCTTTCACCATTTGGCCTACCGTGTAAGCAGCCAGCATGGGGTTATATCTCCGCGGTGGACCTGAAAACCAATCACGTGGTGTGGAAAAAACGTATAGGTACACCGCAGGACAGCATGCCGTTCCCAATGCCGGTTCCGGTGCCGTTCAATATGGGGATGCCGATGCTGGGCGGACCTATCTCAACCGCGGGGAACGTGCTGTTTATCGCCGCGACTGCAGATAACTATCTGCGTGCGTACAACATGAGTAACGGTGAAAAACTGTGGCAGGGCCGTCTGCCGGCCGGTGGCCAGGCAACGCCGATGACCTATGAAGTGAACGGTAAGCAGTATGTGGTAATTTCCGCTGGGGGCCACGGCTCATTTGGCACGAAGATGGGCGATTATATCGTGGCATACGCGTTGCCGGACGACGCGAAGTAAAATGGTTAACGCCCGCGATTCAGCGGGCGTTTTTTTATTCAAACTTCAGTGACAGTAGCGACGCTTTTGCGGCTTCCTGATACTGAGCCACCAGATCTTTGGTCATATTGAAGGAGACCTGCACCGCTTTCTCATTTTGCGAGGTAATCAGCAGCATATTGAGAATTTCAGTATCCGGCGCTTGAGAACGGAAGGTAATCAGCCACGCTTTATGCCCATCAACCGTGACAGGTTCGGCCTGCGGATTGAAGTTGGTCAGCATCTTCAGCGTCGCATCCTTTGCCATATCCAACTGAGCGGCAGGCAATGCGTTGCGCCCGGCGGTAATACCTAAAGACGCTTTACCGCGTTCGTCACCGTAAATCACCTGTGGACGGTTTTCAGAAGGGTATTTGATTTTTGCCATTTCGTCCGGCATCGGCGTGAGCGTCTGAGGAATTTCAAGGCTTAAATTCAGTTTTGAAATCTGTTGGCGTTCCATCTTCATCGCAGCTTGTGCCGAAACCGCCAGAAGCATAATAAAAGATGCCGTCAGTACTTTACGCAAAAGGGTCATGCATACCTCGTGATAAGTGATTAACCTCATCAGTATATGCATGCTTCTACTGGACGATAGGGTAATAATCCGTTTTTGGAATAAACATTTAGCGGATAGCGCCACCGCTATCCGCCGCTGTTTATACGGTGAAGCCGAGCATCATCCCGGTATCTTCATGCTCTAACAGATGGCAATGCGCCATATAGGCATGCTCTTTTGGCGCGTCGTGGTCAAACTTCACTAACACCTCGCTCACGCCGCCTTCTACCCGCACAGTGTCCTTCCATCCCGCGCGGTGTGCGGCAGGCGCTTTGCCATTCTCAGACAGAATGCGGAACTGCGTGCCGTGAATGTGGAACGGATGCAGCATCATGTCGCCCTGGCCGGAAATCACCCAGCGTTCGTGCTGACCTTTCGCCGCGGCAAACATCGGTTTATTCATATCAAATGCCTGGCCATTAATCCGGTTGGCATTATGGAAATCGAATGTTCCATGCTTCATGTTGCCCATGTCGCCATGCTGCATATTCCCCATCTCACCGTGGTTCATATTGCCATGATTCATATTCCCGTGACCCATATTGTCATTGTTCATATGGCCCATCATTTTCCCATGATCCATACCCGCCATTGCCTGAGCGCCGTACTTCTTCATCAGCATTTGCATGCCCATCATGTCGAGCATCGGATCCATAGACAATTGCAGTTTGCGCACCGTCAGCCCCTCAAGCGATGGCAGTGCGGGCATAGACGTCAGCGTATCCGGCAGCGTGCCGGAAGCGGTAATCAGCAACGGTTGAACGCGCATCACCGGGTGCGGCTTATCGAATGGCGCAATCGCCATCCCCATCTGGCTGACTGGCAGAGTGACCAGATCAAAAGCTTTGCCGTCACTGACATCCACCAGCACTTCAAAGCGCTCGCCCATCAGCATAGGAAGCTCGGTCACTTTTACCGGTTCCGCCAACAGTCCACCGTCGCTGGCAATGACGTACAAAGGACGATTGTCGCTGGCCGCAATGTTCAGTGAGCGTGCGTTACAACCATTCAACAGACGCAAGCGCAGCCAGCCGCGCGGTGCCGCATGCTGAGGATAAATCGCCCCGTTGGCCAGCAGCGTATCGCCAAACCAGCCGACGGCGGCGGTCATGATGTCCAGTTGATAATCAACCTGCCCATCAGCAGAGAACTGTTTATCCTGAATAATCACCGGCACATCATCAATGCCCCACTGCTTAGGCAGCATCAGCTTGCGAATCTCTTCATCTTCAATTAGCACCAGTCCGGCCAGTCCCATAGCTACCTGACGGCCGGTCTTTCCATGCTGATGCGGGTGGAACCAGCAGGTCGCCGCCCGTTGATCCGGCGTGAAGGTCACTGAACGTTTCCCGCCCGCCGGGATAATGCCTTGCGGTCCACCGTCGACTTCACCGGGGATTTCCAGACCGTGCCAGTGCAACGTCGTCTCTTCGGCAAGCTGGTTATGGATATCCACGGTCACCGACTGCCCTTTGTTCAGCTTGACCGCAGGTCCGAGTAAATTGCCGTTATATCCCCAGGTCGTCGCTGTTTTACCAGCAAAGCTCGATTTTCCGGCTTGCACCACCAATTGCATACGGTTTGAGGCATCCGCGGTTAACAGGTCAGGAATGGGCAATGCAGGGCGGTCTGCGGCAAATACGCTCCGGCTCCACAGAGGTAACGCTGACGCGACGCCCAGCGCCACGGAGTACTTTAAAAAGTCACGACGTTGCATAATCACTTCCTTATATTCAGCAGCTTAAGCAGGCTATCTTTTAAGCATAAGCCTTCCCCTTACGGGAAGGTCAAGTGAACGGCTAATAATAAAGGTCGTCGCTTCGCTCGCAGTATGCTAACGTTTAAATTCCGTGATGCAGTGGTAGAAGCAATGAAGACGTTTTTCAGAACAGTTTTGTTCGGCACCCTGATGGCCGTATGCGCAAATAGCTACGCGCTCAGCGAGTCCGAAGCCGAAGATATGGCCGATTTAACGGCAGTTTTTGTTTTTCTGAAAAATGACTGTGGATACCAGAATTTGCCTAATGGGCAGATTCGTCGCGCACTGGTCTTTTTTGCCCAGCAAAACCAGTGGGACCTGAGTAATTACGACACCTTCAATATGAAAGCGCTGGGTGAAGACAGCTACCGCGATCTCAGCGGTATCGGCATCCCAACAGCAAAGAAATGCAAAGCGCTGGCGCGTGACTCTCTGAGCCTGCTGGCCTACGTTAAATAATCTCCGGCGCAATCAGGGTTGAGAGTGCAGTTACTCTGGCTGTACCAGCGTCAGGGCAACGGATTGCGCTTTTAATTCAGCCTGCGCGTTTGGCGGTAGATTCACATCGGTAACAACATCGGTAAAGCAACTAAGCGGCGCGACGTTAAATAACGAATGTGCGCCGTACTTACTGCTATCCGCCAGCAATACCTTCCGTTGGGCATTCGCAATAATTTCCTGCTTTAATCCCGCTTTGTCTTCCGTTGGCGTGGTTACACCCTTTTCCATACTCCAGGTGTTACAGCTCATAAAAGCAATATCAGGATAGACGCTGCGCAACATTTTCCGGCCAAACTCACCAATACAGGACTGGCTGCTGTCATCGATGCGTCCACCGACGATCGTCACCTCTATCTGACGGAATTCTGACAAAAACAGGGCAATATGCAGATCAACGGTAATCACTCGCAGCGGCAAATGCGTCAGACATTTTGCCAGCTCCAGCATTGTGGTACCGGCATCAAGCACCACGGCATCGCCCGCACGCACCATTGAGGCGGCAAAACGCGCAATCGCCCGTTTCTCAGCAGGCGATCGCAGTTGCTTTTCGTTTGTGGTTGGCTGCGCCGCTTCAAAGCGTCGTAACGCAACACCGCCGTGGCTGCGGCTGATCACACCCTGTTCATCCAGCTTGATGAGATCGCGCCTGATCGTTGCTGGAGAGGCGTCAACCGCGTCAACCAACTGTTCCACGGTAACCAGCGTATGATTTTTCAAATACGCCACAATCTTATCCAGACGGTGTTGCCCTTTCATAACAGTAAATTACGCCAGTTGCATTGCCAGTTTGATCGATACGGCCATGCTCTCAGATTTTGCTTTTCCCGTCCAGGCGATATCAAATGCCGTACCGTGATCGGCAGAGGTACGAATAAACGGTAAACCTGCTGTGATATTTACACCATCATAGAAACCCAGCAATTTCAGCGGGATATGCCCCTGATCGTGGTACATCGCCACCACCATGTCATACTGACCTTCATAAGCCTGTAAAAACACGGTATCCGGCGGGCACGGACCGTAAACATCCATCCCCTTCGCTTTCATATTCTCAATCGCGGGTCCGACAATACGAATTTCCTCATCGCCAAACAGGCCATTCTCTCCGGCATGTGGATTCACCCCCGCAACGGCAATACGCGGGTGTGCAAAGCCTACGCGCTTCAGGAAGGTATCCGCGATACCAATCACCGTTTCGACACGTTGCCCATTGAGCGTATCAAGGAATTTGCGCAGTGCGATATGCGTCGAAACATGGATAACTTTCAGCTTATCGGTGTACAGCACCATCGCATAGTCGCGGCTTTCGGTTAGCGTTGCCAGCAGTTCGGTATGTCCAGGATAATTGTGTCCACCGAGATGCAGCGCTTCTTTGTTCAACGGCGCGGTCGCGATGGCATGTACATCCCCCTTCATCGCCAGTTCAGTCGCCCGCTTCACACAGCGATAGGCCAGATCGCCCGCCTGCGCCTGCACTGTACCAGGGACCAGTTCGTCAGGTTTCGCCAGCGGTTCATCAATCACATGAATCGTATCTGGCGTGAATCTGGCATCGGCGACCTGTTCAATAGCGCGAAATGTTACTCCGTCAGCCAGCCCCTGAGCCTGTAACCGCTGCAGCGTTTTTAGGCACCCAACCACCACCAGCGGTGCACCATTAAGTTCATCTTCGCGTAGCGCTTTAACAATAATTTCCGGACCAATCCCCGCCGGGTCTCCCATCGTAATCGCAATTGTTTTAGTTACCACGGTACATCTCCTCAATAAAATACAGCGCATCGCAAAGGGTCGTATCAGAACCGAATCCACCCGCTTTGGTAATAACCGGCAAGTCGTCAATCTCGCTATTCACAAACGTTCCGCACGGAATACAGGGGGCGACTTCACTGTGGATGCGATACCCTTCTGCACCCAACGCACTGGCGACCGCCGTGGCAATATCGCCTCCGGTCAGGAACAATCCGCCGATACGTGCTTGTTCAATAATGCGCAGCGTTATCTCCCCTAGACGCTGACTCAGAAGTTCTCCCAACTGCTGGCGACTCATCCCCACGTTGAAACACAGCGTGTCGATCATGTCCCGGTCTTCTGCACATCGACTGGTGCGTAAGATCGTGTGCTGCTGCTGGCTCAGTTGCGCGCAAGCCTGTTCAATAACAGAGTCCATTTCCGGTGCAAATGACGATGCAACCAACCGCGCAGCATCGATATCAACGACTTTTGCCCGACCCTGACACACCGCTTTTTCCACCTGACGTCGCGTTGCCTCACTCATTGAGCCAGCCACAACCAACACCGGTAATTCCTGCTTTTCTTGCATAAACGTTGCGGCCGGTAGCGCATTGGCCAGCCCTGCCGCCCCTACGAGCAGCGGCATCTGTTTTTGCTCACAAACCGCCTGCGCAATGAGCGCGAGATCTCGCTCTTCCACGGCATCCACCACCACCATACATTCGCCGGCTTTTGCAAAAGCGCTCAGCAACGCACTCAAGCTTCCCCGACGCACATCCACCAGCGACACCTCATGTACAGGGACATCGCTTTGCAGTGCGACCAGTTCAGCAATACGCGAAGAGTGAATAGGCGTTTTTGGATCGCTGGCGAATTCCGTTTCCAGCAGCGGCACACCATGGACCAGGCACAAGCCATCCTGCGTAGTGCGCCCGGCAGCAGGAATTGCCGCCGCAATCACGGCCAGCGTCCGACCGGCTGTACGCATGGCTACAGTGACTTCAGCCCCCACATTGCCACGAAATGTCGAGTCTATTTTTTTGTATACCAGCGGTGTTGCTTCGCCCTCACACCATGGCGCTAACGCTTGTTGTACAGCCGCGGCGGCCTGCGTTGCCGGCATCGCCCGGCTTTCCGTATTGATGACCAGAACATCGGCGCGGCGCGACGGTTTCTGCGCTGGGGTCAGCATTACTTCGGTACGCGCCCCTTTTTTCGCCAACTGTACGCCGGTATCGTTAGAGCCCGTAAAGTCATCGGCGATAACGATCATTTTCATGCTTTCTTCTCCTGCACGGTCTGACGAGACTGCCTTTTCGCGACCCACGACGTAAGAATTGGCGTCAGAATGGCGGTTGTAATGACCGACGCAGCAATCAGCGGCGCTGCCGCAGCGGCAACCTCTGCCAGCGAGGGATCGGCGTGTGCTATGGCCAGTGGCGTCGCGACGGCGTTCCCCGCCGTACTGGATGCCGCAGCACCAGCAATACCACTCCCGCCTACCAGACGATCGGCTCGAATGTTAAAGAAACCGCCCACAAAGGTGGTCAGTACGCCCAGCAGAATGCCCGCCAGACCGCCTTGCAGCAGCATTTCCAGGTTAATACCGGCTCCAAGTGCAAATGCAAAGAAAGGAATGAGCAGTGGACCGCCTTTGGTCAGGAAGTCACGCATATTGGCATCGAGATTACCGAGGATCATGCCAACCACCAGCGGAACAAGAACCGCCACCAGCGCCATGATAGGAATATTTGCCATACCCGCCGCGCCCAGCGCGATCATGGTAAAGAAAGGCCCGTCATTCAGAGACAAAATGGAGATCGCACCGACATCACGTTCATTGCCAAACTCGCCAACCAGCGCCGCGTAAAGCCCGCCATTGGAGTTACTCATTGCCGCAATAATGGCAACACCGCTTAAGCCAAAGATGCCCTCCGCGCCAAACAGGTGTTCAACCCCGAGACCAATTGCAATCGCGACCAGTAACTTGGTCAGCGTAATCGTGCCGCCTTGTAGCAAAGCTTGCGGCGCCGCCTTTACGCTAATTCCCGCCCCCATACAGAGCAGGAACGCGCCAATCAAGGGAGCCGCGCCATTTTTAAATAAAGCCGTGGTGAATCCACCGATCTGCAACGCCTGCGGGGCAAAAGTGTTGATAATGGCACCGATAACCAACGGCACAACCATCATGCCGCCGGGTACGCGTTCTATTGCCTTCTTGATGTTCATGGTCTTCCCGCCTGTTGTTATCTTGTGATTAAATAAAATCACAACGATTATATTCAATCAAAATCAGATCACAAACGCGGCAGATCACAGTTTTTGAATGATTAATAAAAATCAAATAATCATTCGGATGAAAAAAAAGCCGGGTTTGTCTCACCCGGCTTCATTGATATCTGAAATATCTCAGGATTGATGCACAAATTCGCGGTATGCCGCCACAACCTGAAGAAAGTCCTCTACACCACAGAGCGAAAAACTTTCTTCGTCGTAGTAGCTCATCCCCTCTTCCATCTCATCGCCAGAGAACTCCAGCTGATTAGCGCGAACCATCACTTCTTCGCCATCCAGCCAGAGCGTGTATTCATGCCCTGCTCGCTGCCAGGAGCGCTCACTGCCCTTAACCGCACGCGCTGCCTGTTCCACTTCATCAAGTAAGGCCAGGTTTTCTTTCACTTCCTCATTAAACCAGTGCCCCACCACCTCGTGGCCCATGGACATACGCACTTTTACCACCCCGGTAATATCGCGCAGAAATTCGTAATCCATAATGTCTTCCTCTACTCCCGGCAATGCGCCAATACCGCATTGCGCCTTGCTGTAATTATCGCAGCAGCGCGGCAGAAAAAAAGCGTAGTGGGTATAAGGAATAGAAATAAAAATGCCCGGAGAAGCAGACTTCTCCGGGCATTGATGCGTTTTTACACAAAATGCTTTAGGGCATTACACCGCGGTCTGGAAAATCACACCATCGGCTTTCTCGGTGTACTGAGACAGCTGGTCGAAGTTCAGATAACGGTAAGTATCTACGGCCGTTTTATCTACCTGCGCCACATAGGTCTGGTACTCTTCCGCCGTCGGCAGTTTGCCGATCAGCGCCGCAACCGCCGCCAGCTCCGCAGAAGCCAGGTAGACGTTCGCTCCGGTACCTAAACGGTTCGGGAAGTTACGGGTAGAGGTCGACACCACCGTTGCGCCGTCGGCTACACGCGCCTGGTTACCCATGCACAGAGAGCAGCCTGGAATTTCGATACGCGCACCGCTCTTACCGAACACGCTGTAATAACCTTCTTCGGTCAGCTGTGCCGCATCCATACGGGTTGGCGGAGCCACCCACAGACGCGTTGGCAGTTGGCCTTTGTGCGCATCCAGCAGCTTACCAGCGGCACGGAAGTGGCCGATATTAGTCATGCAGGAACCGATGAACACTTCGTCGATCTTCTCGCCCTGTACGTCAGACAGCAGACGCGCATCGTCCGGATCGTTCGGTGCACACAGGATTGGCTCTTTGATATCCGCCAGATCGATGTCGATCACTGCCGCGTATTCTGCGTCAGCGTCGGCTTCCAGCAACTGCGGATCCGCCAGCCATTTTTCCATGCCCTGCACACGACGTTCCAGCGTACGGCGATCGCCGTAACCTTCTGCGATCATCCACTTCAGCAGAACGATGTTAGAGCTCAGATACTCAACGATCGGCTCTTTGTTCAGCTTGATGGTACAACCGGCAGCAGAACGTTCAGCGGAGGCGTCGGTCAATTCGAACGCCTGCTCTACTTTGAGATCCGGCAGACCTTCGATTTCAAGAATTCGGCCAGAGAAGATGTTCTTCTTACCTTTCTTCTCAACGGTCAGCAGACCCTGTTTGATCGCGTACAGCGGGATGGCGTGTACCAGATCGCGCAGGGTGATACCCGGTTGCATTTTGCCTTTGAAACGCACCAGAACGGATTCCGGCATATCCAGCGGCATCACGCCGGTCGCCGCAGCAAACGCCACCAGACCAGAACCTGCTGGGAAGGAGATCCCGATAGGGAAACGGGTATGGGAGTCACCACCGGTACCTACGGTATCCGGCAGCAGCATGCGGTTCAGCCAGGAGTGAATAACGCCGTCGCCCGGACGCAGCGACACACCGCCGCGGTTCATGATGAAGTCTGGCAGCGTGTGATGCGTGTTCACGTCAACCGGCTTCGGATACGCCGCAGTGTGGCAGAAGGACTGCATCACCAGGTCAGACGAGAAGCCCAGGCACGCCAGGTCTTTCAGTTCGTCACGGGTCATAGGGCCAGTGGTATCCTGAGAACCGACGGAGGTCATCTTCGGTTCGCAGTACGCGCCCGGACGGATGCCTTTCACGCCGCAGGCGCGGCCAACCATTTTCTGTGCCAGGGAGAAGCCACGGCTGCTTTCCGCCACGTCTTTCGCCTGACGGAATACGTCGCTGTGCGGCAGGCCCAGCGCTTCGCGCGCCTTGGTGGTCAGGCCACGACCGATGATCAGCGGGATACGGCCACCGGCGCGTACTTCGTCGATCAGGACTTCGGTTTTCAGCTCAAAGCTTGCCAGCAGCTCGCCGGTTTCGTGGTTGCGTACTTCGCCTTTGAACGGGTAAACATCAATCACGTCGCCCATGTTCATGTTCGACACGTCCACTTCAATCGGCAGTGCGCCCGCATCTTCCATGGTGTTGAAGAAGATAGGTGCAATTTTGCCGCCGAGGCACAGGCCGCCGCCGCGCTTGTTCGGCACATGAGGAATGTCGTCACCCATGAACCACAGCACGGAGTTGGTTGCGGATTTACGCGAAGAACCGGTACCGACAACATCACCCACATAAGCCAGCGGGTAACCTTTTTTCTGCAATTCTTCGATCTGTTTGATCGGGCCAACCACGCCAGGCTGATCCGGTTCGATACCTTCACGGGCGTTTTTCAGCATCGCCAGAGCGTGCAGAGGGATATCCGGGCGAGACCATGCATCCGGTGCCGGAGAAAGGTCATCGGTGTTGGTTTCACCCGTCACTTTAAAGACGGTAACGGTGATTTTTTCAGCCAGAGCTGGACGGTTCAGGAACCATTCGGCATCAGCCCAGGATTGCATTACCTGCTTCGCATATTCGTTGCCCGCTTTGGCTTTTTCTTCTACATCGTAGAAGTTATCGAACATCAGCAGCGTTGAAGAGAGCGCTTTGGCGGCAATCGGCGCCAGTTTTGCATCGTCCAGCGCGTCGATCAGCGGATGAATGTTGTAGCCACCCTGCATGGTGCCCAGCAGTTCAATGGCTTTTTCTGGGGTAACCAGCGGGGAGGTGGTGTCGCCTTTTGCGACAGCGGCGAGAAAACCAGCTTTAACATAAGCGGCTTCATCTACGCCAGGAGGAACGCGGTTGATCAACAGGTCTAACAGGAATTCTTCTTCGCCCACAGGCGGGGTCTTCAGCAGCTCGACAAGTGCAGCCATTTGGGTTGCGTCTAAAGGTTTTGGCACAATCCCCTGGGCAGCACGCTCAGCTACGTGCTTACGGTATTCTTCTAGCACGACGATATCTCCTCGCTCTCATTGTCATAATGCGGCGCTTTTGTAGATGGGCGATTCTCTTCACGCTCCTGTGAGACAGTAGTTAGTAGGGTAAATGCCCGGTACCGCATAAGGCACAATAACAGGATTTTCATTAAGTGTTAATCCGTTTACAAAAAAGCAACATAAAAAATTGGCTGAATCGTTAAGAATGGTATAGCGACAAGGTGAGGCGAAATTAAGTCAGCTTAAAATCGCCCATAAACGGTTAATTTTCAAGCGCGATCGGCTGAATATTCCAGCGATTTTTCCGCCATCACATATAATTGTGTAATAAATACTCACACTCTTTTTCCGGACGTATCTGGTGAATCAACCATAAAAGTCAAAACTGTCTAACACGGGTGAATAATACTCGCGGCAACAGGAACGCCTCACGGCACAGCGCTCGTCTCGTTGGAGTCATTTTATGAAGTTGCCCCTTAAGCCACATCTGCTTGTCCTTTTGTGCAGTGCCGGGCTGTTTGCCGCCTCTGGCGTGATGTTTGTTAAAAGTCGCACAACGGAGCCTGCTGCTCCGGCCCCCGTTGCGCAGCAGCCGTCAACACCGGCCCCAGCTCCCGTAGCGGCCCCCGCCCCGGTAGAGCAAACTGCACCCGCCGTGGCACCAACCTACTCAGCAGCACAAATCGATCAGTGGGTTGCACCTATCGCGCTCTATCCAGACTCGCTGCTGTCGCAAATTTTGATGGCCTCAACCTATCCGGCTAACGTCATCCAGGCCGCACAGTGGTCAAAAGACAATCCCAAAATGCAGGGCGATGCCGCCATTCAGGCCGTTGCCAGCCAGCCCTGGGATCCCAGCGTGAAATCGCTGGTCGCTTTTCCTCAGTTGATGTCACTGATGGGTGAAAATCCGCCGTGGGTACAAAGCCTGGGTGATGCTTTCCTCGCACAGCCGAAGGACGTCATGGATTCCGTTCAACGTCTGCGTGTACTGGCGCAACAAACCGGCGCGCTGCAATCAACACCGCAACAGACCGTCACCACCGTGACCAAAGCGGCACCAGCGAAAACCGCCACCAGCACGTCAACAACCAGCACTACCACCACGACAAGCCCTACTGTCATCAAGATTGAATCCGCCGATCCGCAGGTGGTGTACGTTCCAACCTATAACCCGAACACGGTTTACGGTACCTGGCCGAATACCGCCTATCCGCCAACCTATCTGCCACCAACGCCCGGTGAGCAATTTGGTAACAGCTTCGTCAATGGTTTAGGCTTCAGCCTTGGTGTCGCCACAACCTATGCCATCTTCAGCAACATCGACTGGGATGACGACGACGACCACCATCATAATGATGACTGGGATAACCATGGCGGCTATAACCGCAACGGTGATAACAACATCAACATTAACGTTGATAACTTCAATAAAATCAGTGGTCAGCGCCTGACAGATGCCAACCGTACCTGGCAGCATAACCCGGCCTACCGTGAGGGTGTGCCTTACCCAAATAGCCAGCTCAATAACCGCTTCCACTCCACTAACACGGCAACCGGGTTAAGTTCGACCCAGCAAAGACCGGTCAACCGTGATAGCCAGCGTCAGGCAGCCCTGAGCCAGATGGAAAAATCGACGGGGAAAACATTCCCGCAAACGGCGCGTACGGGCACGAGAGACGCCCAGCGTCAGGCATCGAATCAACAACTGAAGCAAATTTCCCAACGTAATAACTACCGCGGTTACGATACCAAACCGCAAACCGCGAAGCGGACGAGTACTCAGCAGCGGGAGAATCGCCAGGCAGTCGCCCAGCGACAGGAGAAACGGGTCACGCAACCGGCGCAGCAACGCAATGTACAACAGCGCAATCTTCAACAGCGAACCAGCCAGCCACGCGCCAATGCGCTGAGCGGTAACGACAGTCGCTCCGCCAACTGGCAGGCACAGCAACAGCGAGGTGCCCAGAGCCGGCAGTTCGCCCGTAATCAGCCATCGCGCCAGCCTTCTGGCGGGCGTGCTGAACACCGTGAATTCCGTCATCGTTAAGGGAACCGACATGAAAAATAAACTACTCAGTGGAATGGTGTTGTTCATGGTTTCGGCCACCGCGATGGCACAACAATCCTTCAGCACACCAGACCAGGCAACAGATGCACTGGCAAACGCTATCAGTGAGCAAAATGAAAGTGCAATGAGCAACCTGCTCGGGGAAAACTGGCGTGATTTTCTGCCGCCAGAAGGCGTCGATCCTGATGCGGTTGATCGCTTCCTGCGTGACTGGAAGGTACGCCATAGCACTGTCATCGACGGCAATACGGCGCATCTTGTGGTTGGGGACAGCGACTGGCAACTGCCAATCCCCGTCGTCAAAAACGCTTCAGGCTGGCAATTTGATATCAAGGAAGCGGCCGAAGAGATCCTGACCCGTGAGATTGGACGCAACGAACTTGCTGCCATCGAGGCGTTGCACGCCTACGTGGATGCTCAGCAGAGCTATTTTGCGATGAACCAGAAATACGCGCAAAAGATTGTCAGTTCTGAAGGGAAAAAGGATGGTCTGTACTGGCCTGTTTCGCCGGGCGAAGCGCCAAGCCCGCTTGGCCCAGCCTTCAGTCCACAGGAGCCGGGCATGGGCTATCACGGCTATCGGTTCCGGATCCTTCCCGATAAAACCAGCGGTTTTGCCATGGTAGCCTGGCCCGTTAGCTACGATCACACCGGCGTGATGAGTTTTATCATTAACGGTGAAGACAAAGTTTACCAGGCCGATCTCGGTGTTGAATCACAGCAGAAAGCGCAAGCGTTAACCACATTCCATCCGGATAAAAACTGGCAACCTGTAGCGCCCTGATACCGAGTCGGAAGGTTAGTAGGCCGGGTAAGGCATAGCCGCCCCCCGGCAACCCCAACAAATTAAATGCAGCAACTTTATCCGTTGTCACTTTAGCTTTGCTGCACATAGAGATTTGCAGGTCAGTAACCATGGTGTAGTTCACCTCTTCCACCATCGCATCCGCAGCCATGCCGATCAGCCCCGCCGCGATACCACCACCCAGCGTCGCACCAGAGGTGTTGCTGTTATAAGCGGTGGTTATCGCACCACAACCAGCCAGCGTCATTGCCCACACGCTCACGTCAGCGTGGATTTGTCTGACGTGAGCTCGGAGAGTTAATTCTGATGCGGCATTAATTCAGGATAACCTTTAAACGCCGGCTTAGTGCTGATAAGTGCTATTTCGTCAGCTCGAATGCTGCCAGAGTTTGTTGCCCATACACCTTCCTGTGTCTGGTTAATCTGCTGATGCTGCGCATTCAAATTTTGTCCCATTGCCGCAATATGTGTGCTTTCGGTACCACCGCTGTTGGTAGCCCATGGAATGACGGCATCCTGCGCCAGCGCCATGCCGGAAATAAACACGGTAGTTATTACTGCTGCTTTTAAAAAACGTTTCATCATTTCCCCTCCCAATTTATTATCACGCTATTAGTTTATAGGGTTATTAATTTCATCTAATGACAAGATAAGGTGATTTATTTCTTGTGAAACAGTATGTTGATTTGGAATGCTGATTTCATGCGGTTCGGGAGTTTGATGCAGTACGGTAAAAAACATTTTCTGGCAATTCGGCTAGTTACCTTAATCTTTGCCAGATCTTGACACTATTATGTAACAAATACATAAAAAAAGCGGCCATTCAGCCGCTTTTTATCATTTCGGAAAAATTACTTTTTCTTCGCTTTCGGGTTTGGCAGGTCGGTAATGCTACCTTCAAAGATTTCTGCCGCCAGGCCAACGGACTCGTGCAGAGTCGGGTGCGCGTGGATGGTCAGCGCGATATCTTCAGCGTCACAACCCATTTCGATCGCCAGACCGATTTCGCCCAGCAGCTCGCCGCCGTTGGTACCGACAATCGCACCACCGATAACACGGTGAGATTCTTTGTCGAAAATCAGTTTGGTCATACCGTCTGCGCAATCGGAAGCGATAGCACGGCCAGAAGCAGCCCACGGGAAGGTGGCGGTTTCGTAGCTGATACCTTTTTCTTTCGCTTCTTTCTCAGTCAGACCAACCCATGCAACTTCTGGTTCAGTGTATGCAATGGATGGGATAACTTTCGGATCGAAGTAGTGTTTCTTACCGGCGATAACTTCAGCGGCAACGTGACCTTCATGAACACCTTTGTGTGCCAGCATCGGCTGACCGACGATATCGCCGATAGCAAAGATGTGCGGCACGTTGGTGCGCAGCTGTTTGTCAACGCGGATGAAGCCACGGTCGTCAACTTCCACGCCAGCTTTGCCCGCGTCGAGGTTTTTACCGTTCGGTACACGACCGATAGCTACCAGCACAGCATCGTAACGCTGAGCTTCGGCAGGGGCTTTTTTGCCTTCCATGGAAACGTAGATACCGTCTTCTTTCGCTTCAACGGCGGTCACTTTGGTTTCCAGCATCAGGTTGAATTTCTTGCTGATACGCTTGGTGAAGACTTTAACCACGTCTTTGTCGGCAGCCGGGATAACCTGGTCGAACATTTCAACCACGTCGATCTCTGAACCCAGCGCATGGTACACGGTACCCATTTCCAGACCGATGATACCGCCGCCCATTACCAGCAGGCGCTTAGGAACAGTTTTCAGTTCCAGCGCATCGGTGGAATCCCACACGCGCGGATCTTCATGCGGAATAAACGGCAGTTCGATCGGACGGGAACCCGCCGCGATGATTGCGTTGTCGAAGTTGATCACGGTTTTGCCGTTTTCGCCTTCAACTTCCAGGGTGTTTGCCCCGGTAAATTTACCCAGACCGTTAACCACTTTCACTTTACGGCCTTTGGCCATACCCGCCAGACCGCCGGTCAGCTGAGTGATAACTTTTTCTTTCCAGGTACGAATCTTGTCGATATCGGTTTTCGGCTCGCCAAAAACGATACCGTGTTCAGCCAGCGCTTTGGCTTCTTCGATAACTTTTGCTACGTGCAGCAGCGCTTTAGAAGGGATACAGCCGACGTTCAGACAAACACCGCCAAGGGTGCTGTAACGTTCTACGATGACGGTCTCCAGACCTAAATCTGCGCAACGGAAGGCAGCAGAGTAACCTGCAGGGCCTGCCCCAAGTACCACGACCTGAGTTTTGATTTCAGTGCTCATCATGACCTCTTAATTTATACCCGTCGTCCAGCGGGTCGTTCTATCCGCCCGTATTTTACAAAATTGTTAACAATTTTGAAACAAAAAACGGCAACCGATTTGTCTTTCGCACAATAACCTCACTGACTTCATGAGATTACCAGAAAAAAGCCGGCCGTCGGGCCGGCTTTTTCGCTTACATCACCAGGCGGCGAATGTCAGACAGCATGTTGTTGATGATGGTGATAAAGCGCGCACCATCCGCACCGTCAATTACACGGTGGTCGAAGGAGAGCGAAATCGGCATCATCAGACGCGGCATAAACTCTTTACCGTTCCACACTGGCTCCATAGAGGACTTGGAGACACCGAGGATAGCCACTTCCGGCGCGTTCACAATCGGCGCGAAGTGGGTAGTACCCAGGCCACCGATGCTGGAGATGGTGAAGCAACCGCCCTGCATTTCGCCAGCGGTCAGCTTGCCATCACGCGCTTTCTTGGAGATCACGGTCAGTTCACGAGACAGCTCGGTAATGCTCTTCTTGTTCACGTCTTTGAAGACCGGAACAACCAGACCATTCGGAGTATCAACCGCTACACCGATGTTGATGTATTTCTTCAGGGTCAGGCGCTGACCGTCTTCAGACAGGGAGCTGTTGAAGCGCGGCATCTGTTCCAGAGCTGCGGCAACGGCTTTCATGATGAAGACTACTGGGGTGAATTTCACGTCCAGTTTACGTTTTTCAGCTTCGGCGTTCTGCTGTTTACGGAACGCTTCCAGATCGGTGATATCGGTCTTATCGAAGTGAGTAACGTGCGGGATCATCACCCAGTTACGGCTCAGGTTAGCACCAGAGATTTTCTGGATACGGCCCAGTTCCACTTCTTCGATTTCACCAAACTTGCTGAAGTCCACTTTCGGCCAAGGCAGCATGCCCGGGATACCGCCACCTGCTGCTGCAGTCGGAGCCGCTTCAGCACGCTTGATAGCGTCTTTCACGTAAGCCTGAACGTCTTCACGCAGGATACGACCTTTACGGCCAGAACCTTTCACTTTCGCCAGGTTCACACCGAATTCGCGCGCCAGGCGACGAATCAGCGGCGTTGCATGAACGTAAGCGTCGTTTTCAGCAAACTCAGATTTGCCTTCCGCTTTTGCGGCCGGAGCTGCGGCTTGCGCAGGCGCTGGTGCAGCGGCCGGAGCCGGAGCAGCTGCTTGTGCAGGAGCGGCTGCAGGTGCTGCGCCTTCGACTTCGAAGACCATAATCAGAGAACCGGTTTTAACTTTGTCGCCGGTGCTGATTTTGATTTCTTTCACGGTACCCGCGAACGGTGCCGGAACTTCCATCGACGCTTTATCGCCTTCAACGGTGATCAGTGACTGCTCAGCGGCAATTTTATCGCCCACTTTAACCATCACTTCAGTGACTTCAACTTCGTCACCACCGATATCCGGTACGTTAACTTCTTTCGAGCCGGAAGCAGCCGGAGCCGCCGCTGCTGCTGGAGCAGCAGCCTGAGCCGGTGCAGCAGCAGGCGCTGCGCCCGCCACTTCGAAGACCATAATCAGGGAACCGGTAGACACTTTGTCACCCGTGTTGATTTTGATCTCTTTAACGGTACCGGCGAACGGCGCCGGAACTTCCATAGAGGCTTTGTCACCTTCAACGGTGATCAGAGACTGTTCAGCCGCAACGGTGTCGCCCACTTTAACCATGATCTCGGTAACTTCTACTTCGTCGCCGCCGATGTCAGGTACGTGTACGTCTTTCGCCGCAGAGGCAGCAGGTGCTGCTGCCGGAGCTGCTTCTTTCTTCTCTTCTGCCTGAGCAGGTGCAGCTGCTGCTGCACCGTCGGCGGAATCGAAAATCATGATCAGTTTGCCGGTCTCAGTTTTGTCGCCAACAGAGACTTTGATCTCTTTAACGATACCCGCCTGAGGGGACGGAACTTCCATAGAGGCTTTGTCGCCTTCTACGGTGATCAGCGACTGTTCAGCTTCAACTTTGTCGCCTACTTTGACCAGGATCTCGGTGATTTCAACTTCATCAGCCCCGATGTCCGGTACATTGATTTCGATAGCCATTATTCTTTTACCTCTTACGCCAGACGCGGGTTAACTTTATCTGCATCGATGTTGAATTTGATGATTGCATCTGCAACCACTTTCTTATCGATTTCGCCACGTTTAGCCAGTTCGCCCAGGGCCGCTACAACCACGTAGGAAGCATCAACTTCGAAGTGGTGACGCAGGTTTTCACGGCTGTCAGAGCGACCGAAACCGTCAGTACCCAGTACGCGATAATCATCAGCCGGTACATAAGTACGAACCTGTTCGGCAAACAGTTTCATATAGTCAGTAGATGCTACTGCCGGAGCGTCGTTCATCACCTGAGCGATGTACGGAACGCGCGGAGTTTCCATCGGGTGCAGCATGTTCCAGCGCTCACAATCCTGGCCATCACGCGCCAGTTCAGTGAAGGAAGTTACGCTGTAAACGTCAGAGCCTACACCGTAGTCGTTCGCCAGAATCTGTGCTGCTTCACGCACGTGACGCAGGATAGAACCGGAGCCCAGCAGCTGAACTTTACCTTTCTTACCTTCGAGGGTTTCGAGTTTGTAGATACCTTTACGGATACCTTCCTCGGCACCTGCTGGCATTGCCGGCATGTGGTAGTTTTCGTTCAGCGTGGTGATGTAGTAGTAAACGTTCTCTTGTTTCTCACCGTACATACGCTCCAGACCATCGTGCATGATGACCGCAACTTCGTACGCGTAAGACGGATCGTAAGAGATACAGTTCGGGATAGTCAGAGACTGAATATGGCTGTGACCATCTTCGTGCTGCAGACCTTCGCCGTTCAGCGTAGTACGACCAGAAGTACCCCCTACCAGGAAGCCGCGAGCCTGTTGGTCGCCAGCCTGCCAGCACAGGTCGCCGATACGCTGGAACCCGAACATGGAGTAGTAGATGTAGAACGGGATCATCGGCAGATCGTTGGTGCTGTAAGAAGTCGCAGCAGCCAGCCAGGATGCGCCTGCACCCAGTTCGTTGATACCTTCCTGCAGGATCTGACCTTTCTCGTCTTCTTTATAGTAAGCAACCTGCTCACGGTCCTGCGGGGTGTACTGCTGACCGTTCGGGCTGTAGATACCAATCTGACGGAACAGACCTTCCATACCGAAAGTACGCGCTTCGTCAGCGATGATCGGAACCAGACGATCTTTGATCGACTTGTTCTTCAGCATCACGTTCAGGGCACGAACGAAAGCGATAGTGGTGGAGATTTCTTTGTTCTGCTCTTCCAGCAGCGCACCGAAGTCTTCCAGAGCTGGCAGTTCCAGCTTCTCGGTGAAGTTCGGCTGACGAGCAGGCAGGTAGCCGTGCAGTTTCTGACGCTGAGCGTGCAGATAAGTGTGCTCTTCAGAACCTTCCGGGAAGGTGATGTAAGACAGGTTTTCAACCTGCTCGTCGGTCACAGGAACGTTGAAACGGTCGCGGATATAACGCACGCCGTCCATGTTCATTTTCTTAACCTGGTGAGCGATGTTTTTACCTTCAGCAGTGTCACCCATGCCGTAACCTTTGATGGTATGGGCCAGGATTACAGTTGCTCTGCCTTTGGTTTCCTGCGCTTTTTTCAGTGCAGCGTAGACTTTCTTCGGATCGTGACCACCACGGTTCAGAGCCCAAATCTGCTCGTCAGTCCAGTCAGCAACCAGTGCTGCGGTTTCCGGGTATTTACCGAAGAAGTGCTCACGTACGTATGCGCCATCTTTGGATTTGAAGGTCTGGTAGTCGCCGTCAACGGTTTCGTTCATCAGCTGGATCAGTTTACCGCTGGTGTCTTTACGCAGCAGCTCATCCCAACGACCGCCCCACATGACTTTGATAACGTTCCAGCCAGCGCCCGCGAAGATGCCTTCCAGTTCGTTAACAATCTTGCCGTTACCGGTTACCGGGCCGTCAAGACGCTGCAGGTTACAGTTGATAACAAAGACCAGGTTGTCCAGTTTTTCACGGGTCGCGATGGTGATCGCACCTTTAGATTCTGGCTCATCCATCTCGCCGTCGCCCAGGAAGGCGTAAACGGTCTGTTTAGAGGTATCTTTCAGGCCACGGTGTTCCAGATATTTCAGGAATTTAGCCTGGTAGATAGCACCGATTGGGCCCAGACCCATAGATACGGTCGGGAACTGCCAGAATTCTGGCATCAGTTTCGGGTGCGGGTAGGAAGACAGGCCTTTGCCATGTACTTCCTGACGGAAGTTGTTCATCTGCTCTTCAGTCAGACGACCTTCCAGGAATGCGCGTGCGTAGATGCCCGGAGAGATGTGACCCTGGAAGTACACCAGATCGCCGCCATCTTGCTCGTTGCGTGCGCGGAAGAAGTGGTTGAAGCAAACATCATATACCGTTGCGGAGGACTGGAAGGATGCCATGTGGCCACCCAGCTCGAGGTCCTTTTTAGACGCGCGCAGTACGGTCATGATGGCGTTCCAGCGGATAGCAGAACGAATACGACGTTCCAGCTCCAGATTGCCCGGGTATTCCGGTTCATCTTCAACGGCAATAGTGTTTACATAATTGCTGGCCCCTGCACCTGCCGCTACTTTCACGCCGCCTTTGCGAGCTTCTGAAAGCAGTTGGTCGATCAGATACTGAGCACGCTCAACACCTTCTTCACGGATGACCGATTCGATCGCCTGTAGCCAGTCGCGAGTTTCGATCGGATCCACGTCATTTGGGAAACGTTCTGACATGGGGGTATTCCTTATCTATCTAATACGTTGAGTTATCTGGAACCTGTCCCATTACGTTCTCGCCAGAGAGCGTAATAAGACAGGTTCTGCGTTTAGTTGCCGCGCACTTTATATGGCGCTTGATTTACAACATCTTCTGGTTAACGTTCTGCCAGAAAAATCACTAATTCTTTCGTTGCTCCAGACGGCGTAAGGCGCGTTCACGACGGCTTTCCTCACGGCTTCTGTCCAGCAGGATCTCTTCGATAAACGCCAGGTGACGGTGGGACGCTTCACGCGCCTCTTCCGGCTTCCCGGCAATAATTGCTTCAAAAATACGGGTACGGTGACTGCTAACCAGTGGCAGCATTTCACGACGCGCATACAGCAATTCGAAGTTTTGCCGAACGTTCTGGGCCAGCATCGGCTCCATACACCTTAGCAAATGGAGCAGCACCACATTGTGTGCCGCTTCGGTGACAGCAATTTGATACTGGAGTACCGCATCAGATTCGCCGTCAAGATCGCCGGACTGTTGAGCAAGCTCGATCGCATGGTGAAGTTCACGGATACGCGTTTTGTCTTCATCCGTGCTGCGCAGTGCAGCGTAATAAGCCGCAATACCTTCCAACGCATGGCGCGTTTCAAGCAGGTCAAACTGGGATTCAGGATGGTCGGAGAGCAGCTCTACCAGTGGGTCGCTAAAGCTCTGCCACAGGCTGCTCTGAACAAAAGTGCCACCGCCCTGACGACGAAGCAGTAAGCCCTTCGCTTCAAGGCGTTGGATCGCCTCGCGTAAGGAGGGGCGGGAGACGTCGAACTGTTTTGCCAGCTCGCGTTCCGGTGGGAGTTTTTCTCCGGGGCGAAGTGTCCCCTCAAGAATTAAAAACTCCAGCTGCTGCTCAATCACATCGGAGAGTTTTGGTTGGCGGATTTTGCTGTAGGCCATGATTTCCTGTCTTAAGCCATTTGCCCGGAGTCAATTGGTCTTACCAATTTCATGTTCTTGACGCTAAAGTAACAAAGTATTCACCTTCTGTCCATACAGGTTTTGATTGAAATCAGTAAAGGAGGCATATTTTAACAACATTACAGAAATAACGTTTCAAACATGTAACTATGCACAAATGTTAAATTTACCCACCTCGTGGTAGTTTTAACGGAATTGAAACGAAAAATTATCTCATCTGAACCGATTCACCTGCTTATTTATCGACATATCAACCACTATTAATGAATAGAAATTCAAAATGGAAATTTTGTGGTAGATAAACTCGCATTTACAAATGGTTTCTTTTTATTCAACTCGTCATCTTCCCCGCATAAAGCAGGTGCATTCGCGCTCACATATCATTATTCTGATCAAGACAAAAGTATTAAGGCAACATTTTATCAAAAGCATCTGTAAACAAATTAATACAACAAACGGAATTGCAAACTTACACACGCATTGCTGCGTAGTTCAAAAAATAAGTACTCGAAATATGAAGAGTAAAACCACACACGAGGTTTCATGATGGAAAGTCAACAGCATGGCGATCAGCTCAAGCGCGGCCTTAAGAACCGCCATATACAGCTAATCGCGCTGGGTGGCGCGATTGGTACCGGGTTATTCCTCGGTAGCGCATCCGTTATCCAGTCTGCAGGACCGGGTATTATTCTGGGTTACGCTATTGCCGGCTTTATCGCCTTTTTGATTATGCGTCAGTTAGGTGAAATGGTGGTTGAAGAGCCCGTTGCAGGCTCATTTAGTCACTTTGCTTATAAATACTGGGGCGGTTTCGCGGGGTTCTCTTCCGGCTGGAACTATTGGGTGCTGTACGTGCTGGTTGCCATGGCAGAGCTAACTGCCGTGGGTAAATACATCCAGTTCTGGTACCCGGAGATCCCAACATGGGTGTCTGCGGCTGCCTTCTTTGTGCTGATCAACGCCATCAACCTGACCAACGTGAAAGTGTTTGGTGAGATGGAGTTCTGGTTCGCCATTATTAAAGTCATTGCCGTCGTAGCGATGATCCTGTTCGGCGGCTGGTTACTGTTTAGCGGTAACGGCGGCCCGCAGGCCAGCGTCAGCAACCTGTGGGACCAGGGAGGCTTCCTGCCGCATGGCTTCACCGGTCTGGTGATGATGATGGCTATTATTATGTTCTCTTTCGGTGGGCTGGAGCTGGTCGGGATCACCGCAGCAGAAGCGGATAACCCGGAGCAAAGCATTCCCAAAGCGACCAACCAGGTTATCTACCGTATCCTGATTTTCTATGTGGGTTCGCTGGCGGTTCTGCTTTCCCTGATGCCGTGGACACGTGTCACGGCGGATACCAGCCCGTTTGTCCTTATTTTCCACGAACTGGGCGACACCTTTGTTGCTAATGCCCTGAACATCGTAGTGCTGACTGCCGCCCTTTCTGTCTATAACAGCTGCGTATACTGCAACAGCCGTATGCTGTTCGGTCTGGCACAGCAGGGCAATGCGCCGAAAGCGCTGATGAACGTCGACAAACGCGGTGTACCGGTGAACACCATTCTGGTTTCCGCACTGGTGACGGCTCTGTGTGTGCTGATCAACTACCTGGCACCGGAATCCGCCTTTGGCCTGCTGATGGCGCTGGTGGTTTCCGCACTGGTGATCAACTGGGCAATGATTAGCCTGGCACACATGAAGTTCCGCAAAGCCAAACAGCAGCAGGGTGTTACCACCCGCTTCCCGGCGCTGCTCTATCCGCTGGGTAACTGGGTGTGCCTGATTTTCATGGCTGCAGTACTGGTGATTATGCTGATGACGCCGGGTATGGCGATCTCGGTGTACTTAATCCCTGTATGGATTGCCATTCTTGGCATCGGCTACCTGTGTAAACAAAAAACGGCCGGCGCGGTTAAAGCGCATTAATCCCCCCCTCCCCCCACCTGCGTCAGGTGGGGGTTGTTACCTGCCTCACACTTTCCCACTCACGACTGTTTAGTCCATATCAGCGGCGTTATCCTGCAACGCAAAAACACCGGTGCCGGACAATAATTCTCTCCATATCTCATTAATGGAGTGCAGTTGATGGAAACCAGTAAGCTCACGGTGAAAGAAAAGATCGGCTATGGAATGGGCGACGCCGGATGCAACATCATCTTTGGCGCCATCATGTTGTTTGTTAACTATTTTTACACAGACATTTTTGGTCTGGCACCTGCACTGGTCGGCGTATTACTGCTCTCAGTACGCGTTATCGACGCCGTTACCGACCCTATAATGGGCGCGATGGCCGACCGCACCCGTAGTAAATATGGTCGATTTCGTCCATGGCTTTTATGGATGGCTTTCCCGTACGCGTTATTCAGCGTACTGATGTTTACCACTCCAGAGTGGACCTATAACAGCAAAGTTATCTATGCGTTCGTTACCTACTTCCTGCTATCTATTACTTATACAGCGATCAACATTCCCTACTGCTCGCTCGGCAGCGTCATCACCAACGATCCGAAGGAACGCGTCGCCTGCCAGTCATATCGCTTTGTGTTGGTAGGCATTGCAACCCTGCTGCTGTCCCTCACCTTGCTGCCAATGGCCGACTGGTTCGGCGGGGAAGACAAAGCCAAAGGGTATCAGATGGCGATGGCGGTTCTGGCTTTCATCGGCATGTGTATGTTCCTGTTTTGCTTCGCTACGGTCCGTGAACGCGTGCGCCCTGCTGTCCAGACCAATGACGATTTAAAAGCCGATCTGAAAGACGTGTGGAAGAACGATCAGTGGGTAAAAATTCTGCTGTTAACACTGTGCAACGTCTGTCCGGGCTTTATTCGCATGGCTGCCACCATGTACTACGTGACATGGGTTATGCAGCAAAGCACGCAGTTCGCAACGCTGTTTATCAGTCTTGGTGTGGTCGGCATGATGATCGGCAGTATGTTGGCGAAGGTATTAACCGATCGCTGGTGCAAACTGAAAGTCTTCTTCTGGACCAATATTATCCTGGCGATTTTCTCTGCCGCGTTTTACTTCTTCGATCCGAAAGCCACCATGATGATTATGGTGCTCTACTTCCTGCTCAACATCCTGCACCAAATTCCTTCTCCGCTGCACTGGTCGCTGATGGCGGATGTCGATGACTATGGCGAGTGGAAAACCGGTAAACGCATCACCGGAATCAGCTTCTCCGGTAACCTGTTCTTCCTGAAACTGGGCCTGGCGATTGCCGGAGCGATGGTCGGCTTCCTGCTCTCCTGGTACGGTTACGACGCTGGGGCGAAAGCGCAAAGCGACTCTGCCATTAACGGTATTATGCTGCTGTTTACCATCATACCGGGCGTAGGCTACCTGATTACCGCAGGCGTGGTTCGTCTGCTTAAAGTTGACCGCGAGTTTATGCAGCAAATCCAGACAGATTTAGAAAAGCGCCGCGCCAACTACCGTGAACTGAATGAATACCACGATATAAAAACGACTGAAACCGTAAGGAAAGCCTAATGAATCAGTGGCCAAATCCCTTTATTGAACAGCGTGCCGATCCGTTTATCTTACGTGACGGTAGCCACTATTATTTCATTGCGTCAGTACCCGAATATGACCGACTGGAGATACGCCGGGCCGACTCGCTGGAGGGGTTGCGCACCGCCGCCCCGGTTGTCGTCTGGCGCAAACCAGAAAGCGGCCCCATGAGCCAACTCATCTGGGCACCCGAAATCCATCATCTGGCAGGCAAGTGGTACATCTATTTTGCTGCCACCCACACACAGTCGCTCGACAAGCTGGGGATGTTCCAGCATCGCATGTTTGCGCTCGAATGTGCCGACGCCGATCCGTTGACCGGGCAGTGGACGGAGAAAGGTCAGATTAAAACGCAGTTTGATACCTTTGCGCTTGATGCCACCACCTTTAACCATCAGGGAAAACAGTGGTACCTCTGGGCGCAGAAGTCGCCCGATATCGCCGGAAACTCCAATATCTATCTCGCTGAGCTGGAAAATCCATGGACGATTAAAGGCGAGCCGGTCATGCTAAGTCATCCTGAGTATGACTGGGAATGCCGGGGTTTTTGGGTCAATGAAGGTCCTGCCGTCATGGTTCATGGCGATAAGCTGTTTATCAGCTATTCCGCCAGCGCCACCGATGAGAACTACTGTATGGGATTATTGTGGATTGACCTCAACGCCGATCCGCTCAAACCGCAGAACTGGCACAAATCACCGCGCCCGGTCTTTACCACCAGTTATGAAAACCACCAGTTTGGGCCAGGACACAACAGCTTTACACAAACGCCGGAAGGTGAAGATGTGCTGGTGTATCACGCGAGAAACTACACCGAAATCGAGGGCGATCCGCTGTACGACCCAAACCGCCACACTCGTCTGAAGCTCGTGCGTTGGGACGAAAACGGCATGCCAGATTTTGGCATCCCGCCTGCTGATACGAACTAAACCGCTGCACTGCCCGGTGGCGCTAATGCTTACCGGGCCTACACGTTTTTTCATTGTAGGCCGGATAAGCATTAGCGCCATCCGGCACAACGCTATACTAATGCCCCATAAATGGTGAGCACCGCAATAACCACCACCACCACAAACGAGGTTTTCTTCGCCAGCGAAACGGCGGCTTTTGGCGTTTCGACTTTATCGGTGTGCGGTTCACGCGCCAGCGAGAACTGCGCCAGACGCGTAAGCACCTGATATTGCGACGTGTGCAGATCCGCAAGCGAGGCAAGCCAGGCCGGCAGCGCCTTCTCGCCATGTCCCAACAGCGCATAGACCACGCCCGCCAGACGCACCGGGATCCAATCCAGCACATGCAGGATCGCATCAATACCTGATTGCAGACGCTGGTGCGGTGTCTGATAGCGCGCCAGCCAGGACTGCCAGGCACGTAAAAAAGCATAACCAACCAGCGTCACAGGTCCCCATGGACCACCGACAATCAGCCAAAATAACGGCGCCAGATAAAAGCGGAAGTTGTTCCATAACAACGCGTTCTGCAGTTCGCGCAAGAATTCACGCTCATCGCAGTCCGGCGGAACCCCATGGATAAGCGTCAGCTCGCTGGCCATAGCATCACGGGCGTGAGCATCATCGCGAGCAGCCGCGTTCAGGTAAGCGTGATAGTGAAGGCGCGCCTTGCCAGCACCGATGCACAGCAAGCCAATTAAGATCCACGCCACCAGCAACGGAACATTAAACAACAGCCCATGAAGTGCGCGCAGTAGCAGAAACGTCACTCCCATCGCAATCAGAGTCATGCCTACCGTACGCATCATCGAAAAATGCTTAATCCGGCGGAAAAAAGCTTCAATCCGGTGATCAAGCTGCCAGTGCTCACCCAGCTTAAACAGGCGTTCAACAATCAACACCAATAATGTTGTAAACAGCGTCATGTCATCTCCTTGTGCGACGAGGGGGTGACCAGGGCGCGGAACCTTGCCCAGTCAAAGGACGACCCGGGATCGGTCTTACGCTCGGGCGCAATATTGCAATGTCCTGTCATGTTGTTAGCAATGGCCGGATAACGCGTAATCAGAGTATTCGTCACGGCAGCCAGTTGCTGATACTGCGCATCGGTATAGGCCAGTGTATCCGTCCCTTCCAACTCAATACCAATTGAAAAATCATTACAGCGCTCTCGCCCTTGATAGCTCGACACACCCGCATGCCAGGCGCGTTTATCAAAAGGCACATATTGCACGATTTCACCGTCACGGCGAATCAAACAATGGGCCGAAACACGCAGATGGGCGATCCCGGCAAAATAAGGATGGGCGTTGGGATCAATCGTGCCCGTAAACAGCGCGTCTATCCACGGGCCGCCAAACTCGCCGGGCGGCAGGCTGATATTATGCACCACCAGCAGAGAAGGGTTTTCGTCATCCGGGCGGCAATCGTAATGCGGAGAGGGAACGCGTCGCGCCTCTGCCAGCCAGCCCTCGTCTAACAACATGCAGAATCTCCTTATTGGTGGTGCTCATATCAGGTTCAGGGTAGCATGTTTCCACCTTATGATTCGTTAGCAATTTGGAGTTTTATCATGCCGCCTCGCCGCTATAACCCTGACTACCGACGTGACGCGCTGTTGGAACGCATAAATCTGGATATCCCTGCCGCTGTAGCTCAGGCGCTGCGTGAAGATTTAGGCGGAGAAGTTGATGCCAATAACGATATCACCGCACAGCTTTTACCCGAAGACATGCGCTCCCATGCCACCGTAATCACCCGCGAAGATGGCGTTTTTTGTGGAAAACGTTGGGTGGAAGAGGTCTTTATTCAGCTGGCTGGCGATGATGTCAACATCACCTGGCATGTCGAAGATGGCGACAGCATAAAGGCCAATCAGCCGCTGTTTGAACTGGACGGCCCTTCCCGCGTTTTACTGACCGGTGAACGTACTGCGCTGAATTTTGTGCAGACGCTTTCAGGTGTAGCGAGTGAAGTGCGTAAATACGTCGACCTGTTAGCTGGAACCAAGACCCAACTGCTGGATACGCGCAAAACCCTGCCGGGACTGCGTACCGCGCTAAAATACGCCGTATTGTGCGGCGGCGGCGCGAATCATCGTTTGGGGCTGTCCGACGCCTTCCTGATTAAAGAAAACCACATTATTGCTTCCGGCTCGGTACGTCAGGCCGTCGAAAAAGCCTTCTGGTTGCACCCGGATGTGCCGGTTGAAGTCGAAGTAGAAAGCCTGGATGAACTGGACGACGCGCTGAAAGCCGGGGCCGATATCATCATGCTCGATAACTTCGAAACTGACCAAATGCGCGAAGCGGTAAAACGCACCAACGGCCAGGCGCGTCTGGAAGTGTCGGGCAACGTCACCCATGAAACGCTGCGCGAATTTGCCGAAACCGGTGTGGACTTTATCTCCGTTGGCGCGCTGACCAAACATGTTCGCGCACTCGATCTCTCCATGCGATTTCGCTAATTGCTGATTGTATTGCCCGATGACGCTTCGCTTATCGGGCCTACTACACAGGTTTATTCCGTAAGCCGAATACGGCATTTACACCACCACCCGGCAGTTTCTTCGAGTCTCTTCGCAAATACATTGTCTGACTCTGTAATTTCGTAAAAATCCTCTGAACCCGCTTTCCCGTTTTGTTTTTTGTCTCTCGCCGTCCTCCCGTCGGTTTGCCAAAGTAGCGCCAGCAAACTCAAGGAGCGAACGATGAACAAGCAACGAGGCTTTACGCTTATCGAACTCATGGTGGTGATTGGCATTATTGCCATCCTTAGCGCCATCGGCATTCCGGCATATCAAAACTATCTGCGCAAAGCCGCGCTGACGGACATGCTGCAAACCTTTGTCCCCTATCGCACGGCGGTTGAGCTCTGTGCACTGGAGCATGGCGGAACAAATACCTGCGATGCCGGAACGAATGGTATTCCCTCTCCAACAACTACCCGTTACGTCTCAGCCATGAGCGTTGAAAAGGGAGTTGTCAGTCTTAGTGGGCAGGAAAGCCTGAACGGGCTAAGCATCACCATGACGCCAGGTTGGGACAATGCCAACGGCATTACCGGCTGGAACCGAAACTGCGTCATCCAGAACGACAGCGCATTGCAGCAGGCCTGTGAAGACGTTTTCCGCTTCGATACCCACTAAGGAACAGAGATGAATACCACCCAACTTACGGCACTATGCCAACGTTATCAGGCAATATTACTGGATGCAGACAATGAAGTGGTGCATATCGCCGTCGTAGACGCCCCATCACACGAGCTGCTGGATGCGCTGCATTTTGCCACCACCCGACGCATCGACATTGTCTGCTGGACACGTCAGCAAATGGAAGGCCACACGCATACACCGCAGAAAATGCTCCCGGCAGTGGTCACGAAAAGCAGCGCCAGCGCAGCAGACTTGCTGAATCAGACGTTTCATTCCGCTCTGACGCAACGGGCTTCTGATATTCATTTTGAACCCGAAGAAAATCACTATCGAATCAGATTACGCGTAGATGGCGTGCTTCACGCTTTACCGGAAGTCACGACCGAGATGGGCATTGCCATCACCGCAAGGTTAAAAGTATTAGGCAGCCTGGATATCGCCGAGCATCGGCTTCCACAAGACGGACAATTTACCGTTGAGATTTCAGGAGAGCCGGTCTCGTTTCGCATCGCCACCCTGCCCTGTCGCTACGGCGAAAAAGTCGTGTTACGGCTACTTCATCAGGTCGATCAGTCACTGGAGATCGCGGCGCTGGGAATGCAAGACGCGCAGCTGGCCGCATTTTCGCAAGCCTTGCAGCAGCCTCAGGGGCTGATTCTGGTTACCGGGCCTACCGGAAGCGGCAAAACGGTCACGCTGTACAGTGCGCTGCAAACCCGAAACACCCCGGATGTGAATCTTTGTAGCGTGGAAGATCCAGTAGAGATCCCGATCGCAGGTCTCAACCAGACGCAAATTCACCCACGCGCCGGCCTGACTTTTCAGGGAGTCTTACGTGCTCTGCTGCGCCAGGATCCCGACATTATCATGGTGGGTGAAATCCGCGATGGCGAAACGGCCGAAATAGCCCTTAAAGCCGCACAAACAGGTCATCTGGTTCTTTCTACGCTGCATACCAATTCCACCGGTGAAACGCTGGTGCGCCTGCAACAAATGGGTGTCGCACGCTGGATGATCGCCTCCGCGCTGACGCTCGTTATTGCACAGCGGTTGGTCAGAAAGTTGTGCCCCCATTGCCGACAACGTCAGAGTACGCCTATCACGCTCCCGAAATCTGTCTGGCCTACACCACTACCGAATTGGCAGGCCCCTGGCTGCAAACATTGTTATCACGGATTTTATGGCCGTACGGCATTGTTTGAAGTCCTCCCGGTTACTCCGGCATTACGTCAGAGTATTGCCAGTGGCACATCCGTAGACGAAGTGGAATCTGATGCTCAGCAATCAGGAATGAGAACGCTTTTCGAGAATGGCTGTCAGGCCGTCGAGCAAGGGTTAACGACATTTGTAGAGCTGATTCGTGTACTGGGCATGCCTCATGTCCGCTAAACAGCTTTGGCGCTGGCAAGGCATTAACAACGAAGGTAAATCTCTGGAAGGAACGCTATGGGCCGATACCCGACCGTCATTGATGCTGACTCTTGAGGAACAACAGATTACGCCGCTGCGCATTAAACGTATGCGTGTCAAAATCTCGCACTGGAGCCGTACAAGAAGTGCCGAAACCATACACCAGTTGGCGACATTGCTAAAGGCAGGGTTAACGCTCTCAACAGGGCTAGCTCTGCTTGCTGAACAGCATCCCAGCAGTCAATGGCAGGCGCTACTGCGTACGCTGGCTTACGATATGGAACAGGGCATAACCCTCTCCGCCTCGTTATCACAATGGCAACACGTTTTTCCGCCCCTTTACCAGGCAATGATCCGTACCGGAGAACTTACGGGTAAGCTGGACGACTGCTGTTTTGAACTCGCCTACCAGCAAAAGAAACAACAGCAACTTGCTGATAAAGTTAAAAAATCCCTGCGCTATCCGATCATCATCATAACAATGGCGGTGATGGTCGTATTTGCGATGCTGCAGTTTGTACTCCCTGAGTTTGCCGCTATCTACCAGACGTTCAACACCCCGCTACCGGCGCTCACTCAGTGGATTATTACCATCGCACACTGTAGCAGCCAATGGGGATGGCTGGCGGTAGCGCTTGGCCTGGTAGCAGTTGCCACACATCATTTGATAAAGCAGAAACCGTACTGGCTCATTCTGCGCCAGAAATTGCTGCTCAGCCTCCCGGTCATAGGGCCGATGGTGAGAGGGCAAAAACTCACGCAGATATTCACTGTTCTGGCGTTAACGCAAAATGCGGGCATTCCCTTTTTGCAGGGTCTTGAGAGCGTTACCGAAACGCTGGCTAACCCTTTCTGGTCGCAACGTTTAGCACTGGTTCAGCAGGACATTAGCTCTGGAAAACCGATCTGGTTAGCGCTTAAAAATAGCGGTGAATTCAGCCCATTGTGTATACAGCTGGTCAGAACGGGTGAAGCTTCCGGCTCGCTGGATGCAATGCTGCGCAATCTTGCTCATCACCATGGCGAGAAAACCCTGGCTCAGGCTGAGAATTTGGCTGCATTACTTGAGCCTGCGTTGCTGGTCATTACGGGGCTTATCATCGGTACGCTGGTCGTCGCGATGTATTTACCGATTTTCCATCTGGGAGATGCGATGAGCGGGGTGGGATAGATTCAAATGCCGGATGGCGGCGTAACGCCATCAGGCATTTCACAGAACTAGCTGTTCTTACAGGCTATTGAAAACGCGGTTTTCTTGTTCCTGTACACGAATAAACGTTGTACGTTTGGTCAGCTCTTTCAGACGGGATGCGCCCACATAGGTACAAGCAGAACGCAAACCGCCGAGAATATCGCGAGCGGTATTATCAACCGGGCCGCGCAGTGGCAGCTTGACGGTTTTACCTTCTGCAGCGCGGTACTGTGCAACACCACCTACGTGACGCGTCATGGCAGATTCAGAGCTCATACCGTAGAACAGCATGAATTTCTCACCGTTCTCTTCAACAATTTTGCCGCCACTTTCTTCATGACCAGCCAGCATGCCGCCGAGCATCACGAAGTCTGCACCGCCACCGAACGCTTTTGCCACATCACCCGGCATGGTGCAGCCGCCGTCGCTGACAATCATTCCACCCAGACCGTGGGCTGCATCGGCGCATTCAATAACCGCAGAAAGCTGTGGATAGCCAACGCCGGTTTTTACACGCGTGGTACATACAGAACCTGGGCCAATGCCGACTTTGACAATATCAGCACCGGAGAGCACCAGCTCTTCACACATTTCACCGGTGACCACATTGCCCGCACAGATCGTTTTAGTCGGCCATGCTTCACGCGCTTTCGACACGAACTGAACAAAATGCTCTGAGTAGCCATTGGCCACATCAATGCAGATAAAGTTCAACGCGGGGTTGAGCGCCAGAATCTGTTTAGTTTTTTCGAAATCTGCATCAGACGTACCGGTTGAAACCATTACGTGTTTGAGCACATCGGCAGAGCTCTCTGCGATGAAGGCGGCCCAGTCTTCAACAGAATAGTGTTTGTGCACAGCGGTCAGGATGTCGAAGGAAGCCAGTGCCGTTGCCATGGCAAACGTCCCGACAGTGTCCATGTTCGCGGCAATAATAGGTACGCCGGACCAGGTCTGACCTGAATGCTTAAAGGTAAATTGACGTTCCAGCTCAACATCGGAACGGCTTTTGAGAGTAGAACGCTTAGGGCGGATAAGAACGTCTTTGAAACCTAACTTCAGATCTTCTTCGATACGCATGTGCGGATTCCTGGGGTTAATGGCGAAAAATCGAAACTCACAACTCCAGTGACGCTATCATACGCACTAATCAATGCCGCGCAAGACTGCGAAATTCTCTTTTTTTACGCTACAATCCCATAAATTTACCTGGCGAATAGTAGGTTAATCCTGCAGCAGCCTCGCCTTCGCACGCATAACTTTTAACTGTTTGATAATCAAACTTAAACTCCAGGATCGGCATCTATGAGGTATACGGTAGCCTTAACCGGCGGCATTGGCAGTGGTAAAAGCACCGTTGCAAATGCGTTCGCTGACCTCGGAATAAACGTCATTGATGCAGATATTATTGCGCGCCAGGTGGTTGAACCCGGCACACCTGCTCTTAAGGCGATCGAAGAACATTTTGGTTCCGACGTTATAGCCGCAGACGGATCGTTGCAGCGACGCATTTTACGCGAACGCATTTTTTCCAATCCTGAGGAGAAAAGCTGGCTGAATGCTCTGCTTCATCCGCTTATTCAGCAGGAAACCCAGCGTCAGTTTCAGCAAGCAACCTCTCCTTATCTGCTATGGGTTGTCCCTTTGCTGGTGGAAAATTCGCTGTATAAAAAAGCCGACCGCGTACTCGTGGTGGATGTCACCCCCGAAACCCAGCTCAGACGCACCATGCAGCGTGATGACGTCACGCGTGAGCATGTTGAACAAATTCTTGCTGCCCAGGCAACGCGTGAAGCGCGGCTGGCCGTGGCAGACGATGTTATTGATAATAATGGCGCACCGGAAGCCATCGCCTCGGATGTCGCCCGCCTGCACGCGCTCTATTTGCAATGCGCGTCGCAGTTTGTCTCACAGGAAAAACCGTAATGCACACCCAGGTCCTTTTTGAACACCCTCTCAATGAGAAGATGCGTACATGGCTGCGCATTGAGTTTTTAATCCAACAGCTCTCCGTTAATTTGCCCATTGCTGACCATGCCGGCGCTCTGCATTTTTTCCGCAATATCGGAGATTTACTGGATGTATTTGAACGCGGCGAAGTCCGTACCGAACTCCTCAAAGAACTGGAGCGACAGCAGCGTAAACTCCAGGCCTGGGTCGAAGTTCCCGGCGTCGATCAAAGCAGAATAGACTCTTTGCGTCAGCAGCTAAAAAGTGCAGGCAGCATTCTGATTTCTGCCCCGCGTATTGGACAGACGCTGCGCGAAGATCGTCTGATTGGTCTCGTACGTCAGCGTTTAAGTATTCCTGGCGGGTGCTGCAGTTTCGATCTGCCGACCCTGCATATCTGGTTACACCTGGCACAGTCGCATCGTGACGCGCAGGTTGAAACCTGGCTTGCCAGCCTGAATCCGCTCAACCAGGCGCTGTCGCTGGTACTGGATTTAATTCGCAACTCAGCACCGTTTCGTAAGCAAACCAGCCTGAATGGTTTTTATCAGGACAACGGCGAAGATGCAGATCTGCTACGCTTGCAGCTGCCGCTTGATTCGCTGCTTTATCCGCAAATCTCTGGTCATAAGAGCCGTTTTGCCATCCGCTTTATGCCGCTGGATAGCGAGAATGGTCAGGTGCCTGAGCGCCTCGATTTTGAACTGGCGTGCTGTTAAGGAGTCAACATGTCTGAACAAACCATCGTCAACTGCCCAACCTGCGGCAAGCCTGTAGTATGGGCTGAGGTCAGTCCGTTTCGCCCATTCTGCAGCAAGCGCTGCCAGTTAATCGATCTGGGAGAGTGGGCCGCGGAAGAGAAACGCATCCCAAGCTCTGGTGATCTGTCAGAAAGCGACGACTGGAGTGAAGAGCAGAAGTAATTCTGCTAAAACGGTGGGTCGGATAAGGCAATGCCGCATCCGACATTTTATGTTGTTTTGCCTGATGGCGCTGCGCTTATCAGGCCTACGAACTAAAACGTAGGGCGGGCAAGCGTAGCGCCCCCGCCATAATTTGCCGGATGCGGCGTTGCCTTATCCGGCCTACAGCACCATTAGCCAGCTATCAGCTTTTCAATGACCGGTGCATTCGCGGGCGGGAAATCCTGCGCATTCAGAGCATCTTGCGCAATCCACTGCGCCGGTTGCCCCTCTTTTCCCCACGGCTCGCCTTCCCAGCTTTCAACCAGCCAGAACCACAGAGTGATATGCCTGTCCGGAAACTGATACTCCAGCTTTTCGAACAATGAGCTTTGAGTCGGCGTGATCCCCACTTCTTCCTGTAGCTCGCGAATCAGCGCCTGCTCCGGCGTTTCGCCCGCTTCAATTTTCCCGCCGGGGAACTCCAGCTTATTGGCCATGTGAGCATCAGCCGCACGCTGGGTGATAAAAATTTCATGTTGCTGATTACGAATAATCCCGACGGCAATTTGCAGTATTTTCATCTTTATCGTCCATAAAAAAGGCGCAGAATTCTGCGCCTTTTCAGTAAGTTATTTTCTTAGCTCAGACGGCCGTGGCACTGTTTGTATTTTTTGCCAGAGCCGCAAGGACACGGATCGTTACGACCCACTTTACGATCGCCGGTTTGTGCTGCCAGCTCTTCTGCCGCGGCAGAATCGTCGCCTTTATGACTCAACTGCTGCATCTGCGCTAAGCGCTCAGCTTCTTCACGACGCTGCTGCTCCATGGCTTCGACTTCTTCAGGCATACGCACCTGAACTTTGCTCAGGGTGCTGATCACTTCATATTTCAGTGATTCCAGCATTGACGCAAACATAGAGAAGGATTCACGCTTGTATTCCTGCTTCGGATCTTTTTGCGCATAACCACGCAGGTGGATACCCTGACGCAGATAGTCCATCGCAGCAAGGTGCTCTTTCCACAGAGAGTCGAGAGTTTGCAGCATCACGCCTTTTTCGAAGTGACGCATCATCTCCGCGCCCACAACTTCTTCTTTACGCTGATAAACTTCGATGGCGTTTGCCAGGATACGTTCACGCAGCGTTTCTTCGTGCAGCTCAGGCTCTTTATCCAGCCACTCTGAAATCGGCATCTCAAGATCGAAGTCGTTTTTCAGACGTTCCTGCAGACCCGGGATATCCCACATTTCTTCCAGAGACTGCGGCGGAATATAGGCATCAATAGTTGCTTTGAAGACATCTTCACGGATGCTGTTGATGGTTTCGCTAACGTCAGTTACGTCCAGCAGTTCGTTACGCTGGGTGTAGATAGCACGACGCTGATCGTTGGCAACGTCATCATATTCCAGCAGCTGCTTACGAATATCGAAGTTGCGGCTTTCCACTTTACGCTGCGCGTTAGCAATTGCTTTGGTCACCCATGGGTGTTCAATGGCTTCACCTGGCTTCATACCCAGTTTACGCATCATGCCTGACACGCGGTCAGAGGCAAAAATACGCATCAGCGCATCTTCCATCGACAGATAGAAACGGGAAGAGCCCGCATCACCCTGACGACCCGAACGACCACGCAGCTGGTTATCGATACGGCGAGATTCGTGACGCTCGGTACCGATAATATGCAAGCCACCGGCAGCTAATACCGCGTCATGGCGAACCTGCCAATCGGCTTTAATCTGCGCGATTTGTTCCGGAGTTGGGTTTTCCAGCTCGGCAACTTCCGCCTGCCAGCTACCGCCCAGCACGATATCGGTACCACGACCGGCCATGTTCGTCGCGATAGTCACGGCTGACGGGTAACCCGCCTGGGCGACGATTGCAGCTTCGTTGGCGTGGAACTTGGCGTTCAGAACATTGTGTTTGATACCCGCTTTGCTCAGCTCGTTAGACACTACTTCCGATTTTTCAATGGAGATAGTACCTACCAGTACCGGCTGGCCATTTGCGGTACGCTCTTTAATATCTTCAATGATTGCCTGAATTTTTTCCGCTTCGGTCATGTACACCAGATCCGGTAAATCCTTACGGATCATCGGACGGTTGGTCGGCACAACCACGGTATCCAGTTTGTAGATGGAGCTAAATTCAAACGCTTCAGTGTCGGCTGTACCGGTCATACCGGCCAGTTTTTCGTACAAACGGAAGTAGTTCTGGAAGGTAATAGATGCCAGCGTCTGGTTCTCGTTCTGGATCTCTACGCCTTCTTTAGCTTCAACAGCCTGGTGCAGACCATCGGACCAGCGACGCCCCTGCATGGTACGACCGGTGTGTTCATCGACGATGATAACTTCGCCGTCTTTCACGATGTAGTCTACGTCGCGGGTAAACAGCACGTGCGCACGCAGTGCGGCAGTCACGTGGTGCATCAGCATAATGTTGCCTGGAGAGTACAGTGACTCGCCCTCGTCCATAATGCCTTCGTTAACCAGCAGCTCTTCAATCAGTACCAGACCACGTTCGGTCAGGTTAACCTGGCGCGCTTTCTCATCAACTGAGAAGTGGCCTTCGCCCTGGAACGTGTCGGAATCTTCCTTCTCCTGACGGATCAGGTGCGGGATGATTTTATTCACTTTTTTGTACATTTCCGAGCTGTCTTCAGCCGGGCCGGAAATGATCAGCGGCGTACGCGCTTCATCGATCAGGATGGAGTCGACTTCATCGACCAGCGCATAGTGCAGTTTACGTTGAACACGCTCTTCCGGACTAAACGCCATGTTGTCACGCAGGTAGTCAAAGCCGTATTCGTTGTTGGTACCGTAAGTAATATCGGCGTTGTAGGCTTCACGCTTGGCTGGTGCAGGCAGGCCAGACATGTTGATACCAACGGTCATGCCGAGGAATTCAAACAGCGGGCGGTTATTTTCGGCATCACGCTGAGCCAGATAGTCGTTCACGGTAACCACGTGTACGCCCTTCCCGCTTAATGCGTTCAGGTAGGCTGGCAGCGTCGCGGTAAGGGTTTTACCTTCACCAGTACGCATTTCCGCGATGCAGCGATCGTTCAGGACCATACCGCCCAGCAGCTGAACGTCGAAGTGACGCATACCGAACACGCGTTTACTCGCTTCACGCACTACTGCGAACGCTTCCGGGATCAGGCTCTCAACGCTGGCACCTTTTTCCAGACGGGCGCGGAATTCAGCGGTCTTCGCTTTCAGTTCATCATCGGAGAGTTTTTCCATCTCCGGTTCCATCGCGTTGATGACATTGACCACTTTACGCATACGACGCAGCGTACGCTCGTTACGGCTACCGAATACTTTCGTTAATAATTTAATTAGCATAATAAAATCTCAAACGCCCCGCGGTGCGGAGTCAAAAATTATAAGTTGGAAGGTTCTTTTTTAGCTGAGGCGTTGAGGACCAGCGCGGATACCCTGCAGCTGGCTGATCCAGACCGGAACGCTAAACGCGGCCTGAGAGGTAAAGTGTGCGTATGTCACGCGACTTACTGTCGCGGGCGGAGTGCCTTCCTGCGTCAGCATCGCGCTGAGCGTATTCAGTAACGCAAGATGGTGCGCCTGGATTGGCAATGGCTCTTCGGCAACGGGCAACGCCTGAGGCGCCATGGCAAAAGAAAGATGGCGGATAACCGTACGAATGGCATGTTGATGCCAGTAATCGACGGTAAAATTTGGGCGGCGATTAGTCGCTTCCAGCAAAGCAAGCTGGCTAAAGTTAACTTTAGCACCTTGATCGTGATTGCTGGCGGTCGCCTTCGCGGGGGTATTAGGTTCAGCAGCATTACCGAGCGCGGGCAGGCCAAAACTAGCCGCGACCATCCCCAACAGGAGATGCGGCCAGAAGTACCGTCTGCCTAACTGTCGCCAGCGCGTCAGTATTCCACTCACGTTATTGCCACCTGATATACCCTGCGTTTGGGGTTACAAATGCAAAACCATTTTTTGCGCACAAATCTTACCATTAATGCGTTCGCACCACAGCAGTAATGACAGCAAGTCGCGGGTAAATATGCTTAAGAAAGCAGCGATCGAACGGTATTTTAATCTACCTGTGGGGAAAAAGTCGCTTCAGATAAGGTGGTTTGCACTCGGAAGATAAAAAAACGACTGGCTCACCTGGCCGGAGAGAGTGCCAGATTGACCAGTCGAATTTATGCGACAACGTATGTCGTTATGCCAGTACGGTCGAAGGTGCTTTGAACGCCAACGGCAGTTCTGCATCGTCCTGGAAGGTCACATATTCCCAGGCTTCCTGTTTTGCCAGGACCGCCTGCAACAGTTTGTTATTCAATGCATGACCGGATTTATACGCGGTAAATGCACCAATAATGTTGTGACCACACATGAACAAGTCACCGATCGCGTCGAGCATTTTGTGACGAACGAATTCATCTTCAAAACGCAGGCCGTCTTCGTTCAATACGCGATAATCGTCAACAACGATGGCACAATCGAAGCTGCCGCCCAGGCACAGGCCGCGGGACTGCAGATATTCGATATCACGCATGAAGCCGAAAGTACGCGCACGGCTGATCTGACGCATGAACGCATCCGCAGAGAAGTTCATCGCGTAGCGCTGCGTGCTGGAGTCGATCGCCGGATGGTTAAAGTCGATGGTGAAATCCAACGTAAAACCATTATACGGCTTAAACTCAGCCCACTTATCGCCATCTTCGACACGAACGGTCTCTTTGATGCGAACAAATTTTTTGGCGCTGCTCAGTTCTTCAATACCTGCATCAAGCAGCAGATAAACGAACGGAGCGGCACTGCCATCCATGATCGGGATTTCCGGTGCGTTAACTTCAATAACGATGTTATCGATACCTAAACCCGCCAGAGCAGCATTAAGGTGCTCTACGGTTGAAATCCGTACATCATGCTCATTGACCAGACACGTACAGAGCATGGTATCACGCACAGATTTGGCATCGGCCGGGAAATCTACCGGAGGATTCAAGTCGGTGCGACGATAGATGACCCCGGTGTTGGCCGGCGCAGGGCGTAATGTCAGGGTGACTTTTTTGCCGGTATGCAAACCGACGCCAGTCGCCTGAACGATACGTTTAAGAGTCCTTTGTTTGATCATCGTATAATCTCGCCAAATTACCTATCCAACCGAAGTGTACTATACATTCGGTGGGCCAGTTTAGCACAAAGAGCCACAATTCCCAAATTCCAGCTAATTCTTAATCAGCTTGCTTACGCAGGAATGCTGGGATATCCAGATAATCCGGCTCTTTGGTGGTTTGCGGCGTATTGTCGTTAACCACTTTCGCTACCGGTTTCTGCTCTTGCGTCAACGGCGCCATGCCGTGCTGCTGGTAACGATCCATTACCGGCTGCTGTACCTGCTTGTTGGTCACCAGAGTGATTTCAGGACGTTTGTCCATACCAATTCCAGTTGCAACAACGGTCACGCGCAGTTCGTCGTTCATATCCGGGTCCAGGGAGGTACCGATAACCACGGTCGCATTATCCGATGCAAAGGCACGAATCGTGTTACCGACGGTTTCGAACTCATCCAGACGCAGGTCGAAGCCCGCAGTAATGTTGACCAGCACGCCGCGCGCGCCAGACAGATCGATGTCTTCCAGCAGCGGAGAAGAGATAGCCATTTCAGCCGCTTCTTCTGCACGGTCTTCACCGCTTGCCACGCCTGAACCCATCATCGCGTAGCCCATTTCGGACATCACGGTGCGCACGTCTGCAAAGTCGACGTTCATCAGGCCCGGACGAGTAATCAGTTCAGCGATACCCTGGACTGCGCCTTTCAGCACGTCGTTCGCTGCGCCAAACGCATCCAGCAGGGAGATACCGCGACCCAGCACTTTCAGCAGCTTGTCATTCGGAATAGTGATCAGAGAGTCCACATGTTTGGACAGCTCGGTGATACCCTGCTCCGCGAATGCCATACGCTTCTTACCTTCAAAGTTGAAAGGCTTAGTCACGACAGCAACGGTCAGAATACCTAAATCTTTTGCTACTTCAGCAACCACTGGCGCTGCACCGGTACCGGTACCGCCGCCCATGCCAGCTGCGATAAACACCATGTCTGCGCCGTCAAGCGCTGCACGCAGAGCTTCACGATCTTCGTCTGCCGCATTACGGCCTACTTCCGGGTTTGCACCCGCGCCCAGACCTTTGGTGATGCCGCTACCAATCTGAATGGTCTGTCCAACCGCCGTTTTACGCAACGCCTGAGCGTCGGTATTTACCGCGAAGAATTCAACACCTTCGATGCGCTCGCGCACCATGTGTTCAACGGCATTACCGCCGCCGCCGCCGACGCCGATGACTTTAATCACCGCGTCATTGGTAAGTTCCATAGGTTCAAACATAGTTTCTCTCTCCGTTGTGCCTGTCGCCTGAGACCGTTAATGTGCGTTGGTCTCTTTAAAAATTAAAACTCTTTTCGCAGCCAGCTATTGAGTCGTTTGATCCACGAGCCAACTGATGCCGTAACGCGTTTTTCAACTTCAGCCTCACCACTCAAATGGGATTCTTTCCCGTAGTGAAGCAGCCCCACTGCCGTTGAATAATACGGCTCCTGGGCATAATCCGTCAGACCAGTGATATTCAGCGGTGCGCCAATACGTACTTGCGTATGGAACACGCGCTGTGCGCAGGCCGCAAGACCTTCAATTTGCGCAGCGCCACCGGTTAACACAATCCCCGCCGCCAGATGATGTTTCACACCCTGCTGGCGAAGCTGTTCTTGTAATTGCAAAATTTCTTCGTTGACCAGGTTGAGCAGCTCGGTATAACGCGGCTCAATGACCTCTGCCAGGGTCTGACGTTGCAGGCTACGCGGTGGACGACCACCTACGCTTGGCACTTCAACGCTTTCGTCTTTACCCACGATGGAGCCCAGCGCGCAACCATGGCGCACTTTGATGGCTTCAGCATCGCTTGGCGGCGTACCAAAGGCATACGCGATATCGCTGGTCACTACATTCCCTGCATAAGGGATAACTTTAGTGTGGCGCAACGCCCCGCCAGTATAAACGGCGATGTCCATTGTACCACCACCAATATCCACCACGCAGACACCCAGCTCACGTTCATCTTCCGTCAACACGGAATAACTGGCTGCCAACCCGGCAAAAATCAGTTGGTCAACTTTCAGACCACAACGTTCAACGGCTTTGACAATGTTCTTTGCCATGTCGTTGTGGCAGGTAATAAGATGGACTTTTGCCTGCATACGCACGCCGGAAAGACCGACCGGATTTTTAATGCCTTCCTGGTAGTCGATGGCGTATTCCTGCGGAATAACGTGCAGAACACGATGTTCATCGCGAACGCGTACGGATTTTGCCGTATGTACCACGTTTTCCACATCTTCCTGCGTCACTTCCTCTTCGGAAATGGGCACCATACCAATTTCATTTTGACAGCTAATATGTTTACCGGAAAGTGCCAGATACACCGAGGAAATCTGGCAATCTGCCATCAGTTCAGCCTGGTCAATGGCGCGCTGTACGCACTTCACCACTGACTCAAGGTCATTCACCCCGCCTTTATCCATACCTCGCGATGGACAACTGCCCACGCCAATGATATTGACCATACCGTCGGGCAGAACTTCCCCTACTAAAGCGGCTACCTTCGCGGTGCCAATCTCCAGTCCAACTACCAGTTTTCTGTCCGTCGCCTTGATCATTGTTGTTCTGCCTGTGCCTGATTCTGTTGCTGATTAGATTCCTCAGGAGGCAAGGGAACCCAGCCTACTGCCGCTCCTGAGTCATAACGCAAATCAACGTAGCTAATCCGTTTGCCATCGGTTTGCGCCTGCTGCTGTAAAACCGGGTAGAGTTCCACAAAGCGAGCCAAACGTTTTATCGTATCGCCCCTGCCCAGATTCAGCTTAATATCGTTATTCAGCGTCAACTGCCAGGAACGACGAGCGGTCATCGCCGCTTCCTTCAGGGTGAATCTATCCTTAGCCAGCACCTGCCCCATATCGCGGAACCCTTGCAACACTTCACTTGCGCTGCCTTCCGGTCCATACAACATGGGTAATACCTGCTTATTGGCCCGACCGGTTGGAACACTGAACGTATTTCCTTCAGCATCCACCATATGTTGGTCATTCCAACGCGCAATGGGCACATATTCAACCAGATGAATCTTCAATTCATCGGGCCATTGCTTTCTGACGCTCGCCTGTTTAATCCAGGGGAGGCGTTCAATTTGACTCTGGATGATGTTCACATCCTGAGTCATAAAGGTTCCCGGAGCGCCCAGTGCCAAAATGGACTGACGAATATCGTCATTGCGCGTGTAATGCCGTTCGCCGGTTAACACCAGTTTCGATAAAGGCAAACGTTGCGCATCTTCCATCCATCCCAACACTACCCAGCCGCTGACAAACACGGTGCACAGCACTGTCAGCAGGAACAATATTCCTGCAAGACGCGTTCCATTATTGCGGCGTGAGGAGTTTACTTCTTCTTCATCACCGTTTCGCGTGTTCAGCGCAGCCTGCGACATATCAGTCCGCCAACTCCAGAATTCTTACCACCAACTGCGAGAAGCTCAGGCCCGCCTGACGCGCCGCCATCGGCACCAGACTGTGGCTGGTCATACCCGGAGAGGTATTCGCTTCCAGCAGATAAAACTGGCCATCGCTGTCCAGCATGACGTCAATGCGACCCCAACCTTTACAGCCCAATGTGGTCCACGCTTTCAGGACTAATTCCTGTAAACGGGCCTCTTGTTCGACTTCCAGACCGGCAGGGCAGAAATATTGTGTCTCATCAGAGAGATACTTCGCCTCATAATCATAGAAGGTTCCCGCAGGTTGGATACGTATTGACGGTAAAATTTCTTCACCAAGTATCGCAACTGTAAATTCCGGGCCACTGAGCCATTTTTCGATCAGTACTTCTTCATCATGCTGAAAAGCCAATGCTAATGCACCATGCAAAGCATTTTCTTCTTCAACTTTTGACATCCCTACGCTTGAGCCTTCACGGCTGGGCTTCACAATCAGCGGCAAACCTAGCGCAGAAATCTCCGTAACCACCTCATCATTAAGGCCTTTTTCGAACTCAGCGCGGGTCAATGCGACCCAAGGCGCGACCGGTAAACCGGCCCCCTGCCACAGTAGTTTGCTGCGCAGTTTGTCCATCGAAATCGCAGAAGCCATGACGCCACTACCGGTGTACGGCAGACCAATCAGCTCCAGCATGCCCTGCAACGTGCCATCTTCACCACCACGACCGTGCAGCGCAATAAACACCTTTTGAAAACCCATCGATTTCAAAAGCGTGACATCAACCTCTTTTGGGTCAATTGGATGAGCATCCACACCACCTTCGCGTAACCCTGCCAGTACGGCCGCGCCGGAATTCAGCGAAACGTCACGCTCTGCGGAGGTTCCCCCTAACAGGACCGCGATTTTATCAGCCATGTTGTTCTTCCTCCGGGTTTTGCGGCTTCAGTTTGATTTCAGCTAAGGAACGCGCGATTTTGCCGATATTTCCAGCGCCCTGCACCAAAATCAGATCGTTGCCGGTTAATACCGGCGCCAGCATGTCTGCCACCTGAGCCGGATCGGAAACCAGAATCGGGTCGATCTTACCGCGACCACGGATCGTACGGCACAGCGAGCGGCTGTCGGCTCCTGGAATCGCGGCTTCACCCGCGGCGTACACATCCAGCATCAACAGTGCATCGACCTGAGTCAGCACGTTGGCAAAGTCGTCATACAGATCGCGAGTACGCGTAAAGCGGTGCGGCTGGAATAGCATCACCAAATTTTTGTCCGGCCAGCCCGCGCGTGCAGCTTTAATCGTGGCATCCACTTCCGTAGGGTGATGACCATAATCATCCACCAGCATCGCCGTCCCGGCTTTACCGTTTACCGGCTCAAGCGGGAATTCGCCGAGGAAGTCAAAACGTCGTCCGGTGCCCTGGAAACTTTCCAGCGCGCGCAGAATTGCGTCGTCTTCAATGCCTTCTTCTGTTGCAACTGCTACCGCCGCCGCCGCGTTCAGCGCATTGTGACGGCCCGGTGCGTTCAACGTCACGCGTAAATCGGCCATCCCCTGACGCAGCAGCGTGAAGTGTCCTTGTGGACCAATCTGCTGGTAATCTTCGACGCGCACATCAGCATCATCGCTGAAACCATAGGTTGTGGTTTGACGACCAACTCGCGGCAACAACTCGCGGATCACTGGGTCGTCAACGCACATCACCGCACGACCATAAAACGGCAAGTTATGCAGGAAATTAATAAACGTCTGCTTTAAATTTTCGAAGTCGCCATGGTAGGTATCCATATGATCGGCTTCGATATTGGTAACAATCGCTACCATCGGCTGCAAATGCAGGAACGACGCATCGCTCTCATCCGCCTCCGCTATTAAATAACGGCTATGACCCAGACGCGCATGGACGCCTGCGGCCTTCACCAGACCGCCGTTGACAAACGTCGGATCCAGCCCCGCTTCCGCGTAGATACTGGAGACCATCGCTGTGGTCGTGGTTTTACCGTGCGTCCCGGCAATGGCGATACCGTGACGAAAACGCATTAACTCCGCCAGCATTTCAGCACGACGGATCACCGGAATGCGCGCTTCATGCGCCGCAACAATTTCCGGGTTATCCGCAGAAATGGCGCTGGATACCACCACCACGCTCGCATCGCGCACGTTTTCCGGGCGATGGTTGAAGAAAATCGTGGCGCCCAGATTCGTCAACTGCTGCGTCACCGGGTTCGGCGCTAAGTCAGAACCGCTGATCTGATAACCTTCGTTGGCCAAAACTTCGGCAATACCGCCCATACCAGCACCACCGATGCCGACAAAGTGAATGTGCCGAACGCGACGCATTTCGGGCACGATGGAACGCAGTTTTGCCAGTTGTTGTGTATTCATTCTTTAGCCATTAACTTCTTAGTTCATGCGATGCAAAAGGCATCACCACAATTACGCCCGGGCAGCCCGGCTCACTTCATTAGCAACGCGCTCTGTAGCATCCGGAATGGAAGCGGCGCGCGCACGTTCTGCCATGGTTAATAAGGTTTCTCGCGACCACCCGGAAAGGGTGTTAGCGACGGCATCCACAGTAAACTGCGGCTGCTCAAGAATTTTGGCGGCGCCCGCTTTCTCCAGCGGCAGCGCATTCCAGTACTGCTGTCGGTCTTTATGCTGAAAAGGCACAAACAGCGCAGGCAAACCTGCCGCGGCAATTTCGCTTACCGTCAACGCGCCGGAGCGACAAACTACAACATCCGCCCACGCGTAGGCAGCTGCCATATCATCAATAAACTCAGTGACCTTGTGCTGCGGTTGTCCCGCGTCGGCATACGCCTGTTCAACGGTTTGCTGCGCGCCTTTGCCACTCTGGTGCCAGATAGTCACCGCGTCATCAAGCTTTGCGGCAACCTGCGGCATCGTCTGGTTCAATACGCGTGCGCCCTGAGATCCCCCGACGACCAGCACGCGAACCGGGCCTTCACGCCCCGCCAGACGCGCTTCGGGCAACGGCAGCGCCAGAACGTCGGTGCGTACTGGGTTACCCACTACTTCCGCATTCGGGAAAGCGCCAGGAAAAGCCTGCATCACCTTCGTTGCAATCTTCGCCAGCCACTTGTTAGTTAATCCCGCAATGCCGTTCTGCTCATGCAGGACAACCGGAATGCCTAATGACCAGGCAGCCAGACCGCCAGGGCCGGACACGTAGCCGCCCATCCCCAGCACCACATCAGGCTTAAACTGCTTCATGATGGCGCGCGCCTGACGCCAGGCATTAAAAATACGCACGGGGGCGGCAAGCAGCGCGTTGACACCTTTGCCACGCAAACCGGAGATGCGAATAAAGTCAATTTCAATGCCATGCTTCGGCACTAAGTCCGCTTCCATACGATCGGCGGTGCCCAGCCAACGAACCTGCCAGCCCTGGGCCATTAAATGGTGCGCGACCGCCAGCCCCGGGAACACATGCCCGCCGGTACCGCCTGCCATCACCATTAACCGCTTCGGTTGACCACTCATCGTGCACCTCGTGTAAACGCCTGGGCTTTTTCCAGACGCGTTTCATAATCAATACGTAACAAAAACATGATGGCCGTCGACATAATCAACAAACTGGAACCACCATAACTGATCAGCGGTAACGTCAGACCTTTTGTTGGCAGCATACCTGCTGCCGCGCCGACGTTTACCAGGGCCTGGAAGCTAAACCAAATCCCGATGGAGCAGGCTAAAAAGCCTGAAAAACGGTGGTCAATTTCCAGCGCTTTGCGGCCAATCGACATCGCGCGAAAAGCGACGAAGAATACCATTAAAAGTGCCAATACCACACCGATATAACCCAGCTCTTCCCCAATGATGGCGAAGATGAAGTCGGTGTGCGCCTCCGGTAAATACTCCAGTTTTTGCACTGAATTACCTAACCCCTGACCCCAAACCTCACCGCGACCAAAAGCCATCAGCGATTGCGTTAACTGATAGCCGCTGCCAAACGGATCTTCCCATGGGTTCCAGAAAGAGGTTACGCGGCGAATACGATACGGTTCGGCAAGGATCAGCAGCACCACCGCCGAAATCCCCATGCCGATAATGGCAATGAACTGCCACAGTTTCGCACCAGCGAGAAACAGCATCGCCAGCGTCGTGACAAACAGTACCACTACCGTACCAAGGTCAGGCTGCGCCAGCAGTAAGACTGCCAGCACCAGAATCACACCCATCGGTTTTAAGAAGCCGCGCAGGTTATTACGCACCTCATCGACTTTACGCACCAGGTAGTTAGCGAGATAACAGAACAGCGACAGCTTGGTGAATTCCGCAGGCTGAATACGCAGCGGCCCCAGCGCAATCCAGCGCGACGCCCCGTTAACGGAGCTACCCACCACCAGCACGATCAACAACATGATGATCGAGGCGATCAGCATCGTCGTGCTGTACTTTTGCCAGAACTCCATCGGCAGACGCAGCGTCACCATCGCCAGACAGAACGCGAGGAAGATATACAGCGCGTCACGCTTAGCAAACAGGAAGGGATCGCCTGCCAGGCGTTGCCCTACGGGCATCGATGCCGATGTCACCATCACAAAACCGATCGCTGCCAGACCAAAAGTCAGCCACAGCAGCATGCGGTCATACATGATCAGGCTGTCCGCGTCTTTATCACGCGAAGCCATCACCCAGCCTTTAAGTGCCGCGAAGATCCACGCCAGGACACCCAGTCCCGGTACGCGCGGCATTTTCAGACGAGGGAGAGAGAAGCGCATCAACCCAACTCCTTCGCCAAACGGGTAAAGACGTCACCGCGTTGCTCAAAGTTCTTGAACTGGTCAAGGCTGGCGCAGGCTGGCGACAGCAGCACCATATCACCCGACTTCACACGCGGTGCGAGCAGACGCATTGCCTGCTCCATGGTTTCAGTGTGTTCCGCAACCTCAGGACGCAGAGCGGCAAGCTGCGCGCCATCGCGACCAAAGCAGTACAGACGAATGTTGTCGCCAGTCAGGTAGCGTTGCAGCGGCATAAAGTCGGCGGATTTCCCATCGCCGCCCAGCAGCAGGTGCAACGTACCGTCAACGTGCAGACCATTCAGTGCCGCTTCTGTGCTGCCAACGTTGGTGGCTTTTGAATCGTTGATCCAACGCACACCGTTATGATTCAGTACCAACTGGAAACGATGCGCCAGACCGGTAAAGGTAGTCAGCGCTTTCAGGCTGGATGCCCGCGGCAGACCCGCAGCATCCGCCAGCGCCAGCGCCGCCAGAGCGTTGGTATAGTTATGCTGGCCGGTAAGCGTCATCTCTTTCACGTTCAGGACTTTTTCACCCTTCACCCGCAGCCAGGTTTCACCCTGCTGACGATTGAGATGATAGTCACCCATGTTGATGCCAAAGCTCACGCAGCGCTCATCCGCCCCGCGAATCGGCATGGTCAGCGCATCATCGGCATTAACCACACACACTTTCGCATTCTCATAGACGCGCAGTTTGGCCGCACGGTACTGCTGCAAGCCAAACGGATACCTGTCCATATGATCTTCGGTGACGTTCAAAATGGTGGCGGCTACGGCCTGTAAGCTGGAGGTTGTCTCCAGTTGGAAGCTCGACAGCTCCAGTACATACAGCTCACGTTCGTCATCCAGCAGCATCAGCGCGGGCAGGCCGATATTTCCGCCAACACCCACGTTCACACCAGCCGCTTTCGCCATTTCTCCCACCAACGTGGTGACGGTGCTTTTCCCGTTGGAACCGGTGATCGCGACGATCGGCGCCTGCGCTTCACGACAGAACAGCTCGATGTCACCGACAATTTCGATCCCTGCATCAGCAGCGGCGCTCAGCGAAGGATGCGCCAGGGCAATACCAGGGCTGGCGACGATGAGATCGGCGGCCAGCAGCCAATCATCATTCAGGCTGCCAACATGACGCTCAACCGCTTCCGGCAATTTATCCAGGCCAGGTGGCGTTGCACGGGTATCCATCACACGCGGCGTCACGCCACGCGCCAGAAAGAAATCCACGCAGGACAGCCCGGTCAATCCCAGACCGATAATGACGACTTTTTTACCCTGGTAATCAGCCATGATTAACGTACCTTCAGCGTTGCCAGGCCAATCAGCACCAGCATCAGCGAAATAATCCAGAAGCGCACAATTACGCGCGGTTCCGGCCAGCCTTTCAGTTCATAGTGATGGTGAATCGGCGCCATACGGAAGATGCGCTGTCCGCGCAGCTTAAAGGAGCCAACCTGCAGAATGACCGACAGCGTTTCCACAACAAATACGCCGCCCATAATTACCAGCAGGAATTCCTGACGCAGCAGCACGGCAATAATGCCCAGCGCGCCGCCCAGCGCCAGAGAACCGACGTCGCCCATAAAGACCTGCGCCGGATAGGTGTTAAACCACAGGAAGCCTAACCCCGCACCGACAATCGCCGTACAGACGATCACCAGTTCGCCGGCATGGCGTAAATAGGGAATGTGCAGGTAGTTGGCAAAGTTCATGTTACCTGTAGCCCATGCCACCAGCGCAAAACCTGCGGCCACGAACACGGTCGGCATAATCGCCAGACCGTCCAGGCCATCGGTGAGGTTTACCGCATTGCCAGTACCCACAATAACGAAGTACGCCAGCAGCACGTAGAACAGCCCCAATTGCGGCATGACATCTTTAAAGAACGGCACCACCAGCTCGGTAGCCGGGGTATCTTTACCGGCGAGGTACAGCGCAAAGGCTACACCCAGCGCAATCACCGACATCCAGAAGTACTTCCAGCGGGCAATCAGCCCCTTGGTATCTTTACGCACCACTTTGCGGTAGTCATCGACAAAACCGATAATGCCGTAGCCAATCAATACCACCAGCACGCACCATACGTACGGGTTCGACGGATATGCCCACAACAGAACGGAGATAACAATCGCGGTGAGGATCATGATCCCGCCCATGGTTGGCGTACCGCGTTTACTGAAGTGCGATTCCGGGCCGTCGTTACGTACGACCTGTCCAAAGGACATTTTTTGCAAGCGGGCAATCATGCGCGGGCCCATCCACAAAGAGATGAACAGCGCGGTCAGCAGGCTGACGATGGCGCGAAACGTCAGATAGGAAAAGACGTTAAAGCCGGAATAATATTTGACCAAATGTTCGGCCAGCCAAACTAACATGTCCCATTCTCCTGTAATGCGCGTACTACCTCTTCCATGGCGGCACTACGTGAACCCTTCACTAAAATCGTCATGACCTGATGTTCTGCAATCAATGCTTTAAGATGCGCGGCCAGCGCGCTTTTATCCGCAAAATGTTCGCCAACGCCGCTGGCGTCGCTAATTGCCTGACTCAGTTTTCCTGTACTCAGTACACGGTCGATACCTGCTGCTTTCGCAGCAACACCTACCTGTACATGGCATGCTTCACTTTCTGCGCCAAGCTCTGCCATATCGCCAACGACCAGTACGCGATAGCCCGGCATTTCAGACAGCACCTGCACCGCTGCGGTCATCGAACCGACGTTCGCGTTATAGGAGTCATCCAGCAGCAGCTGATTTTCTGCGAGTTGAATCGGGAACAGACGTCCCGGTACCGCTTGCAGATCCTTCAAACCCGCTTTGATCGCCTCGTGCGTCGCGCCTACCGCCATAGAAAGCGCCGCCGCCGCAAGGGCGTTAGCGATATTGTGGCGACCCGGTAACGGCAGCAGGACATCAATGCTCCCGGTCGGCGTTTGCAGAGAAAATTCTGTACCATGCGAGGTCACATGAACGTTGGTTGCCGAAAAGTCGCTGTTGGCCGCATTCGGGGAGAAGCGCCAGACTTTGCGTTCGCCGATGATGCTTTGCCAGTTCAACCAGTCGTTGTTGTCGGCATTCATAATGGCGATACCATTCTCAGACAGGCCGGTAAAAATCTCACCTTTTGCCTTCGCAACGCCCGCCAGAGAGCCGAAACCTTCCAGGTGCGCGGCGGCCAGATTGTTCACCAGCGCCGCTTCCGGACGCGTCAGGCCGACGGTCCAGGCGATTTCGCCCTGATGGTTGGCGCCGAGCTCAATCACGGCATAGTCGTAATCGTTGTTTAAGCGCAGCAGCGTCATCGGTACGCCGATGTCGTTATTCAGATTGCCCGCGGTATATAGGGTGTTACCACACTGGCTCAGAATAGCAGCCGTCATCTCTTTGACGGACGTTTTACCGGATGAGCCGGTCAGCGCGACAACGCGCGCCGGAACCTGAGCGCGAACCCACGCCGCCAGTTCACCAAACGCCAGACGCGTATCTTTAACAATCAGCTGCGGCAGGTTGGTGTCCAACGGGCGGCTGACCAGCAGCGCACCCGCCCCGCTCTCTTGCGCTTTGTCTGCAAAATCATGGGCATCAAAGCGTTCGCCTTTCAGCGCCACAAACAGGCAGCCCGGCGTCACTTTACGCGTATCGGTTGTTACGGCATCAAGGGTCAGATCGGCCCCTTTCAGTTCGCCACGGAGGATCTCCGCCAGTTGGCTGAGCGTTACGCTAATCATGCGATAACCCCCAGCAGACGCGCTGCGGTCACGCGGTCAGAATAGTCGAGACGCTGCGAGCCGACGATCTGGTAATCTTCGTGACCTTTCCCGGCCACCAGCACCACGTCGTTTTCTTTCGCCTGCATAATGGCGTTTGTCACGGCTTCTGCGCGCCCTTCCATCACCTTCGCCTGTCCGGCATCCAGCATACCCGCCAGAATGTCGTTAATAATGGCGCGCGGCTCTTCGGTACGCGGGTTGTCATCAGTCACCACGACAACATCTGCAAACTGCTCAGCGATTGCGCCCATCAACGGACGTTTGCCTTTATCGCGATCGCCGCCGCAGCCAAAGACGCACCACAGTTTGCCAGTACAGTGCAGACGTGCCGCCTGCAGCGCTTTTTCCAGCGCATCTGGCGTATGAGCGTAATCAACCACCACGGTGGTTTTACCCGGCGCGCTGAATACTTCCATACGTCCGCAAACCGGCTGCAATTGTGTCGCCGTTTTCAGTAAATCAGCTAACGGATAGCCCAGTGCCAACAGCGTTGCCAGCGCCAGCAGAAGATTGCTGACGTTAAACGCCCCCATCAGGCGGCTTTCAATTTCGCCGTCGCCCCATGAGGAGGTAAAACGAATCGTTGCCCCACTGTCGTGATACTTCACGTCAACCGCTTTTAACCAACGACCATGACAGTTCGGGTTGATGTGGTCTCCCATCGAAACGGCAACCGCATCCGGGAGTTTCGCCAGCCAGCGACGACCGACTTCATCATCCGCATTGACGATGGCCTGACCGCAATGGTGCGTGGAATACAGCAGCCATTTCGCGGCTTCGTAATGTTCCATGTCGCCGTGGTAGTCGAGATGGTCGCGGCTTAAGTTAGTAAATACTGATGCGGCAAACTTCAGCGCCGCCACGCGATGCTGAACCAGGCCGTGTGAAGAGACTTCCATCGCGCCAACCGTTGCGCCCTGCGCAGCCAGCCCCGCCAGCACATGCTGGACATCAACGGCTGAACCGGTGGTATTTTCCGTCGGGATCACTTTGCCCAGCAGGCCATTGCCTACTGTTCCCATTACCGCGCTGGTTTCGCCAAGCAGTTGGCTCCACTGGGCCAGCAATTGGGTGGTGGTGGTTTTACCGTTAGTCCCGGTTACGCCGACCAGACGCATTTTCTCAGAAGGCTCGTGGTAAAAACGGCCCGCCAGTGCAGATAAACGTTCGTTAAGCTGACTGAGATAGATGACCGGAACACCATGCATTTCACGGATTTCACCATCAGTAGCTTCATCTTTTGCTTCTGCAATAATGGCAGCCACACCTTGCGCTATCGCCTGCGGGATATACCGACGCCCGTCCGCCTGATGACCCAATACTGCGACAAAGAGATCGCCTGATGCAGCCACACGGCTGTCAAGCGTCATCTCCCGCAGTGCTCGCTCCGGTGCACCCGGCACCCATGGAGCAAGAAGGTCGCGCAAATTACGATCTGCCACCTGTTGCCTCGCCTTGATTATTCACAAATTCATTTTTATCGCCCGTTGTCAGCGCATCCGGCTCGATGTTCATGGTGCGCAGTACGCCGCCCATGATGGCACCAAAGACCGGCGCGGAAACGGCGCCACCGTAGTATTTACCCGCCTGCGGATCGTTGATAACAACAACCAGCGCGAAGCGCGGCTGACTCGCAGGCGCAACGCCTGCGGTATAAGCAATGTATTTGTTGATGTAGCGGCCATCCGGCCCTACTTTTTTCGCTGTACCGGTTTTAATAGCGATGCGATAGCCTTTAATCGCCGCCTTCACGCCGCCGCCGCCCGGCAGCGCCACGCTTTCCATCATATGCACGACGGTACGCACGGTATCTTCCGGGAAGATACGCTCACCCGGAACAGGAGGGTCAACTTTGGTAATCGACAGTGGACGATAAACGCCGTAGCTGCCGATCGTTGCATAGACTCGCGCTAACTGTAACGGCGTTACCATTAGCCCGTAGCCGAAAGAGAAGGTGGCCCTCTCTATGTCAGACCACCGTTGTTTTTGAGGATATAAGCCACTGCGTTCTCCGACCAACCCCAAATTGGTCGCTTTTCCCAGCCCAAAACGTGAGTAAGTATCTACTAACGCTGAGGACGGCATCGCTAACGCCAGCTTGGAAACACCGACGTTACTCGACTTCTGCAAAACCCCGGTGAGGGTTAATTCGCTATAACGCGCCACGTCTTTGATTTCGTGACCATTAATTCGGTAAGGGATAGTGTTAAGGACGGTATTTTCGCGTACCACTCCACGCTGCAGCGCGGTCATCACCACCATCGGTTTAACGGTAGAACCCGGTTCAAACACGTCGGTGATGGTACGGTTACGCATCGCGTCTTTTGGCGTACCGGTGAGATTGTTCGGGTTGTAGGACGGACTGTTGGCCATGGCCAGCACTTCACCGGTGTTTACATCCACCAGTACCGCACTGCCTGACTCCGCCTTGTTGAACGCCACGGCGTTATTCAGTTCACGGTAGACCAGTGCCTGTAAACGCTCATCAATGCTCAACGCGAGGTTATGCGCCGCCTGGCTGTCGGTAGAGGAGATATCTTCAATGACGCGGCCATAACGGTCTTTACGTACAATACGTTCGCCAGGTTGTCCGGTGAGCCACTTATCGAAGCTCTTCTCAACGCCTTCAATCCCCTGGCTGTCGACGTTAGTAAATCCGATGAGGTGAGCAGTCACTTCTCCGGAAGGATAGTAACGGCGGGATTCTTCGCGCAGGTGGATACCTGGCAGCTTCAGTTTCTTGATGTAGTCGGCCATGTCAGGGTTTACCTGACGCGCCAGATAGATGAAGCGCCCTTTCGGGTTGGCGTTAATGCGGGAAGCCAGTTGATCGAGCGGGAGATTCAGCGCGGTTGACAGCGCTCTCCAGCGTTCGCCAACGCTCACGCCGCCTGCATCATGTACTTCTTTCGGGTCGGCCCATATCGCTTTAACCGGAACGCTCACCGCCAGCGGGCGACCAGAGCGGTCGGTAATCATTCCGCGTGATGTAGACACTTCCTGGACGCGTAGAGAGCGCATATCACCCTGACGCACCAGCATGTCCGGCGCGATGATTTGCAGCCAGGCAACGCGCCCCAGCAGAAAACCCAGTGCCAGCAAAATACAGCCGCACAGTAACGCAAAACGCCAACTGATAAAGTTGGCTTGTTCTTCCTGGCGTTTTGGTTTGTGCGTTTTTGCCGCTGCTTTCATGCGTCGCGTTTATCCTTATTTTTGTACTACGATATTTTCTTGTGAGGGATCGACATGCTGCATTTGCAGCTTTTCCGTTGCGATCCGTTCAACACGGCTATGGTCGCCGAGCGCGTTCTCCTCAAGGATCAAGTTGCGCCATTCGATATCCAGCGCATCTCGCTCCAGAACCAGCTGCTCACGCTGCGCAGTCAGTAAGCGCGTATGGTGTGCTGTTGTCACGACGGTAACCGCCGTCAAAATAATGCAAATGAACAGGCAGAGTGGCAGCTTCCCAAACCGCAAAAGATCGTCACCGATCACGCCAGGCAAGGCATGGCGCTCGTTGCTTCCTATCGATCCTTTAACTTTGCTGAGGGCTTCTGTCACTCTGCTGATCATGCGTTCGTCCTCTCTGCAATACGCAGAACTGAACTACGGGCACGAGGATTCTCAGCTACCTCTTCTTCACCCGGCATCATCTTGCCTAGTGCTCTTAACTCACGGCCGCCCAGCTTTTTGATCTGCGCTTCGGTCATCGGTATTCCAGCCGGTACCTGAGGACCACGGCTTTGTTCACGCATAAAGCGTTTCACAATGCGGTCTTCAAGCGAATGGAAACTGATGATCGAAAGGCGACCACCTGGAGCCAGCACGCTGAGCGAGCTTTTTAGCGCCTGCTCTATCTCCTCCAGTTCACTGTTCACCCAAATGCGCACCGCCTGGAAGGTACGGGTCGCGGGATGTTTGAATTTGTCCTTCACCGGCATTGCCGCTGCAATAACTTCCGCCAGCTCTTTGGTGCGGGTCATCGGTTCGATGCGGTTGCGCTCCACGATGGCGCGCGCAATGCGTTTGCCGAAGCGCTCTTCGCCAAAGGTTTTAATCACCCAGGCAATGTCTGCTTCATCGGCGGTTTGCAGCCATTCGGCCGCTGACTGACCGCGTGTTGGGTCCATACGCATATCTAACGGACCGTCACGCATAAACGAGAAACCGCGCTCTGCGTCATCGAGCTGCGGTGAAGAAACGCCGAGATCGAGAAGAATCCCGTCGATCTTACCGGTCAGTCCACGCTCGGCGACATAGTCAGTCAGCGCAGAGAAAGGTCCATGTACGATGGAGAAACGGGGATCGGTAATCGTTTTTGCAACAGCAATAGCCTGCGGATCGCGATCGATTGCCAGTAAACGTCCCTCTTCGCCAAGCTGGGAGAGGATCAGACGTGAGTGACCACCGCGACCAAATGTCCCGTCAATGTAGATGCCGTCTGGACGAATATTCAGGCCGTTTACGGCTTCATCCAGCAACACCGTTGTATGTTTATAATTTTCCGTCATTTTATAGAGACAAATCCTGCAATCGTTCCGACAACGCGCCAGTAACAGACTGCTCAGCGTCGATATCTTCCTTGACCTGTTGATACCAGGTCGTTTCATCCCACAGCTCAAACTTATTGAACTGCCCAACCAGCATCACTTCTTTCGTTAGCCCTGCGTGTTGCCGCAGAATGGGTGCTATCAGTAATCGACCAGCGTTATCCATCTGACATTCGCTGGCATGACCCAACAATAAGCGCTGTACGCGACGCTCAACTGGATTCATGCTCGACAGACGCGATAGCTTCTGCTCGATTATTTCCCATTCAGGCAGGGGGTACAGCAGCAGGCACGGGTGATGGATGTCAATGGTGCAAACCATTTGACCGGTAGCGCTCTCAAGCAGTTGATCCCGATAACGGGTAGGCACGGATAAGCGCCCTTTACTGTCGAGATTAACTAACGTTGCTCCCCGGAACATGCCAGTCTCACCCCCAATTACCACTTTATCCCACAAATTCCCACTTAAAGGAGTTTACGGAGCGGAGGAAAACCTTGTCAAGCAAGTCGCGGCGCTTAGCGGAGCAAAAAACCCATTGTTTACGGCTAATATCAGCGTTGAACAAATTCCGTACAGCAAACGAAGCAAATTAACGTCATGAATATTTGTAAGAAAAAAATCCAACAACTCATCATTGTTTAAAACAACTGAATATCATCCAAAGAAAATATAAAGTGTCAGTTTGCGACGCGAGCGGCATTTTAGGACAATATGCAGCGAGTTAACAGTACCAGTTAATCGGTCTGTACGCCGCGCAGAGCCGAGGAAAGCACCAGATGGCCGCAATACGAGAGCAAAGTGTTTGTTAATTCGGCAAATCCATACATGCATGTAACAAAATAATACAAGCGTAACGCGTCGTTACGTATCAATAACCCAAAAATGGATAGTTGCATTTTTAATTCGGGGTATTTCAAGAATGAATTTCAGATAATTCTAAAGAATATTCTTAAATATAATGCGGTTATTTCTGAGAATAGAAAAATTGAAGACGTCAGGGGCTTATCCCGCCGACGTCATCAATTGAGGAAACTTAGTTACGGCTGAGAATACCGCGACGGTACAGATTACGCCGTATACGCGTTAAACCTGGTTTTGGTTTACGCGGTTCGTCCAGACTTGCCAGTACAATCTCCAGCACGCGTTCCGCGACATCACGATGGCGCTGTGCCACTGCCAGTACCGGGCACTGCAGGAAGTCGAGCAGTTCGTGATCGCCAAAAGTCGCAATCGCTAAATCAGACGGCAGTTGCCCATCACGACGCAGGGTCACATCCATCACGCCCTGCAACAGGGCAAACGACGTGGTAAACAACGCCTGAGGCATTGGGTGCGTTTCCAGCCATTTATCAAACAGCTGCGCAGCCGCTTCCCGCTCATAGCTGTTGGCGTACAGGAAATGGACTTCACGCGGATCGTCCTTCCACGCGGTACGAAAACCCTGCTCGCGCAGGAAACTGACGGATAATTCAGGAAGCGCGCCCAGATAGAGAACGGTTTCAGCAGGGAATTTGCGTAACTCCTCTGCCAGCATTTCCGCATCATCCTGATCCGCACCCACAACGCTGGTAAAATGTTCGCGGTCCAGTGCACGGTCCAGCGCCACAATCGGGAATGAACTGTTTGCCCAGCGTTGGTAGAACGGATGCTCAGGCGGCAATGAAGTCGACACAATAATGGCATCGACCTGGCGCTGTAAAAGATGCTCAATACAGCGCATTTCGTTATCCGGCTGATCTTCAGAGCAGGCAATCAACAGCTGATACCCACGCTGACGCGCCTGGCGTTCCAGATAGTTTGCGATCCGGGTATAGCTTGTGTTCTCAAGATCCGGGATCACCAGCCCGATAGAACGTGTGCGTCCAGCACGCAGCCCGGCCGCCACGGCATTCGGGTGGTAATTATGCTCACGCACCACCGCCATGACTTTTTCAACCGTTTTGTCGCTTACGCGATATTGCTTTGCTTTGCCATTAATAACGTAGCTTGCAGTCGTTCGCGAAACGCCGGCCAACCGAGCGATTTCATCCAGTTTCACAATTGCCCCTTGCGTAAAATGTACAAACCATAACCTTTTAGATGGCATGGGTTAAACTTCTTAACATCTAAGCGCAGAATAATGACTGCGGCAACCGCTTTTGTCTCTGGTTACTGCTGATTTCGCAAAAAAAAGCGCAGCAGGTAGCATCAGCGAAAGCGGGTTCGTTACCTGCAGGCAGGATAAGGCGTTTATGCCGCTATCCGGCATGACCTCCACGATGAGGCCTGATAGCGCTTTGCTTACCAGGCCTACGGTTGACGATTAGCGCATAATTTTATCGCCACGGGAGAGTCCCACCACACCGGAACGAGCAACTTCCACAATTTTGGCGACTTCACGCAAGGTTGCCAGAAACGCATCCAGCTTGTCGCTGGTGCCCGCCAGTTGTACGGTGTAGATAGACGGCGTCACGTCGATGATTTGCCCGCGGAAAATCTCCGTGTTGCGTTTCACCTCCTCCCGGCCATAACCGCTGGCCTGGATTTTCACCAGCATGATTTCTCGTTCAACATGGGCACCCTGCCCCAGCTCGCTAACGCGCAGAACATCCACCAGTTTGTGGAGCTGCTTTTCGATCTGCTCAAGGACTTTCTCATCCCCTACCGTCTGAATCGTCATCCGCGATAAGGTGGGGTCGTCGGTCGGCGCGACGGTCAGGCTTTCAATGTTGTATCCACGCTGGGCGAAGAGGCCAATCACCCGCGACAATGCACCCGACTCATTTTCCAGCAATACTGATAATATCCGGCGCATAATCAGGTCCTCTCCGTTTTGCTTAGCCACATTTCATCCATCCCGCCCCCACGAATCTGCATCGGGTAGACATGCTCACTGCCGTCGACGGTGACGTCGACAAACACCAGGCGATGGTTACGCACATGCTCCAGCGCTTCACCCAGCTTGCTCTCCAGTTCATCTGGATGATTAATCTGGATACCGATATGCCCATAAGCCTCAGCAAGGCGCACAAAATCGGGCAGCGACTGCATGTAAGACTGGGAGTGACGCCCGGAGTAGATCATGTCCTGCCATTGTTTGACCATGCCGAGATAACGGTTGTTAAGGTTGAGCACCAGCACCGGCAGTTCATACTGCAGCGCCGTCGACAGCTCCTGGATGTTCATCTGAATGCTGCCATCCCCGGTGACGCACACTACCGTTTCATCCGGCAATGCCATTTTCACCCCTAACGCCGCAGGTAAACCGAATCCCATCGTGCCGAGGCCGCCTGAGTTAATCCAGCGACGCGGTTTATCGAACGGATAATAAAGTGCGGCAAACATCTGATGCTGGCCAACGTCAGAGGTCACATACGCTTCCCCTTTCGTCAGACGCCAGATGGTTTCAATCACCGCCTGCGGCTTAATGCTTTCGCTTTGCGTGTCGTATTTCAGACACTGACGGGCGCGCCAGTGCTCAATCTGTTGCCACCAGTCACGGTTATCATCCAGTGGCTGCTGTGATTTCTCTTGCTCCAGCAGTTCGAGCATTTGATCCAGCACCAGACGGGCATCACCCACAATCGGAATATCCGCAGTAACGGTTTTAGAAATAGAGGTCGGGTCGATGTCGATATGCAGCACGGTCGCATTCGGACAGTATTTTGCCAGGTTATTTGTCGTTCGATCGTCAAAGCGAACGCCGACAGCAAAGATCACATCGGAATGATGCATGGTCATATTCGCTTCGTAGGTACCGTGCATCCCTAACATGCCCAGCGCCTGACGATGCGTGGCCGGAAACGCGCCCAACCCCATTAGCGAGGATACAACCGGCAGATTCAGCGCTTCAGCAATCTGAGCTAACTGCTCATGGCAAGCAGCATTGACCGCGCCACCGCCCACATAGACAACCGGTTTCTTCGCCGCAACCAGCGTCTGTAGCGCCCGTTTGATCTGTCCTTTGTGCCCCGTCGTCGTCGGATTATACGAGCGCATACTCACCGAGTCCGGCCAGCTATAAGGCAGTTTCTTCGCCGGATTCAGAATATCCTTCGGCAAATCCACCACCACCGGCCCAGGACGACCGCTTGCTGCCAGCCAGAAGGCTTTTTTCAGCACCTGTGGGATATCTTCCGTTTGTTTGACCAGGAAGCTGTGTTTTACCACCGGGCGGGATATACCTACCATGTCGCACTCCTGGAAGGCATCGTAGCCAATCAGCGACGTTGCGACCTGTCCGGAGAGGATCACCAGCGGAATGGAATCCATGTAAGCCGTTGCGATTCCGGTAATCGCGTTGGTCGCCCCCGGTCCGGAGGTAACTAATACGACCCCCACTTCTCCCGTGGCACGCGCAAGGCCATCAGCCATATGTACCGCCGCTTGTTCATGGCGGACCAGCACATGATCAATACCGCCGACCGTATGCAGCGCATCATAAATATCGAGGACGGCCCCCCCGGGATAACCGAATACCTGCTTCACACCCTGATCGATGAGCGATCGGACGACCATCTCGGCTCCAGACAACATCTCCATGGCTTGCCTCACTCTTATAATGAATTACGGTTTAACAACACATTAACCGCTGACGATGACGCATGGCAATTGACTCCGAAGGGGTGTCACTGGAGTAAATAAGAATAAAAAGGAGGAAAGACGCGAATAAACGGAGAATTAAACCAGCATAAGCAATCAGTATGATAAATAATCGCTTAAAAATGGGAACTTACAGCAATTACTCTATTTTTTGACACTTTTGGACAGACGTAAAAAATAGAGTTCAGCATAAAATTTCAGTTATAAAGACAAAAGCAGAATAAACAGGATGTATTGTCCGGTTTACTCTGCCGAGTGCTACTGCTTACAAACGGAGACTAACAGCTCTTCCATCCATTGATGTCCTTTATCCCGGCCCGCGGCTTCATGCCAGGAAAGATAGCATGTGCGGCTGTTCAATTTTAACGGTAAAGGTAAGATCTGTAGTTCTAAAGAATCGGCAAATTCTTCTGCTAACCAACGCGGCGCAATAGAGACCAAATGCGTTTGCGACACAATATTAAGAACGCTAATTAATGCCATGCCCTGATAAGCTACGCAGGATTGTTTATCCGGTGTGTCATACCATGGTTGGCTGAATGATGCGAAGCGATCAAGTGACACCACCGCATGCTGTTCATTATAGACATCGCTTTCCAGTAACGGACCACTAATGCGCGGATGCTTTTTACTTGCGACTAACACCATTTCGTCATTGAATAACGGAATACTGGTAAATTCAGGACGACGGAATTCTTCATAGCTAATAACGAATTCTGTTTCCTGGTAACGTAATTGATGCTCTGTATTTTGATTGAGTGAAGATTTAAATACGACATGAATGTTTGGCGCTACTTGCTCAACCCGATTATAAATCAACGACGTCAGAATATTATCCAATGGGCTGCATACGCAAAGATTGAATACGCGCTCGCTGCTGGCTGGCTCAAAACCCGATCCAGGCAGTTCATTTTGCACTAATTGCAATGCCTGGCGAACAGAACCAAATAGCTGGAAGGCTCTTGCTGTCGGCTGGATACCGCGTCCATAACGAACAAAAAGCTCATCATTAAACATCACTTTCAGGCGCGCGACCGCATTACTGACAGCGGGTTGGGACATCCCCAAAGTATGCGCGGCACGGGTAATGTTTTGTTCTTGCATCACCGCATCAAAGACGGTTAATAAATTAAGATCAACCATGCGAAGCTGTGGCTTCCCCATATCTATAATATTTGTTTTATCTATTATTTTTACTTCTGGCATATTTAACTCCACTGTCACTCTAAACTCCCTTTTCCCAGACGGAGTGAAGAAATAATCTCCGTTAATATGATTTACCATACATATAAGATGAGAAAAAGAAAAAACATTAAAATTAGGAAAACATAAAGGCACAAACCTAAATGAACAAAAAACCAATGCGAGCGCAGTGTGGCAGGTGTCACTGCACGGTGATTCATATGTTTAAATTTCAAAAACAATATAACCATAAGCATGGCGAATATACAATCATACGTATCGTGAATACGTATTTAAGTTTTAATTAAATGTTTATATTATTAATACATTAAAAGTTAACATTAATTTATCAATTATGTGGAGTCATACCGCACATAGCCATTCACGATTACTATAAAAACAGTCAAATCATAAAGATATGAAATCCCAAGAGCGGCCTTTTCTTCAGTTCGCCGTTACAATAAATGCAAATAATTATGCTCAAATATGTCAAACCATGAAAAGTATGTACAACCATCAACTGATTAATTTTATGTACTCCGCAAAATTCAGCACAATTCGCTTAAGTTTTGCAGAAACTTCTCCCCTCAAGTAAGGCATTTGCAGGGGTGAGGGTTGACATCAGTCTTCATATCCAGTACCACTAAAAGCATATCGCATTCGCCTGGAGCTTAATTGATGACTTACATTGCTCGTTTTAACGGTCTACTACTACTAAACGCATCTTTATTGCGCGGTAGACTGGTGGACGACATTCAGCATTAAGTCAGCTCCAGTTAAGACAAAAACCCGCGCCGTTGCGCGGGTTTTTTTATGCTCGAAGCAAGGCGCCCTAAGAAACCAAGGACCTAAACCATGAGCCAGCAAGTCATTATTTTCGATACCACCTTACGCGATGGTGAACAGGCGTTACAGGCAAGCCTGAGTGTGAAAGAAAAACTGCAGATTGCGCTGGCCCTTGAGCGTATGGGCGTTGACGTGATGGAAGTAGGTTTCCCCGTTTCTTCACCGGGCGACTTTGAGTCAGTTCAGACCATTGCTCGTCAGGTTAAAAACAGCCGCGTTTGCGCCTTAGCACGCTGCGTAGAAAAAGATATCGACGTCGCAGCAGAATCGCTGAAAGTCGCTGAAGCTTTCCGTATTCATACGTTTATCGCCACCTCGCCGATGCACATCGCGACGAAATTACGCAGTACGCTGGATGAGGTCATTGAGCGCGCGGTCTACATGGTTAAGCGTGCGCGTAATTATACCGATGACGTGGAGTTCTCCTGCGAAGATGCAGGCCGTACCCCTATCGCCGATCTGGCTCGCGTGGTTGAAGCTGCCATTAACGCGGGTGCTAAAACCATTAACATCCCCGATACCGTCGGTTACACCATGCCTTTCGAATTTGGGGCAATCATTTCTGGCCTGTATGAACGCGTACCAAATATCGATAAAGCCATCATCTCCGTACACACCCATGATGATTTAGGTTTGGGCGTCGGCAACGCGCTGGCAGCCGTTCACGCCGGAGCGCGTCAGGTGGAAGGCGCGATGAACGGTATCGGCGAACGCGCCGGTAACTGCTCACTGGAAGAAGTGATCATGGCGATCAAGGTGCGTAAAGATATCCTGAATGTACAGACCCGCATCAATCACCAGGAGATCTGGCGTACCAGTCAGTTAGTCAGCCAAATCTGCAACATGCCAATTCCGGCAAACAAAGCCATTGTCGGTAGCGGCGCCTTTGCCCACTCCTCCGGCATCCATCAGGACGGCGTACTGAAAAACCGTGAAAACTACGAAATCATGACGCCTGAATCCATTGGTCTGAACCAGGTACAGCTGAACCTGACCTCCCGTTCCGGACGCGCCGCGGTGAAACACCGTATGGATGAGATGGGATATAAAGAAAATGAATACAGCCTGGACAACCTGTATGACGCATTCCTGAAACTGGCGGATAAAAAAGGTCAGGTATTTGATTACGACCTGGAAGCGCTGGCCTTCATTAATAAACAGCAGGAAGAACCAGAGCATTTCCGTCTGGATTACTTCAGCGTGCAGTCCGGCTCAAACGACATCGCCACCGCCTCCGTCAAGCTGGCCTGCGGTGAAGAAGTTAAAGCCGAAGCGGCGAACGGTAACGGTCCGGTCGATGCTATTTATCAGGCCATCAACCGTGTAACTGAGTACAACATCGAACTGGTGAAATACAGCCTGACCGCCAAAGGGCACGGTAAAGATGCGCTGGGTCAGGTGGATATCGTTGCCAACTATAACGGTCGTCGTTTCCACGGCGTCGGTCTGGCGACGGATATCGTCGAATCTTCTGCTAAAGCGATGGTGCATGTGCTGAACAACATCTGGCGCGCCGAAGAAGTCGAAAAAGAATTGCAACGCAAAGCTCAGAACAACGAGAACAACAAGGAAACCGTGTGATGTCGAAGAATTATCATATTGCTGTTTTGCCGGGTGACGGTATTGGCCCGGAAGTGATGGCGCAAGCCCTGAAGGTACTGGACGCAATCCGTAACCGTTTTAACATGCGCATTACCACCAGCCACTACGACGTGGGTGGTGCCGCGATCGATAACCACGGTCAGCCGCTGCCACCTGCAACGGTTGAAGGCTGTGAACAAGCTGACGCCATTTTGTTTGGCTCCGTTGGCGGCCCGAAATGGGAAAACCTGCCGCCAAACCAGCAGCCAGAGCGTGGCGCACTGCTGCCATTGCGTAAGCACTTCAAATTATTCAGCAACCTGCGCCCGGCTAAGCTCTACCAGGGGCTAGAAGCGTTTTGCCCTCTGCGCGCAGATATTGCCGCGAACGGTTTCGACATCCTGTGCGTACGCGAACTGACTGGCGGGATTTACTTCGGTCAACCAAAAGGCCGCGAAGGCAGCGGACAACATGAAAAAGCCTTTGATACCGAGGTTTATCACCGTTTCGAGATCGAACGTATTGCGCGTATCGCGTTTGAATCCGCTCGCAAACGTCGCCGTAAAGTTACGTCGATTGATAAAGCTAACGTACTGCAAACGTCTATTCTGTGGCGCGAAATCGTCAATGAAATTGCTAATGAATACCCGGACGTTGAACTGGCGCATATGTACATCGACAACGCGACTATGCAATTAATTAAAGATCCATCCCAGTTCGACGTGTTGCTGTGCTCTAACCTGTTTGGTGACATTCTGTCTGATGAGTGCGCCATGATCACCGGTTCAATGGGCATGTTACCGTCCGCCAGCCTGAATGAGCAGGGCTTCGGTTTGTACGAGCCTGCTGGCGGCTCCGCTCCGGACATCGCCGGAAAAAACATTGCCAACCCTATCGCCCAGATCCTGTCGCTGGCGCTGCTGCTGCGCTACAGCCTGGATGCCAATGATGCGGCAACCGCAATTGAGAGCGCCATCAACCGCGCATTAGAAGAAGGCATTCGCACCGGTGACTTAGCCCGTGGCGCTGCCGCAGTCAGTACCGATGAAATGGGCGACATCATTGCCCGTTACGTCGCAGAAGGGGTGTAATCATGGCCAAAACGTTGTACGAAAAATTGTTTGATGCGCACGTCGTCTTTGAGGCGCAAAACGAAACCCCACTGTTGTACATCGACAGGCATCTGGTGCATGAAGTGACCTCTCCGCAGGCGTTTGATGGTCTGCGCGCGCATGGCCGTCAGGTGCGCCAGCCAGGTAAAACCTTTGCCACCATGGACCACAACGTCTCTACCCAGACCAAAGACATCAACGCGTCGGGTGAGATGGCGCGCATCCAGATGCAGGAGCTGATTAAGAACTGTAACGAATTTGGCGTCGAGCTGTACGACCTGAACCATCCGTATCAGGGTATCGTTCACGTGATGGGGCCAGAACAAGGCGTGACGTTGCCGGGTATGACCATCGTCTGCGGCGATTCCCACACCGCTACACACGGCGCGTTCGGCGCACTGGCGTTTGGCATTGGCACCTCTGAAGTTGAACACGTTCTGGCGACGCAGACCCTGAAACAGGGGCGCGCCAAAACCATGAAGATTGAAGTCAACGGTAAAGCAGCCGCTGGCATTACCGCCAAAGATATCGTGCTGGCGATTATCGGTAAAACCGGTAGCGCAGGCGGAACCGGACACGTGGTTGAGTTTTGTGGCGAAGCCATCCGTGCATTGAGCATGGAAGGCCGGATGACCCTGTGCAACATGGCCATTGAAATGGGCGCCAAAGCGGGTCTGGTCGCACCGGATGAAACGACCTTTAACTATGTTCAGGGTCGTTTACACGCACCGAAGGGCGAGGATTTTGACCACGCGGTTACATACTGGAAAACCCTGAAAACCGACGACAACGCGACGTTTGATACCGTCGTTACCCTGCAGGCAGAAGAGATCGCTCCGCAGGTCACCTGGGGAACAAACCCGGGTCAGGTCATCTCGGTGAACGATAATATTCCCGACCCGGCGTCATTTGCCGATCCCGTTGAGCGTGCATCAGCTGAAAAAGCGCTGGCGTATATGGGGCTGAAACCGGGTATTCCGTTAACGGAAGTGGCTATCGATAAAGTGTTCATCGGTTCCTGCACCAACTCGCGTATTGAAGATTTACGCGCCGCGGCAGAAATCGCCAAAGGGCGCAAAGTTGCGCCGGGCGTGCAGGCACTGGTGGTGCCGGGCTCTGGTCCGGTGAAAGCGCAGGCGGAAGCAGAAGGTCTGGATAAGATCTTTATCGAAGCCGGTTTTGAATGGCGTTTACCGGGCTGTTCCATGTGCCTGGCGATGAACAATGACCGCCTGAACCCTGGCGAACGCTGCGCATCCACCAGCAACCGTAATTTTGAAGGTCGTCAGGGCCGCGGTGGTCGCACGCATTTAGTCAGCCCGGCCATGGCCGCCGCTGCCGCCGTAACCGGTCATTTTGCCGACATTCGCAGCATCAAATAAGGAAACTACCATGGCAGAGAAATTTACCCAGCATACCGGCCTGGTTGTCCCACTGGATGCCGCCAACGTTGATACCGACGCAATTATCCCTAAACAGTTTTTGCAGAAGGTTACGCGCACCGGTTTTGGCGCCCATCTGTTTAACGACTGGCGTTTCCTGGACGAAAAGGGCCAACAGCCGAATCCTGAGTTCGTTTTAAACTTCCCGGAATATAAAGGGGCATCAATTCTGCTCGCACGGGAAAACTTTGGCTGCGGCTCTTCACGCGAACATGCGCCGTGGGCACTGACCGATTACGGCTTTAAAGTGGTGATCGCACCAAGCTTCGCCGACATCTTCTACGGCAACAGTTTCAATAACCAACTGTTGCCGGTGACCCTGAGCGACGCGCAGGTAGATGAAATGTTCGCGCTGGTGAAAGCCAATCCGGGCATTAAATTTGAAGTGGATCTGGAAGCGCAGGTGGTGAAAGCAGGCGATAAGTCCTACAGCTTTAAAATTGACGACTTCCGCCGTCACTGCATGCTGAACGGTCTGGACAGCATCGGGTTGACGCTGCAGCATGAAGCGGCCATCACCGAGTACGAAGACAAGCAGCCAGCATTTATGCAGTAATCTCTTCCGCTGGTCACCGCACGGTGGCCAGCCCTTTCTCTTCGCCTACAGCGTATCGCCGTAATAGATTTGGTAGCCAAGATTGACGCTGCCCGGCGCATCTTTCCCGTTCAAACGCTTAATCAGAATATCCGCCGCCGTTTTGCCAATCTCAAAGCGTGGCGTAATCACGCTGGCGATTTTTTGCAGCCGCGCACGGCCAATTTCCAGCCCGTGGAAACCGGCAATCGCCATTTTTCCCGGCACATCGTACTGCTGTGCCTGACACTCCAGCAGCGCGCCAACCGCCAGGTCATCGTTGGTACAGAAAATAGCGTCAATATCCGGCTTTTCCGCCATCGCCTGCTGGAACATCTTGCGGCCCAGCGCCACCGACGAAATAGTTTTTGGCGCCAGGTGGTACGCTTCCAGTCCCTGCGCCGCCAGCGCTTTCTCGGTGCCGCGAAAACGGCTAAGGTCTCGGGGGTCATCCATCGAGCCAAAGAAAGCAATGCTGCGTTTACCGCTGTCGATAAAAGCCTGCGTCATTTCAAAAGCGGCTTTTTCGTTATCAAACCCAACCTGTATATCAAGATACTGGCCGCTAATATCCATCAGTTCCGCCACCGGTACGCCGCTGGCGCGCACGTACTGGATCATTCGCTCGGTATGCAGCTTTCCCGTGAGGATCAGGCCGTCGATATTGTAAGAGAGCAGGTTCAGCACCTCGCGTTCTTCACGCTCGGCATCATATTCGTAGTTGGCGATCAGCGTCTGGTACTGGCAGGCCGAGGTGACGGATTCAATCCCTGCCAGCACGTCGGCAAAGATCTGATTACGAAACGAGGGGATCAGCACACCAATGGTTTTGCTGCGTGCGTTGAGCAGAATTTCCGGGGCGCGGTTGGGGATGTAGTTGTTCTCTTCCATCACTTTCGAAATCAATTCGCGGCTGCGTTGCGACACCTGATTTGGGTCACGCAGATAACGGCTGACCGTCATCTTATTCAGCCCGGCCAGATTAGCGATATCCTGTAATGTCATCCGATTGTTTTTCATGAGGTTCTCTACGACCAACAGCCCATTATGCTCGCAGAGAACCTTATCACAGCCGGTTAGCGACTGCACTCCTCGCTCAACCTTAACGCGTAGCCATCTCAGCCGACGGCGACGTGGTTTCATTTTGCGCACGAACGCAGTACATCAGCACCACCGACGCCAGCAGAGCAATCGCCATGAAGGTGTAGGAAAAGCCCGGCCCGCCGGTCACGCCGTTGAGGTAACCCACCAGCCACGCGCCGAGGAATGCCCCTAACGCGCCAAAACTGTTGATCATCCCCATCGACACGCCGGAGACGTTGCGCGGCAGCAGTTCGGGGATCAGCGCAAAGAACGGCCCGTAAGGCGCATACATACAGGCGGCGGCCACAACCAGCAGCGCGTAGGAGAGCCAGAAGGACTGGTTGCCCAACAGCCACGAGGCAAAGAACGCGATGGCGGCAATCAACAGCAGCGGCCAGATAAACAGTTTACGATTTTGGAACTTATCGGACAGCCAGGAGACGGTCAGCATCAGGCAGATCGCCGCCAGATACGGTACCGCTGCCAGCCAGCCCACCGCCACGATGTCCATCTGCGCCGCATTTTTGAGGATTGACGGCATCCACATCATGAAGCCATACACCCCGATGCTCCACAGCGCATGCACCGCGCAAAGCATAATGACGCTGCGTGAACGCATCGCTTCACCGTAGTTACGCATCGGTTTGATGTCGCGCTGCTCGCGATCCATCGCCTGCTGTAATGCCTGTTTCTCCTGCTCGCTCAACCAGCCCGCATCCGCCGGTTTGTCGCGTACCAGAATCACCCAGCAGAACGCCCAGATCACCGCCGGGATACCTTCGATAATAAACATTTCGCGCCAGCCCCAGGCTTCAATCAGGTAGCCGGAGACTATCGACATCCACAGCACTGTGACCGGGTTGCCAAGAATTAAAAAGGTGTTGGCGCGCGAGCGTTCAGTTTTGGTAAACCAGTTGCTGATATAAATCAGCATCGCGGGCATCACCGCTGCTTCGACGATGCCGAGAATAAAGCGGATCGCCATCAGCGTTGGGATATTGCTGACAAAGCCGGTCGCCGCGGCACAAAGCCCCCAAAGGATCAGGCTGTAAAAAATCATTTTGCGCACGCTATGTTTAACGGCGTACATCGCGCCCGGCACCTGGAAAAAGAAATAGCCCAGGAAGAATAACGCGCCAATTAACGATGCTGTTCCCTGAGTAATCCCTAAGTCATGTTCAATACCGGCGGCAGCGGCAAAGCCGTAATTGGCGCGGTCGAGATAAGCTAAGCTGTAGGTAATAAAAATAATCGGCATTAAATACCACCAGCGACGCGCTGGCAGTTTTGCGAGCATATTCATACTCACTCCTTGGATTATTGTTTTATCGCTCAGGCCGCGCGTTGCGGCCCATTATTGATCAGACCGCGGCCAGCATGCCGCCGTCCACAAACAGAAGATGCCCATTCACAAAGTCAGAAGCGGGCGCGGCAAGATAAACCGCCGCGCCGATCAGCTCCTCCGGGTTACCCCAGCGAGCGGCGGGCGTGCGCTGGAACAGCCAGGCGGAGAATGCTTCATCGTTGACCAGCGCGGTGGTCATGTCGGTGGCGAAATAGCCGGGAGCAATGCCGTTGACCTGAATATTGTATTCCGCCAGCTCCACGCACATGCCACGGGTTAACATTTTGACCGCGCCTTTTGACGCCGCATATGGAGTAATGGTTTTACGACCTAATTCGCTTTGCATTGAGCAGATATTAATAATCTTCCCGCGGCGGCGTTGCACCATGTAGCGGGAAACCTGCTGCGACACCAGAAAGACCGATTTCTGGTTTACATCAATCACTTTGTCCCATTCAGCCTCCGGGAATTCGGTGAAGGGAAAACGACGCTGAATTCCGGCGTTGTTAATTAAAATATCAATGGCCCCAACTTCCTTTTCAATTTGCGCGATGGCGCGCGCCACCTCTTCCCCGTTGGTGACATCAAATCCATAGCCAACGGCGCGATAGCCTTCGGCAACCAGTTTGTCCGCCGCCGCCTGAGCGCGCTGCTGGGTAATATCGTTAATCACAATCTCAGCACCGTGCGCCGCCAGACCGTTGGCCAGCAGGTTACCAATGCCCTGAGCGGAACCGGTAATCAGCGCGCGTTTACCGGTCAGGTCGAATAGGTTCTTCATAAAAAACTCCTTTTTTTCTACTGTTACGCGTAACTGTATACGCGTAACAGTAGAAAAAAGAAGAACCAGGAAGAGGAAAATGATCGTTATGTGATCAACATTGCATTTACGTGCAAGATGAAAAAAAGAGGGATTAGCCTGATAAGCGTAACGCGATCAGGCCGTAAGGACAGGTTGCCGGATGGCGGCGTAAACGCCTTATCCGGCCTACAAAAACGACAAAAGCGAATACGAAATGTCGTCCGGTCGAGCACTGCAACGCCGGGACTGCACCGGACTAAACATCCTTCACCCGACCAGTCATCCACAGCGTCACCACCGAAATCACCGCAATCACCCAATAGACGGCATAGTGACCGTAGCTTTGCGCAACAGCCCCCTGAATCACCCCTGCCAGAATGACTCCCGTTGAAATACTGTTGGTAAATAATGTGGTCGCTGAGCCCGCACGTCCGGGCATCAGATCCTGAAACCACAGCATGCCTATCCCGGCGATAATACCGATAAATACCGCGTTAAACAGTTGCAGCACCAGCAGCGCCGTACGGCTGTGAAAGAAGATCAAACCAAGATAAAACAGCACGCCTGCCGCGACGGCCGCGATCATCATTCGCCGTTTGCCAAAGCGCTTCACGTAATAGCCCGCAAGAATCATCGCCGGAATTTCCAGTCCAGCCGCCGTCCCCATTAGAATCCCGGCCAGCTTGTCCGGCAAGCCCAGTTCGAGGCTTATCCACAGCGGCATATCGATGATGTACATGGTGTTGCAGGTCCACATCAGCGTGGAGGCAATAAACAACATACGCACATTTTTGTCCTGCCAACCGCCGGTCTGTTCCAGCGGCACGTCTACAGGCTGCTCCACCCGAGCAACTGACGGCAGTATCAGCGCAATCAGCACCAGGCTAATGGCAAAAATCCCTGCGGCAATGGAAAACATCGCCGTAAAGCCGTAATTCAGCGCCAGCATAAAAGCCAGCGGTGGGCCAATTACCCAGGCCAATGAAAGCTGCGCACGCATCACCGAGCTAAACATCACCACTTCACGCGCGGAGTTATCAGCATATTCCCGCGCCAGCGCAAACAGCTGCGGCATGGCGGTGTTCGCCAGCGAGGCCAGCAGCACACCGCAGGTGATCAGCGTAAGATAGTGACGATTAAAGGCAAACAGCAACGCATTGCCAATTGCCATCAGGCAGCAGAACATGATCAACTTACGTCGATCGCCCTGGCTGTCGGATCGTTTCGCGAGGCCAAGGCTGACGACGATCCCGACAATCGCATTGACGGTGTAAAACAGCCCGACCCAAAATGGCTGCGCCCCGACTTCACGGCTCAGGAACAGACTCAGCGTGGGTGCCTGCAATGCCCCCGCCACGCCCATCATAAAAGCGACCAGCATAAATGCTGCGTAAACGCCGTTGAGGCGCCGTCCCATGGTCATAATCCAGAGCATTGTTATCCCTATTGGCTGGGCTGATACGAAAAAAGCCAGCAGAAAAAATCTGCTGGCGGGTGATTTTACACCAATACTCAGTCACACATGATGTCTGCAATTTCCAATTCAGGAGTCAGATGTCATCTCCCACTGCATCAGCTCTTCGAGCATCTTTAAGCGCTGCGGGGCACTCAGGCAAGCCAACCAGGACGATTTTTCTGTCGCGGTAAAGTACTTCAACCAGAACTGACGCATAGATGACCCCTTCGTTGTCTCATCGCTTCATCGGAATCTATTATTGGCTTAATATAGGGATTATAAAATTGCTGAGTTTTCCGCAGGAGTTCCCCTTTTATGTCTTCTGGTCGTTTGCAACAACAGTTCATCCGTCTGTGGCAATGCTGTGACGGCAAGACGCAAGACACGACGCTCAACGAGCTGGCGGATCTGCTGAGCTGCTCGCGCCGCCATATGCGTACGCTGCTTAATACCATGCAGGATCGTGGCTGGTTAACGTGGGAAGCTGAAGTTGGACGAGGCAAACGCTCGCGACTGACATTCCTCTATACCGGGCTGGCGCTCCAGCAGCAGCGCGCGGAAGATCTACTGGAACAGGATCGCATCGATCAACTAGTGCAGCTTGTCGGTGACAAAACGGCCGTACGGCAAATGCTGGTCTCCCACTTGGGCCGCAGCTTTCGCCAGGGTCGGCATATCATGCGCGTTCTCTATTATCGCCCGATGCACAACCTGCTCCCCGGCACGGCATTACGCCGCTCCGAAACCCATATCGCCCGGCAAATCTTCAGTGCCTTAATTCGGGTAAATGAGGAAAATGGGGAACTGGAAGCGGACATTGCTCATCACTGGCAGCAAATTTCACCTTTGCATTGGCGGTTCTTCCTGCGCCCGGGGATCCATTTCCATCATGGCCGCGAGCTGGAAATGGAAGATGTTATCGCCTCGCTGAGGCGCATTAACGCTCTGCCGCTGTATTCGCACATCACGCAAATAGTTTCTCCCACGGCCTGGACGTTGGATATCCATCTGGCCCAGCCCGATCGCTGGCTTCCCTGGCTATTGGGGCAGGTCCCCGCCATGATCCTGCCGCGAGAATGGGAAACGCTAAACAACTTCTCCAGTCACCCGATTGGTACTGGTCCGTATGCGGTAATACGGAACACCAGTAACCAATTGAAAATTCATGCGTTTGATGATTACTTTGGCTACCGTGCCTTGATCGACGAAGTGAACGTTTGGGTATTACCCGACATCGGAGAAGAGCCTGGCGGCGGGTTGACGCTAAAAGGTCCCACAGAGGATGAAAAGGCGATCGAAAGCCGCCTCGAAGAAGGTTGCTACTACCTGTTGTTTGATGCGCGTAGCCACCGTGGCGCTAATCAGGAGGTTCGCGAGTGGGCAAGCCGCGTTCTCTCGCCAACGAATTTAATCTGCCACGCCGATGAACAGTACCAGCGGTTGTGGTTTCCCGCCTACGGTTTGCTTCCCCGCTGGCATCACGCCAAACCTGGCCATGGTGAAAAACCCGCCGGGCTGGAAACGCTGACGATCACCTACTATCGCGATCATATCGAACACCGGATTATCGCGCAGATCATGAAAACGTTGCTGGCGCAGCATCAGGTACAGTTGAATATTCAGGAGATCGACTACGATCAATGGCATGCAGGTGAAATCGTCAGCGATATCTGGCTCAACAGCGCCAACTTTACCCTCCCGCTGGACTTCTCACTGTTCGCCCATTTGTGCGAAGTCCCTTTGCTGCAAAACTGTATCTCGCGGGACTGGGAAAACGATGCGGCTCGCTGGCGAACGGGCGAAATGAGCCTGGCAGCATGGTGCCAACAGTTGCTCGCCACAAAGGCCATTGTGCCATTAATCCACCACTGGCTGATCATTCAGGGACAGCGCAGCATGCGCGGGCTGCGCATGAATACCCTCGGCTGGTTTGATTTTAAATCGGCATGGTTTGCGCCGCCGGATCCTTAATTGCTGCTGAGCAACAAAATCATTACACTAACGCCGTTCTCAACGGGGTGCTAAATAAAAAACATACACAAGATCATTCATGATGCATCAAGGCGGCAAGCGAGTGAGTCCCCAGGAGCATAGATAACTATGTGACTGGGGTGAGCGAGCGCTGCCAACACAGAGGCAGCGTGAATGATGAAGTGTATGGGCTGAGAGATACCCGTCGAACCTGATCCGGATAATGCCGGCGAAGGGATTTGAGGCTTATCTCAAGTCCTTTGCCACCCAACTCTTGAGGTGCAAAGTGTTTAAAAAATGTCTTCCGCTGTTACTGCTGTGCGCAGCGCCTGTCTTCGCCAAACCTGTACTGACCGTCTATACCTACGACTCGTTTGCAGCTGACTGGGGCCCGGGCCCGACAATCAAAAAAGCCTTTGAAGCTGACTGCAACTGCGAGCTAAAACTGGTCGCGCTGGAAGATGGCGTTTCGCTGCTTAACCGCTTGCGCATGGAAGGAAAAAACAGCAAAGCCGACGTCGTACTGGGTCTGGATAACAACCTTCTGGAAGCCGCTACACAAACCAAACTGTTTGCCAAAAGTGGTGTTGCAAACGACGCCGTTAACGTACCCGGCGGCTGGAAAAACGATACCTTCGTTCCGTTTGATTACGGCTATTTCGCCTTCGTTTATGATAAGAACAAGCTCAAGAATCCGCCCAAAAGCCTGAAAGAACTGGTAGAGAGCGACCAAAAATGGCGCGTCATTTATCAGGATCCACGCACCAGCACGCCAGGATTGGGTCTGCTGCTATGGATGCAGAAAGTCTATGGTGATAAAGCGCCAGAGGCGTGGCAGAAACTGGCAGCCAAAACCGTCACCGTCACCAAGGGCTGGAGCGAAGCCTACGGCTTGTTCCTGAAAGGTGAAAGCGATCTGGTGCTCAGTTACACCACCTCTCCGGCCTATCACATCATCGCCGATAAAAAAGACAACTACGCCGCGGCCAACTTTAGCGAAGGCCACTATTTGCAGGTGGAAGTCGCCGCCCGTACCGCGGCCAGCAAGCAGCCGGAACTGGCCGAGAAATTCCTGAAGTTTATGGTATCCCCGGCATTCCAGAATGCGATTCCGACCGGCAACTGGATGTATCCCGTGACGCAAGTCGCCCTACCGCCAGGATTCGAGCAACTGAATAAACCGGCCACCGCGCTGGAATTTACGCCGCAGCAGGTTGCGGCTCAACGTCAGGCATGGATTAGCGAATGGCAACGCGCCGTCAGCCGTTAATCCCCGGCTGGCTGGTTCCAGGGCTTACCGCCGCCACGCTGATGGTGGCCGTTGCCCTGGCCGCATTTTTGGCACTGTGGTTTAACGCCCCGCAGGGAGAATGGCTCTTGCTGTGGCAAGATGACTACCTGTGGCACGTGGTGCGCTTTTCTTTCTGGCAGGCATTTTTATCCGCTGTGCTGTCGGTTGTCCCGGCGATTTTCCTTGCCAGAGCGCTCTATCGTCGCCGTTTTCCTGGACGTATGGCGCTGCTGCGTCTGTGCGCGATGACGTTAATCCTGCCAGTGCTGGTCGCGGTATTCGGTATTCTTAGCGTCTACGGTCGCCAGGGTTGGCTGGCCTCGCTCTGGCATACATTCGGGCTGGAGTGGACGTTTTCGCCATACGGTTTGCAGGGCATTCTGCTGGCGCATGTCTTTTTCAATCTGCCGATGGCCAGCCGCCTGCTGTTACAGTCGCTGGAGAATATTCCCGGCGAACAGCGGCAGTTAGCCGCTCAGTTGGGTATGCGTGGCTGGCATTTCTTCCGTTTTGTTGAATGGCCGTGGCTGCGTCGTCAGATCCTGCCCGTCGCGGCACTTATCTTTATGTTGTGCTTCGCCAGCTTCGCCACCGTTCTGTCGCTTGGCGGCGGGCCACAGGCCACCACCATCGAGCTGGCTATCTATCAGGCGCTGAATTTTGATTACGATCCTGCCCGCGCAGCCATGCTGGCGTTGATCCAGATGGTTTGTTGTTTGGCGCTGGTGCTCCTCAGCCAACGTCTGAGCCGCGCGATTGCTCCCGGTGCTACCCTGGTACAAGGCTGGCGCGATCCCGACGATCGCCTGCACAGCCGACTGGCTGACGCAATCCTGATTATTCTTGCCCTGTTGCTGTTACTGCCGCCGTTGCTGGCGGTGATTGTCGATGGCTTAAACCGCCATGTTCTGGATGTACTGATGCAGCCAGTGCTGTGGCAGGCGCTGGGAACCTCGCTGCGCATCGCATTAGCAGCAGGAGCGTTATGCGTCGTGCTCACTATGATGCTGTTATGGAGCAGTCGTGAACTTCGTGCCCGACAGCAACTGCTGGCAGGTCAGATGCTGGAGTTGAGCGGCATGATGATCCTCGCCATGCCGGGCATCGTGCTGGCAACCGGCTTCTTTCTGCTGCTCAATAACACCATTGGTCTTCTTGAATCTGCCGACGGCATTGTCATTTTTACCAATGCATTGATGGCGATCCCTTACGCACTGAAGGTACTGGAAAACCCAATGCGTGACGTCACTGCGCGCTACAGTATGTTGTGCCAGTCGTTGGGCATTGAGGGATGGTCGCGCCTGAAAGTGGTTGAACTGCGCGCCCTGAAGCGCCCGCTGGCGCAGGCGATGGCGTTTGCCTGCGTCCTGTCGATTGGCGATTTTGGCGTAGTGGCGTTATTTGGTAATGAGGATTTCCGTACCCTGCCGTTTTATTTATATCAGCAGATTGGCTCTTATCGCAGTCAGGATGGCGCGGTTACGGCGTTATTACTGCTGATCCTGTGCTTTACGCTGTTTACCGTTATTGAGAAATTGCCGGGTCGAAATGTTAAAACTGATTGATATCACATGGCTGTATCACCATTTGCCTATGCGCTTTACGCTGTCGGTCACGCGCGGTGAGCAAATAGCTGTACTCGGGCCCAGCGGCGCCGGGAAAAGTACGCTGCTGAATCTGATTGCCGGCTTTCTCACGCCTGCCAGCGGTACCATGATGATTGACGGTGAAGATCACACCACCACGCCTCCCTCACGCCGTCCCGTTTCCATGTTGTTTCAGGAAAATAACCTGTTCAGCCATCTGAGCGTACAGCAAAACATCGGCCTGGGCCTGAATCCGGGATTGAAGCTGAACACATCGCAGCGGGAGAAAATGCACCACATCGCTCAACAAATGGGACTCGACTCTCTGCTGGAACGCCTCCCCGGCGAACTTTCCGGCGGGCAGCGACAGCGCGTGGCGCTGGCGCGTTGTCTGGTGCGGGAACAACCTATTTTACTGCTTGATGAACCGTTCTCAGCGCTCGATCCCGCGCTGCGCCAGGAGATGCTAACGCTGGTCGCCGAAGTCTGTCGCGAGAAGCAGCTGACGTTACTGATGGTTTCTCACAGCGTAGAAGATGCGGCGCGAATTGCGTCCCGCTCGATTGTGGTCGCCGATGGGCGCATCGCGTGGCAGGGCAAAACGGACGATCTGTTAAGCGGCAACGCCAGCGCCTCGGCGCTATTGGGCATTAAAGCATAATGCGTTGCCGGATGACGGCGTGAACGCCTTATCCGGCCTGTAGGTCGCACATTTTGTAGGCCGGATAAGGCGAAGCCGCCATCCCGCAAAGGTATCGTCAGTAACCTACAACCTTACGCAGAATGTCGATATACACCGGCATCAGCGGATGGCGCAGTAACGCCACCAGCGCGACCACGCCGATCCCGAGCGTTAACGGCGCCAGATACAGCAAACGGCTGCGGGGGAAATACGCCGTTAAGCGATCAACAGCCGCTTTGCCACTACGCCATAGCCGCCAGCAAAACCAGCCGCCCACCCAGAGCAACACCGCCGTCGCCAGCAGCAACCATTTAAAATCCCCGCTCTGCATATCAGAAGGGATATCAATTGCCGCTCCCGCTAGGATCCCCGGCAGGAAGTAGAACGGTGGCCACAGCACGCAGCCAATAATATTCGGGACGATAAATTTAGCGACAGGCAGATCCAGCATGCCTGCTACCATCGGCACCAGCGGGCGCGTCGGTCCGACAAAACGCCCCACCAGAATAGTAAACATGCTGTGCTGATGCAGGGCGTGCTCGGTTTTATCCAGCAACGCCTTGTTCTTTTTCATGAATGACCAACGGTGCAATGGCTTTTTAAAGCGCCAGCCCAACCAGAAGGAGATCCAGTCCCCCAACAGGCAGCCGACAATGCCCGCAAGCCAGGCATGCCAGAAGTTCAGTTCGCCGCTGCCAATCAGCGCGCCCAACCCCGCCATCATCACGGTCCCGGGCAGAATCAGACCAACCAGCGCCAGCGACTCCAAAAAAGCCACCAGAAGTACGGCGATCAGAGAGTACAGGGCGGACTGGAGAATAAAGTGTTCCAGCAATGCTTGCATAATGTGTCCGTCAAATTTACGAAGCAGGGATTTTGATAACCCCTCTCAACTTCGTCAAGCCATCAATTGTCTGAATAGATTGCGAGTTATGACAACTTTCAGGATACATCATTCACTTTTTATTCACATCCTGCACGAAACTCGCTCGGACTGGCACCGGTACATTTTTTGAAAACACGAGAGAAATAGAGCTGGTCGTCAAAGCCAACATTGCGACCCACGGTGGCAATGGGCATACGTGTGGTACTCAGCAGTAACTTCGCCTGGCTGATGCGCTGGTCCTCGCGCCAGCTTAATACGCTGATCCCCAACTGCTGACGGAACAGATGCGACAAACGGGAAGGCGACAGGCAGACGTGCTGCGCGACGCTGGCGATATCAAAATTGCTGTCCGCCAGGTGATCGCTGATGTACTGGCAGGCATCGCGGACGCGGTTGTCCATGGGCGGGTGTAGCGATTCATTGATGGCTTCCATACGTCGGAGCAACAACTGCTCCAGTAAATTAATCGCCAGCAGTTCGGAATAACGACCTTCTCCCTGCCCTGCGTTAATTATCTGCCCAAACAGTTCGTTAAAATGCGGCTGATGTGCTTCATCCGGGCGGAAAAAACCGGTCTGGCCAAAAATGGCCGGCCAGGTCAGCCACTCCTGCCAGTAGGCGCGCGGACGAAAGTAAACCCACTGGTGATACCACTCGCTGGCATCAGGGTGGCGCCCGTAGTGATGAATTTCTCCAGGTGGAAACAACAGAATATCGCCAGGCCGGCAGACAAACTGCTTGCCCTGATTATTGATAACCCCTTCGCCACGGATGGTGAGATTGAGGATATAGCCCTTCATTCCCAGCGGCCTGTCGATAAAAAAATCCAGGTATCCGTTCGCCTCAATGGGGGTTAATCCGGCCACCAAATGCGCGTTAAACGAATAACCTGGCAACAGGGGATCGTTTTGCGTTTCAGCCATAATTTCAATACTCCCTACGTCCTGCCAAGAAACAATTTGTCCATATTACGCCAGACATCATCGCTGTCGCCCCTGCGGGCCGCTGTATTTGCGGCAATGGACCACCAACCCCGCTTGTGAAAAGCTCTTTGTAAAAAACATGTACTACGCCAACGTCAAAATCGGCTAACAAAAGTGTCTATAACTACGGCAGAAATGTCCACATTGATTATTTGCACAGCGTCACACTTTGTGATGCCACAGCATTTTAGTCCATAAGATTAGCGGATCCTGCCTGACGGTTTTTATCGCTACTCACTACTGTTTATCCATACCCGTATTTTTGGATGGAGTAAGACGATGGCGATTGCAATTGGCCTCGATTTTGGTAGTGATTCAGTACGCGCTTTGGCGGTGGAATGTGCCACCGGCGAAGAGATCGCCACCAGCGTTGAGTGGTACCCACGTTGGCAGGAAGGGCAGTATTGCGATGGCCCAAACAACCAGTTTCGCCATCATCCGCGCGACTACATTGAATCCATGGAAGCGGCGCTGAAAACCGTACTGGCCGAACTGAGCGCTGAGCAGCGCGCGGAAGTGGTCGGTATTGGCGTTGACAGTACCGGCTCAACCCCGGCCCCCATCGATGCAGATGGTAATGTACTGGCGCTGCGTCCGGAGTTCGCGGAAAACCCGAATGCGATGTTTGTCCTGTGGAAAGATCACACCTCAGTAGAAGAAGCCGAAGAAATCACCCGCCTGTGCCATACACCGGGCAAGATCGATTACTCCCGCTATATCGGCGGCATTTATTCCAGCGAATGGTTCTGGGCCAAAATCCTGCATGTCACTCGTCAGGACCACGCAGTTGCCGAGGCTGCGGTTTCGTGGATTGAGCTATGCGACTGGGTTCCGGCCCTGCTCTCCAACACCGTACGCCCACAGGATATTCGTCGCGGTCGCTGCAGCGCCGGGCATAAATCTCTGTGGCATGAAAGCTGGGGTGGTCTGCCGCCAGCCAGTTTCTTTGACGAACTCGACCCCATCCTCAACCGCCATCTGCAATACCCAATGTTTACCGATACCTTCACCGCGGATCTGCCGGTTGGCACCCTGTGCGCCGAGTGGGCACAGCGTCTGGGGCTACCGGAGAGTGTGGTGATTGCAGGCGGTGCTTTTGACTGCCATATGGGCGCGGTCGGCGCAGGTGCACAGCCTAACACGCTGGTGAAAGTCATCGGCACGTCAACCTGCGACATTCTGATTGCCGACAAGCAAAGCGTTGGCGAGCGTGCGGTGAAAGGCATTTGCGGCCAGGTTGATGGCAGCGTGGTGCCGCATTTTATCGGTCTGGAAGCGGGGCAATCTGCTTTCGGCGATATCTATGCCTGGTTTAGCCGTGTATTGAGCTGGCCGCTGGAACAGCTTGCCGCGCAGCACCCGGAACTGAAAACACAGATTAAAGCCAGCCAAAAACAGCTGCTGCCTGCGCTCACCGAAGCCTGGGCGAAAAATCCGTCGCTGGATCACCTGCCGGTGGTGCTCGACTGGTTCAATGGTCGTCGTACGCCGAATGCCAACCAGCGTCTGAAAGGCGTCATTACCGACCTGAATCTGGCAACCGATGCACCAGCGCTGTTCGGTGGTCTGATTGCCGCCACGGCCTTTGGCGCACGCGCCATCATGGAATGCTTCACCGAACAAGGCATTGCGGTTAACAACGTGATGGCGCTTGGCGGTATCGCGCGCAAGAACCCGGTCATCATGCAGGCCTGCTGTGACGTGCTGAACCGTCCGCTACAGATTGTCGCTTCAGACCAGTGCTGCGCACTCGGTGCGGCTATCTTCGCCGCCGTTGCCGCGAAAGTACACGCCGATATCCCTGCCGCTCAGCAGCAGATGGCAAGCGCCGTGGAAAACACGCTGCAACCTCGCCCAGAGCAGGCTCAACGTTTTGAACAGCTTTACCGCCGCTATCAGCAGTGGGCAGTAAGCGCTGAACAGCAATACCTTCCGACTGCCGCTCCGGCGCAACAAGCCCCGGTAGACCTGGCAACCCTGACACATTAAGGACACGACAATGACGATTTTTGATAACTATGAAGTGTGGTTTGTGATTGGTAGCCAGCATCTGTATGGCCCTGAAACCCTGCGTCAGGTAACCCAACATGCCGAGCACGTCGTTAACGCACTGAATACTGAAGCCAAACTGCCCTGCAAGCTGGTATTAAAACCGCTGGGCACTTCCCCTGACGAGATTACCGCTATCTGTCGTGACGCGAACTACGACGATCGCTGTGCAGGGATGGTGGTCTGGCTGCATACCTTCTCCCCGGCCAAAATGTGGATTAACGGTCTGACTATCCTCAACAAGCCGCTGATGCAGTTCCACACCCAGTTCAATGCCGCCCTGCCGTGGGACAGCATTGATATGGACTTTATGAACCTGAACCAGACTGCGCACGGCGGTCGTGAGTTCGGCTTCATCGGCGCGCGTATGCGTCAGCAGCATGCCGTGGTCACCGGTCACTGGCAGGATAAACAAGCGCACGAACGCATTGGCTCCTGGATGCGCCAGGCCGTGTCCAAACAGGATACCCGCCACCTGAAAGTCTGCCGTTTTGGCGACAACATGCGTGAAGTTGCGGTCACCGATGGCGATAAAGTCGCTGCGCAGATCAAGTTCGGCTTCTCGGTAAACACCTGGGCCGTGGGCGATCTGGTGCAGGTAGTGAACGCAATTAGCGACGGTGAAATCAACGCGCTAATCGATGAGTACGAAAGCACCTACACCATGACGGCGGCGACGCAAGTCCACGGTGAAAAACGTCAGAATGTCCTGGAAGCGGCCCGTATTGAACTGGGGATGAAGCGCTTCCTGGAACAGGGCGGATTCCACGCCTTCACCACCACATTTGAAGATTTACACGGCCTGAAACAGCTCCCTGGTCTGGCCGTACAGCGTCTGATGCAGCAAGGCTACGGCTTTGCGGGCGAAGGCGACTGGAAAACCGCCGCTCTGCTTCGCATCATGAAGGTGATGTCAACCGGTCTGCAGGGCGGCACCTCATTTATGGAGGATTACACCTACCACTTCGAGAAAGGCAACGATCTGGTGCTCGGCTCGCACATGCTGGAAGTGTGCCCGTCCATCGCGGTGGAAGAGAAACCGATCCTCGACGTACAGCACCTCGGCATTGGTGGTAAAGACGATCCTGCCCGTCTGATCTTCAACACCAAAACCGGCCCGGCAGTGGTTGCCAGCCTGATCGATCTCGGCGATCGCTATCGCCTGCTGGTTAACTGCATCGACACGGTACAAACGCCGCACTCCCTGCCAAAACTGCCTGTCGCTAACGCACTGTGGAAAGCTCAACCGGATCTGCCAACCGCTTCTGAAGCCTGGATCCTGGCCGGTGGCGCACACCACACCGTGTTCAGCCACGCGCTGGATCTGAACGACATGCGTCAGTTCGCTGAAATGCACGATATCGAGATCGCGGTGATCGATAACGATACCCGCCTGCCGGCCTTTAAGGACGCGCTGCGCTGGAACGAAGTGTATTACGGTTTCAAACGTTAATTGGTGAAACGGATTGCCCGGTGGCATTTCATTTACCGGGCCTACAAATTACGTAGGCCGGATAAGCGAAGCGCCATCCGGCATTCAGGAGTTAACATGCTAGAAGATCTTAAACGTCAGGTACTGGAAGCGAATCTGGCGCTGCCAAAGCACAACCTGGTGACGCTGACCTGGGGAAACGTTAGCGCCGTCGATCGCGAGCGCGGCGTGTTTGTGATTAAACCTTCCGGTGTCGATTACAGCGTCATGACCGCAGACGATATGGTTGTTGTCAGTATCGCCACTGGGGAAGTCGTTGAAGGCACGAAAAAGCCCTCCTCCGATACTCCAACACACCGTTTGTTATATCAGGCATTCCCGAGCATTGGCGGTATTGTTCATACCCACTCGCGCCACGCGACAATCTGGGCGCAGGCGGGTCAGTCAATTCCAGCGACAGGCACCACCCACGCGGACTATTTCTACGGTTCGATTCCCTGCACACGCAAAATGACCGACGAAGAAATCAACGGCGAATATGAATGGGAAACCGGTAACGTAATCGTTGAAACCTTTGAAAAACAAGGTATTGACGCCGCACAGATGCCTGGCGTGCTGGTGCACTCTCACGGTCCATTTGCCTGGGGAAAAAATGCCGAAGATGCGGTGCATAACGCCATCGTGCTGGAAGAAGTCGCCTATATGGGGATCTTCTGTCGCCAGCTCGCGCCGCAGTTACCGGATATGCAGCAAACCCTGCTAGATAAACACTACCTGCGCAAACACGGTGCAAAAGCGTATTACGGGCAGTAACCTCTTCTGAGCATGACAACTGTATAAAATCACAGCTAATCTATCAGAACCAGGCTATAATAATGCCTGGTTTTTTGACGGATACGCAGCGTGGCGCAAGCAGGTTTTATTTTAACCCGGCACTGGCGGGACACCCCGCAGGGAACTGAGGTCTCATTCTGGCTGGCTACAGACGATGGGCCGCTGCAGGTCACGCTCGCGCCTCAGGAGTCGGTCGCGTTTATTCCCACCAGTCAGGTTCCTCGCGTAATGTCATTATTACCCACTGAAAACGGCTATCACCTGAAATCGCTGCAATTGCAAGACTTCCACCGCCATCCTGTTTCCGGCCTGTATTGCCGCTCACATCGCCAGCTCATGCGGTTGGAAAAACTGCTGCGCGAAAACGCAGTCACCGTCTATGAGGGCGACGTACGCCCACCTGAGCGGTATCTGATGGAGCGCTTTATCACCTCCCCTGTTTGGGTCGAAGGCGACAGACATAATGACATGCTGCTGAATGCCCGCCTGAAGCCGAACCCTGACTATCGACCACCGCTAAAATGGGTATCGCTGGATATTGAAACCACGCGCCACGGCGAACTCTATTGCATCGGTCTTGAAGGCTGTGGGCAGCGTATTGTCTACATGCTCGGCCCGCCAAACGGCGACGCCTCTACGCTTGATTTTGAACTTGAGTACGTAGCAAGCCGCCCGCAGTTGCTGGAAAAACTCAATGACTGGATTGCCCGTCACGATCCTGATGTGATAATCGGCTGGAACGTCGTGCAATTCGATTTACGCGTCCTGCAAAAGCACGCCGAACGTTACCGCATTCCCCTGCGTTTTGGTCGTGATAATAGCGAACTGGAGTGGCGCGAGCATGGCTTCAAAAACGGCGTGTTCTTCGCGCAGGCTAAGGGGCGCCTGATTATCGACGGTATTGAGGCGCTAAAATCAGCGTTCTGGAATTTCTCGTCATTCTCGCTGGAAACGGTGTCGCAAGAATTGCTGGGTGAAGGCAAGTCGATTGATAACCCGTGGGACCGAATGGACGAAATTGACCGTCGGTTTGCCCAGGATAAACCCGCGCTCGCCACCTACAATCTCAAAGACTGTGAGCTGGTCACGTGCATTTTTCATAAAACCGAGATCATGCCATTTCTGCTGGAGCGCTCGACGGTCAACGGTCTGCCGGTCGACCGTCACGGTGGTTCGGTTGCCGCCTTCGGCCACCTCTACCTTCCGCGCATGCACCGGGCGGGTTATGTGGCGCCGAATCTCGGTGAAGTCCCCGCGCACGCCAGTCCCGGCGGCTATGTGATGGACTCGCGCCCAGGCTTATACGACTCCGTACTGGTGCTGGATTACAAAAGCCTGTATCCCTCAATAATTCGTACTTTTTTAATCGATCCGGTGGGGCTTATCGAAGGGATGGCGCAGCCGGATCCGGAACACAGCACCGAAGGTTTCCTTGACGCCTGGTTTTCACGCGAAAAGCACTGCCTGCCTGAAATCGTTACTCAGATCTGGCACGGGCGCGAAGAAGCAAAACGCCGCGGCAATAAGCCACTCTCGCAGGCGTTGAAAATCATCATGAACGCATTTTACGGCGTGCTGGGCACCACCGCCTGTCGCTTTTTCGACCCGAGACTGGCCTCGTCCATTACCATGCGCGGCCATGCGATCATGCGCCAGACCAAAGCGTTAATTGAGGCTCAGGGTTACGATGTCATTTATGGCGATACCGATTCCACCTTTGTCTGGCTGAAAAAGGCGCACTCAGAAGACGATGCAGCCCGAATTGGTCGGGAACTGGTGAGCTATGTCAACACCTGGTGGGCGCAATCGCTGAAGCAACAAAATCTGACCAGCGCGCTGGAGCTGGAATTTGAAACCCATTTTTGTCGCTTTCTGATGCCGACCATTCGCGGTGCAGATACCGGCAGTAAAAAACGCTATGCGGGGATGATTCAGGACGGTGCTGAGCAACGTATGGTGTTTAAGGGACTGGAAACGGTACGAACCGACTGGACGCCGCTGGCCCAACAGTTTCAGCAGGAGCTATACCTGCGAATTTTTCGTAACGAACCTTATCAGGAGTTTGTTCGTGAGACTATTGACCGTCTGATGGCCGGTGAAATGGATGAACAACTGGTGTACCGCAAGCGCCTGCGCCGCCCGTTAAGCGAATACCAGCGAAATGTTCCACCACACGTTCGTGCCGCGCGACTTGCCGATGAGCAGAATGTAAAACTGGGGCGTCCACCGCAGTATCAGAATCGCGGAACCATAAAATATGTCTGGACGGTCAATGGCCCAGAACCTGTTGATTATCAGCTATCTTCGCTCGATTACGAGCATTATCTGACCCGCCAGATCCAACCTGTTGCTGAGGGAATTCTTCCCTTTATTGACGATAATTTTGCTACACTACTCACAGGACAACTGGGGTTATTTTGACGCGTGACGAAACCGCCGCCATCCAGTACCATAGCGCCCTTTCCATTCCTGGACCCATTTAACACCACTACCACTGATTTATTAGCCTGGTAGCGGGGTCGTATGCTCTCAATAACGGGGATTAGCCCGGAAAATGACGAGTATTGCCTGCAATTAAAGATATAGAGCCGAACATATATGCCTTTTACACTTGGTCAACGCTGGATCAGCGATACAGAAAGCGAATTGGGACTTGGTACTGTTGTCGCCATGGATGCGCGAACCGTCACTTTACTTTTCTCATCGACGGGCGAAAACCGTCTGTATGCGCGCAGTGATTCCCCCGTGACCCGCGTGATGTTCAATCCTGGCGATACGATAACAAGCCATGAAGGCTGGCAACTGCATGTCGATGAAGTAAAAGAAGAAAACGGCCTGCTTGCCTATATCGGAACCCGCCTGGATACCGAAGAAACCGGTGTCATGCTGCGTGAAGTACTGCTCGACAGCAAACTGGTATTCAGCAAACCACAAGATCGCCTGTTTGCTGGCCAGATTGACCGCATGGATCGCTTTGCTCTGCGCTATCGCGCCCGTAAATTTCAGAGCGAACAATACCGTATGCCGTGGAGTGGGTTGCGTGGTCAACGTACCAGCCTGATTCCTCACCAGCTGAACATTGCCCATGATGTTGGCCGTCGTCATGCCCCTCGCGTTTTACTGGCAGATGAAGTGGGTTTAGGTAAAACCATTGAAGCCGGGATGATCCTGCATCAACAACTGCTGTCCGGCGCCGCAGAGCGCGTGCTGATCATCGTCCCGGAGACATTACAGCACCAGTGGCTGGTCGAAATGCTGCGCCGCTTCAACCTGCGTTTTGCGCTGTTTGATGATGAGCGTTATGCAGAAGCGCAGCACGACGCCTACAACCCGTTTGAAACCGAACAACTGGTCATCTGCTCGCTGGACTTTGCCCGTCGTAATAAACAACGTCTGGAGCACCTGTGTGACGCCGAGTGGGATCTGCTGATTGTCGATGAAGCCCATCACCTTGTGTGGAGCGAAGACGCGCCCAGCCGCGAATATATGGCCATTGAACAACTGGCAGAACGTGTGCCGGGCATCCTGCTGCTAACCGCGACACCGGAGCAGTTGGGCATGGAAAGTCACTTTGCACGCCTGCGCCTGCTGGACCCGAGCCGTTTCCATGATTTCGCCCAGTTTGTTGAAGAGCAAAAAAATTATCGTCCGGTCGCCGACGCCGTCGCCATGTTGCTGGCAGGTCACAAGCTGAGTAACAATGAGCTGAACATGTTAGGCGACATGATTGGCGAGCAGGACATTGAGCCGCTATTGCAGGCGGCAAACAGCGACAGCGAAGACGCCCAGAGCGCGCGTCAGGAACTGGTTTCGATGCTGATGGACCGCCATGGCACCAGCCGTGTGCTGTTCCGTAACACCCGTAACGGTGTGAAAGGCTTCCCGAAACGCGAGCTGCATACCATCAAGCTGCCGCTGCCGACCCAATACCAGACGGCGATTAAAGTCTCCGGCATTATGGGCGCGCGTAAAAGTGCAGAAGACCGGGCACGCGACATGCTCTATCCGGAACAGATTTATCAGGAATTCGAAGGCGACACCGGCACCTGGTGGAACTTTGACCCGCGCGTGGAATGGCTGATGGGCTACCTGACCAGCCACCGCTCGCAAAAAGTATTAGTTATCTGTGCAAAAGCCACCACCGCGCTTCAGCTGGAGCAGGTTCTGCGCGAACGCGAAGGTATCCGCGCTGCCGTATTCCATGAAGGGATGTCGATCATTGAACGTGACCGCGCCGCAGCATGGTTTAGCGAAGAAGATAGCGGCGCCCAGGTAATGCTGTGCTCTGAAATCGGCTCCGAAGGGCGTAACTTCCAGTTCGCCAGCAATCTGGTGATGTTTGACCTGCCGTTCAACCCGGATCTGCTGGAACAGCGTATTGGCCGTCTGGACCGTATTGGTCAGGCGCATGATATTCAGATTCACGTTCCGTACCTGGAAAAAACCGCGCAATCTGTGCTGGTGCGCTGGTACCACGAAGGTCTGGATGCGTTCGAACACACCTGTCCGACCGGCCGTACTATCTATGACACGGTCTATAACAATCTGATCGGCTACCTGGCTGAACCAGAAAATACCGAGGGCTTTGACGATCTGATCAAAACCTGCCGCGAACAACATGACGCGCTGAAAGCACAGCTAGAGCAAGGTCGCGATCGCCTGCTGGAGATCCACTCTAACGGCGGCGAAAAAGCACTGGCGCTGGCTGAGAGTATTGAAGAACAGGACGACGATACCAGCCTGATCGCCTTCGCCATGAACCTGTTTGATATCGTCGGTATTAATCAGGATGACCGTGGCGACAATTTAATCGTGCTGACGCCGTCCGATCATATGCTGGTGCCGGATTTCCCTGGGCTGCCGGAAGATGGCTGCACCATTACATTCGAGCGCGATGTCGCCCTGTCGCGTGAAGATGCCCAGTTTATTACCTGGGAGCATCCGCTGATCCGCAATGGTCTGGATCTGATCCTCTCCGGCGACACCGGAAGCAGCACTATTTCGTTGTTGAAAAACAAAGCATTACCTGTTGGTACACTGCTGGTTGAGCTGGTCTATGTTGTTGAAGCGCAAGCGCCGAAACAACTGCAGCTAAACCGCTTCCTGCCACCAACGCCGGTACGCATGCTGCTGGATAAAAACGGCAATAACCTTGCTGCACAGGTTGAGTTCGAAACCTTTAACCGTCAGCTCAGCGCCGTTAACCGCCACACTGGCAGCAAACTGGTCAACGCCGTGCAGCAGGATGTTCATGCCATTCTGCAACTCGGTGAAGCGCAGGTGGAAAAATCAGCCCGTGCGCTGATCGACGCAGCGCGTAAAGAAGCTGACGAGAAGCTGACGGCAGAACTTTCCCGTCTCGAAGCGCTGCGTGCCGTTAACCCGAACATCCGTGATGACGAACTTAGCGCAATTGAAAGCAACCGTCAGCAGGTGATGGAAAGCCTGGATCAGGCGGGCTGGCGTCTCGATGCCCTGCGCCTGATCGTCGTGACGCATCAGTAACGGAGCCATACATGGGGATGGAAAACTACAATCCGCCGCAGGAACCCTGGCTGGTCATCCTGTATCAGGATGAGCACATTATGGTGGTCAACAAGCCGAGCGGCTTGTTGTCTGTGCCAGGTCGTCTGGATGAGCACAAAGACAGCGTGATGACGCGTATTCAGCGCGATTATCCGCAGGCTGAATCCGTGCATCGTCTGGATATGGCAACCAGCGGCGTGATTGTAGTCGCGCTAACCAAAGCGGCAGAGCGCGAGCTAAAACGCCAGTTTCGCGAGCGCGAACCGAAAAAACAGTATGTCGCACGCGTCTGGGGGCATCCTGCTCCGGCCGAGGGTCTGGTTGATTTACCGCTGATTTGCGACTGGCCAAACAGGCCAAAGCAAAAAGTGTGTTATGAGACCGGGAAATCGGCGCAGACCGAGTATGAAGTTGTGGAGTTCGCGGCGGATAACACCGCCCGGGTAGTGCTCAAGCCCATTACCGGACGCTCCCACCAGCTGCGTGTGCATATGCTGGCTTTAGGGCATCCTATCCTGGGCGACCGCTTCTATGCTCCGCCGGAAGCTCTGGCGTTAGCGCCGCGCCTGTTGCTGCATGCAGAGATGTTAACCATCACGCATCCCGAATACGGCAACAGTATGACGTTTAAAGTCCCGGCGGATTTTTAAATTCTGAGCCAATTTATGCCGGGGGCGCTTCGCTTACCCGGCATACATTCATTAACGTAGGCCGGATAAGGCGCTAGCCGCATCCAGCAATTCAATCACTTGAATCCTTTTTGATCCTTAATCAGCTCGTAAGCCTTTTGGATTTCCTGCGCTTTTTGTTTCGCCATTTCCATCATCTCTGGCGGCAGACCTTTCGCGACCAGTTTGTCCGGATGGTGCTCGCTCATCAGCTTACGGTAAGCCCGCTTGATGGTGGTCGCATCGTCGGTCGTTTTCACACCCAGCACATTACAGGCGTCTTCCAGCGTCGGGCCGCGTTGCGCCTGCTGCCAGCCACCGCCGCCAGACTGCTGCTGATATCCGCCGCCAAACTGTGCGCCGCCCTGCATCATGCGCAGGAACTGATCAAATTGGGTGCGTGAGATCCCCAACTCTTCAGCAATCACATACAGCACTTCACGTTCGTTAGGATGCAACGACCCATCGGCAAATGCCGCCTGGATCTGAATCTCCAGAAACATGCGGATCAGATCGAATCGACCAAAACAGACGCTGCGAAACTGACGCATCTTTTCACGTAATGGGTAATTATCCGATTTTCCTACCCGGAAGGCATGTTGTGCAGCCGTTCGCGAGTCACCGTGCAAATTCATCCGATCCATCAACTGGCTGGCGATATGTATATCGGCTTCCGTGACGCGACCTTTGGATTTGGTCAGATGTCCCATCACCTCAAAAGTGGTGGCAAAAAACAGCGCCTGGCGTTCACGTTGGTTGGCAAACCACGCCATTTTGCGCATGCGGGCTTTGTCGAACATGTGGCCAACTAACAGCCCCAGAACCACACCCCAGAAGCCGCCGCCCATCATTAAGGCCACGGCTACACCAATTATCTTTCCCCAATACTGCATAGACTCCCCAAATCTTTCCGCTCTCAGCCAGGCTATGTCCCACAATATAAGGTGCTTTTACCGATTTACGGCTGCGGTCAATTGTGGGACATCGCCTATAATTTGCATTATCATACCTGTCATTCAATGCCGTGCCTAACACCACAAACGCTATACCCGTTGGATTTCAAGTTGCAGCAAGGCGGCAACGTAGTGAGTCCCCTGGAGCTTACCCATGTAAGTGACTGGGGTGAACGAGGAAGACAACGAAGATGCAGCTTGAAAGGTGGCGGGTATAAAATGGGCAGGATTAATACTAGCGAAGTGAAGATGAGATAAGTTAGGCTGTGACCGTTTGTCACGCGCGACGCTACTGATGATGGAACAATAAATACAACGTATGAAAAAACGTATTCCCACTCTTCTGGCCACCATGATTGCCAGCGCCCTCTATAGCCATCAGGGCCTGGCAGCCGATCTCGCCTCACAGTGTATGCTGGGCGTGCCGAGCTATGACCGTCCTCTGGTACAGGGCGAGACTAATGAGTTACCCGTCACCATCAATGCCGACAACGCAAAAGGGAATTATCCCGATGACGCGGTGTTTACCGGCAACGTGGATATCGCACAGGGTAACAGCCGCCTGCAGGCCGACGAAGTACAGCTTCATCAGAAGCAGGCTGAAGGCCAGCCGGAGCCAGTACGTACCGTCGATGCGTTGGGCAATGTCCATTATGACGACAATCAGGTTATTCTGAAGGGACCGAAGGGCTGGTCCAATCTGAATACCAAAGATACCAACATCTGGGAAGGTGATTACCAGATGGTGGGCCGTCAGGGGCGCGGGAAAGCCGACCTGATGAAACAGCGTGGGGAAAACCGTTATACCATTCTGGAAAACGGTAGCTTTACCTCCTGTCTGCCAGGTTCAGATACCTGGAGCGTCGTCGGTAGCGAAGTTATCCACGACCGTGAAGAACAGGTCGCGGAGATCTGGAACGCCCGTTTTAAACTGGGTCCGGTTCCGGTCTTTTACAGTCCTTATTTACAGTTACCCGTCGGCGATAAGCGCCGTTCCGGTTTCCTGATCCCGAACGCAAAATATTCCACCAATAACTATTTTGAGTTCTACCTCCCGTATTACTGGAACATTGCGCCCAATATGGACGCCACCATCACGCCACATTATATGCACCGTCGTGGCGGGATCATGTGGGAGAACGAATTCCGCTACCTCACCCAGGCGGGTGCGGGCTTGATGGAGTTCGACTATCTGAATTCCGATAAAGTGTACGAGGACGAACATCCGAATGATGACAATTCACGTCGCTGGCTGTTCTACTGGCAGCACGCTGGCGTAATGGACCAGGTGTGGCGTTTCAACGTCGACTACACCAAGGTCAGCGACATCAGCTACTTTAACGATTTCGATAATAAATACGGCTCCAGTACCGACGGCTACGCCACGCAGAAATTCAGCGTCGGCTACGCGGTACAAAACTTTGACGCTACGGTATCGACCAAGCAGTTCCAGGTCTTCGACGCACAAAACAGTAATAGCTACTCTGCGCAGCCGCAGTTAGACGTCAACTATTACCAGAATGACGTTGGTCCATTTGATACCCGTATTTATGGCCAGGCGGTCCATTTCGTCAATACCAATGACAACATGCCGGAAGCAACGCGTGTTCACCTGGAACCGACGATCAATCTGCCGTTGTCGAATAACTGGGGCAGTATCAATACCGAAGCGAAGCTGCTGGCGACACACTATCAGCAGACCAATCTGGATTGGTACAACAACAACCCGAGTAACGTTAACAAGCTCGACGAGTCAGCCAATCGCGTCATGCCGCAGTTTAAAGTTGACGGCAAAATGGTATTCGAGCGCGACATGCAAATGCTGGCACCGGGCTATACCCAGACGCTGGAGCCGCGCGCGCAGTACCTTTACGTCCCGTATCGCGACCAAAGTCATATCTATAACTATGACTCCTCCCTGCTGCAATCTGACTACAGCGGCCTGTTCCGTGACCGTACTTATGGCGGCCTGGACCGTATTGCTTCTGCCAACCAGGTGACGACCGGGGTCACATCTCGCGTTTATGATGACGCGGCCGTTGAACGTTTTAATATTTCTGTGGGTCAAATCTACTATTTCACCGAGTCTCGCACCGGCGATGACAACATCAAATGGGAGAATGACGACAAAACGGGTTCACTGGTATGGGCCGGCGATACCTACTGGCGCATCTCCGATCGTTGGGGTTTACGCAGTGGGATCCAGTACGACACGCGTCTGGACAGCGTTGCAACCAGCAGTAGCAGTATCGAATACCGTCGCGACGAAAATCGTATGCTGCAATTGAATTACCGTTACGCCAGCCCGGAATATATCCAGGCGACTCTACCGTCTTACTACTCTACGGCAGAGCAGTATAAAAACGGGATTTCGCAGGTGGGCGCGGTGGCAAGCTTCCCGATCGCCGATCGTTGGTCGATTGTTGGTGCTTACTACTTCGATACCAACGTGAACAAAGAAGCAGATTCAATGTTGGGCTTACAGTACAACTCCTGCTGTTACGCCATTCGCTTTGGCTACGAGCGTAAGCTGAACGGTTGGGATGACAAAATGCAGCACGCGATTTATGACAACACGATCGGCTTTAATATCGAACTGCGCGGCCTGAGCTCAAACTACGGTCTCGGCACGACTCAAATGTTACGTTCGAACATTTTGCCGTATCAAAGCGCTTTATGATCTGATTGATTTACAACGTAATCCGCATTGCGGTTAATTAATAATGGAAAAAGTATGAAGAACTGGAAAACGCTGCTTCTCGGTATCGCCATGATCGCGAATACCAGTTTCGCTGCCCCACAGGTAGTCGATAAAGTTGCAGCCGTCGTCAATAACGGCGTCGTTCTGGAAAGCGACGTCGATGGCTTAATGCAGTCAGTAAAACTGAATGCAGGTCAGGCAGGTCAGCAATTACCGGATGACGCTACGCTGCGTCATCAGATCCTGGAACGTTTGATCATGGATCAAATCCTCCTGCAAATGGGTCAGAAGATGGGGGTGAAAATCTCTGACGAGCAGTTGGATCAGGCTATTGCCAACATCGCCAAACAGAACAACATGACGCTGGATCAGATGCGCAGCCGCTTGGCACAGGATGGCTTAAGCTATTCAACCTATCGTAGCCAGATCCGCAAAGAGATGACCATCTCCGAAGTGCGTAACAACGAAGTTCGCCGTCGCATCACCATCCTGCCTCAGGAAGTAGATGCCCTGGCGCAACAGGTGGGCAACCAAAACGATGCCAGCACCGAGCTGAACCTGAGCCACATTCTGATCCCATTACCGGAAAACCCAACGTCTGACCAGGTTAACGCGGCTGAAAGCCAGGCGCGCTCTGTTGTTGATGAAGCGCGTAACGGTAGTGATTTCGGCAAACTGGCTATTACTTATTCCGCTGACCAGCAGGCGCTGAAAGGCGGTCAGATGGGTTGGGGACGTATTCAGGAGCTGCCGGGTATCTTTGCCCAGGCGTTAAGCACTGCGAAAAAAGGCGATATCATTGGCCCAATTCGTTCCGGTGTCGGCTTCCACATCCTGAAAGTCAACGATATGCGTGGCCAAAGCCAGAGCATCTCCGTGACTGAAGTTCATGCTCGCCACATTCTGCTTAAGCCGTCGCCGATCATGACCGATCAGCAGGCGCGTCTGAAGCTGGAACAAATCGCGGCAGATATTAAGAGCGGTAAAACTACCTTCGCGGCAGCCGCTAAAGAGTTTTCTCAGGATCCAGGCTCTGCCAACCAGGGCGGCGATCTGGGCTGGGCTGCAGCAGATATTTTCGACCCTGCTTTCCGCGATGCGCTGACCAAACTTAACAAAGGCCAGATGAGCGCCCCGGTGCACTCCTCTTTCGGTTGGCATCTGATCGAACTGCTGGATACGCGTAACGTTGATAAAACTGACGCAGCGCAGAAAGACAGAGCTTACCGTATGCTGATGAACCGTAAATTCTCGGAAGAAGCAGCAACCTGGATGCAGGAACAGCGCGCCAGCGCTTACGTTAAAGTTCTGAGCAACTAATGACTCGTGCTCAACGCGTTGTTATCACTCCCGGCGAACCCGCCGGGATTGGCCCGGACCTGGTGGTTCAGCTCGCCCAGCGCGATTGGCCTGTAGAACTTGTTGTCTGTGCGGATGCAGCACTCCTCAATGACCGGGCAGCGATGCTCGGTTTACCGCTTTCACTCCTCCCCTACTCTCCAGATACCCCAGCCAAACCGCAATCAGCAGGCACATTGACGCTGTTACCGATTGCGCTGCGGGCACCTGTTGTCGCGGGTCAGTTGGCGGTAGAAAACGGGCAATATGTGGTGGATACGCTGGCTCGCGCCTGCGATGGCTGTCTGCAAGGTGAGTTTGCGGCGCTGATCACCGGCCCGGTTCACAAGGGCGTTATCAATGACGCTGGCGTCCCGTTTACCGGACATACCGAGTTTTTTGAAGAGCGCTCACAGGCAAAGAAAGTTGTTATGATGCTGGCGACCGAAGAGCTGCGCGTTGCCCTGGCAACCACGCATTTGCCGCTCAGAGCCGTTGCCGACGCCATTACGCCCGCCCTGCTTCAGGAAGTGATCGGCATTTTGCATCATGATTTACGCACCAAGTTCGGCATTGCCGATCCGCATATTCTGGTGTGCGGTCTTAACCCGCATGCTGGTGAAGGCGGTCATATGGGAACGGAAGAGATAGATACCATCATTCCGGTACTCGATGAACTGCGTGCGCAGGGAATGAAATTAAACGGTCCGCTGCCCGCAGATACGCTGTTTCAGCCCAAATATCTCGACCACGCGGATGCCGTGCTGGCAATGTACCACGATCAGGGTCTCCCCGTGCTAAAATACCAGGGATTTGGTCGCGGTGTGAATATCACGCTGGGCCTGCCCTTTATTCGCACATCCGTCGATCACGGCACCGCACTTGAACTCGCGGGCCGTGGACAAGCAGATGTCGGCAGTTTTATTACGGCGCTTAATCTCGCCATCAAAATGATTGTTAATACCAATGAATAATCGAGTCCATCAGGGCCATTTAGCCCGTAAACGTTTCGGGCAGAACTTCCTCAACGATCAGTTTGTGATCGAAAGTATTGTCTCTGCTATCAACCCGCAGAAAGGTCAGGCTATGGTCGAAATCGGCCCAGGCCTGGCGGCATTGACCGAACCAGTAGGTGAACGTCTGGACAAGCTCACGGTCATTGAACTCGACCGCGATCTGGCAGCACGCCTACAGACACACCCGTTTTTAGGGCCTAAGCTGACGATTTATCAGCAAGATGCCATGACCATGAACTTCGGCGAACTGGCACAAACGATGGGACAGCCGCTGCGCGTATTCGGCAACCTGCCGTACAACATCTCCACGCCGCTCATGTTCCATCTTTTTTCCTATACTGATGCCATTGCCGACATGCATTTCATGTTGCAAAAAGAGGTGGTGAATCGTCTGGTTGCAGGGCCAAACAGTAAAGCGTATGGTCGATTAAGCGTCATGGCGCAGTATTACTGCAATGTGATCCCGGTACTTGAAGTACCGCCTTCCGCATTTACGCCAGCGCCTAAAGTTGATTCAGCCGTTGTGCGTCTGGTCCCTCATACGACGATGCCGTACCCGGTTAAAGATGTTCGTGTGCTGAGCCGTATTACCACTGAAGCGTTTAATCAGCGCCGTAAAACGGTACGTAACAGTCTCGGCAACCTGTTTAGCGTTGAAGTACTGACAGAGCTGGGCATTGATCCGGCGATGCGAGCGGAAAATATCTCTGTCGCGCAATACTGCCGGATGGCTAACTATCTGTCAGAAAACGCGCCATCGAAGGAGAGTTAAACATGATCAATTCGCCCCGAGTGTGCATTCAGGTACAAAGCGTCTACATTGAGGCGCAATCCTCACCTGATGATGAACGTTACGTTTTTGCTTACACCGTAACTATCCGCAATTTGGGGCGAGCGCCTGTGCAGCTGTTGGGGCGTTATTGGTTGATCACTAATGGTCATGGCCGCGAAACCGAAGTTCAGGGTGAAGGCGTGGTTGGCGTCCAGCCCCACATCGAACCCGGCGAAGAGTACCAGTACACCAGCGGTGCGGTGATTGAAACACCGCTGGGCACCATGCAGGGTCATTACGAAATGATCGATGAACAAGGCATCGCCTTTACCATCGATATTCCCGTATTCCGACTCGCCGTTCCAACACTCATTCATTAAAACAATAACTATGGCGACATACCTTATTGGCGACGTTCACGGTTGTTACGATGAACTGGTAGCCTTGCTGCATCAGGTAGACTTTAATTCCGAAAAAGACACCCTATGGCTCACCGGCGATCTGGTCGCTCGTGGACCGGGCTCGCTGGATGTTTTGCGCTACGTGAAATCACTGGGCGACAGCGTGCGGTTAGTATTGGGTAATCACGATTTACACCTGCTGGCCGTATTTGCTGGTATCAGTCGTAATAAACCTAAAGACAGGGTCACATCGCTGCTCGAAGCACCGGATGCCGACGAATTACTTAACTGGCTCCGCCGTCAACCGCTGTTGCAGGTAGACGAAGAGAAGAAGCTGGTGATGGCGCATGCCGGTATTACCCCACAGTGGGACCTGCAGACGGCAAAAGACTGTGCTCGCGATGTTGAAGCCGTGTTGTCGAGCGACTCGTATCCCTTCTTCCTTGATGCGATGTACGGCGACATGCCCAATAACTGGACCCCGGAACTGACCGGGCTGGCACGCCTGCGTTTTATTACCAACGCCTTTACCCGCATGCGCTACTGCTTCCCTAACGGTCAGTTGGATATGTACAGCAAAGAGTCACCAGAAGACGCACCTGCCCCGCTGAAGCCCTGGTTTGCCATTCCTGGACCTGTCAGTGAAGCATACAGCATTGCATTCGGGCACTGGGCATCGCTGGAGGGTAAAGGCACGCCAGAAGGCATTTACGCGCTGGATACGGGGTGTTGCTGGGGAGGCGATCTCACCTGTCTGCGCTGGGAAGATAAACAGTACTTCGTGCAGCCGTCAAATCGCCATCTGAATCTGGATCCTGGCGAAGCGGTCAACGCCTGATAGTCGTTTGCCGGATGCGGTGCTCGCACCTTATCCGGCCTACATTAGCTGGATGATAAGGCGTTTCGCCGCTATCCGGCACTTACAGTATTAACGACGTTCCAGAATCTCGAAGCAGTAGCTGTGAGAGTTTTGCGCGTCGGAATCGTGGAATTCACTGAACACCGACTCCCAGTCATCCGGTTCGTAGTCCGGGAAATGCGTATCCCCTTCCACTTCCGCATCAATGTGCGTCAGATACAGTTTCTGTGCTTTTGGCAGGAACTGCTCATACACACGCCCACCGCCAATTACCATAATTTCAGGTTCATCGCCGCAGGCCGCAATTGCTTCATCCACAGACTTCACCCACTGCACGCGATCGTCGGTGCCAGGCTTACTGCTGATGACGATATTTTTACGCCCAGGTAACGGTCGCCCGATGGATTCCCAGGTATGGCGTCCCATGACAACCGGCTTGTTTAAGGTATTACGTTTAAACCAGGCGAGATCGGCAGGGAGGTTCCACGGCATGGCGTTCTCCATACCGATGACGCGATCTACCGCTAACGCCGCAATCAGACTGATCATTGAATATTTCCCGGATACAAAAAAATTGTCGCCACTATACGGAAAGCGCAATCTTTCGTCGACTGGCGGAAAGAGGATGAACAGGAAAATTTTCCGTTCTGCTGGCGAACCGACCTATTTAAGGTGGTACGCCAGCATTACAGTAGTTCAAAAACAGCCAATTAGCAGTAAAGTTTGCAGAACATCACATTTTTTACCCTATGCTGACGGTTTCACTTCCGGCTCATCGGCGACGTCGCCCGTATGCTTACCTTCATCCGTGCCTTGCCAGCCATGGCGCTGAATTAACGATAAGTGCTGACGATCTTCCGCAATAATTTCACTCAGCATTGCGCTGGTGCGTTTATAAACGGCCGCGCGGGAAGTCGCGTCATTTTCCCCTTTCACCATCTCCTCTACCATCATGGTATTGAATCGGCGGAATACGTCAGCCCGCTCACGTGCCTCATAGCGCCCAAGCCCGAGACCTTCCAGCGCCAGACGTCCGGTCTTCAGTGCACCTTCAAAGGTTTCACGTTCCGGCATATCCACGCCCGCCTGGCGCAGGCGGATGTAATGATCCACGTCGCGCGCACGAGCAATAATTTGCAGATGCGGGAAATGCTCTTTCACCATTTCGGTTAATTGCAGACTGGTTTGCGGATCGTCAATGGCATTAATAATGACTTCAGCTTTCGCCGCCCCGGCAGACTCCAGCAGATCCATCCGGGTCGCGTCGCCATAGAAAACCTTCATCCCGAATTTACGCAGCGTTTCGATATGGTCCGGGTCATGATCAAGAACCACCATTTTGACCCCGCTCGACAACAGCAAACGACCGGTTATCTGGCCAAATCGCCCAAACCCGGCAATGATCACCCTAGGTTGTTCCTCATCGATTTCATCGGCTTCGCGCTCTTCCTCAGTCGCCGATTTTTCCAGACGCGTCAAAATCACCAGCAAAATCGGCGTAGCCGCCATCGACAACGCCACCGCCAGCGTCAGCGATTTCGCCCAGTCAGGATCGAGCACATTTGCCATTTGCGCCGCGCCAAACACCACAAAGGCAAACTCACTGCCCTGCCCTAATAATACGGCAAACCAGCGACGCTGCTTGTTCGGCACCTGCAACGGTTTCGCTATCAACCACAACATGACGGTTTTGATAACCAGGAAACCGACCAGTAGAATGATAATACGCAAGGGATTATCAATCAGCGTACCAAAGTCGATAGACATCCCTACACCGATGAAGAACAGCCCCAGCAGCAGTCCTTTAAATGGCTCAATGTCGCTTTCCAACGCGTGGCGATACTCAGAGCTTGCCAGCAGCACCCCGGCCAGGAATGCCCCCATCGCCATCGACAATCCAACCTCTTCCAACAGCAGACCGAAGCCAAACACGAGGAACAGCGCAACGGCACTGAACACTTCCCGTAGGCCCGAACGGGCGACAAAACGCAAGGCAGGACGTGTGACATAACGACCTAACAGCACCACCAGCACCAGTGCGCCCGCTACCTTAAGGGCAGACAATGCAAACGCCCCAAGCGTTGTTGATGCGCCACTCGCTGCCAGTAATGGGATCATCGCCACCAGTGGAATAGCAGCGATATCCTGGAACAGCAGCACGGCAAACGCGCTGCGGCCCATTTGCGAAACCATCAGGTTGCGTTCATTCATTGCCTGCATAGCGATAGCCGTAGAGGAAAGCGCCAGCGTCATGCCGATCAGCTCCGCTACCTGCCAGCGCAGGCCGAGGAACATACAGAACACACCAATCAGGCCTCCGCAGACCACCATTTGCAATGCGCCGCCGCCGAACACCGAGGCTCGCAGTTTCCACAAACGTTGCGGATCCAGCTCCAGACCAATGACAAACAGCATCAGCACCACACCGATCTCCGCAAAATGCAGGATGGATTCGGCGTCCGTCACCAGCCTCAGGCCCCATGGGCCGATAATGCACCCGGCGATGAGATACCCCAGTACCGACCCGAGCCCCAGCCGTACGGCGATGGGGACAATCAGTGCCGCCGATCCGAGATAAATCAGCGCCTGTATCAGCGTATGGCTATCCATGGTGTGCCTCCTGCCATTCCATCAGACGCTGTTTGTAGTGACGCGCCTGCGCTTGCAGGGTTTCATCATCACAGATAAACGTACAGTGCATCGCAAACGGCGGTAGCCATTTGAGGCCACAATAAAGTGCCGTCGCCTGTAAGGGTTGAGAAAGCACATCAAATCCGGGATGGGAGCCAATATCGAAGTGGTTTTCACCGCCGCCGGTCGTCACCGCCCACAGCAGATGTTTACCGTGCAGCGCAGTACCGCCATGGCCATACGCCCAGCCGTGCGAAAGGACTTTATCCATCCACAGCTTGAGTAATGGAGGTGTGCTGTACCACTGCATCGGATGCTGCCAGATGATCAAATCAGCACGTGCCAGCGCATCCTGTTCAGCGGCAATATCGATATTGAAGTCGGGGTAGAGCTGGTAGAGCGAGCGGATCTCCACGCCCTCCAGCGTCCTTGCCTGTTCAAGCATCCGCTTATTCGCATGCGAATGCTGCGGATAGGGATGCGCATAAATGATGAGGATCATGATTAGCCTGTTTCACTGCATTATTGTAATAACAGTGAGTTTAGTCAGTTAATCCACAGGCTAACAGTCAATATTATTGAGTGGCTGAATGGAGAAAACTGAACTAGTTATCAAGTTCACTCATATCCTTAACCTGATCGCGGTTAATCTGTTCCGTCTTACCCGTTTGCGCATTTTTATACGACACCAGGCCAGTATCATCATCGACTTGCGGTTTGCCGTCAGTGACGATTGTTTTACCATCGGTGGTTTTAACCGCCTGGTTTGAGGAACAACCGGCCACGGTAAACAGTGCTGCTGCAGTAAAAATTGAGGTGATCAGGATATGTTTTTGCATGGTGTTCTCCCTGCTTTTCAGTTGTTTTCTGTGATATACCCAGTTAACTGTAGGCTAACTGACTGAGTTGCAGGGAAAATACAGAACACTCCTAATAACTCGCTCTGGTCACGGGCTTACTGCGAATCGTCATTTGACTGGTTTGAGCCAGCGTCAGACCTCGCGTTTCCGGGGCGAAAGCGATGGACACCAGCAGGCCAATCAGCGAAATTCCTGCGCCCATCAGCATGACATTGCTGATCCCGTATTTGGTAATGAACACCGGCAGCGCCCAGGTTGAAACAATGGTGCCAATGCGGCTTAAGGACATAATCACCCCGACGGCAGATGCGCGAATGTCGGTAGGGAACAGTTCATTTGGGTACAGCCACTGAAGATTTCCCGGTCCCCCCGAGAAAAAGGCGTACACGGCAAACGCCAGCACCACCAGCCACGCTCCCATATCAGGAATTAACCCCAGCACGGCCAGCGCCAGCGTCATCATAATAAAGCTGCCAATTAACAATGGCCGACGGCCCGCGCTATTGAGCCAGAACATGGGCGGAATGCACCCCAGCATAAAGCACAGGCTTATCACCACATTGCCCAACGCCGCGCTTTTCCCGGCACCAAGCCCCAACAGTCCAACAATCTGCGGACCAAAGGTATAAATGGCGAACATCGGGATCACCTGACAGGTCCAGATAGCGGCAACAAACAGGACAAACGGGAAATGACGGCGGTTAAACAGCTGTAGGAAGCGCGTCTCCTGCGGCGCCTCTTCGTCGAACACCACCGGTTCGCCGAACAGCTTGATCATCATCGCTTCACACTCTTTCACCCGACCTTTACGCAGCAGCCAGCGCGGCGATTCAGGAAGATCGAAGCGCCCAATCAGGATCAAAATACAGGGGATCACCGCGCTGCCCAGCATCCAGCGCCATCCTCCCTCAACATCATATAGCCAGTAACCGACCAGATCGGCACAGGTGGCGCCGACATACCACATCGCGGCGATAAAACCGATGGAGAAAGCGCGCTGGCGGGTATTGGAGAACTCGGTAATCATCGAGGTAGCAATCGGATAATCGGCACCAATCACAATACCGATCAGCACACGCATTACCAACAGCTCAATGGGTGAGGAAACAAACATGGTTGCCGCCGATATCACGCCAATGGCAATAATATCGATGATAAACATTTTCCGCCGCCCGACCTTATCGGAAATGTAGCCAAACAGCGACGTCCCCACAAACAGACCGGCGAGCGTGCCGGCCCCCAGCAGACCAATCCACTGAGCGTCCAGTTTCAACGCTGGCGTGAGCTGTTCCAGCGCCACGCCAATCATCACCAGCACATAACCATCCAGAAATGGCCCACCGCTTCCCCACAGCATTATCCGGCGGTGAATAGAGGTAAATTTGATGTCATCAAAGTTCCTGGGCTGCTGCATAGCGACTTCCTGTTCCAACACGGGCAAAGCGTCATCTGTAAGCCGGATAAGGCGTTTACGCCGCCATCCGGCATTGGCGCCACATGATTGCCGGATGGCGACGCTACCACGTCTTATCCGACCTACGGGTGCACAACCTCGTACTTATTAGCCGTAGCGAAACTCCACGCCAAATGTCCCGCGCGGGTATTCCCATTTTTCCAACGCTGTATCAAGTCCGAGAATGCGGCACGTTCCGCACTCCAGGCATCCGGCGTAATCAAAACGGACGCTGCCGTCGTCCTGCTTTTTATACAGTCCGGCCGGACAGGCCTTAATCAGTACTTCCAGCGCCTGTTTATCAGGATCGGTTTTGAGAATGATATGCGGGCTGTCTTCATCCACATTGAACTTATTGACGCCCAGTTTGACGTCCACATTGACGGGAGATGTCATAATACGGTCACTCCTTTCAGGCCATCTTTCATCAGGTTGATGAAGCCCACTTTCTTCGCATGACGCAGGATTTTTTTGCGCATTGGCACCGGAGCAGAGCCATCTACGGTGAACAGGTCGCGCGCGATGCTGACCGCCATTTCGGGATAGGCGGTAAACATGCGTGGGTTATCTAGGAAAGCGGGAAGCTTCTGATACATGCGCATATCGCGCATTGGACCATCATCGAGATGCTGACGGTATTCGCCCAGCGACTGTTTGCTGAAGTCGTCGCGCTTCATTGCGGAAAGCACCGTTTTCGCGGCCGCTTCGCCTGCGGATATGGCGAGATCCATACCGCGGATGGTAAAGCCGAGGTTCATACACATTCCGGCAGCATCACCGGCAATCAGCACACCGTCACCCACCAGTTCAGGCTGCATATTCATACCGGCCTCCGGTACGACGTGCGCGGCATATTCCACCAGCTTGCCACCGGCGATCAGTGGGGCAACCGCCGGATGCTGTTTGAAATCTTCCAGCATTTGTGGGACCGATTTTTTAGCATCTTTCAGATGATGAAGACCGCAGACCAGCCCCAGAGAAAGGGTCGTTTCATTAGTATAGAGGAAGCCCCCGCCCATCAACCCATCGGTTGGAGAACCGGCAAACAGGCAAGCTGCACCTTCGTTCCCCTGTAACTGGAAACGATCTTCAATCACCGATTTTGGCAATTCGATCAGCTCTTTTACGCCAACGGCAACATGCGATGCCTCAACGCGCTTTGCCATGCCCAGTTTTTCTGCCAACAGAGAATTCACCCCGTCAGCGAGGATCACCACTTTGGCTTCCAGAATATCGCCGTCGGCTTCCACGCCCACGACTTTGCCTTCGCGTTGCACAACGTTATCCACCCGAATACCGGTGATAAGCTGGGCTCCCGCCTCCTCGGCCTGCTCCATCAGCCAAGCGTCAAATTTGCTGCGTAAGACGGAATAAGAAACCTGCGACGATGCGGCCTCTTCACCATTGCAATAGTCGATGGTCATCGCCCCTTTGTCGGTCATAAAGGCGAGTTTTTCGTGGGTGATTATGCGTTCAATGGGGGCCTGCTCAGCAAAGCCGGGAATGATGCGTTCCAGGCTATGGGCATACATGCGCCCACCGGTGACATTCTTCGCGCCAGCAGAATTGCCGCGCTCGATGACCAGCACCTGTGCACCTTCCCGAGCCAGCACCAGCGCCGCAACCGAACCGGCCAGACCTGCACCCACGATGATGGCATCAAAGATATCTTCGGACATACGTACTCCTGTCAGTGGCAGGATACTTTCGCACCCTGCCCGAATGGTTTAACGCGCCAGAGCAGCCGTCAGCGCAGGCAGGATCTTCAGCGCATCGCCAACGATGCCAAAATCTGCGTACTGGAAGATCGGCGCATTTTTATCTTTGTTGATGGCGAAAATCGTCTGCGCGCCGTTGGCGCCGACCATATGTTGGATCTGCCCGGAGATCCCCACGGCCAGGTACAGTTCTGGCTTGAGCATCAGGTTGGAAATGCCGACGTAGCGTTCGTGCTCCATCCACTTCTCGTTTTCCGCCACCGGACGTGAACAGGCCAGCTCAGCGCCAATCGCCTGGCACAGCGCTTCGGCCAGCGAGATATTTTCTTTGCTACCAATACCGCGTCCCACGCTGACCACCAGACGGGCTTTGTCGAGATCGACGCTGTTGCTCTGACGCGCCTGCGTTGCCGTACGGGTCACGGCGATAGTCGGAGCCTGCCACTGAACGGTGTGCACCTCGCCGCTGCGGGCGGTATCCGGTTGCTGCGCGTCAAACGTTCCGCTACTGAGAGTGATCACGGCAAACGGTGAAGCGATTGTTTCTGCTCCCATCGCCAGGCCGCCGTAGACCATATGTTTGACCGCCGCTTTTCCGTCCTGTACTTCGACTGCGCTGGCGTCGTTTGAGACTGCAGCCGACAAGCGAAAGCCCAGCTTTGCCGCTAACAGCTTGCCCCGACGCGTATTCGGCAGCAGCACCGCGCCGCCCTCGCTGTGCTGACGAATGGTTTCGGCCATCGCATCGGCGTAGTCTTCAACCATACGGTCTTCTGGTTTGCCGCTGAGCAGCCAGACATGATCCGCACCTAAATGGCATGCCGCCGCGCTGTCCTCATCGCTGAGCACAAACGTGTTAACGTTTTCACCTAAAGCCTGCGCACCATTCATCAGTTCCGGCAGACGAGAAGGGGTATCGCTGAATACCCAGACACTGGAAAATTTGTTCATAACATCCCCTGATAATTAAATGATTTTGCGAAGATTCTCGACAAACGCGGCAATCTGTTCTTCACCGTCACCTTCAATCACAACGCGCTGACGCTCGCGCTGCTTCGGTGCGGCAACCTGTTGTTCGGAATACGCTTGCGCGCCGTTCAGCCCAATGTCCGCAGACGACCAGACCTGGACCGGTTTTTTCGCTGCACCAAGAATGGCTTTCATGGAAGGGATTTGAGGGGTGTTGATGTCGGTAGAGACCGCGATCACCGCCGGAAGCGGGATACTCAGGGTTTCAACTTCATCTTCCAGTTCACGCTCTACCGTCAGCGTGCTGTCGGTAAGAGAGAGGATTTTACTCACGCCGTTAATCGCCGGCACGTTCAGCATTTCGCCCACCAGCAGACCAACCTGCTGTGCATAAAGATCGGAAGAACCGTCGCCGCAAATAAGCAGATCAAAACCTGATTTTTGTGCGGCGGCAGCCAGCGCAGTGGCGGTTTGTTGCGGCAGCGCCTGTTCAAATTGATCGTCAATGACAACAATCAGTTCATCAGGGCCACGGGAGAGCACATCTTTGCGCCCTTTTGCATTGGTCAGCGCTTTGCCGCCGACGCTCATGGCCACAACCTGAGCCTCTCCCACCTGCTGTTTTAACTGGCAAGCCGCTTCGATCGCATTCAGATCATATTGGCTGATTTTGCCATCTGCTTTGCTGAAATCGAGTGTTCCATCAGCATTATTAATCGCAATATCCTGCTCATCAGGTACGCATTTGTAGCAAGTAATTATCTTCATTGCATCTCCAGAAATCATGAAGGAAACGTATTTATATCGGCGGTGTTAAATACAGATATCACGCTCTTTAATTCGGAAATAAAACATTAATCACCAATATTGAAAATGTCACACATTGATATTCGTAACTTTCAATAGTGTTATGCACCTCACCAATATTGAAAGAAACATGTCAAACACGAAAATTTTCAATATTGTTTGCTGGTTCAACAATATTGAACGTCAGTCACTTAAAAAAGTTAAAAAAGCAACATCAACATTATGATTAACAAGGGAATTATTTGTATTTTCAGACAAAATAACTAGCATAAGAAAGTGTGACGCAGATAACAGAATAGCCGGAAATGAATACCCATTATGAGTTACTCACTGAGGCGCCCAGAGGTTAAAAGGTTATCAACAAATCATTAATAATAAATAAACAAACGATCACATACGGGCACGCTAAATAAATTTCGTTTTCACACTGGAATTCACTTATGAAAAATGAAAAGAGAAAGTCGGGAATTGAACCGAAGGTTTTTTTTCCGCCATTAATAATTGTTGGGATACTTTGTTGGTTAACAGTAAGAGATCTTGATGCCGCTAACGTCGTTATTAATGCGGTATTCAGTTATGTCACCAACGTCTGGGGCTGGGCATTCGAATGGTATATGGTCGTCATGCTCTTCGGCTGGTTCTGGTTGGTCTTTGGCCCGTATTCGAAAAAGAAATTAGGCGACGAAAAACCTGAGTTTAGTACCGCCAGCTGGATTTTTATGATGTTCGCTTCCTGTACATCCGCCGCGGTGCTGTTCTGGGGTTCCATCGAGATCTACTACTATATCTCTACCCCGCCGTTTGCTCTCGCCCCCAACTCCGTTGGCGCAAAAGAGATAGCTCTGGCGTACAGCTTGTTCCACTGGGGACCGCTGCCGTGGGCGACCTACAGCTTCCTTTCAGTCGCGTTCGCCTACTTCTTCTTTGTACGCAAAATGGACGTTATCCGCCCCAGTTCCACGCTGGTACCGTTAGTTGGCGAGAAGCATGCTAAGGGCTTGTTCGGCACCATCGTCGATAACTTCTATCTGGTGGCGCTGATCTTCGCGATGGGCACCAGCCTCGGTCTCGCTACCCCGCTGGTAACCGAGTGTATGCAATGGCTGTTCGGTATTCCGCATACGCTGCAACTCGACGCCATCATCATTACCTGCTGGATCATATTGAACGCCATTTGCGTGGCCTGCGGCCTGCAAAAAGGGGTCAAGATCGCCAGCGACGTACGTAGTTATCTGAGCTTCCTGATGCTCGGCTGGGTGTTTATCGTCAGTGGCGCCAGCTTCATCATGAACTACTTCACCGACTCGGTCGGCATGCTGCTGATGCATCTGCCGCGCATGCTGTTCTATACCGATGCCATCGGCAAAGGCGGCTTCCCGCAGGGCTGGACTGTTTTCTACTGGGCGTGGTGGGTTATTTACGCTATCCAGATGAGTATCTTCCTGGCACGTATTTCTCGGGGTCGTACCGTACGTGAACTGTGTTTCGGGATGGTACTGGGCCTGACCGCTTCCACCTGGATCCTGTGGACCGTCCTTGGCAGCAACACGCTGCTGCTGATGGATAAAAACATTCTCAACATCCCACAACTGATTGAACAACACGGCGTGGCGCGCGCCATTATCGAAACCTGGGCTGCTTTACCGCTCAGCACCGCCACCATGTGGGGATTCTTTATCCTCTGCTTTATTGCCACCGTCACGCTGATTAACGCCTGCTCCTACACCCTGGCGATGTCCACCTGTCGCGAAGTTCGTGATGGTGAAGAACCGCCGCTGTTGGTGCGTATCGGTTGGTCCGTTCTGGTCGGCGTCATCGGCATCGTTCTGCTGGCGCTGGGTGGGCTGAAGCCTATTCAGACCGCAATTATCGCCGGGGGATGTCCGCTGTTCTTCGTCAACATCATGGTGACGCTGTCCTTTATTAAAGACGCCAAAGTGCACTGGAAAGACAAGTAATTCTTATTAACCCAATTGATCAAGAGGCTGAAAGATGGATTTCAACTTAAATGACGAGCAGGAACTGTTTGTCGCCGGTATTCGTGAACTGATGGCCAGTGAGAACTGGGAAGCTTATTTTGCCGAGTGCGATCGCGACAGCGTCTACCCTGAGCGTTTTGTAAAAGCGCTGGCGGATATGGGCATCGATAGCCTGTTGATCCCGGAAGAACACGGCGGGCTGGAAGCCGGTTTTGTCACCGTTGCCGCCGTCTGGATGGAACTCGGACGTCTTGGCGCACCGACTTACGTGTTGTACCAATTACCAGGCGGTTTTAACACTTTTCTGCGTGAAGGTACCCAAGAGCAAATTGATAAAATCATGGCGTTCCAGGGCACCGGTAAGCAGATGTGGAACTCTGCTATCACCGAACCGGGAGCGGGATCGGATGTTGGCAGTCTGAAAACCACTTATACACGCAAAAATGGTAAGGTTTATCTTAATGGCAGTAAGTGCTTTATCACCAGTAGCGCCTATACCCCGTACATCGTAGTGATGGCGAGAGATGGTGCATCACCGGATAAACCTGTTTATACCGAGTGGTTTGTTGACATGAGCAAAGCGGGTATCAAGGTCAACAAACTGGAGAAACTCGGTCTGCGCATGGATAGCTGCTGTGAAATCACCTTTGATAACGTTGAACTGGACGAGAAAGACATGTTCGGTCGGGAAGGTAATGGCTTCAACCGTGTGAAAGAAGAGTTTGACCATGAACGCTTCCTCGTCGCGCTGACCAACTACGGTACGGCAATGTGCGCTTTTGAAGACGCCGCGCGTTACGCCAACCAACGCGTACAGTTTGGCGAAACGATCGGCCGTTTCCAGCTGATCCAGGAGAAGTTCGCGCACATGGCGATCAAACTGAATTCCATGAAAAACATGCTGTTGGAAGCCGCATGGAAAGCGGATAACGGCACCATTACTTCTGGTGACGCGGCAATGTGTAAATACTTCTGCGCCAACGCCGCGTTTGAAGTGGTAGACACCGCCATGCAGGTACTGGGAGGTGTTGGTATCGCGGGCAACCACCGCATCACGCGTTTCTGGCGTGACCTGCGCGTTGACCGTGTTTCTGGTGGTTCTGACGAAATGCAGATCCTGACGTTGGGTCGTGCGGTACTCAAGCAATACCGATAGAACGACGCAACCTGTAGGCCTGATAAGACGCCTTAGCGTTGCCATCAGGCAATCAATGCCGGATGGCGGCGCGAGCGCCTTATCCGGCCTACATGGACACCCATAAATGCCAGGAGAAAAATGATGAATCATTTACCAATGCCAGCCTTCGGCCCGCTTTCCGGGGTACGCGTTGTTTTTTCAGGGATCGAAATCGCCGGTCCGTTCGCCGGACAGATGTTCGCCGAATGGGGTGCCGAGGTTATCTGGATTGAAAACGTCGCATGGGCCGATACCATCCGCGTACAGCCTAACTATCCGCAGCTCTCACGCCGTAACCTGCACGCCCTGTCGCTGAATATTTTCAAAGATGAAGGCCGGGAAGCGTTTCTGAAGCTGATGGAAACCACCGATATTTTCATTGAAGCCAGTAAAGGTCCGGCCTTTGCCCGCCGAGGTATTACCGATGAAGTGCTGTGGGAACATAACCCGAAACTGGTTATCGCCCACCTTTCCGGCTTCGGCCAGTTTGGTACCGAGGAGTACACCAATCTTCCGGCGTATAACACCATCGCGCAAGCGTTCAGCGGCTATCTGATCCAAAACGGCGACGTGGATCAGCCAATGCCCGCCTTCCCGTACACCGCCGATTACTTCTCCGGGATGACCGCAACGACAGCAGCGCTGGCGGCCCTGCACAAAGTGCGCGAAACGGGTAAAGGTGAAAGCATCGATATCGCTATGTACGAAGTGATGCTGCGCATGGGTCAGTATTTCATGATGGATTACTTCAACGGCGGCGAAATTTGCCCACGCATGACCAAAGGCAAAGACCCGTATTACGCTGGCTGCGGCCTGTATAAATGCGCCGATGGCTATATCGTTATGGAGCTGGTCGGCATCACGCAAATCAACGAATGCTTCAAGGATATTGGCCTCGCCCACATTCTTGGCACACCGGAAGTCCCGGAAGGCACCCAGCTTATCCATCGTGTTGAATGCCCTTACGGCCCGCTTGTGGAAGAGAAACTGGACGCCTGGCTGGCAACGCACACCATCGCCAAAGTCCAGGCGCGCTTTGCTGAGCTGAACATCGCCTGCGCGAAGGTGCTGACTATTCCTGAACTGGAAGGCAACCCGCAGTACGTTGCCCGTGAATCTATTACGCAGTGGCAAACAATGGATGGCCGCACCTGCAAAGGGCCAAACATCATGCCGAAATTTAAAAACAACCCGGGGAAAATCTGGCGTGGCATGCCGTCACATGGCATGGATACTGCCGCCATTCTGAAAAATATTGGTTATAGCGAAGCAGACATAAATGAGCTGGTCGGCAAAGGCCTGGCCAGAGTTGAGGAATAAACGCGACGCGCTGACCCCTCGATGGTTAGCGCTCACGCCTGATTTCAGTGGATAAAGCAATATGGATATCGTTGGCGGACAAAACTTACGTCAGATGTGGGACGACCTGGCCGGGGTGTACGGAGATAAAACGGCGTTAATTTTCGAATCCTGCGAAGGAGTCGTTCGGCAGTTTAGCTATGCCTCGCTCAATGAAGAGATTAACCGCACGGCAAACCTGTTCCATTCCTTAGGGATCCGCAAGGGCGATAAGGTCGCATTGCATCTGGATAACTGTCCGGAATTCATTTTTTGCTGGTTTGGGCTGGCAAAAATTGGCGCCATCATGGTACCGATTAATGCCCGCTTGCTGGGTGAAGAAAGTGCCTGGATCCTGCAAAACAGCCAGGTAAGTCTGCTGGTCACCAGCGCCCAGTTTTATCCTATATACCGCCAGATACGGCTGGAAAATAGCACCCCGCTTAATCATATCTGTCTGATTGGCGAACAGCTTCCGGCTGACGACGGCGTGAGTCACTTCACCCAACTGCAATCCCGCCAGTCCACCACGCTGTGCTATACGCCCGCGTTATCCACTGACGATACGGCGGAAATTCTGTTTACTTCAGGCACCACCTCACGGCCTAAAGGGGTGGTAATTACCCACTACAACCTGCGTTTTGCAGGCTACTACTCTGCCTGGCAAATCGCCCTGCGCGATGATGACGTCTACATGACGGTGATGCCCGCGTTTCATATCGACTGTCAGTGTACCGCCGCAATGCCCGCATTCTCCGCTGGCAGCACCTTTGTGCTGCTAGAGAAGTACAGTGCCAGGGCATTCTGGAATCAGGTGCATAGATATAAGGCGACCGTTACCGAATGCATTCCGATGATGATCAGAACGCTAATGGTGCAGCCCGCTACACCAACCGACAGACAGCATCACCTGCGCGAAGTGATGTTCTATCTCAATTTATCCGAGCAGGAAAAAGACGATTTTACCGAACGCTTTGGCGTCAGGCTGCTGACCTCCTACGGTATGACTGAAACCATCGTCGGTATTATCGGCGACCGTCCCGGTGACAAACGACGCTGGCCCTCCATTGGTCGCGTGGGATTTAGCTATGAAGCCGAAATCCGTGACGATCACAACCGTCCCCTGCCCGCCGGAGAAATTGGCGAAATCTGTATTAAAGGCGTGCCGGGCAAAACAATCTTCAAAGAGTACTACGCGCAGCCGGAGGCTACCGCCAAAGCGCTGGAACCTGAGGGCTGGTTACATACCGGTGATTCGGGCTATCAGGATGAGGATGGCTATTTTTATTTCGTCGACAGGCGCTGCAACATGATTAAACGCGGCGGGGAAAATGTCTCCTGCGTCGAGCTGGAAAATATTATTTCTGCGCATCCCAAAATTCAGGACATTGTGGTTGTCGGTATTAAAGATTCGATCCGTGATGAAGCTATTAAAGCGTTTATCGTCCTTAATGAAGGTGAAACATTAAGCGAAGCCGAGTTCTTCAGCTTCTGCGAAAACAATATGGCGAAATTCAAGGTTCCCTCTTTTATGGAGATAAGAACCGACCTGCCGCGCAATTGTTCAGGAAAAATAATCAAAAAAAATCTGAAATAACCCTTCCGACAGGAACTCCTCCTGCCGGGAAATCTATTTATCTGGAGATGAACTATGAGTGATTCATTACATCTGACCCGTAACGGCCCGATCCTGGAAATTACCCTCGACCGGCCTAAAGCCAATGCCATTGACGCCAAAACCAGCTTTGCCATGGGTGAAGCGTTTCTTAATTTTCGTGACGACCCGGAATTACGCGTAGCGATTATCACCGGCGGCGGTGAGAAATTCTTTTCTGCGGGCTGGGACTTAAAAGCGGCAGCTGAAGGTGAAGCACCAGATGCCGATTTTGGCCCAGGCGGCTTCGCCGGTTTAACCGAAATTTTCGACCTCGATAAGCCGGTCATCGCTGCGGTAAACGGCTATGCGTTTGGCGGTGGTTTTGAGCTGGCGCTGGCAGCGGATTTTATTGTCTGCGCGGAAAACGCCAGCTTCGCACTGCCGGAAGCCAAGCTCGGGATCGTGCCTGACAGCGGCGGCGTACTGCGTCTGCCTAAGCTGCTGCCACCGGCAATCGTCAACGAAATGGTGATGACCGGCAGACGAATGAGCGCCGAAGAAGCGCTGCGTTGGGGCATCGTCAACCGCGTTGTCAGCCAGGGCGAACTGATGGATAGCGCGCGTGAACTGGCGCAGCAGTTGGTCAATAGCGCTCCGCTGGCTATCGCCGCACTGAAAGAGATCTATCGCACCACCAGCGAAATGCCGGTGGAAGAAGGCTACCGCTACATCCGCAGCGGCGTGCTGAAACACTATCCATCTGTACTGCATTCGGAAGATGCGCTTGAAGGTCCGCAGGCGTTTGCAGAAAAACGCGACCCGGTGTGGAAAGGTCGTTAATGAGCCGATGCCGGATAGCGATTCGCTGATCCGGCAATAAAACCGAGATAAAACGATGAGCTACTACGCCTTTGAGGGCCTGATCCCGGTGGTACATCCGGATGCCTTTGTCCATCCCAGCGCCGTGCTGATTGGCGATGTCATAGTGGGTGCCGGAGTTTATATTGGTCCGCACGCGTCATTACGCGGTGACTATGGTCGCTTGATCCTGGAGGCAGGTTCTAATCTGCAGGATGGCTGCATTATGCACGGCTACTGCGACACCGACACCATCGTGCATGAGAACGGACACATCGGCCATGGCGCAATCCTGCACGGTTGCGTGGTGGGCAGAGATGCGCTGATCGGCATGAATAGCGTCATTATGGACGGCGCAGCGATTGGCGAAGAGAGCATTGTCGCCGCCATGAGCTTTGTCAAAGCCGGATTTCAGGGAGAGGCAAGGCAGATGCTGGTTGGCTCACCCGCTCGCGTATTGCGTGAAGTCACGGACCAGGAACTGCACTGGAAACGGCTAAACACCAAAGAGTATCAGGATCTTGCAACTCGCTGCCACACAGGTCTACACGAAACACTACCCTTAACGCGGGTCGAAGAAAACCGGCCACGCCTGAAAGGCACAACGGACGTAAAACCCAAATCAGCACAGTAATTGATGCCGGATGCGCTCACGCTTATCCGGCCTACGCGTCAATCACCGTTTATGCCGCCATCAGGCAAACTGATTATTAGCGACGCATACTCTTGGAGAGCATCATCTGCCATTTCTGCTCACGGTTGAGCTCTGTTGGAGGAACGGCAGACAGGCGTGGCGTTTTCGCCATGCTCACCTTTTTCTCCTGCAAATTGTGATTCAGTCGGCTATAGAGATGAGAGTCAATGCTCACGACTTTCACCAGACGCTGGCACTGACAACCCCGGCCGGCAATCTGATTAGGGATCATCTTAACTTCACAAACAATTTCTCCCACTTCCGACAGAATATAAGAGAGCGTATTAATTGCTTTGCAGTGCTCGATATCAAAATGGCGGGAAATTTCCTTTGCGGTGATCCAACGATCCTCGGCCATCATCCAGTCAGCAATTAACAAATAAAGCGGTCTTTCAACATATTTTTCACACATAAGCACACCATTTTCACAAATTAAAAATCTGGCTACGGCCTGTCCAAATTAATAAAAACTAAGCCATATTAAAATTGTGGATATAAAGGATAGTATGCGACTTGAATGTTGATTAGTGTGAGCAATATCGTGCTTATTACATTGAAAATGTGGTTACGGAAACGGACTTGTCCAGGAATGACCTTACGCAAGACAAAAAAAGGGTTTCTTTACAGAAACCCTTTCAAAATTATATTACAGATCCGGTTAGAGCAATATTCACCGGACCTTTTGTTTATTACTTTTTGATCTGCGCGTGCATTTCCTGCACCGAGGTTACCTTCTCGGTGGCATCGGCATTCAACGCCATCGCTGTGGCGAAACCGCCGTTCAGCGTAGTGTCATAATGCACTTTGTACTGCAGCGCGCTGCGGCGAATAAGCTTGGAGTCTTCAATCGCCTGACGACCTTCGGTGGTGTTGATGATATAGGTGTACTCGCCATTCTTGATACGGTCCTGAATGTGCGGACGACCTTCATGCACCTTGTTCACCAGACGTGGATTGATACCCGCTTCACCCAGCACAATCGCGGTCCCGTGCGTCGCATCCAGCTCGAAGCCAAACTTCAGCAGTTTCGCTGCCAGGTCAACCACACGCTCTTTATCGCCTTCGCGAACGGAGAGCAGTGCACGACCCTGTTTTTTCATGGTGGAGCTGCTGCCCAGCTGTGCCTTGGCGAACGCTTCCGCGAAGGTACGGCCCACGCCCATCACTTCCCCGGTAGAGCGCATTTCTGGCCCTAACAGCGGGTCAACGCCCGGGAACTTGTTGAACGGCAGCACCACTTCTTTTACCGAGTAGTACGGCGGGATAACTTCTTTGGTTACGCCCTGCTGTGCCAGCGTTTTCCCGGCCATCACGCGCGCCGCGACTTTCGCCAGCGGTACACCAGTTGCCTTGGAGACGAACGGAACGGTACGTGCCGCACGCGGGTTCACTTCAATCAGGTAAACTTCGTTATTCTTCACCGCAAACTGGACGTTCATCAGACCGCGAACCTGCAGTTCGAAGGCCAGTTTCTGCACCTGTTGGCGCATCACATCCTGAATTTCCTGGCTCAGGGTGTAAGCAGGCAGAGAACATGCGGAGTCACCGGAGTGCACGCCCGCCTGTTCGATGTGCTCCATGATGCCACCAATCAGCACCATTTCACCGTCGCAGATAGCGTCCACGTCCACCTCAACCGCATCGTCAAGGAAACGGTCCAGCAGTACCGGCGCATCGTTAGAAACGCTGACTGCGGTCTGGAAGTAGCGACGCAGGTCGGCTTCGTCGTAGACGATTTCCATCGCGCGACCACCGAGAACATACGACGGACGCACTACCAGCGGGTAGCCAATCTCTTTCGCCTTCTCAACAGCCTGTTCGATAGCCGTTACGGTAGCATTCGCCGGTTGTTTCAGCTTCAGACGGTCAACCGCCTGCTGGAAACGCTCGCGGTCTTCCGCGCGGTCGATGGCATCCGGGCTGGTACCGATAACCGGTACACCTGCCGCTTCCAGCGCACGCGCCAGCTTCAGCGGGGTCTGTCCGCCGTACTGTACGATGACGCCTTTCGGCTTCTCGATACGAACGATTTCCAGTACGTCTTCCAGCGTGACCGGTTCGAAGTACAGGCGGTCAGAGGTGTCGTAATCAGTTGAAACGGTTTCCGGGTTACAGTTGACCATGATGGTCTCGTAACCGTCTTCGCGCAGCGCCAGCGAGGCGTGTACGCAGCAGTAGTCAAACTCAATACCCTGACCGATACGGTTTGGACCACCGCCCAACACCATGATTTTATCGCGGTCAACGGACGGGTTCGCTTCGCACTCATCTTCATAGGTGGAGTACATGTAAGCGGTGTCGGTGGCAAATTCTGCCGCACAGGTATCCACGCGTTTGTAGACCGGGTGCAGATTGTACTGGTCGCGCAGTTTGCGGATTTCCGCTTCGCGAACGCCGGCCAGTTTCGCCAGACGCGCATCGGCGAAGCCTTTGCGCTTCAGTACGCGCAGGAAGTCAGCGTCGAGGCCGTTGATGCCAAGGTCGGTGACTTTTTCTTCCAGACGTACCAGCTCTTCAATCTGCACCAGGAACCAGCGGTCGATGTTGGTCAGATTGAACACGCCATCGACGGACAGGCCAGCACGGAAGGCATCGGCGATGTACCAGATACGCTCAGCGCCAGCGTCTTTCAGCTCGCGGCGGATTTTGGTCAATGCTTCCGGATCGTCGAGGCTTACTTTCGGGTCGAAGCCGGTTGCGCCCACTTCCAGACCGCGCAGCGCTTTCTGCAACGATTCCTGCTGGGTACGACCAATCGCCATCACTTCACCGACAGATTTCATCTGCGTGGTCAGGCGGTCGTTAGCACCAACGAATTTCTCGAAGTTGAAGCGTGGTATTTTCGTCACAACGTAGTCGATGGACGGTTCAAACGAGGCCGGAGTACGACCACCGGTGATGTCGTTCATCAGTTCGTCGAGGGTGTAACCTACGGCCAGCTTGGCGGCAACTTTCGCAATCGGGAAGCCGGTAGCTTTGGACGCCAGCGCCGAGGAGCGGGACACGCGCGGGTTCATCTCGATGACAATCAGGCGACCGTTTTTCGGGTTTACCGCAAACTGGACGTTAGAGCCGCCGGTTTCTACGCCGATTTCACGCAGTACCGCCATCGAGGCGTTACGCATGATTTGATATTCTTTGTCGGTCAGCGTCTGGGCAGGTGCTACGGTGATGGAGTCACCGGTATGGATGCCCATCGCGTCGAAGTTTTCGATGGAGCAGACGATGATGCAGTTGTCGTTTTTATCACGCACCACTTCCATCTCGTACTCTTTCCAGCCAATCAGTGATTCATCAATCAGCAGCTCGTTGGTTGGGGAAAGATCCAGACCGCGTTCGCAGATTTCTTCGAACTCTTCGCGGTTATAGGCGATACCGCCACCGGTGCCGCCCATGGTGAAGCTAGGGCGGATAATGCACGGGAAGCCAACGTCAGCGGCAACCGCCAGCGCTTCTTCCATGGTGTGAGCGATGCCTGAACGTGCGGTGTCGAGACCAATCTTTTTCATCGCGATATCGAAGCGACGACGATCTTCCGCTTTATCAATGGCATCCGCCGTTGCGCCAATCATGGTCACGCCGAATTCAGCCAGTACGCCCTGGCGTTCCAGTTCCAGCGCACAGTTCAGCGCTGTCTGACCGCCCATGGTTGGCAGCACCGCATCCGGGCGTTCTTTCTCAATAATTTTGCGCACCACTTCCCAGTGAATCGGCTCGATGTAAGTGGCATCGGCCATTTCCGGATCGGTCATGATGGTTGCCGGGTTCGAGTTCACCAGAATAACGCGGTAACCCTCTTCACGCAGGGCTTTACACGCCTGCGCGCCGGAATAGTCAAACTCACACGCCTGACCGATAACAATCGGACCCGCGCCCAGAATCAGGATACTTTTTATGTCTGTACGTTTTGGCATGGCTCTATTACTCCTGATTATTTCGCGGACTGACGGTATTGCTCAATTAACTCGATAAAGTGGTCGAACAACGGTGCAGCGTCGTGCGGACCCGGACTCGCTTCAGGGTGTCCCTGGAAGCTGAACGCCGGTTTGTCGGTACGGTGAATCCCCTGCAAGGTGCCGTCGAACAGTGACTTGTGGGTCACGCGCAGGTTGGCAGGCATGGAAGCTTCATCTACAGCAAAACCGTGGTTCTGTGCGGTGATCATCACGGTATTGTTATCAATATCTTTTACCGGATGGTTACCGCCGTGGTGGCCAAACTTCATCTTAATGGTCTTCGCACCGCTCGCCAGCGCCAGCAGCTGATGGCCGAGGCAGATGCCAAATACCGGAATATCGGTTTCGAGGAATTTCTGAATCGCGGTAATTGCATAGTCGCACGGCGCCGGGTCGCCAGGGCCGTTGGACAGGAAGATACCGTCCGGATTCATCTTCAGAACGTCTTCTGCTGAGGTTTTCGCCGGTACAACCGTCAGGCGGCAGCCGCGGTCCGCTAACATACGCAGAATGTTACGTTTGGCGCCGAAATCGTAAGCCACAACGTGGAACGGCATTTCATCGGCAGATTTCGCTTCCGGCAGGTCACCGGCTAGCGTCCAGCTCCCCTGCGTCCAACTATAAGGCTCCGCGGTGGTCACTTCTTTCGCCAGATCCATACCGTTCAGGCCTGGGAAAGCTTTTGCTTTTTCCAGTGCCAGCGCCGCATCCGGGTTATCGCCCGCGATGATGCAGCCGTTCTGTGCGCCCTTTTCACGCAGCAAACGCGTCAGCTTACGGGTATCGATATCAGCAATCGCCACAATGTTATGGCGCTTGAGGTAAGAAGAGAGGTCTTCAGTATCGCGGAAGTTGCTGGCAATCAGCGGCAGGTCGCGGATGACCAGGCCTTGCGCATGTACCTGAGAAGATTCTGCATCGGCTTCATTGGTGCCGACATTACCGATATGAGGATAAGTAAGAGTGACGATTTGGCGGGAATAGGAAGGATCAGTGAGGATTTCTTGATAACCGGTCATTGAAGTATTGAAAACGACTTCCCCAACCGCCGAACCTGTTGCCCCTATGGCCCGACCGTGAAACTGGGTTCCGTCTTCCAGAACCAATAGCGCTGACTTAATCAAAACACCCTCCAGAGAATATTCACTCACTTTATTTGCATATTAATTCATTAACACCTCATGAATCAATGCAAATTTGCTTACCTATGGATTTCTGGCAAACGGCGGCATTCTAGAGATAGCTCACACAAAAGTCTACCCAAAAGGGCTTTTTTTATTATTATTTTGCGCCACTGGGATAAAACACACGATTTAACAGGCAAAAAGATCAGCTAACTCAGGGTAGAAAACGCTTGCGGTAGGCAAAGAGTGTAAAAACAGAATGCGGGAGAGAAAAAAGTGGACCATTTGGTCAAAATTTACATTGAGATAACACAAACACCCAACAAAACATATAAAAACACTAATCTTAAAGAAAAAATACACCAAAAAGTGAAAAATAATAGGGCAATAAAATATTGCCCTATGCAATCAAATAATTATGATTACAATAACCACATCACGAAGGGTAATGAAAGCTATAAACTGCGTAAATCAAGCACATCTTTCATGTCAAAAAGACCATTTGACTTTGATTTTAGCCAAATTGCCGAACGCACTGCGCCATTGGCAAAAGTCATGCGGCTGGACGCTTTATGCGTGATCTCAATACGCTCGCCAATATCAGCAAACATCGCGGTATGCTCACCGACGATATCCCCCGCCCGCACCGTGGCAAAACCGATCGTGCCCGGTACGCGCTCGCCGGTGTAACCTTCACGCGAATAGACGGCACACTCTTTTAAATCCTTATCCAGCGCCCCGGCAATCGCCTCGCCCATCGCCAGCGCAGTGCCTGACGGCGCATCAACTTTATGGCGGTGGTGAGCTTCAATAATCTCAATATCGGTGTAATCGCCCATCACTTTCGCCGCCTTCTCCAGCAGCTTAAGCATAACGTTCACGCCGACGCTAAAGTTCGCGGCGAAAACAATCGCAATCTCCTGCGCGGCATCACGAATAGCCTGTTTACCGGCATCGTCAAAGCCGGTGGTGCCAATCACCATCCCTTTACCGTGCTGGCGGCAAAACGCCAGATGCGCCAACGTGCCTTCCGGGCGGGTAAAATCGATGAAAACATCGAAATCATCTTTCACCGCGTCAAGGCTGCTTTGCACGGTAACGCCCGTTTTTCCGGCCCCCGCTAATTCTCCGGCATCGCTTCCCAGTAAGGACGAGCCTTCGCGCTCTAACGCGGCACCCAATTGAACACCTTCCATCGCCATGGCGGCCTGGATTAACTGCCGTCCCATGCGGCCACCGGCGCCGGCAATGGCGACACGGATTTGTGCTTCATGCATAGCTATTCTCTTTTATAAAAATTGCGTAAACCGTTTTCAGAGTAACCAGCGCGCCCGGAGGCCGCTAGCTGAAAACACCCATAATTAGAATTTAATGATAAACAGAGGGGAATATCAGTAAAAGACATGATTCATCCCGCAGGATGAATCATTGCTGGAGCACAGGAAAGAAGTCAAACTTACTCAGTATGGCGCAAAATGATGGGAAAACGACGGAAATACGAGCAGAAATCAGCCAGTCTGCGTAGATATTTTCGCGAGTGTGGTTTTATGGCACGAGCGTGTAGTTGACGATCATTTGCCCTTTTTTCATCTTCACCTGAGTAATCGTCACCGGTCCAATCTCAGAGAGATGGGCAACATGCGTCCCTCCGCAGGGATAAGCGAGGAGAGGACCAAATCCAACCTGCCGCAACCCGTCGGTGAATGTCACTTGTCTGGAGAGATTGTCTGCCTGCCAGGCGTTGATTTTCTCCTGCAGCGATAGCGTATCCGGTAACGTACCGTTTTCACCGGCGGCGAAAGTAATGCGCCCCTCATTGGGCCAATGGTGTGCTTTCACCGGGAGCCAGCCAAACGCTGTACCCGCCAGGCCGATAAGATGTCCTGCCGAGTGCAGGCGGGCGTGCAGTTGACGCAACGCGGCATCCACACACAGGTTCACGATGCCGGGGAGGAGCGGTTTTGCCACGATGTGCACCACATCGTCACCGCGCGCGAGGACTGTTTCAACCCGCTCATCATCAATCCAGCCCGCATCCGCAGGCTGCCCGCCTCCCTGCGGGTGAAAAAGGGTTCTATCCAGTACCACCGCGTACCGTCCATCCGGTTCAGCCGAGCAACTCAGTAAGTTAGCCTGGCCTTCAGTGTTATCGCTGGTGTAATAAAGACGTTCAGTCATGATTGCTCTCCTCTTGATGGGAAGAGTATATTCACTTTACTGACGGCGATAATCCTGCGCTGGTTCAATGCATTTTTGCCTGGTACGCACAAATGAATCCTAACCTTCTTCCCGACCTTGCCACCTTTGTGTTGATTATCGACCAGGGGAGCTTCTCCGCTGCCGCCAAAGCCTCGGGTGCTACGCCTTCCGCTATTAGCCGCAGCGCTTCACGCCTCGAGAAGGCGTTGGGCAGTAAGCTGCTGCACCGTACGACGCGCAAGCTGGCGCTCAGCGAAACGGGCAAAATTGTGTATGCACACGCGCAGGAAATGCTGCATGCGGCGCAAATGGCCGTCGACTCAGGCAGCAGTCGACAAACCATCGCGCAAGGGCAACTGACCCTCAGCGTGCCGAAAGCGGTGGGGCGATTTGTCATTCATCCACTGATGGCCGAATTCTTTACGCGCTACCCGCAAGTGGACGTCTGCCTTCGGCTGGAAGACCGGTATATGGATTTAATCGACGACGGCGTCGACCTTGCACTGCGCATCAGTCAGTCGCCCTCCCCGGGCCTGTACGGGAAACCGCTGATGCCGGTCAGCCATGTGATATGCGCAACCCCCGAATACTTACGCAAGCACGGTACGCCCGAGCATCCACAGGCACTGCGCGAGCATAGCTGTATCAGTCTTGGCGAGACACCTGCGGATTCACGTTGGAAGTTTCGACGCGGTGAGCGCATGGAGACCATTCAGACTCATGGCCGCTACGCCGCCAACCACACCGGTGTACGTCTGGACGCGGTAAAAAAGGATCTGGGAATCGGCAGCCTGCCACTGTTCACCGCCAGCGAGGCACTCGCCAATGGCGAGATTGTCCAGGTACTGCCAGAATGGGAATTTATCAGCGACTACAGCGGGGAACTGTGGCTGCTATGGACGCGCAATCAACATATGCCCGCCAGAATGCGGGCGATGATTGATTATCTCAGCGAGAAGGTGCCGTTGCACAACACCTGATTACAGCGCGCGGGCAAATACCTCTGCCACCCACTGCTGGAATCCCTCAACGTCAAGATCCAGCGCAACCTGCGCATTTGCCGGATGCCCCAAGCGTCCTTCGATGTCCACCACCGTCGTACCCGAGGTATATTCGCCCTGGGTTTCAACCGCCACGAAACACGACTGCAGGGTAAACAGTTCCGGGCGCACCAGCCAGGCAATGGCACACAGATCGTGCATTCGCAGCCCCGTATTCATGCTGCCGCTACGGTAATGGCTAAACAGTGCATGCAGCATTTTTCCCGTCTGGTTAAGTTGAGGCAACGTCGCCAGATAGTCTGGGGCGAGCATGGCCTGATTGGTCACATCCAGCCCACACATCACAATCTCCAGCCCACTCTGGAAGACTTTCGCTGCGGCCTCGGGATCGATAGCAATATTAAACTCGGCGTTGGGTGTGAAGTTCCCACGCCCGGCAGAGCCGCCCATAATCACCAGACGGTGAATGTTGAATACGCATTCAGGATAATGGGTCAGCAGCAGCGCAATGTTGGTCAGCGGGCCAATTGCCACCAGCGTCACGGGCTGCGGGGCATGCATCAGCGCATCGCGAATCGCCTGGAAGGCGGGTTTTGCCATCGCCTGCCGGTCGTGCTCGACAAATTCATACCCTTCCATACCGGACTCGCCGTGCACGGAAGCGGCATCACGCAGCGGTCGCACCAGCGGCATTGATGCTCCCTGCGCTAGCGGAACATCCGCATTCCAGAAGTGCAGCAGTTGCAACGCATTACGGGTGGTTTTTTCCACCGACACATTGCCTGCTACCGTGGTCATCAGTTGCAGATCCAGCTCAGGGGCAAACAGCGCGGCGGCAATGGCCGCGGCATCATCAATGCCGGGATCGGTATCAAGAATGATCGGTAAGCGCATGGTTTCTCCATAAAAAATGCCAGACGTTAAGTCTGGCATCTTCTCATAATCGTAACCGGAAAGACTTACTCTACTTCACGAACATCCACACGCAGCTCTTTCGGCACTTCGAAAACGATGTTCTCTTCGCGGCCTTCCAGTGGGATCGCTTCCCCACCGCCAAGCTCTTGCAGGCGAGCAATCACGTTTTGCACCAGGATATCCGGCGCCGAGGCTCCGGCCGTCACGCCCACACACTTCGCTTCTTTCACCCACGCTTCCTGAATGTCGGTCGCATCGTCAATCAAATACGCCGCTTTCCCCATTCGCTGGGCCAGTTCAGCCAGACGGTTGGAGTTAGAGGAGTTCTTCGAGCCGACCACCAGCACAACATCAGCCTGTTCCGCCAGCGCGCGAACCGCTTCCTGACGGTTGGTGGTGGCATAACAGATATCGTCTTTGCGCGGCCCGACAATTTTCGGGAAGCGTTGACGCAGCGCATCAATAACGTCAGAAGTGTCGTCAACGGAAAGCGTTGTCTGCGTCATGAAGGATAATTTTCCTTCATTTTTCACATTCAGTTTCAGCACATCATCTGGTGATTCAACCAGATACATTCCCCCTTGCGGGTTGCTGTACTGGCCCATCGTGCCTTCGACTTCCGGGTGCCCAGCGTGACCAATCAGAATGGATTCTTCGCCACGACGACTGGCACGGGCAACTTCCATATGCACTTTCGTTACCAGCGGGCAGGTCGCATCAAAAACCGTGAGGTCACGGCCTTTGGCTTCGTTACGCACCGCCTGAGATACGCCATGAGCGGAGAAAATCAGGATCGCGCCATCCGGCACTTCGCTGATTTGCTCGATAAAAATAGCACCGCGCTCGCGCAGGCTATCCACCACATAGCGGTTATGCACCACTTCGTGACGGACATAAATCGGCGCGCCATAAATAGCCAGCGCGTTTTCCACAATGCTGATAGCGCGGTCTACGCCAGCGCAAAAACCGCGCGGGTTGGCCAACAGGATCTGCATTTTACGCCTCCAGTGCCGGTTCGACTTCCAGCACTTCAATATCAAAATGAACGGTATGCCCGGCCAGCGGATGGTTGAAATCAACCGTGATCGAGTCACCGTTGATTTCGCGGATCACGCCAGGCATCTCACTGCCGTCCATTGCGGTAAAGAGCATGATAGCGCCAATTTCTGGCTCGCCCGCGTCCATAAACTCCCGACGCGAGAAATACTGAATTAAGTCCGGACTTGACACGCCAAAGGCGGCATCCGGTTCCAGAGCAAAAGTGGTTTTATCACCTTCTTTTAGCCCCAGCAGGTGTTGTTCCAGTCCTTCAGACAGAGAACCGTCGCCCAGGCGAAACAGCGCAGGCTTGCCGTTATTGCGGGTTGACTCTGCGGTTGAGCCATCGTCGAGCTTAAGGGTGAAGTGCACCAGCACCGCACTGTTACTCTGTACTGATTTAGACATGCAGGTTGCTCTTTAAAATTGCTGCCGCCTGTTTGCCCGGTGGCGCTACGCTTACCGGGCAAACAAGGATCGCAGTATATTGTAGGCCGGATTAGCATAGCGCCATCCGGCATTTTTTTATGCGGCTTTTTTCTCTTTCGACGGCAGGAAGCCTTCGAGAACAATCAATGCCGCGCCGATACAGATAGCAGTATCGGCCAGATTGAAGGTCGCGAAATGCCAGTCGCCGACGTAAAAGTCAATCATATCAACCACGAAGCCGTGCCACAGGCGGTCGAACAAGTTGCCCAGCGCACCGCCAATGATTAACGCATACGCGATGTTGTTCAGCTTTTGCGTCGCCTTCGAGCGATACATCATCACCATCAGGATGACGCAAATACCGATGGCGATGCCGGCAAAGAACCAACGTTGCCAGCCGCCGCTGTCGGCTAAGAAGCTAAACGCCGCACCATAGTTACGCGCGTAGTGCAGATTAAGCGACGGAAACAGCGACACTGTATCCCCCAGAGCAAAGTTCTGGAGGATCAGGTATTTGCTGCCTAAATCGATAATCAGCACGACTACCACCAGCCACAGCCAGCGTAGTCCTGTTGAACAAAGAGGCTTACTCATCAGGCAAACTTACGTTGTTCGCCATCACCGGCGATGTTGCTGACACAGCGTCCGCAGATATCTGCATGTTCCGCCACCTGGCCGACGTCGGTAGTGTAATGCCAGCAGCGCGGGCATTTCTCACCTTCGGCTTTGCTCAGTACGATTTTCAGACCTTTGAGCAGTTCGCTCTGCTGAGCATCAGCAGGAGCCGCTGCATAATCCGCAACCGTCGCACCAGAGGTCAGAAGTACAAAACGCAACTCTTCGCCCAGCGCGGTCAGTTTCGCCGCCAGCTCAGGTTCAGCGTACAGGGTCACTGCAGCCTCCAGAGAACCACCGACTTTCTTATCCGCACGCGCCTGTTCGATGACCTTGTTCACTTCACCACGCACTTTCAGCAGTTCGTCCCAGAAGGCGTCGTTCATCGCCTCGGTTTCGCCTAAGCCAAACAGACCTTCGTACCACTCACCGGTAAAGACGTACTTCTCACGATCGCCCGGCAGGTAGCCCCAGATTTCATCGGCGGTGAAGGACATGATCGGCGCCATCCAACGAACCAGCGCTTCAGCGATATGGAACAGCGCAGTTTGGCAGCTACGACGCGCCACGCTGTCCGCTTTCGCGGTGTACTGACGGTCTTTGATGATGTCGAGGTAGAACGAACCCATTTCGACGGAGCAGAAGCGCATCAGGCGCTGTACCACTTCGTGGAAGTCATAGGCTTCATAGGCTTTCAGGATTTCGTCCTGCGCCGCTTGCGCACAACCTACCGCCCACCTGTCCAGCACCACCATCTCTTCCGGTTTCACCATGTCTTTAACCGGATCGAACCCATTCAGGTTCGCCAGCAGGAAGCGCGCGGTGTTACGGATACGACGATAGCTGTCGGCAGCACGTTTCAGAATTTCGTCAGAAACGGCCATTTCACCGGTATAGTCGGTTGAAGCCACCCACAGACGCAGAATATCCGCGCCCAGTTTGTTCATCACATCCTGCGGAGAAACGGTGTTACCGATAGACTTGGACATCTTACGGCCCTGACCATCAACGGTGAAACCGTGAGTCAGTACCTGGCGATAAGGTGCTTTGCCTTTCATGGCGGTGGAGATCATCAGAGATGACATGAACCAGCCACGGTGCTGGTCAGAGCCTTCCAGATACATATCTGCCGCATGGCCTGCAAACTCAGGACGTACGTCCACGACGGAGGAGTGGGTTGAACCAGAGTCGAACCACACGTCCAGCGTATCCGGGACTTTGACATACTGGTCAGCTTCGTCACCGAGGATATCTTTCGGATCGAGATCCCACCACGCCTGGATGCCGTCAACTTCAACGCGTTTAGCCACTTCTTCCATCAGTTCGATAGCGCGCGGATGCAGCTCTTCGGTGTCTTTGTGAACAAACAGAGACATCGGCACACCCCACGTACGCTGACGGGAGATACACCAGTCAGGACGGTTGGCAACCATCGATTCAATACGCGCCTGGCCCCAGTCCGGGATCCACTGCACGCCTTTGATCTCTTTCAGGGACTGCGCGCGCAGGCCTTTCTGATCCATGCTGACGAACCACTGCGGCGTCGCACGGAAGATGATCGGTGACTTGTGACGCCAGCAGCATGGGTAGCTGTGCTGCATCTTCTCAACGTGCAGCAGCGCGCCTTTTTCGCTCAGCAGCGCAACGATTTTGTCGTTGGCTTTAAAGACGTTCACACCGTCCAGATCCGGATAAGTACCCGCCAGGTATGCGCCGTCCGGGCCAACCGGGTTAGCGATTTCCAGACCGTATTTCTGGCTGATGACGTAGTCATCCGGACCGTGACCGCCAGCGGTATGAACCGCACCGGTACCCGCATCCAGCGTAACGTGATCGCCAAGGATAGCTGGCACATCAAAGCCCATAAACGGATGGGTAAAGCGCAGCAGTTCCAGCTCAGCGCCTTTAACGGTGCCGAGAATGGTGTATTCAGCCGCGCCAATACGCTGCATGACGCTTTCAACCAGATCTTTCGCCAGAATCACAGCCTGGCCGTCAATCTGCACCAGCGCATAGTCAAAATCAGGTGCCAGAGAGATTGCGCGGTTCGCCGGTAACGTCCACGGGGTAGTGGTCCAGATAACCAGAGAGATCGGGCCGTTGACGTCAGAAACGCCAAATTTCGCTTTCACCGCGTCCTGATCGGCGGCGTGGAACGCCACGTCGATGGACGGGGAGGTTTTGTCATAATACTCAACTTCCGCTTCCGCCAGCGCGGAACGGCAGTCAACGCACCAGTGCACCGGCTTCGCACCTTTGTGCAGGTGACCGTTACCGATGATTTTACCCAGCGCACGAATGATGTTGGCTTCGGTTTTGAAGTCCATGGTCAGGTACGGATGCGACCAGTCGCCCAGTACGCCAAGACGGATAAAGTCTTTACGCTGACCGTCAACCTGGGTCGCTGCGTATTCGCGGCACTTGGCACGGAACTCAGCGGCGGTAAACTTCTCGCCCGGTTTGCCGTATTCCTGCTCTACTTTCAGCTCGATCGGCAGACCGTGGCAGTCCCAGCCCGGAACGTAAGGCGAGTCATAACCCGTGAGTCCTTTGGACTTCACGATAATGTCTTTCAGAATCTTGTTAACCGAGTGACCAATATGAATGCTGCCATTCGCATAAGGAGGGCCATCATGCAGAATGAAGGTTTTTTTGCCTTTTTTGGCCGCACGAATGATGCCGTACAGGTCATCATCAGTCCAACGCGCCAGCATTCCCGGTTCGCGCTTGGCGAGATCGCCGCGCATCGGGAACCCTGTTTCCGGCAAATTCAGGGTTGATTTATAGTCACTCATCAGATTCTCGGTTCCGTATTTAAAACTCGTATAGGCATTAAGCCGGTTTTGTTAGCCCAAAAAATTCACGGGCAGTCAACTCATCACGCGCAATCTGCGCTTTTAGCTCATCCAGCGAGGCAAATCGCTGTTCACTGCGTATTTTTTTACGCAGTACTACATCTATATGGCGACCATACAGGTCCATTACAACGTCCAATAGATGCACTTCCAACTGTTGGCGTACGCCTGCTACCGTCGGGCGGGTGCCGATGTTGGCGACGCCGGGCAACGGTTTGTCACCCAGTCCCATCACTTCAACCGCATAAACCCCTTTCACCGGAGAAACCTGGCGACGCAGCGGTAAGTTTGCCGTCGGAAAACCGATGGTGCGCCCTAATTCATCACCGTGAACGACACGTCCTGAGATAGTAAAAGGATGCCCAAGCAGGCTTTCGGCCAGTTGCAGGTTATCTTCTGCCAGCGCCTGACGTACCGCAGTGCTGCTAATGCGCACACCGCCTTCGCAGAAGGTTTGGGTGCTGGTGATATCAAAACCATACTCAGCGCCCGCTTCCTGTAATAACAAGAAATCGCCCGCTCGGCTAGCGCCAAAGCGGAAATCATCACCAACGGCAAGAAATTGTACACCAAGGCGCTTAACCAGCAGATCGCTGATGAAGGTCTGCGCCGTTAATGCCGCAAAGCGCCTGTCAAAACGCACGCACAGCACGTAGTCCACGCCGCATTCCGCCAGATAACGCAGTTTTTCGCGCAGGCGAGTGAGGCGCGCAGGAGACTTGTCGGTCGCAAACAGCTCTAGCGGCTGCGGCTCGAAAATCATCACCATCACCGGTAAATTGCGTTTGCGCCCTTCTTCCCGTAAACCCTGCAGCAACGCACGGTGGCCACGGTGCACGCCGTCGAAATTACCAATAGTCAGCACACACCCATGCGGGGCCTGACTGAGATTATGTATGCCTCGTATCAGCTTCATGTCTGGCTCAAAACAGTGAAAATCGTGAAAGTATACCCTGTACCGCGGTCAACGTTAACCGGCGATTGTTTCTACGAAACAGAAAGAGGATTGTTTTCATTGTTATGAAACAAATTGCAGACCTTCACGGGCACGCCAATGCAATTTTTCTCGTGGAAAAGCTGTATTCACGCCACGCAAGCTGGTAGAATCCTGCGCCATCACTACGCAACGAGTGCTGCAATTTAAACGGCGCTTATTTGCACAAATCCATTGACAAAAGAAGGCTAAAAGGGCATATTCCTCGGCCTTTGAATTGTCCATATAGAACACATTTGGGAGTTGGACCTTGGCTAATATCAAATCAGCTAAGAAGCGCGCCGTTCAGTCTGAAAAGGCCCGCAAGCACAACGCTAGCCGTCGCTCTATGATGCGTACTTTCATCAAGAAAGTATACGCAGCTATCGAAGCTGGCGACAAAGCTACTGCACTGAAAGCATTTAACGAAATGCAACCAATCGTGGACCGTCAGGCTGCTAAAGGTCTGATCCACAAAAACAAAGCTGCACGTCATAAAGCAAACCTGACTGCACAGATCAACAAACTGGCTTAATCGCCTGCTTGTTGTCGCTTTGTGAAAAACCCGCGCAAGCGGGTTTTTTTATGCCTGCTATCTGACGTTTTTCTCTTTAGCCACTGATGTTGTTCTCGCTCGTTCACACTCTTCCTGACCAGCCTGTTTTTTCAGCTATCCCTTCCTCAGTCGCGTCGCGTAATACGTGAAAGTTATTTTCTTTCACTGTTTTCCTTTTTTTATTTCATTATTAAAAAAACTGTGACTACCTTAGCAAATAGAAACATCGTTCATTCAAAAACGAATAAACGCAATCCTGATGTAAGATTTGATAATTGATTGCTGCGGTAGGGTTAACTACTTTTCATGTACACCTTACTCACTCATTTTAATCTGAGGTTAAATTCAGTAACGACATAAAAAATAATATTTAAAACTTGCTTGGAAAGTAGAAGCTGTTTTTCTGGGCGTATCGTTCCAGTATCGGAGTTATTATTATGAGTTCTGTTATTGAGGATACCCAGTCATGCGGGTCAACATCATTATCTTTACTACAGCGTATTAGCTACGGCTCTTTGGATGTGGCGGGTAATCTGCTGTATTGTTTCGGTTCAACTTACATTTTATATTTCTACACAGACGTTGCAGGTATTAGCCTCGCCGTAGCAGGCGTCATCCTGCTGCTGGCGCGTATTGTCGATGGCATAGACGCCCCCATATGGGGGATCATCATCGATAAAACGCGTTCGCGTTACGGTAAATGCCGCCCCTGGTTTTTATGGTTGCCATTACCTTTTGCCGTATTCAGCGCCCTGTCATTTTGGTCTCCTGATATCAGTATGACCGGAAAAGCTATCTATGCAGCAATATCTTATATGATTGCCAGCATTCTATTTACCGGACTTAACACACCGCTCAGTGCAATATTACCCCTGATGACCTTATCTCCTAAGGAAAGACTGGTTTTAAATTCCTGGCGAATGACCGGTGGGCAAATTGGGGTTTTATTAATGAATGCGACCGCACTGCCGTTAGTTGCTTTTTTAGGTAACGGAAATGATCATGCGGGTTTTATTTATACGGCGATTATATTTGCCGTAATATCCTGTTCGTTAACGCTTTTCGCCTTTAAAAATATCCGAGAAATGAATACGGATAAAATTCAACAAGAACCTAAATTGCCGATGAAAAAGAGTTTTGCGGCAATGAAAGGCAACTGGCCATGGATCCTGATGGTGCTGGCAAACCTGATCTTCTGGATTGCCCTACAACAACGCTCCACAACGATTGTCTACTATCTGACCTACAATCTCGACCGCAAAGATCTGGTTCCGCTGATTAATAGCCTGGCGACAATTCAGATCCTGTTTATCATCGCTATCCTCTTCTTTAGCAAATACCTGGCTAAAACATGGATATGGGTAGGCGGTCTGCTGGTCGCCGCGCTTGGCGGCGTCATGATGTGGCTGGCAGCGGACAACATTCCTTTTCTCATCGCCGCCTGGGTACTCGGCAATATCGGCAGCGGTATCGCCTGCTCAATGCCGTTTGCCATGCTGGGCTTCGCAGTCGACTTCGGCGCATGGAAGACGGGTATTAAGGCTACCGGCATTCTTATCGCCTTCGGCAGCACCTTCTGCATCAAGATGGGTAGTGGCCTCGGTACCGCTTTCGCTGCCTGGATCATGAACAGTTTTGGCTATGTCCCCAACCATGCCCAGAGTGCTGCGGGTCTGGAGGGAATTACCTGGGCCTTTATCTGGGCACCCGCCCTACTCTTCGCGCTCGCAGCGATCCCACTACTTTTCTTTCGTAAATACGAAGCGATGGAAGAGAAGATTCGCCACGATCTGGAAACCATCAACTAAAAACGATCTTTACCTTCACCCTCGAAATATGGGAGGCACCACCATGCCATTTATGCAACATGACCCGCGTCGCCTGGTCTGGCAGCAAAACGATCGCTATTTATGGATTGAACCCTGGGGCGAGAACAGCCTGCGCGTACGCAGTGGCCGTCATCTGCCGGTAATGAGAAATGAAGACTGGGCATTGACTGAGCCAGTCGCAGAAAGCCACTGCCACATTGATTATGAGCACCACCAGGCGACGCTGACCAACGGCAAAATTATCGCTATCGTCAATCAAAAAGGACAAGTTACCTTTTACCGCCATCCACACAAACCTCTGTTGCAGGAGTTCTGGCGCCTGCGGGGCGAAATTGGCGAGGATGAATCTTCTCACGGCCAGTACGTCAGCGCACTCAACCTTGAAGGGCGCGAATTCCGACCTATTCAGGGTGGGAAATATTCACTTAAAGCCCGCTTCGAAGCCACCGAAGGGGAAAAAATTTATGGTATGGGGCAGTATCAACAGGCTAACCTGGATCTCAAAGGATGCGTTCTTGAGCTGGCGCAACGTAACTCCCAGGCCTCAGTACCGTTTATGCTCTCCAGTCTGGGCTACGGATTTTTATGGAACAACCCGGCAGTCGGGCGCGTAACCTTTGCCCACAACGTTACCGAATGGGAAGCACAGGTCAGCGAACAGCTGGACTACTGGATCACGGCTGGCGATACCCCAGCAGAAATTAGCCGGGCATATGCGCTGGCTACCGGCACACCGCCGATGATGCCGGACTACGCCATGGGCTTCTGGCAGTGCAAACTCCGCTATCGTACGCAGGCAGAGCTGCTGGAGGTTGCCCGCGAATATAAGCGCCGCAATCTGCCTATCTCGGTGATCGTTATCGACTTCTTTCACTGGCCGAATCAGGGTGACTGGATGTTCGATGCGCGCGACTGGCCCGACCCTGATGCCATGATTGCCGAGCTGAAATCGCTGGGAATTGAGCTGATGGTCTCCGTCTGGCCGACGGTGGATAACCGCACCGAAAGCTATCGGGAGATGCGCGAAAACGGCTGGCTGGTACAAACGGAACGTGGCTTGCCGATCAATATGGATTTCCTCGGCAACACCACTTTCTTTGATGCTACCCATCCGGGTGCGCGGGACTACGTCTGGGGAAAAGCCAAACGCAACTATTATGATAAAGGCGTGAAGCTATTCTGGTTAGACGAAGCCGAACCTGAGTTCAGCGTTTATGACTATGACAACTATCGCTACCATGCCGGGCCGGTACTGGAAGTGGGCAATATCTACCCGCGAATGTACGCCAAAACCTTTTTTGATGGTATGAAAGCCGATGGTGAAGACAAGGTTATCAACCTGCTACGCTGCGCCTGGGCCGGCAGTCAAAAGTATGGCGCACTGGTCTGGTCAGGTGATATTCACTCCTCGTTTAGATCGCTACGCAACCAGTTTGCCGCCGGACTCAATATGGGAATCGCGGGGATACCGTGGTGGACGACGGATATCGGTGGTTTTCATGGCGGTAATATTCACGACCCACATTTCCATGAACTGCTGATCCGCTGGTTCCAGTGGGGCGTATTTAGCCCGGTGATGCGTCTGCACGGCAACCGCGATCCGCAGATTTTACCGGAACAACCGTACCGGGATGGTATCGCCCAGTGTCCTACCGGTGCACCGAACGAAGTCTGGAGCTACGGTGAGGACGTGTGCGACGTACTGACGGGTTGCCTGGCGTTGCGAGAGAAACTGAAGCCCTATATCAAAGCGCTGATGGAGGAAACCCATAAGCACAATACGCCAGTGATGCGCCCCCTGTTTTTTGATTTCCCCGAACAGGAAACAAGTTGGGCAATCACCGACCAGTACTGTTTTGGTCCTGACCTGCTGATCGCCCCCGTAATGCATGAAGGTATGCGCGAACGTGATATCTGGCTACCGGAAGGGGAAACATGGACGGATCTTACGACCGGCGAGAGTTATTCGGGAGGGCAAACGTTGCACTATGCCGCGCCATTGAACAGAATTCCGGTATTTATCCGCGAAGGTGGGCAGTATCGTAGCTTATTGAGGCTATAGCATGAAACCGGCTGCGGGTGAGTACCGCAGCCGGAAGTAATACGGTAAGTATGTCTACTGTGGCTTGAACAATGCCGAGTAGTCCGCATTGCAAATACGCTGCACCGCCGGATGCTGGATCATTCTTTCCGCAAATATGGCGTGATACTCTTCCATCACATTTTCTACGCGTCCAATTTCAACAATAGAATCATCAGCATAGAAATTGTGCGAATACAGAGTTGGTGCAACAAAAATAGCATTATGCGTTGCCCCAAACGCTTTCATCAGCGCAGCGTCATCAAACTCACCGAGGATTTCGACATTCAATCCTTGTGAGTTGATCCAGTTCAGCAGCTTACGTCCGAGCATCGAACGACGTCCTGGGATCAGTAACCGACGTTCCTCAAGGCAGGCCGGGAATGGTTTTTCAGGCAGCGGTTTGGTGCACCAAAAACTCACGCTGCACTCGCCTATCCGCACTGAGAACAACCCTTCCTGCTGCGTAGAATCGATCGGGCAGTCGGAGATAATCATATCCAGCTTATGCTGGCTGAGTTGATCCAACAGCATCTCGTGCGTTGACTCAAAACAACGCAGATGGATTTGTTCATCTTCAACCACAGCGGCATCCAGTACGCTGCTGACCAACTGCTTCGATAGCGCATCCGCCACGCCGACATCGAACAGCAAATTAGACTCTTTGCGGTAGTTCACGATATCCAGCATTTCCTGGCTTAAGGTGAACATCTTATCCGCGTAACGAAAAACCAATTCGCCTAACTCACTGGGCTCCAGCCCACGCCCCTTCCGCTTAAACAATTTTCCCTGTAAGCGTTCCTCAAGCGCTTTAATCTGCCCGGTAATGGTCTGCGGTGTCAGATAAAGCGCTTCTGCTGCACCAACCACTGACCCTTCTTTATAGACATGCCAAAAGTAGTACAGATGGTTGTAATTTATATGAGACATACTCTCTCCCTGAAAATTGCCACGAAAGGGTTATCCCGTCAGGCTGATGCGTTCAACCGGGCACGTAACCAGCAATAACCTATCACTGCCGACAACAAGGAGCCGATCAGGATCCCCAGTTTTGCCCAGTTAATCAGCTCAGGATCGACGTTGCCAAACGCCAGGCTGGCAATAAAAATCGACATCGTAAAGCCAATACCGCAAAGAATACCGACCGCCATAATCTGCTGGAAATTCGTTCCTTCCGGCAATTGCGCCACCTTGAGGCGTAACGCCAGCCAGCAAAACAGACTGATACCCAACGGTTTGCCGATCAACAGGCCGGCAATGATCCCCAGCGGTAATATCGAGGTCAGTCCATCAATAGTGACGCCCTGCAGTGAAACGCCCGCGTTGGCGAAAGCAAACAGTGGCAGGATCAGGTATGCCACCCATGGATGCAGAACATGCTCCAGTCGCTTCGCCGGTGAACGCCCGTGTTTTTCCTTCAATGGAATGAAGAAGCCCACGATCACGCCCGCCAGCGTTGCATGCACGCCAGACTTCAGTACGGCAGTCCACAGCACTACGCCGACCAGAATATAAATACCGGTGCGTCTCACTCCGCACAGATTCAATCCTGCCAAAACAAGGATTGCGCACGCGGCAACGCCCAGCGACAGCAGCGAGAGGTCGCTGGTATAGAACAGTGCGATGATTACGATAGCGCCGAGGTCATCAATAATCGCCAGCGCCATCAGGAAGATTTTCAACGCCAGTGGTACACGACTGCCCAACAACGCCAGCACACCTAACGCAAAAGCAATATCCGTTGCCGCCGGGATCGCCCACCCTTCACGGGTGATGGGATCGGCATAGTTGAATGCCAGGTACAGCAGCGCCGGGACAATCATGCCCCCGATAGCAGCAATGATCGGGAACGCCGCCTGACGCAGACTGGCCAGCGAACCTTGCATTAACTCGCGCTTTACTTCCAGACCAATCAACAGGAAGAACACCGCCATCAACGCGTCGTTGATCCACAACAGCATATTTTTGTTGATCTCAAGCGCGCCAACCCGCAGTTGAACGGGCGTTTCCAAAAAGGCGTGGTACCATCCACTGGTAACCCCGATATTTGCCATCAGCATAGCGACCACGGCTGCGATGATCAGAATGATGCCCCCCGAGGCGTCACTACTAAAAAAACGATGCAGATGTTTCACTTTTATTCTCTCTATTGGGTGAATACTTCGTAAATACTATCTTACACCCTCAAAAAGCTCGTTAAAATTAGATTATTCATGATGGATAAATCGGTTTTTACGATCTATACAGAGTAAGTCGATAAAGATTTTCCGAGCGGAAAACAGAAATAAAAAAGCCTGAGACTTTTCAGTCCCAGGCTTTTTATTCGAGATAAAACTGCGAATTAGCGAGTCAGATCGTCAAAGAACTTCTTCACACCGTCGAAGAAACTTTTGGAGCGCGGACTGTTTTGTTCGCCGGTCGGGCCGCCAAAGCTGTCCTGCAGATCTTTGAGCAGTTGCTTCTGCTTGTCGTTCAGGCCCACTGGGGTTTCAACCACCACGCGGCACAGCAGGTCGCCCTGAGCGCCACCGCGTACAGACTTGACGCCCTTTCCACGCATGCGGAAAAGTTTGCCAGTTTGCGTTTCGCCCGGAATTTTTAGCTTCACGCGACCGTCCAGCGTTGGGACTTCAATCTCGCCGCCCAGCGCAGCCATCGCAAAGTTAATCGGTACTTCGCAGTACAGGTTATTGCCTTCACGTTCGAAAATTGGGTGCTGTTTTACCTGCACCTGAACGTACAAATCACCTGCTGGCGCACCATGTTCACCGGCTTCACCTTCGCCCGCTAAACGAATGCGGTCGCCGGTATCAACCCCTGCCGGGATCTTAACGGACAGCGTTTTGCTTTTCTCAACACGACCATGACCGTGGCATTTGTTGCACGGATCTTTGATCAGCGTACCGCGGCCCTGACAGTGTGGACAGGTCTGCTGTACGGCAAAAAAGCCCTGACGCATCTGTACCTGACCAGAACCGTGACAGGTTGGACAGGTCTGTGGCTGAGTACCTGCCTTCGCACCGCTACCGTGGCAGACGTCACACTCTTCCAGAGTCGGAATACGGATCTCTTTGGTGACGCCACGCACGGCTTCTTCCAGAGTGAGATCCATGTTGTAACGTAAATCAGCACCACGTGAGGCGCGCTGACGACCACGACCGCCGCCAAAGATATCGCCAAACACGTCACCAAAGATATCGCTGAAGTCAGCCCCGCCGCCAAAACCGCCGCCGCCGCCCATGCCGCCTTGCTCAAACGCAGCATGACCGTACTGATCGTAAGCCGCACGTTTTTGCGCATCGGTCAGGATTTCGTACGCTTCTTTGATCTCTTTAAACTTGGCTTCGGCCTCTTTATCACCCTGGTTGCGGTCCGGGTGAAATTTCATGGCCAGGCGCTTGTAGGCCTTTTTGATTTCACGCTCTTCCGCTGACTTGGAAACGCCTAAAATCTCGTAATAGTCTTGCTTAGCCATCTCTTTTTATCTGCCCCTAACATGCGTGCACGGGCGGAGAGGAAACCTCTTCGCCCGTGCCAGTAATTACCCGTTCAAAGGGCGATTATTTTTTGTCTTTCACTTCTTCAAACTCGGCATCGACAACGTCGTCATCTTTAGCGTTGTTTGCAGAAGCATCAGCGCCTGCTGCACCAGCCTGCTGCTGTGCGTGCTGCTGCTGAGCGATTTCCATCAGTTTCTGGGAAACCTGTGCCAGCGCCTGCATTTTCGCTTCGATATCCGCTTTGTCTTCGCCTTTCAGAGAAGTTTCCAGCGCGGTCAGTGCAGACTCGATGGCAGTTTTGTCGTCAGCTGGCAGTTTGTCGCCTGCTTCTTCAACCTGCTTACGAGTGCTGTGCAGCAGATGGTCACCCTGGTTACGAGTCTGAACCAGCTCTTCAAACTTACGGTCAGATTCTGCGTTCGCTTCTGCTTCGCGAACCATTTTCTGAATTTCTTCTTCGTTCAGACCAGAAGAAGCCTTGATGGTGATCTTCTGCTCTTTACCGCTGTTTTTGTCTTTCGCGGAAACGTGCAGGATACCGTCGGCATCGATGTCAAAAGTAACTTCGATCTGCGGCATACCGCGCGGAGCCGGGCTGATACCATCCAGGTTAAACTGACCCAGATCTTTGTTATCAGCGGCGCGTTTACGTTCACCCTGCAGCACGTGGATGGTTACCGCAGACTGGTTGTCTTCAGCGGTAGAGAACACCTGGCTGTGCTTGGTCGGGATAGTGGTGTTTTTCGCGATCAGTGGAGTCATCACGCCACCCATGGTTTCGATACCCAGAGACAGCGGGGTAACGTCCAGCAGCAGCACGTCTTTCACATCACCGGTCAATACACCACCCTGAACGGCAGCACCGATTGCCACTGCTTCGTCCGGGTTAACGTCTTTACGCGGCTCTTTACCGAAGAACTCAGCAACTTTCTTCTGTACCATCGGCATACGAGTCTGACCACCGACCAGGATAACGTCCTGAACGTCGGAAACAGACAGACCAGCATCCTGCAGAGCAACTTTCAGCGGCTCGATAGAACGGTTAACCAGGTCTTCAACCAGGCTTTCCAGTTTCGCACGGGTCACTTTGATGTTCATGTGTTTCGGACCAGTCGCGTCTGCAGTAATGTACGGCAGGTTCACGTCGGTCTGCTGAGCGGAAGACAGTTCGATCTTCGCTTTCTCAGCGGCTTCTTTAAGACGCTGCATCGCCAGCGGGTCATTACGCAGATCGATACCCTGATCTTTCTTAAATTCGTCAACCAGGTAGTTGATCATACGGCTGTCGAAGTCTTCACCACCCAGGTGGGTATCACCGTTGGTTGCCAGAACTTCGAAGGTTTTTTCGCCGTCAACTTCGTCGATTTCGATAATAGAGATATCGAAAGTACCACCACCGAGGTCATAAACCGCGATAGTACGGTTGCCGACTTCTTTATCCAGACCGTAAGCCAGTGCCGCTGCGGTCGGTTCGTTGATGATACGTTTTACTTCCAGACCTGCGATACGGCCAGCATCTTTGGTTGCCTGACGCTGAGCATCGTTGAAGTATGCAGGTACGGTGATAACCGCTTCAGTTACCGGTTCGCCCAGGTAATCTTCAGCCGTTTTCTTCATTTTTTTCAGCACTTCAGCAGAAATCTGCGGCGGTGCCATTTTCTGACCTTTTACGTCAATCCATGCATCACCGTTGTCAGCACCGATGATTTTGTACGGCATGATGGCTTCATCACGCTGTACTTCTTCGTCCTGGAAGCGGCGGCCAATCAGGCGTTTAATCGCAAACAGGGTGTTTTGCGGGTTTGTCACTGCCTGACGTTTAGCCGGCTGACCAACCAGAGTTTCACCATCCTGGGTATAAGCAATGATAGAAGGCGTGGTGCGATCGCCCTCGGCGTTCTCCAGCACACGTGCAGTAGTGCCATCCATAATCGCTACACAAGAGTTGGTAGTACCCAGGTCGATACCAATAATTTTACCCATCTAAACGTCTCCACTAAAAATTCGGTCATCATGTGGTTGTGAATCTGTAATAAGGGCGAAACGTGCGGTTTCAACTACCCTGAATCGTTTTTTTTCAGACTCACCACTGCGGTTGTCTACAAGATGGGGTCGTAACCCACGTCATCAAGGGGGGCATGAAAATTTTTTTTAGCACAGTGGCGATAAAATTAAGGTAAAAGGCAGAAAGGCAAAAAAACGAATAGTTTCCAATCAAAATCAATTCACAAAACAAATCAAAACCAGCACGGTCATTCATGTGAAAATTGTAATAAAAAGAAAAGATTACGACCATGAAACGGTTTCCCGTCGGCGGTAAGATAGTCTGATGTCACACACTTTTACAGCCGTCAAAGAGAAATTCCATGAAATCCGTGTTAACCCTTTCCACCAGCCTGCTTATGGGCCTGCTGCTGAGCAGCGCCGCGCACGCTAACGATCATAAAGTTCTGGGTATGATTGCGATGCCCCGCAACGCAACCAACGATCTCACGCTGAGAATTCCCGTTTGCCGGGTAGTGAAGCGCATTCAGCTCACCGCCGATCGCGGTGATATTAAACTTAACGGCGCATCCGTCTACTTCAAAGCAGTACGCACTTCCAGCCAAAGCCTGAACGTCCCGTCATCTATTAAAGAGGGACAAACGACCAACTGGATCTCTATTAATAGCGACAACGACAATAAACGCTGCGTGTCTAAAATCACCTTCTCAGGCCAGTCAGTAAACTCCTCTGACATGGCAACGCTGAAAGTTATTGGCGACGATTAATTCTGCACATTTTGATTCAGAAGCCATAGAAAACATGCGGGGCAGACACGCGGTTGATGTGAAAGCCTTTGATCTGGAATAACCACTGCCGCGCCCATGACGCAGCGCCATCTGGCGATGGGTATTTCTTACCAGATCGTCCACCAAATCCCTCAGTTCCCGGCGGTACTTCAAATCGTCTGTCTTAGCAAAATGATCAACCACGCGTAAGCGTGATGCCCATCACAGGGAAAATAATTCATTTTCCCTTCGTTAGATCATAGACAGTGCCCTCTCCCCTGATTATCATGCCGCGCCCCGAAGACAGTGATCGTTATTTGGGGAAACTATTTCACCATTCAATCAATGATGATTTTGAGGAATTATGGGCAACACTAAGTTGGCTAATCCGGCACCGCTGGGCCTGATGGGCTTTGGCATGACCACCATTCTGCTTAACCTGCACAACGCGGGTTTCTTCGCCTTTGACGTTATTATTCTGGCGATGGGCATTTTCTACGGCGGTATCGCGCAAATATTTGCCGGTCTGCTGGAATATAAAAAGGGCAATACCTTCGGTTTAACCGCCTTTACCTCCTACGGTTCGTTCTGGCTGACGCTGGTTGCAATCCTGATCATGCCGAAAATGGGCCTGGCGGATGCAACCAATGGTCAGTTCCTGGGCGTATACCTGGGTCTGTGGGGCGTGTTTACACTGTTCATGTTCTTCGGCACGCTGAAAGCTAACCGCGCGTTGCAGTTTGTCTTCCTGAGCCTGACAGTGCTGTTCGCACTGCTGGCGGTCGGCAACATTGCAGGTAACGAAGCGATCATTCACGTTGCTGGCTGGATTGGCTTAGTGTGTGGCGCAAGCGCCATTTACCTGGCGATGGGTGAAGTGCTGAACGAACAGTTTGGCCGTACCATCCTGCCGATTGGTGAAGCGCACTAATCTGACGCTATCCCCCCGAACGGGGGGATATTCCTTACAAGCGCTGTAACTCTCCCTGCACGCTCGTATCGCGATGATAAATATCCTGTCGCAGCCAAACCCCCAGACCTAATCCCACCAGCGATAACGCCAGCACATACCAGGCCGGAGCCATTGGCGACACGCTCATTAACATCGTCACGGCGATTGGTGTCAGACCACCAAAAATGGCGTACGACACGTTGTAAGAAAAGGAGATTCCGGTAAAGCGGACCTCCGCCGGAAACGCCCGCACCATCACATAAGGCACAGCCCCCACCACGCCAACGCACAACCCTACCAGCCCGTATAGCAAGAACAAGTGCTGAGGATGGCTGCCGGTCAGATGATAGAAAAACCAGCTTGAACAGGCCAGCAGCAGGCTGCCGACAATAAAGGTTTTGCTGGCGCCGACCCGGTCGACAATAAACCCGGCCAGCAGACAGCCGACGCACAGCATAATGGTCGCGACACTGTTGGCTTGTAACGTCAACGCCGGTGCAAAACCATACTGCTTCTGCAACCAGACTGGCGACATCAGGATCACCACCACAATCCCGGCCGATAACAGCCAGGTCAGCAGCATAGAAATAACCACCGCTTTTTTATGTTTGCTCACCACCGACTTCACCGGTAGCTCTTGCGCCAGCGCTTTACGCTGCTGCATTTCGAGGAAAATGGGCGTTTCCTGCAACCAGCGACGCAGGTACATCGCCACCAGCCCAAACACGCCCCCCAGCAGGAACGGGATACGCCAGCCGTAGTCATGCACCGCCTGCTGCGTCAGGCTGGTATTCACCAGCGTCGCAACCACCGATCCCAGCAGAATCCCCACCGTCAGCCCGGCGGTCAGCGTGCCACAGGCAATGCCGATGCGGCGCTCCGGTACGTGCTCTGCCACGAACACCCACGCGCCCGGCACTTCTCCGCCGATGGCAGCGCCTTGCAAAATGCGCATCAGGAGTAACAGCAGCGGCGCGAGGATCCCCATTGAGGCGTAGGTAGGCAAAAGACCAATCGCCAGCGTCGGTATCGCCATCAGCAAAATGCTCAGGGTGAACATTTTCTTACGCCCGACCAGATCGCCAAAGTGCGCCATGATGATGCCACCCAGTGGACGCGCCAGATATCCGGCGGCAAAAATGCCGAAGGTTTGCACCTGACGTAGCCATTCAGGAATGTCTGCCGGGAAGAAGAGTTCGCCAACAACAGCGGCAAAGAAGACGAAGATAATGAAATCATAAAACTCAAGCGCACCGCCGAGGGCAGCAAGCGTAAGAGTTTTATAATCCTGGCGATTCAGCGGTCGAGTGTGTTGTGACATAGCAAACCATGAGTCAGTGGAGTTATTGAATCTGTCTGTCGATATATGTAAAGCAAAAATTACTATATCGTAAACAATTCAATACTCCACTGTCATTGGCACTTATGTCACGATCGGGCTACTTTCAGGCGTTTGTATCGCGGATTGCGCTTTTAGGACGAAAAGATGCTACAACAGCCGGTGCGGTTTCCACATACGGCCCATCCAGTAACTGTATACAATACGGTACACTTGCAAAAATACCCGGCACGATAACCTTACCGTCGGCATCTTTCACGCCTTCCAGCGTTTCTTTGATCGATTTCGGCTGCCCTGGCAGATTCAGAATCAACGCCTGTTTGCGAATCACACCAACCTGGCGGGAGAGAATAGCCGTTGGCACAAAGTGCAGGCTTATCTGGCGCATCTGCTCGCCAAAGCCCGGCATCTGGCGGTCGGCTACGGCCAGCGTGGCATCAGGCGTTACATCGCGGCGGGCCGGACCCGTTCCGCCGGTAGTCAGCACCAGATGACAGCTCATTTCATCCACCAGCTCACATAAGGTCTGTTCGATGATCGCCTGTTCATCCGGGATCAGTCGCGTTTGCAGCTCAAAAGGGGTGGTAAGGGCAGATGCCAGCCACTCTTCAAGGGCCGGGATACCTTTATCCTGGTAAACGCCGCTGGAAGCACGGTCAGAAATGGAAACCAGGCCAATGCGTAAAGTATTCATGATTATTCCGTTTAAACAGTCTCGTTAAACAGAATGATACACTGCGAAGGGAAGGACAGACAGGTTTCAGAAGAGGTAGCGTGACCCATATCAGGGCCACGCATTAATGATTACAGCAGATCGCCGATCATTTTTTCCAGTTTACCCTGGTCTACAGCAAACTTACGGATACCGTCCGCCAGTTTGTCTACAGCCATCGGATCCTGGTTGTGCTGCCACAGGAACTCAGCTTCGGTGATGCGTGCAGGACGCGCTTTCACTTCACCAGAGAAGGACAGTTTACGTTCGATAGTGCCTTCGCTTTCCGCCAGTTCTTTCAGCAGTGCCGGAGCAATAGTCAGACGATCGCAGCCTGCCAGCTCAATGATTTCGCCGACGTTACGGAAGCTCGCACCCATCACCACGGTTTCGTAACCGTGCTGTTTGTAGTACTCATAGATTTCCGTTACGGAAACCACACCCGGATCTTCTGCCGGTGCATACTCTTTCTTGTCAGTGTTGGCTTTGTACCAGTCCAGAATACGACCAACAAACGGAGAAATCAGATATACGCCAGCTTCTGCACATGCGCGCGCCTGAGCGAAGGAGAACAGCAGAGTCAGGTTACAGTTGATACCTTCTTTTTCCAGCTGCTCAGCGGCACGGATGCCCTGCCAGGTTGAAGCCAGTTTGATCAGAATGCGATCGTTGCTGATGCCAGCATCGTTGTACATTTTGATCAGACGTTTTGCTTTCGCGATGGACGCGTCGGTGTCGTAGGACAGACGAGCGTCAACTTCAGTGGAGATACGACCCGGGACCAGTTTCAGGATCTCCAGACCGATATTTACTGCCAGTTTGTCGGTCGCGTCGACGATCTGCTGTGCGCGGTCGTTGCTCTGCTGCTTAGCCCAGGCTACAGCGTCATCAATCAGCTTGCGGTATTCTGGGATCTGCGCTGCGTTAAGAATGAGAGAAGGGTTAGTTGTGGCATCCTGAGGCTGATACAGCTTCATTGCCGCGATGTCTCCGGTGTCGGCCACTACTGTGGTGAACTGACGAAGGGAGGTCAATTTGTCCGTCATGATAGCGATTCTCTTTAAACAGCTTGTTAGGGGGATGTAACCGATCTTCCCTGATGATAGCACGACGCACTCTCAGCGCAACCGCCTGGATTGTCCGACCCGCCGCTCAGCCCTGATTACGCATCTCACAGCTCGTGATGCGCAATTAAGGATATACCCATTGTTATGGTAAACTCCCGCAATCAATCACCTTATAAGGTATATACTGGTCGATAATTGGTAGCGCTTACACGGGATTATTCGCGCTTACCGGCATCAACAAGAGGGATGTTAATGCCTGATTTTTTCTCATTTATTAATGAAATACTCTGGGGATCGGTGATGATCTACCTCCTGCTTGGCGCAGGATGTTGGTTCACCTGGCGTACAGGGTTCGTGCAGTTCCGCTATATTCGCCAGTTTGGCAAAAGTCTTAAAAACAGCATCAGCCCGCAGCCGGGCGGTTTAACTTCTTTTCAGGCTCTGTGCACCAGTCTTGCCGCGCGCGTCGGTAGCGGAAATCTGGCGGGTGTGGCGTTGGCGATCGCCGCCGGCGGCGCGGGAGCCATTTTCTGGATGTGGGTCTCGGCGGTCATTGGTATGGCAACCTCATTCGCCGAATGTTCCCTTGCCCAGCTGTATAAAGAGCGCGACAGCAAGGGACAGTTTCGCGGCGGTCCTGCATGGTACATGGCCCGTGGATTGGGCATGCGCTGGATGGGCGTGCTGTTTGCCATCTTTTTACTCATTGCCTATGGCCTGATTTTTAACAGCGTGCAGGCAAACTCAGTCTCTCGTGCGTTGACCTTTGCTTTTGACATCCCTCCCCTCTTCTCCGGTATCGCACTGGCAATAGTGTCATTACTGGTCATCGTCGGCGGCATTAAAGGCGTTGCCCGCCTGATGCAATGGTTTGTTCCGATGATGGCGCTGCTGTGGATCGGTTGTAGCCTCGTCATCTGCCTTTGGCATTTCGGACAGCTCCCCGGCATTATCATGACCATCATAAAAAGCGCCTTTGGCTGGCAGGAAGCCGCGGCCGGTGCAGCCGGGTATACGCTAAGCCAGGCCATTGCCAGCGGTTTTCAGCGCGGTATGTTCTCTAATGAAGCCGGAATGGGCTCAACTCCGAACGCGGCTGCCTCGGCAGCATCCTGGCCGCCACACCCTGCAGCACAAGGCATTGTGCAAATGATTGGTGTATTGGGCGATACGCTAATTCTTTGTACGGCCAGCGCAATGATCATTTTACTGGCGGGTAATGGCACCACTTATGTGCCAATGGAAGGCATCCAGTTGCTGCAACGAGCCATGGTCTCGCTGACGGGTGAATGGGGGGCCGGATTCGTTGCCTTAATAGTGATTCTGTTTGCCTTTAGCTCTATCGTCGCCAACTACATTTATGCGGAAAACAACCTCATATTTCTGAAACTGGACAACATCCGGGTTATCTGGCTATTACGAATCGCCACCGTTTGCACAGTCATTGGTGGTACGTTAATCAGTTTTCCGCTGGTTTGGCAACTTGCCGACATCATCATGGCTTGTATGGCCATTACTAACCTGACGGCGATTCTGCTGCTTTCTCCGGTTGTACATACCATCGCCAGCGATTATCTGCGCCAGCGAAAACTCGGGGTGCGCCCGGAATTCGATCCGCGCCGTTATCCTGATATCAGACAACAGCTTGCGCCCGATAGCTGGGATGAAACGCCGCGCGAATAGCGCGGCAATCGCAACCATCGATCAATTCAGTCGTTTTTTTTGCTAAAGTCGCAGTAAATTTCCTGCAAGGACTGGATATGCTGATTCTGATTTCACCTGCAAAAACGCTCGACTACCAAAGCCCGCTGGCAACGACACGTCATACGCTGCCCGAGTTGCTGGATCACTCTCAGCAGCTTATTCACGTGGCACGCCAGCTCTCTGCACCGCAGATTGGCAAGCTCATGGGGATTAGCGACAAGCTGGCGGATCTGAACGCCACCCGTTTCCATGACTGGCAGCCTGACTTCACGCCGGACAATGCACGTCAGGCCATTCTGGCGTTTAAAGGCGACGTCTATACAGGGTTGCAGGCTGAAACCTTCAGCGAGGCGGATTTCGACTTCGCTCAACAGCATTTACGGATGCTGTCCGGGTTGTACGGCGTTTTGCGTCCGCTGGATTTGATGCAGCCATACCGTCTGGAGATGGGCATTCGTCTGGCCAATGCGAAGGGTAAAGATCTCTACCAGTTCTGGGGAGATACCATCACCGATAAACTTAACGAAGCGCTGGAAGCGCAAGGCGACAGCGTGGTGATCAACCTCGCCTCGGATGAGTATTTTAAATCCGTGAAGCCGAAAAAACTCAACGCTGAGCTTATCAAACCGGTCTTCCTCGACGAGAAGAACGGCAAGTTTAAAGTCATCAGCTTCTATGCCAAAAAAGCGCGCGGCCTGATGAGTCGCTACATTATTGAGAACCGCTTAACGCAACCGGAACAGCTGACCGCATTTAACAGCGAAGGCTACTTCTTTGATGAAGAAGCATCAGGAAACGGCGAACTGGTGTTTAAACGCCACGAGCAATAGTAAAAAGGCCGGATGACGGCTAACGCCTTATCCGGCCTACAGGTTTTGTCGGCCCGCTATGCAAAGCGCCAGCGGGCGCAACCGTTAACCGCGGGTCATCATCAGCTTGCGCAGTTCAGCAAAATCAGCTGGCAGGTGATGAGAAAGCAGCGGCAGGTCCGCGCGTTCCGCCAGTTCTTTTGGCAACGCCAGCGTCAGGTCAAGAATCTCTTCAACGCTTTCTTTAAACTTCGCCGGATGCGCAGTACCAAGGAACAGGCCGTACTCGCCTGGATTCAGTTGGTCACGCAGCGCTCGGTAAGCCACCGCCGCATGCGGTTCTGAGGTGTAGCCTATCTCATGTAACTCACGCATCGTGTCCTGAGTCGTCGCATCGTCAACAGCGGCATAACCCAGCTCATTCAGACGCCAGATTTTACGGCGGAACAGTTCTTCCACGCGCGGCCAGTTGTTCGGCTGGCTGACATCCATCGCATTCGACAACGTTGCCTGGGTCGCTTTCGGCGCCCACTCACCTTCTGCAAGGAAACGCGGAACCGTATCGTTAACGTTAGTCGCCGCGATAAAACGCTTCACCGGCAAGCCCAGTGATTTCGCCAGCAGCCCGGCGGTCAGATCGCCAAAGTTACCGCTGGGAACGGAAATCACCAGTTGATTACGCGCCTCTTGCGGCAGTTGGGCCACAGCCTCAAAGTAGTAACAGATTTGCGCCAACAGACGGCTGATGTTAATTGAGTTAGCCGAGTTCAGTCCCAGAGCCACCTTCAGCTCTTCGTCATCAAACGCCTGTTTCACCAGCGCCTGGCAGGCATCAAAATCGCCATCAATCGCCACAGTTTCAATGTTACCGCCCAGCGTACAGAACAGTTTTTCCTGTAATGGGCTGATCTTGCCTTTCGGATAGAGGATCACCACGCGCACATTTTTCAGGCCATAAAAGGCATGCGCAACCGCCGCCCCGGTGTCTCCGGAAGTCGCCGTCAGAATCGTTACCGGTTTGTCGCCACTGATGTGCGTCAGCATCTGCGCCATAAAGCGCCCGCCAAAGTCTTTAAATGCAAGCGTAGGGCCGTGGAACAGTTCCAGACAGCCGACATCCGCGGCAACCTGGGCAACCGGAGCCGGAAAGGCAAATGCCGCACGCACGCGCTCTTCCAGAATTTCCTGAGGGATCTCATCACCAATAAATGCGGACAGGATCTTCGCGCTGCGGCTAACGAAGTCCTGGTTCAGCATCTCATCCACTTCTGTCAGATTGAATTCCGGTAGATCGTGCGGAAAAAACAATCCCTGATTCTTGCCCAGTCCTTGCGTAACAGCCTGTGCAAAGCTGACCTGTTCGTTGTGATCTTTCAGATTATACAGTTTCATTGATTATCCCAGTACCCGTGCGCCCGCCGTGTCCAGCCGGCAAATATGAACAAAGCCTTCCTGATTTTGTAGGTAATTTTTACCCAGCCAATCTGCTACGCGCTGTGCCGTATCCGGCTTATCGCACAAAGCGAACAGCGTCGGCCCTGACCCGGATATACCGCTGGCCAGCGCGCCAATTTCTGCGACCGCCTGACGCGCCTGGCTAAAGCCTGGCAGCAAGCGGGTACGATACGGCTCAGCAATGACATCTTTCATCAGCTTCGCGGCCAGAAGAGGCTGACGGGAATAGCAGGCATGGATGAATCCAGCCAGATGCCGCCCGTGAGCGATACAGTCCTGACGGCGATACTGCGCTGGGAGAATCGCCCGCGCTTCAGCCGTCGACACTTTAATCCCTGGATACGCCAGTACCCACAGCCACTCATCAAAGCCTGGCACCTGCTGGCTAATAATGCCGTTTTCTTCAATCATTAACTGCATACCGCCCAAAAAGCACGGGGCGACGTTATCGTAATGAATGCTGCCGGAGATACGCCCTTCAAGTTCGCCCATTATCGCTAACAGGCGCGTATCGTTGAGCGGCTTGCCGCAGTGTTCGTTCATAGCGACTAACGCCGCCACGACGGAACAGGCGCTGGAGCCTAACCCGGAGCCAATCGGCATATTTTTTTCCAGCGTCATCGCCACCGGAACGGTTTTACCCAACTCCTGGCAGAATCGCTCCCAACACTGGTAGACAATATTTTCACGTGGCTCGGACGGCAGTTTGTTGGCAAAGCGCCCAAGGTTGTTCAGGCTGAACTGGTCAGCCGCCTCAACAGACACCACATCACCCAACAGCGAACCGTCCACCGGAGTTACCGCCGCACCGAGTACATCAAACCCGACGCTCATATTGGCACTGGAAGCCGGGGCATAAACTCTCACCATGTCAGACTCCTAACTTCCATGAAAGGGTGCGTAGCAGGTCGGCAAAGACGCCCGCCGCCGTCACATCGTTACCCGCGCCATATCCGCGCAGAACCAACGGTAACGGCTGATAATAGTGGCTATAGAACGCCAGCGCGTTTTCACCGTTTTTCACTTTAAACAGCGGATCGTTGCCGTCTACTGCATCAATTTTCACGCGACAAACGCCGTCCTCTTCGATATTGCCAACATAGCGCAATACTTTTCCCTCATCACGGGCTTTCGCCACGCGCGCGGCAAAGACGTCATCCAGCTGCGACAATTTCGCCATAAACGCGGAAACATCACCGGAGTCATCAAACTCTTTTGGCAGGACCGGCTCAATGACAATGTCAGAAAGCTCCAGCTCACGACCGGTTTCACGGGCCAGGATCAGCAGCTTACGCGCCACGTCCGTACCGGAAAGATCGTCACGCGGATCGGGTTCGGTATAGCCCATCTCACGCGCCAGGGTGGTGGCCTGCGAGAAGCTCATGCCTTCATCCAGCTTGCCGAAAATAAACGACAGTGAGCCAGAAAGGATGCCTGAAAAACGTTGCAGTTCATCACCTGCGCTGAGCAGATTTTGCAGGTTTTCAATAACCGGCAAGCCCGCGCCCACGTTGGTGTCGTACAGGAATTTACGACGAGACTTCGCGGCGGCAAAACGCAGCTGATGATAGTAATCCATCGACGACGTGTTGGCCTTTTTGTTCGGCGTAACCACGTGGAAGCCTTCACGCAAGAAGTCGGCATATTGATCCGCTACCGCCTGGCTTGACGTACAGTCGACAATCACCGGATTGAGCAGATGGTATTCTTTCACCAGACGAATTAAGCGCCCAAGGTTGAAAGGCTCTTTCGCGCTCTCCAGCTCCGACTGCCAGTTTTCCAGATTCAGACCGTGGACGTTGGTCAGCAGGGCCTTCGAGTTCGCCACACCGCACACGCGCAGATCGATATGCTTCTTTTTGAGCCAGGTTTGCTGACGTTTAAGCTGCTCCAGCAGCGCACCGCCCACGCCGCCTACGCCAATCACAAACACTTCAATCACCTGGTCGGTGTTGAACAGCATTTGATGGGTCACGCGTACGCCGGTGGTCGCGTCATCGTTATTCACCACCACCGAAATAGAACGCTCAGACGAGCCCTGGGCTATCGCTACAATATTGATGTTCGCCCGAGCCAGCGCGGCAAAGAACTTCGCCGAGATGCCGCGCAGGGTGCGCATACCATCGCCAACAACAGAGATGATGGCCAGACGCTCAGTCACCGCCAGCGGCTCCAGCAGGCCTTCTTTCAGCTCGAGGTAGAATTCATCCTGCATGGCGCGTTGTGCACGCGTGCAGTCGCCCTGCGGGACGCAGAAGCTGATGCTGTATTCAGAAGAGGATTGGGTGATCAGCACTACCGAGATGCCCGCACGCGACATTGCGGCAAAAACGCGCGCCGCCATGCCCACCATGCCTTTCATTCCAGGGCCGGAAACGCTAAACATCGCCATGTTATTGAGGTTAGAAATACCTTTTACCGGCAAATCATCGTCATCACTGCTGGCACCGATCAGCGTACCGGGCGCTTGCGGATTGCCGGTATTTTTAATCAGGCACGGGATCTGGAACTGGGCAATAGGGGTAATGGTGCGCGGGTGCAGCACTTTAGCGCCGAAGTAAGAAAGCTCCATCGCTTCCTGATAAGACATCGACTTAAGCAGTCGGGCGTCGGGTACCTGACGCGGATCGCAAGTATATACACCGTCGACATCGGTCCAGATTTCACAACAATCGGCACGCAAACAGGCGGCCAGTACGGCGGCAGAGTAGTCAGAGCCATTACGCCCCAACACCACTAACTCACCTTTTTCATTTCCAGCGGTAAACCCTGCCATCAGAATCATGTGGTCCGCAGGAATACGGCTGGCGGCGATGCGGCGCGTAGATTCGGCGATATCAACGGTAGATTCGAGGTAATGGCCGACAGCCAGCAATTTCTCCACCGGGTCGATGACCGTTACGTTATGCCCGCGTGCTTCCAACAGGCCGGCCATGATAGCAATCGACATTTTTTCACCACGGCAGATAAGCGCGGCATTGATACTGTCCGGGCACTGTCCCAGCAGGCTGATGCCGTGCAGGACGTGCTTAATCTGGGCAAATTCTTGTTCAACAAAGGCTTTGAGCTGCGCCAGCGGAAAACCTGGTTGCTCGGCGGCAAGACCCGCCAGCAGCTCGGAGAAAATGCGTTCGGCGTCGCTGATATTAGCTAAAGCATCCTGACCACCGATGGTCTTCTCAATCATTGCCACCAGATGGTTGGTAATTTTTGCGGGGGCAGAGAGAACGGTCGCGACCTGCCCCTGTCTGGCATTGCTTTCCAGAATATCGGCAACCCGCAGAAAGCGCTCTGCATTTGCCACTGATGTACCGCCGAACTTCAACACTCGCATGGTTTACCTCATTGCCTTTGGTCGAAAAAAAAGCCCGCACTGTTTAGGTGCGGGCTTTTTCTTGTGTTTCCTGTACGCGTCAGCCCGCACCGTTACCTGTGGTAATGGTGATGGTTGTAGTAATGGTGATGCTGATGCGTTTCATGATGTTGTGTGCTCTGTAATTATTTATTATCTGTCCTGTATTCTTTTAGGGTTAAAGTATCTGCTGACCTAAGTCAATAAATTTTTAAATTGATCACATTCCGAAACTTGTTCATGAGCGACTGCTTGCCCTTTTACTTTCAACCAATACAGCATGTTGAGCCCACTTGAACCAAGAACAAAACACTACACAACAAAGATTGTTCGACATTTTATTTTGTGATGTTTTTTTCAATATCATGTAAAAAACGGTGCAACATTGCCGTGTCTCGCTGCCCCAACAGACCCATTCGCTGTTGCAACCAGTCCGTCAGCTTGATGTCGTCAGAAACGTTCAGCGTGGCTAATAAACGCAAAACGCGTGCGCGCAATGCCTGCAGCTGAAGTTCATCCGTCACCTCAACGTTTTTGGCCGGTTGTTGTATTAAACCTGCTAATTGATAGCAATACACCATCACCGCCTGCCCCAAATTGAGTGAAGGATAGTCAGCGACCATCGGTACACCAGTGAGTACATCTGCCAGCGCTAATTCTTCATTGGTCAGCCCCGAATCTTCACGACCAAACACCAGCGCTGCATGTTCCATCCACGTGGATTTCTCCTGTAACAGGGGAACCAGTTCGACCGGGGTGGCGTAATAATGGAACTTCGCCCGGCTACGCGCGGTGGTCGCAACGGTAAAATCAACGTCGTGAAGCGCATCGGCTAACGTTGGAAAAACGTTAATATTATCAATAATGTCGCCCGATCCATGCGCGACCCATCGCGTGGCGGGTTCCAGGTGCGCCTCGCTGTCAACGATACGTAATTGAGTGAATCCCATGGTCTTCATCGCACGGGCAGCCGCACCAATATTTTCCGCTCTGGCAGGGGCAACCAGAATAATTGTTAAACGCATTTCGATACTCTTTTTGGTCAGTCTGCAAGTAATAATGTGACGCACGTCAACATATTACGCAGCGCAAATTTACATTTTTTTAACAGAAGTCACTGAAAAAGGATTTCGCATCCGGTAAAAAATGCTAAACTATTTCCAAACTGTACTATTGCTTTTTATGTTAACAAAAGTTGTATATCCCTCTGTTTATCCATGATAATTTATTTTAAAATGGATCGCATTGGTTGGATTCATTACATTTATTAATTAGCTCGTGCAACTAGTTGTAATATTGCAATTTTGTGATGAAAGCAAACATTTGGATACGTTGATTTCATCAAACTGTTAACGTGCTACAATTGAACTTGATATATGTCAACGAAGCGTAGTTTTATTGGGTGTCCGGCATGTCTTAGCCTGTTATGTTGCTGTTAAAATGGTTAGGATGACAGCCGTTTTTGACACTGTCGGGTCCAGAGGGAAACTACCCACGACCAAGCTAATGATGTTGTTGACGTTGATGGAAAGTGCATCAAGAACGCAATTACGTACTTTAGTCATGTTACGCCGATCATGTTAATTTACGGCATGCATCAGGCAGGTCAGGGACTTTTGTACTTCCTGTTTCGATTTAGTTGGCAATTTAGGTAGCAAACATGCAGACCCCGCACATTCTTATCGTTGAAGACGAGTTAGTAACACGCAACACGTTGAAAAGCATTTTCGAAGCAGAAGGCTATGATGTATTCGAAGCGACAGATGGCGCGGAAATGCATCAGATTCTCTCTGAATATGACATCAACCTTGTGATTATGGATATCAATCTGCCTGGGAAAAATGGCCTCCTGTTAGCGCGCGAACTTCGCGAACAAGCTAACGTTGCGCTGATGTTCCTGACGGGCCGTGATAACGAAGTCGATAAAATTCTCGGCCTCGAAATCGGCGCAGACGATTACATCACCAAGCCGTTTAACCCGCGCGAACTGACTATCCGTGCTCGTAACCTGCTGTCCCGTACCATGAACCTGGGTACTGTCAGCGAAGAACGCCGTAGCGTCGAAAGCTACAAGTTCAACGGCTGGGAGCTGGACATTAACAGCCGCTCTCTGATTGGTCCTGACGGCGAGCAGTATAAACTGCCACGCAGCGAATTCCGTGCAATGCTTCACTTCTGTGAGAATCCGGGCAAAATCCAGTCTCGCGCAGAACTGCTGAAAAAAATGACCGGTCGCGAACTGAAGCCGCATGACCGTACCGTTGACGTGACTATCCGCCGCATTCGTAAACATTTCGAATCTACGCCGGATACGCCAGAAATCATCGCCACCATTCACGGTGAAGGCTACCGTTTCTGCGGCGACCTGCAGGATTAATTCAATCCTCACAGGTAAAAAAACGGCGCGTTATGCGCCGTTTTTCATTTCCCCACCGCCCTATTTCCATAGGCGAAACTCGTCACTCTGCGCAGGCAGAGGCTCCGGAATTTCTGTCGGCTTTGGTTTTGGCTGTGCCAGCGAGTGCCAGTCAAGATGACGCGTCAGGAACATCACGCCACACAACGCGACCAACAGCACGCCGGTTCCCAGCAGTAAAGAGCTGTCCTGTGAACGTAGCAGCACCCACATCACCCCATCCAACCCCAGCAGCGCCACGGTGAATAAAATACTGTTCCGCCAACTCTGTAATATCGCCTGCAGATACACCCCGTTCATTAACGCGCCTACCAGGCTTGCCGTAATCCACGCCGCCGTAAACCCAATGTGCTCAGACAATGCCAGCAGCAGCAGATAAAACATCACCAGCGATAGCCCCACCAGCAGATACTGCATCGGGTGCAGACGCAGGCTGGTCATACTTTCAAGCACGAAGAAAGACATAAAGGTCAGTACAATCAGCAGGATGGCATACTTGGTAGCCCTGTCCGTTAACTGATACTGATCCGCTGGCGTGGCGACGGCAACGCTAAATGCAGGCATTCCCTTCCAGCCAATCTTTTCGCCATCAAAGCGTTCGCCGAGGTTATTCGCGAACCAGCTGCTCTGCCACTGGGCCTTAAATCCTGATTCGCTGATTTCGCGCTTCGCCGGGAGGAAATCCCCCAGAAAGTTGGGATGCGGCCAGTTGCTGGTTAAAGTCATTTCACTGTTACGGCCAACCGGAACAACGGAGAAATCTCCGGTTCCGCTCAAATTCAACGACAGCACCATGCTCAGGTTTTGCTCCGCCCAGCTCGCGTCAGGTAGCGGTATGTGGATCCCTTGAGCTCCCCCATCCAGCCCCGTCCCTGGCTCAACGGCCAGCAATTCCCCATTGACCTGCGGCGCTTGCACCACACCAATCCCGCGCGCATCCCCCACGCCAACCACGATAAACGGTTTGCCGACGCTGACGTTGGGATGGTTTAAATCGCGCAAGCGTTCAGCGTTAAACTCGGCCTTCACCGAGAGGTCATTGTGCCAGACCTGGCCTTCGTAAATACCGATTTTACGCGCTTCAACGTTCTGATTCCCCTCAACCACCAACGACTCCGGCAGCCAGAAATGGATATAGCTGCGCTTACGCTGGATCTGTTTGTCGCCTTCCAGCTCGATATACAGTTCCGTCACCGGGACGGCAATCAGCGGCCCGACCATCTTTTGCGGCCCGCTGGTGCTCTGACGAATAGCATCTTCGACTTCATCACGATAATCCGATCGCTCAACGATTATCTGCCTGACCATCGTCAGTGGAATTAACAGCAATAATATGGCGCCGCCTAAGGTGACGATTTTCCAAAACAGGGGTGATTTAAACATAGCGTTCTCCTTTGCAATATCAGTAAGGTAGAACAGCTATGTGCGGAGAATTTGAAGTTATGTGAAGTGACGGTGAAGCGTAAACGAGGCCTGGGCGCCGCCCTCTGGTCGGTTAGATAATGTCACCGTACCTTCATGCAGTCGTGCAACTTCATTGACAAACGCCAGCCCCAAACCGCTGCTCTTGTGTCCATTCTCGCGGGGCAGCGAGTAGAAGCGCTCAAAAATACGCGGCAACGCAAAATCAGGGATCCCGCTACCGCTGTCGGTAACCTGCAATGTGACCAGCTCCTCCTGCTGATGCGCGCTCAACGTAATCGTCCCGCCCTGTGGCGTGAAGTCGATAGCGTTGTCGAGCAAGTTCCCCAATGCCTGCTCCAGTAACGCGGGATCGGCAGCGACGCTAAGCGATGAAGGCAGAATGGTCAGCGTAATGTTTTTTGCCGCCAGCTGCACGCTACGCGCCTCTTTGAGCTGAGCAAAAAGCGTATCTACCTCCACCGCCGTCAACGTAATGTCCTGTCGATTCTCCAGTCGCGCCTGGCGCAGCAAAGTTTCGACCAGCGCCTGCATGCGCGCATTTTGCGTCAGAATATTATCGGTAAAACGCGCTACCACGTTTGGCGGCGGGCCTTCGCGCAATATCTCTGCCGCGCCACGAATGGCCGCCAGCGGACTTTTCAGCTCATGCGTTAACGCGTAGACATACTGCTCAATGTAGTTCTTGCCTTCGAGCTTCAGACGCATACTTTCCAGCGCCTGCGCCAGTTTGCGTAACTCGCTGCTGCCTAAATCAGGCAGTGGGACGGGGCGATTCTCGGTAACGGAGTCGGCATAACGCGCCAGCCGGGCAATGGATCGGTTTATCCACCATACCATCCCGAAGCCAATCACCAGGGCAATGCCCAGCAATACGGCGCTGGCCCACAGCATTCGCCGTTCACTGCGTTTAATCACCGGTGCCATCGCCGCATTTGGTTTGCCGACACTGAGCACGCCGATAATACGCCCACCGTCTACGATCGGCGCGGCAACGTACATCACTGAGCTTTCCGGATCGTTCGGGTTTTGCGGCGTGCTGCGGGCACCATACTGCCCACGCAGCGTTAACCACACATCGTTCCAGCGGGAGTAGTCCTGACCGACGGCCTGGTTAGCTGAATCAAACAACACCTTGCCCTGCGCGTCCGTCATGTAGACATGGTATTCATTACGCACTTTGTTAATGCCGCTGATGTTGGCGTTAAATGGGCGGTTATGCAGCTGCGCAAATGCCTGCGCCAGCTTGCCGTTAGCCGGTGAGTCAGAGAGCACGTCATCACGCGCCAGTGCAGCCAGCAGCGTGGCGGTATCAATTAGAGTACCTTCGGTCGCCCGACGAACGCCTGGCTTAATTTCCTGCACAAAGATCGACAGAACAAACCAGGCGGCGACCGCGACAATCAGAAAATAGCCGAGCAGCAAACGCATGCCAATGCGCATCAGCAGTTCCTCAGGCTGTATCCCATACCGCGATGTGTATTGATGGGGGAAAGCTCCGGATTGATAGCCCGCAGCTTGGCACGCAGCGTTTTGATGTGAGTATCAACCGTTCTGTCAAAGGTATCCTGCGCGTCTGCCCAGACTAAATCCATCAGCTGCTGGCGAGAGTAAATACGTCCCGGCGACATCAGCAATGTTTTCAGCAGCAGGAATTCATAGCGCGTCAGGTTCAACGGCATGTCGAACCAGGTAATCTGCGCGGCCAGCTCATTAAGTTCAAAATCCCCACAGCGCGTCGTCGATGAAGGCGTGGAGAATTTTTGCACCCGCCGCAGCAGCGTACGCACACGAGCGCACACCTCACGCGGCGAGAAAGGCTTGGCAACATAGTCATCTGCGCCAATTTCCAGCCCCAACAGGCGATCCACTTCATCGCTGCGCGCGGTCAGAAAGAGGATCGGCAACGCCGGGTGGCGTTCCAGTAAACGTCGGCACAGTTCAAAACCACTGATATCCGGTAGCCCGACATCCAGAATGATGGCATCAGGGCATTGCTGGCGAGATTTCTCCAGCACGGGAAATCCGCGCTCAAACGCCTCTACACTAAACCCTTCCTGTTGCAGCATGTAGATAAGCGTATCAGCGATTCCCTGCTCATCCTCAACCAACCAGATCAACGGCTGTTGCATTGTGCTTCCTTGTTATTGCCGCCACGGCATGATGGGTACCGCGCTAATGGCATTTTTGGGCGATCCATCGACCACTTTATCTGAATAGGCCAGATAGGCCAGCGCATTACGTTTCGCATCGTAAAAACGCACGACCTGTAAAGATTTAAACACCAGCGAGGTACGTTTCTTAAATACCACTTCGCCCTGAGCTTTACCGTTCTTGATTCTGTCGCTCAGTTCTACCGGCCCAACCTGCTGGCAAGAGATGGCGGCATCGGAGGTATCTTCCGCCAGCCCCAGTCCACCTTTGATGCCGCCGGTCTTCGCACGACTCACGTAACAGGTCACATTGGTAACATCCGGATCGTCAAACGCTTCGACCACAATTTTATGATCCGGCCCAAACATTTTGAACACCGTATCGACAGATCCAATCTGCTCCGCATGGGCGACCTGCGCCAACATCAGCAGAATTGAGGAAATGACTAAGCTCTTATATTTCATATTGTTACCATTCTTAAAAGTTGTTCTGCGTAATTATTAAACATTCTAAGATAAAATGTATACAGATCACAGGATTACAATAATCACGCTTTCGTATGTCCGAAAAAAGCACTTATGAGCAAAAAAAACACTGAATGCTAAAACAGCAAAAAATGCTATTATCCTCATACCTGACGTCAGGTACTCGTTGTTGAAAGGATGAGGATATTTTATGGATCAGGCTGGCATTATTCGCGACCTATTAATCTGGCTGGAAGGTCATCTGGATCAGCCTTTGTCGCTTGACAATGTGGCGGCAAAAGCGGGCTATTCCAAGTGGCACCTGCAGAGAATGTTTAAGGACGTGACGGGCCATGCTATTGGCGCCTATATCCGCGCCCGTCGTTTATCGAAATCCGCAGTGGCGCTGCGCCTGACTGCGCGTCCAATTTTGGATATTGCGCTGCAATATCGCTTCGACTCTCAACAAACCTTTACTCGCGCGTTCAAGAAACAATTTTCGCAGACACCAGCGCTGTATCGCCGTTCACCGGAATGGAGTGCGTTTGGTATTCGCCCGCCAATGCGACTGGGTGAATTTACGATGCCTGCGCACGAGTTTGTCACCCTGGAAGATACGCAACTGCTCGGCACCACGCAAAGCTATTCCTGCTCGCTGGAACAGATTTCAGATTTCCGTCATGAAATGCGTATTCAGTTCTGGCGCGACTTCCTTGCTCAGGCTCCGGCGATCCCGCCAGTGCTGTACGGGCTTAACGAAACGCGTCCGAGCATTGAAAAAGACGACGAACAGGAAGTGTTTTACACCACAGCACTGACGCCGGAACAGGCCAATGGCTATGTGCCGTCGGCGCAGCCTATCCTGTTACAGGGTGGCGAGTATGTGATGTTTACCTACGAAGGGCTGGGAACCGGCGTGCAAGAGTTTATCCTGACGGTTTACGGCACATGCATGCCGATGCTGAACCTGACGCGCCGTAAAGGACAGGATATCGAGCGATACTACCCGGCAGAAGATGCCAAAGCGGGAGATCGCCCGATCAACCTGCGCTGCGAATTCCTGATTCCGATTCGCCGCTAGCGCTGTAGTTCATCCAACGCAGGGGCGTCCAGATGTGAGATGTCCCCTGCCGTTTCAACGACCCATCCCGGCGCCAGCCATAAGCTTTCCTGGTAATCAACACGAGAAATTGAACAGTTGCGCAGACGCAAGCGACGTTCAGCCCATGCCGGTAATCCCAGAATTGTGCTCACCAGGCAACCCAGCGCGATACCGTGGCTGACCAGCAGTGGACGACTTCCCGGCGGCAGCTCCAGACAGGATGCCAGCGCCGCATTGACGCGATCGCTCAGCTCCTGCATCGATTCCCCTTCCGGAATACGACCATCCACCGTGCCGTTCACCAACTGGCGACGCCAGCCCTCTTCCTCTGGCGTCAGCGTATCGATGTGACGTTTTTCCAGCACCCCCATATTCAGCTCACGCAGACGAGAATCATAGGTGATATCACAGCCGCAGGCCTGGGCGATGATTTCTGCGGTGCGTCGTGTACGACCAAGATCGCTACTGATGACATGCGTAATACCAAACGAGCGGGCGCGTTCTCCCACCTGCATGGCTTGTTGTTCACCTTTAGCGGTTAGTGGGCTGTCTGACTGGCCTTGAATACGTCGCTCGGCGTTCCACTGCGTTTCGCCATGGCGAACAAGGTATACCTGTAACATGCTTTTTTTCCGTTATATACTCGTCATACTTTGAGTAGACTCTGCGATGAATTTTCAAACTGAGCTTAATTATGCACAAGGTTATCTCTGCGACCACCAATCCTGCCAAAATTCAGGCAATTCTGCGGGCATTTGAAGAGATTTTCGGGGAAGGATCCTGCCATATTGAACCCGTCGCCGTCGAGAGTGGCGTGCCGGAACAACCTTTCGGAAACCAGGAAACGCGCACTGGCGCACGAAATCGCGTTGATAACGCTCGCCGCCTGCACCCGCAGGCTGATTTCTGGGTCGCCATTGAAGCAGGAATTGACGACGATGCCACCTTTAGTTGGGTGGTGATTGATAACGGCATTCAGCGCGGTGAAGCCCGTTCAGCCACGCTGCCATTGCCTACTGTCATTCTCGACAGAGTCCGTAAAGGTGAAGCGCTCGGCCCGGTGATGTCGGACTATGCGGGTATTGATGAAATTGGCCGTAAAGAAGGCGCAATCGGCGTTTTTACCGCGGGCAAGCTGACGCGCTCAAGCGTCTATCACCAGGCGGTGATTCTGGCGCTCAGCCCGTTTCATAACGCGATATACGATGAGTCATTGTAATTTGTAGGCCTGATAAGCGTAGCGCCATCAGGCAAGCAGCGCGCACCATTGCCGGATGGCGGCTTCGCCTTATCCGGCCTACGAGAGAATCAGACACTTTTTAGCAGTACCTGCTCCAGCCACTGACGCAAATCCACCGGTGCGGATTTGAGGCTGTTCGACCCCCGCGTAATAGTGGCAATTCCCGCCCCGAGCTCGTTTTTAAGCTCACGCTGGCTCATCTCGCCGCGCAGCAGCTCTTCAATGATACGCACACGCGTGCCCAACGCTTCACGCTCATCCGGCGTTAACATCAAATTGAGCAGTGGCAGGTGTAAATCTTGTTCGTAGGCGTGTTTAAGCAGATCGACAAAACGTAACCACTCCTGGTGACGTTGTTCTGCCATCTCTGCTGAATAGGGTGATTGCTGAGTCATAAGATATCGCCATCGTTGCGGGGGAAGCGTGCTTGCTTCCCCCTTTTGTACTCTTTAACGAGTACGATAGCATAACACAATCGACACGATCAGTAACGACGTTGCCATTCTGCGTCGCTCATCAACTCCGGTTTATCGCCGAGGAAATAGCGATAGTACGCATCATAAGCCAGCACGTTCTTCACATAACCACGCGTCTCTGAGAATGGAATACTTTCGACAAACGCCACAGCATCAATGCGGCCAGCGCTATTGCCAAGCCAGGTGCGAACGCGTCCCGGACCGGCGTTATAGGCTGCCGACGCAAAGATGCGGTTATTGTCGAATTGCTGATATACGTACTGCAAATAGCTGGTACCAATGTTGATGTTGGTATCAGGATCCAGTAGCTGGCTCGGACTGCTGTAACCTGGAATCGAGAACATTTTCACCGTATGCGTCGCCGTGCCCGGCATAATCTGCATCAGCCCGCTGGCGCCGACCGGTGATTTCACTTTCGGGTTCCAGGCGCTTTCCTGACGCGCTATCGCCATCGCATAGCTTGGCTGAATATCCTTGCCGCTGGTGTAACGGGTAAACAGATCTTTATAGGCCAATGGGAAGCGCTCTTCCAGATGATCCCACAGCTTACCGGCGATCGTCGCCTGAACGCTCAGATCCCACCAGTGATTGTTGAACGCGTAACGTGCCAGTTGAGCCTGCTCGGACTTGGTACGGCTGGTAACCAGATTCGCCCATTCACTGCGCGCGGTATTATCCATGTTCCAGTACATTAGCTCGCGTACGCGTGCCATTTCTGGCCCCTGAGTCAGCGCAGAATCAACGTTCGCTGGCGCTTTATCCACTTTCAGCTCGTACTCTTCGCCCAGGCGCTGTGCCGCCACCATCGGATAGAAACCACGCTGCTGCATAAGCTGGTGCAGGATCTCTTTGGCTTCCGCATCACGTCCGCGCTCCAGCAGCAGATCAGCCTGCCAGTAGCGCCACTCGTCTTTTTCTTTTGCTTCCATTGGCAGACGTGCCAGCCAGGTATTCAGGCCACGACGATCGCCGGTTCCCAGCGCCATGCGCACGCGACGCTCCACAAGCGAGGTGGAATTGGAGCGCATAATCGCATCATCACGCCATTTGGCCTGCTCGTCAGTGACGTCATTGCCCATCAGACGCCAGGCAACAATATCGCGTAGCTCCTGGGTTTGCTCGTCATTAAGCTGTTGCGCCTGTACCAGGGACGGGATCATCAGGCGGGCGTTTTCCACATCCTGACGCGCCACGCTGGCAAAGGCGACCGCCGCCATCTGTCGGGTGAAATCCGTGGCGCCGGTGGTACGTGCAAAAGTCATCACCGAATTCGGATCGTTGGCCAGCGAGATGATCGCAGAGGCAATGGTTTGGTATTGCGCGGGCATCTGTCCGGCCAGCGCCGTCACCAGACCGGTATTCCCGGCTTTCATCGCCAGACGAATACGCTCCAGATACGCCAGCGGATCCTGAGTGCCTGAGGCGCGCCATACGCCAAATAATTTGTCACAGGCATTCGGCTGACTTTTCCCGGTCAACCACAGCTCTTTCGCGCCCTGCCAGGCTTCTTCGGTTTGCCCGGTACTCCATTTCGCGAAGTAATAGTTACATTGCGCTTCCGTGGTACCCGGTTTTTCCGGGCTGAACGCCAGCAGTCCGCGCCAGTCTTCGCGGCGCGCCAGTTCATTCACGAAACGCGATTGCAGCGTACGCGCAGGGGGCAGTGTCGGATTGGCACGCACAAAATTGGTAACGGTAATGGTGGGCTGATTCATCAGATCGTCAGTGATCTGACGATATTCCAGATACGGGTACAGAGGATAGTTCTTCAGGCCGGGCATCATCTGCTCTACGACATCCATCTGTCGGTTGTCCCAGGCTTGCTTGATTTGCGCATAACGATTGCGCTGCTCATCCAGGGAGTCGGCTCGCGCCACCTGACTTACCGTCAGCAGACATACGCTGGCTGCCAGCAGGCGCCAGGTAAATTGATTGGCTTTGTCCACAAGCTCTTCCTCTTCTCATGTTACGTCTGTGCAGCATCATGCCGCTTAATTAATTCATGCTAACCAGACATTGCAGAATGCGCCACGTCACGGACACTTTTTTACTTTTGTTGCGAGTGGGATCTGCTGGCTGGGATTGGGCAATGAAAAAGGCTACACTTCGCCTTTGATAACTATTTACCAATAATTAGCCCTAAATAATTCAAGTTGCAGCAAGGCGGCGAGGAAGTGAATCCCCTAAGCGTACAAAAGTACGTGACTGGAGTGAACGACACAGCCAACGCATCTGCGGCTTGAAGTATGACGGGATAAACATAGAGGCGAGTCCAACGTGGCCCAATTCGTTTATACCATGCATCGTGTCGGCAAGGTCGTTCCGCCGAAACGTCATATTCTTAAAAACATCTCACTGAGCTTCTTCCCTGGCGCCAAAATCGGTGTTCTCGGTCTGAACGGTGCGGGTAAATCTACCCTGCTGCGCATCATGGCCGGTATTGATACCGATATCGAAGGTGAAGCTCGCCCACAGCCAGGCATTAAAATCGGTTACCTGCCGCAGGAACCAAAACTGAACCCAGAACATACCGTTCGTGAATCCGTTGAAGAAGCGGTTGCCGAAGTGGTTAGTGCACTGAAAGGTCTGGATGAAGTTTACGCCAAGTACGCCGAGCCGGACGCCGACTTCGATAAACTGGCCGCACAACAGGGCAAGTTTGAAGAAATTATCCAGGCGCACGACGGCCATAACCTGAACGTGCAGCTTGAGCGTGCCGCTGACGCCCTGCGTCTGCCGGACTGGGACGCTAAAATTGAGAATCTCTCCGGTGGTGAACGCCGCCGCGTTGCGCTGTGCCGCCTGCTGCTGGAAAAACCAGACATGCTGCTGCTCGACGAACCGACCAACCACCTGGATGCGGAATCCGTCGCGTGGCTGGAACGCTTCCTGCACGATTTCGAAGGCACCGTAGTGGCGATTACCCACGACCGTTACTTCCTCGACAACGTTGCGGGCTGGATCCTGGAGCTGGACCGTGGTGAAGGTATTCCGTGGGAAGGTAACTACTCTTCCTGGCTGGAGCAGAAAGATCAGCGTCTGGCCCAGGAAGCCTCTCAGGAAGCGGCTCGCCGTAAATCCATTGAGAAAGAGCTGGAGTGGGTGCGTCAGGGCGCTAAAGGTCGTCAGTCTAAGGGTAAAGCCCGTCTGGCACGCTTTGAAGAGCTGAACAACACCGAATACCAGAAACGTAACGAAACCAACGAACTGTTTATTCCACCTGGAGCACGTCTGGGCGATAAAGTCGTTGAAGTCACCAATCTGCGTAAATCCTACGGCGATCGCGTTCTGATCGACGATCTGACTTTCTCCGTACCGAAAGGCGCAATTGTCGGCATCATCGGTCCGAACGGCGCGGGTAAATCTACCCTGTTCCGTATGATGTCCGGTCAGGAACAGCCTGACAGCGGCACCATCACGCTGGGTGAAACCGTCAAACTGGCCTCCGTTGACCAGTTCCGTGACGCCATGGACAACAGCAAAACCGTGTGGGAAGAAGTTTCCGGCGGGCTGGATATCATGCGAATCGGCAACACCGAGATGCCAAGCCGTGCCTACGTGGGCCGCTTCAACTTCAAAGGTGTGGATCAGGGCAAACGCGTCGGCGAGCTGTCCGGTGGTGAGCGTGGTCGTCTGCACCTGGCGAAGCTGCTGCAGGTTGGCGGCAACATGCTGCTGCTCGATGAACCAACCAACGACCTGGATATCGAAACCCTGCGCGCGCTGGAAAACGCCCTACTGGAATTCCCGGGCTGCGCGATGGTTATCTCGCACGACCGTTGGTTCCTCGACCGTATCGCCACCCACATTCTGGATTACCAGGATGAAGGTAAGGTTGAGTTCTTCGAAGGTAACTTTACCGAATACGAAGAGTACAAGAAACGTACGCTGGGCGCCGATGCGCTGGAGCCGAAACGTATTAAGTACAAGCGTATTTCTAAGTAATTAGCGTTAAGCGCCGGATGGCGGCGTTACGCCTTATCCGGCCTACGAGGTTAGTGCGACTTGTAGGCCGGATAAGCGCAGCGCATCCGGCATTAAAATCTACCTTTGCTCACCCATTAGTTCTTTCACCAACTCCACGCAGCGCAGGAAGCGGCCGTCGTAGTCAGGCTCCTGAACGTGCACAAAATTGATATTGTTTTCCTGCAGCATCTCGACCAGCAGCGTCTGAAACGCTTTTCTGTCAACTGAGCTTCCAAGGCTGCGTAAGCCATCCGCCACCCATGGGGTGTTGTTTTCCAGCAGGATCACCAGGTCGAAGCGATACTCATCAATAAGCGCTTGCACAAACGGGTGTTCACGCCCTTCATACTTTTTACAGAAGGCCTGAGTGGTCACGAAATCGGTGTCGATGAATGCCACTTTATTGGCGTATTTAACAGCAAAATCGATGTATTGCGCTTGTCCCAGGGCGATTTTATCGTAGTCAGAATACTGCAACGCCATCTCATCGCCGCCCAAATGGGAGAAGACATAATCACGCCCGTATTCCCACGCACTGGTGGTGTTAAAGATATTGGCGAGCTTATTCACCAGCGTCGATTTACCGCTCGACTCCCCGCCGAGGATCGCCACGGTGCGCACGAAGAACGGCTTCACTTCGGTCGGAATGTACTCCCAGTAGCGAAACGGGTTTTCACGGATTTGCCCGCCGCTGATGCTCATGAACGTCCGCTTAGGATCCACCAGCACGGTTTCGATCCCCAAATGTTCGAGATACTGCGGGGCATCTGATTCTTCAGAGGTGTAGATCCAGTTTGGCTGGATCCCTTTCTCCTGCATAAACCTTTTGATCCCGTTGCTCCACACGTCCCAGCCGTGCGGATACGGCTCCATGCCTTCTTCGTTGAAGGCATGAATACGGATATTTTTCTGATACTTAAAGGTTTGCAGCAGCCAGCGTAAACGATCGGGCACCGTAGGCTGTTGTGACATGGCACTGTCTTCAAACAGGCTGCGATCGCGCGTGTCGTCATAGCCCATGATGATATGCAGTTCATCGACCTGGCTACAGGCGCGCTGGATAAGATAGATATGGCCGGTGTGCAGCGGATAAAACTTGCCGAATACCACACCGATATTTTTCTGCTGGCGCGGAAACTCCAGACCGAGAAAGCGGTGCAACGCCTCCAGCTTCTGCGCGCTGGGGCTTTTGATTTTGGCATTCAGCAGTTGGCTTAGGTATCCCTTGGTCATGCCACTGGCATCCGCCACCTGTTGCAGGGTACAGCCCTTTTGCTTTATGGCGGTTTTCAGATATTCAAATGACACAAGAGCCTCCTGCTGGAAAAATCGCGTAACACTGCCTGATGGCGCTTCGCTTATCAGGCCTACTAAATCAGTATGTACGGGTATTTGATTATAGGTCGTCAAACACGCTTAACGCATCCGCAAGCTTCTTAACGCCAAAGACCTGCATGCCTTCCGGTACTTTTTTCGGTACGTTAGCGGCAGGGACAATCGCCCGGCGAAAGCCGTGCTTCGCCGCTTCCGAAATACGCTCCTGCCCGCTGGGTACCGGACGGATTTCGCCCGCCAACCCCACTTCGCCAAAGACCACTAAATCCTGTGGCAGCGGTCTGTCACGCAGGCTGGAGACCATTGCCAGCAGCAACGCCAGGTCGGCGCTGGTTTCGGTGACTTTTACGCCGCCGACTACGTTAACAAACACGTCCTGATCCGCCATCTGCAAGCCACCGTGACGATGCAGCACCGCCAGCAGAATCGCCAGACGGTTCTGTTCCAGACCGACCGCCACGCGACGCGGGTTCGCCATCATTGAGTGATCGACCAGCGCCTGAATCTCTACCAGCAGCGGGCGCGTACCTTCCCAGACCACCATCACCGAACTGCCGGAGGTGACCTCATCGCCACGGCTTAAGAAGATAGCGGAAGGGTTGCTGACTTCACGCAGGCCCTGTTCGGTCATGGCAAAGACGCCCAGCTCATTCACCGCGCCAAAGCGGTTTTTATGGCTACGCAGAGTGCGGAAACGGGAATCGGCGTCACCATCGAGCAGTACCGAACAGTCAATACAGTGTTCGAGCACCTTCGGCCCGGCCAGCGAGCCGTCTTTGGTGACGTGGCCGACCATCACAATCGCCACGCCGCGCGTTTTGGCAAAGCGCGTCAGATAAGCCGCCGTTTCACGCACCTGCGCCACGCTGCCCGGCGAAGACTGAATATCCGCCATGTGCATTACCTGAATGGAGTCGATCACCATCAGCTTCGGCTGTTCTTCTTCGGCAATCAGGCAAATTTGTTCGATACTGGTTTCCGACAGCATATTCAGATTCGCTGTCGGCAAACCGAGCCGGTGCGCACGCATCGCCACCTGCTGCAGTGACTCTTCACCGGTGACGTACAGAGTTTTCATCTGCTCAGCGAGCTTGCACAGCGTTTGCAGCAGCAGCGTTGATTTCCCCGCGCCGGGGTTACCGCCAATCAGAATAGCGCTGCCGGGTACCACACCGCCGCCCAGCACGCGGTCAAACTCTTTAAATCCAGTGGAAAAACGCGGTAGTTCTTCAAGGCTGATGTCAGACAGCTTCTGCACTTTTGCCACGCCTGCATTCCCGGCATAGCCACTGAGCCGCTCGTTACGCGCCACCGTTGGCGATGCGGCAAGGCGCACCTCGGTAATGGTATTCCATGCCTGACAGGCGCTGCATTGCCCCTGCCAGCGCGGGTAATCGGCCCCGCATTCATTACAAACAAAGGCGCGTTTTGGAGCTTTGGCCACGTTTTACCTCTTTCGTTAACGCTTTTGCCGGATGGCGCAGGCGCTTATCCGGCCTACGGACACCTTGCCATCAGGCAATTTAATCATTTCTGGTTCATGCTGCCGGAGAGAATGCAGAACACGCCCATCAGGTCAGCGTGGCGGATAGTAATCTCCGTCTTTTCATTCACTTTCGGTTTAGCATGATACGCAATACCCAGCCCAGCCGTTTTGATCATCGGCAGATCGTTAGCACCGTCGCCGATCGCCACCGTCTGCGCCATCGGGATCTCATACTCTTGCGCCAGGCGGGTCAGGGTATTGGCTTTGTACTGGGCATCGACGATATCGCCGATCACGTTGCCGGTAAATTTACCGTCCATGATCTCCAGCTCGTTTGCTACAGCCGCCGTCAGACGCAGTTTATTACGCAGGTAATCGGCAAAGAAGGTAAAGCCGCCAGAGGCAATAGCCACTTTCCAGCCGAGCGTTTCCAGTTTTAACACCAGCTGTGTCAGGCCTGGCATCAGCGGTAGCGTTTCGCGCACCTGGTGCAGAATATTGGCATCAGCGCCCTTCAGCGTCGCCACGCGACTACGCAGGCTGGCGGTAAAGTCCAGTTCGCCGCGCATTGCGCGTTCCGTGACTTCCGCAACCATCTCACCGGTTCCAGCCAGTTTAGCAATTTCATCAATGCATTCGATCTGGATTGCCGTTGAGTCCATGTCCATCACCAGTAAACCCGGTGTGCGCAGATGCGGAATTTTGCCTAACGGGGCAACATCCAGTTTGGCATCATGCGCCAGTTTTGCCGCGCGCGGCGTTAACGAACCCGCCAGGCGAATCACCTGATAATCCTCGACGCACCAGGCAGCAACAATCACCATCGCTGCACCCAGTTTGCTCTGGTATTGCGTTAAACGTTGTTTATCCAGCCCACGACCGTACAGCAGCCAGCCACTGCGGCCCGCGTGGTAGTCCAGCGGCATGACTTCATCGCCACTTAAAGAGAGAGGCAGACCTGGCCACAGAGAAACATCTTCAGGTAGATCGCACCAGGTTATGTTAGGCATTAAAGCTCCTGTAAAATCGTTCGGGTCGGAATCATCAGGGGAAAATAACGCATGAGGCTACCCTGTAACCAGCGCTTCTGGCAACATTAAGTCTCAAATTTTCAGCAGGTGGAATATGGCTCGCGCAAAACTGAAATTCCGACTTCATCGTGCAGTGATTGTATTGTTCTGTCTTGCTCTGCTCGTCGCCCTGATGCAGGGCGCATCCTGGTTTAGTCAAAGTCACCAGCAGCAGCGTAATCCGCAGCTCGAAGAGCTGGCCCGTACGCTGGCCCGCCAGGTGGCGCTAAATGTTGCTCCGCTAATGCGTACCGAAACGCCGGATGAAAAACGCATCAAAGCGGTACTCACACAGCTGACGGAAAGTAGCCGTATTCTGGACGCTGGCGTGTACGATGAACAGGGAGACCTGATTACGCGTACCGGCGAGAGCGTCAACGTTCGTGACCGACTGGCGCTCGACGGCAAAAAAGCCGGGGGTTATTTTAACCAGCAGATTGTCGAACCCATTCAGGGGAAAAATGGTCCGCTGGGCTATTTGCGTCTGACGCTGGATACCCACACCCTCGCCACCGAGGCGAAGCAGGTAGATAACACCACCAATATCTTACGCCTGATGCTGCTGCTGGCGCTGGCGATTGGCGTCGTGCTCACCCGTACCTTATTGCAAGGCAAGCGTACCCGCTGGCAGCAATCCCCTTTCCTGCTAACCGCCAACAAACCGGTGCAGGAAGAAGACAACGAGAAAAAAGAGTAAAAGCAGTAAAAACTGTAAAACAGAAGGGAAATCAACCATGACTACACTACGCCTGCTTATCTCAGACTCTTACGATCCGTGGTTTAACCTCGCGGTCGAAGAGTGCATTTTTCGCCAGATGCCCGCCACGCAGCGCGTCCTGTTCTTGTGGCGTAACGCCGATACGGTGGTGATTGGCCGGGCGCAAAACCCGTGGAAAGAGTGTAATACCCGCCGTATGGAGGAAGACAACGTGCGGCTCGCCCGCCGTAGCAGCGGCGGCGGCGCGGTGTTCCATGACTTAGGTAATACCTGCTTTACCTTTATGGCCGGTAAACCGGAGTACGACAAAACCATTTCCACCGCGATTGTCCTCAACGCATTGAATTCTCTGGGTGTGACGGCGGACACCTCCGGGCGTAACGATCTGGTTGTGAAAACGCCAGACGGCGATCGCAAGGTTTCAGGCTCTGCTTATCGGGAAACGAAAGATCGCGGCTTCCACCACGGCACGCTGCTGCTAAATGCCGATCTCAGCCGCCTGGCAAATTATCTCAATCCCGACAAAAAGAAACTCGCGGCCAAGGGGATCACCTCTGTCCGCTCACGGGTGGCGAATTTGACGGAGCTGTTACCGGGCATCACCCATGAACAGGTCTGTCAGGCCATCACGGAAGCCTTTTTTGCTCATTATGGCGAACGCGTTGAAGCGGAAGTGATCTCACCAGATAAAACGCCGGACCTGCCAAATTTTGCCGAAACCTTTGCCCGCCAGAGCAGTTGGGAATGGAATTTTGGTCAGGCACCTGCTTTCTCGCATCTGCTGGACGAGCGTTTCACCTGGGGTGGCGTTGAGCTGCATTTCGACGTCGAAAAAGGTCATATCACGCGCACACAGGTGTTTACCGACAGTCTCAATCCCGCGCCGTTAGAAGCGCTGGCGGAGCGGCTACAGGGCTGCCAGTATCGCGCCGATGTTTTACAGCAGACTTGCGAAGCGCTGGTTACGGAATATGCGGATCAGGAAAACGAGCTGCGTGAACTGGCAGCGTGGGTGGCGAAGGCCGTGCGTTAAGCGATTAGTGGCGAATTGCCGGATGGCGGCTGCGCCTTATCCGGCCTACAAGACCGCTCCTGTAGGCCTGACAAGCGAAGCGCCATCAGGCATTAATAGCGGCATTTCCGTAGGCCCGGTAAGCGAAGCGCCACCGGGCCACAACAACCCTTACTCTTTATCGCCCAGCAGAACGGATTCCAGCGCGATTTTGATCATGTCGTTGAAGGTCGTCTGACGTTCAGCGGCAGTGGTCTGCTCGTGAGTACGGATATGGTCGGAAACGGTGCAGATGGTCAGCGCTTTTGCACCAAATTCCGCAGCAACACCGTAGATGCCCGCCGCTTCCATTTCCACGCCCAGCACGCCGTATTTTTCCATCACGTCGAACATTTCACCGTCCGGAGAGTAGAACAGGTCAGCAGAGAACAGGTTGCCCACGCGCGCGTCTACACCCAGTGCTTTTGCCGCATCAACCGCGTTACGTACCATGTCAAAGTCAGCGATAGCCGCAAAGTCATGATCTTTAAAACGGATACGGTTCACCTTGGAGTCGGTGCAGGCGCCCATACCGATAACCACGTCACGCAGTTTAACGTCCATACGCACAGCGCCGCAGGAGCCTACGCGAATGATTTTCTTCACGCCGAAATCGGTGATCAGCTCTTTGGTGTAGATGGAGCAGGACGGGATACCCATACCGTGACCCATAACGGAGATCTTACGGCCTTTGTAAGTACCGGTAAAACCTAACATGCCGCGAACGTTGTTCACTTCACGAACATCTTCGAGGAAAGTTTCAGCAATATGCTTTGCACGCAGCGGGTCGCCCGGCATCAATACGACGTCAGCGAAATCACCCATTTCTGCATTAATATGTGGAGTTGCCATTTTTTGTCCTTATTTCGTTGTTATTGCCTGATGGCGGCTACGCCTTATCAGGCCTACAAAACGTATGCAAAACAGTGAAATACCCTAAGGATTTCGCGTTGTAGGAAGGCGACGAATTCGTGAATCCCCGGGAGCATAGATTCACTATGTGACCGGGGTGAGCGAATGAAGTCAACGCATCTACAGCGCGAAAGACAACGGGTATTACAGCATGTTTTTACCGTAGTCCATCGGTGACGTACCAAAGTAGCTCGCCAGCGTCTGACCGATATCCGCGAAGGTTTCACGGTGACCTAAAGAACCTGGTTTCACTTTCGGGCCGTAGACCAGTACCGGGATGTGTTCACGGGTGTGGTCAGTGCCGGTCCAGCTTGGGTCGCAGCCGTGGTCAGCGGTCAGGATCAGAATGTCATCTTCACCCACCAGCTCCATCAGCTCAGGCAGACGGCGGTCGAACAGTTCCAGGCCCGCAGCATAACCGGCGATATCGCGACGATGTCCCCAGGAAGAGTCGAAATCAACGAAGTTGGTGAAGACGATGGTCTTATCACCTGCTTCTTTCATCTCTTTGATGGTGGCGTCGAACAGCGCGTCCAGACCGGTGGCTTTCACTTTTTTGGTGATGCCGCAGTTAGCGTAGATATCCGCGATTTTACCGACGGAAACCACGTGACCGTCTTTTTCGTCGACCAGTTTCTGCAGCACGGTCGGTGCTGGCGGCTCAACGGCCAGGTCGTGACGGTTACCGGTACGCTGGAAGTTACCGGCTTTATCACCGATAAACGGACGTGCGATAACACGACCGATGTTGTAACCACCTTCGGTCAGCTCTTCACGTGCGATTTCGCACAGCTCGTAGAGTTTATCCAGGCCAAACGTCTCTTCGTGGCAGGCAATCTGGAACACGGAGTCAGCGGAGGTATAGAAAATCGGCTTGCCGGTTTTCATATGCTCTTCACCCAGCTGATCCAGGATCACGGTACCGGAAGAGTGGCAGTTGCCGAGGTAGCCTGGCAGGTTGGCACGTTTTACCAGTTTATCCAGCAGTTCCTGCGGGAAGCTGTTTTCATGATCGGAGAAATAACCCCAATCAAACAGAACCGGGACACCCGCGATTTCCCAGTGGCCAGACGGCGTGTCTTTCCCGGAAGAAAGTTCATGCGCCCATGCGTAGGCACCAATCACTTCCGCGTTACCGTCCATACCAGCAGCAATTTTACCGGTAGAACCTTCGTGAGCTTTCACCAGGCCCAGACGGGTCAGGTTAGGCAGATTCAGTGGACCTTTGCGACCATTGTCAGCCTCACCTTTCGCACAGGCTTCTGCAATGTGTCCCATAGTGTCTGAACCTACGTCGCCAAAGCGATCCGCATCTTCAGTCGCACCAATACCAAAGGAGTCCAGCACCATAATAAATGCACGTTTCATCTTGTTCTCCATACATCTGCGCCGCAAAAAAGCGATCAGATCAGTATACAGTTATTCGGTAATACGACGATAGACTGTCGGTGTAATTTCTGGCGCTTTATCGTCAAGGCTAATTGCCGCTTTGACCGCTTTCGCCGCTTCCTGCCAGCTGGCTTCGTCTTTCGCGTGGATCACCGCCAGCGGGCGTTGTCCGTCTACGCTGTCGCCCAGACGCGCCATATCGCTAAAGCCAACGCTGTAATCAATGGTGTCCGAAGCCTGACGACGACCGCCGCCCATGGAAACGACCGCCATCCCCAGCGCGCGGGTATCCATCGCGCTGACAAAGCCTTCGGTATCAGCATATACCGCTTTGCTGAGCATTGCCGTCGGCAGATACTTCGCATAATTTTCGACGAAATCGGTCGGGCCTTTTTGCGCCGCAACCATGCGACCAAAAATCTCTGCCGCTTTACCGTTGTCCAGCACGGTCTGCAATTTCGCACGGGCTTCGGCGTCATCTTTCGCCAGATTACCGGAGATCAGCATTTCCACGCACAGCGCCATGGTGACGTCTAACAGACGTGGATTGCGGTATTCACCGGTCAGGAACTGCACCGCTTCGCGAACTTCGACCGCGTTACCTGCGCTGGAGGCCAGCACCTGGTTCATATCGGTTAACAGCGCAGTGGTACGTACACCCGCACCGTTTGCCACACCGACAATCGCTTCAGCAAGAGCTTCAGAAAGCTCGTAGGTCGGCATAAAGGCGCCGCTGCCCACTTTCACATCCATCACTAGCGCATCCAGCCCTTCCGCCAGTTTTTTCGCCAGAATGGAACCGGTAATCAGCGGGATGGAATCCACCGTCGCGGTAATATCGCGGGTGGCATAAAAACGTTTATCCGCCGGTGCGAGCGAGCTGGTTTGCCCAATAATCGCCACACCCACGTCTTTAATAATTTCACGGAAGCGCGCGTCGTCCGGGAAGATGTCAAATCCAGGAATCGCTTCCAGTTTATCGAGCGTACCGCCGGTATGCCCCAGGCCACGCCCGGAGATCATCGGAATATAGCCGCCGCACGCTGCGACCATCGGGCCTAACATCAGTGACGTTACGTCACCCACACCGCCGGTAGAGTGTTTATCCACAATCGGGCCGTTCAGCTGCAGGCTTTTCCAGTCCAGCACGGTTCCTGAATCACGCATTGCCATGGTCAGCGAAACTCGCTCAGGCATTGTCATATCGTGGAAGAAAATGGTCATCGCCAGGGCGGCGATTTGCCCTTCAGAGATGGTGTTGTCGCGAATACCATTGATAAAGAAACGAATTTCTTCATCGCTCAGCGCATGACCATCACGTTTTTTACGAATAATTTCTTGTGCGAGAAACACGGTAACCCCCAGGGGAAAAGAGTAGAAGGCCGTTGTAGGCCGGGTAAGCAACGCGCCACCCGGCAGTCGTCTTAATGCCGGATGGCGGCTACGCCTTATCCGGCCTACGTCGCTACAGCTCCGGCAATATAAGGCTTAGTAGCTGCTTGCGCTCTTGCCGTCGCCGTGACCCAGCGCTTTCAGCAGGCTCGCCAGCAGGCTGGATGCGCCAAAACGGTAGTGACGAGAATCAGCCCAGTCAGCGCCAAACAGTTCATCGGCAATCGCCAGGAACTGCTGTGCATCTTCTGCAGTGCGCACGCCACCAGCCGGTTTGAAACCTACAGTTTTAGAAACACCCATGTCGCGGATCACTTCCATCATGATGCGTGCGCTTTCCGGCGTCGCATTGACCGGCACTTTACCGGTAGAAGTTTTGATGAAATCAGCACCGGCTTTGATGGAGATTTCAGACGCTTTGCGAATCAGTGCTTCTTCTTTCAGCTCACCGGTTTCGATGATGACTTTCAGCAGCACGTTTGCCGCCGCACACGCGTCTTTGCAGGCTTTAACCAGATCGAAACCAATCTGCTCGTTACCGGCGATCAGCGCACGGTACGGGAACACCACGTCAACTTCATCTGCGCCGTAAGCAATCGCCGCGCGGGTTTCAGCCAGCGCAATCTCGATGTCGTCGTTGCCGTGCGGGAAGTTGGTTACGGTTGCAATGCGGATGTCCGGCGTGCCCTGCTCTTTCAGGGTCTTACGCGCAATAGGGATGAAACGCGGATAGATACAGATTGCGGCAGTGTTGCCAACCGGGGTCTTCGCCTGATGACACAGCGCGATCACTTTTTCATTGGTGTCGTCGTCATTCAGGGTAGTCAGGTCCATCAGTTTCAGTGCACGCAGGCTGCTTGCTGTTAAATCGGTCATAACATTCTCCAACGGCATCGCCGTATAAAATTTCACCTTGCGAGTTTGTTAGTATTCTAACATCCGCTCGCTATTACACTTCGATATACATCACAGTTAATGAAAACCACATACAGATTTGCATTACTCTAATGAGATCTACTTCAAATAAATCACCTTTTCTAAAGGGATGCGGTGGCATCAGGCGCATCCGGATCAAAGGTTGCGGCGGCGTTGCTTTCTACAATGGCGTTACACCTTCGGGATAAAAAGGAATCAACGATGCCCACTTCAAGCGAACTCGCGCTGCAACAGCGTTGCCAACAAATCGTGACCAGCCCAGTGCTCAGCCCTGAGCAGAAACGCCACTTTCTGGCGCTGGAAGCTGAGAACGCGCTGCCTTACCCGCAACTGCCTGCACAGGCACGTCAGGCGCTGGATGATGGGGTAATCTGCGATATGTACGAAGGTCATGCCCCGTTCAAACCGCGCTATGTTTTACCCGATTACGCGCATTTTCTGGCCAATGGCTCATCGTGGCTGGAGCTGGAAGGCGCCTGGGATCTTGATGACGCATTATCCTTACTCACTATTCTTTACCACCATGTTCCGTCAGTGACGTCGATGCCGGTTTATCTCGGCCAGCTCGATGCCTTGCTGCAACCGTATGTTAGAATTCTAACACAAGACGAGATCGATATTCGAATAAAACGTTTCTGGCGTTATCTCGACAGAACCCTGCCAGACGCGTTTATGCATGCCAATATCGGCCCCGCCGATACACCAGTCACCCGTGCAATTTTACGCGCAGACGCAGAGTTAAAGCAGGTTTCGCCTAATCTGACATTCATTTATGACCCGCAAATCACACCTGACGATCTGCTGCTCAACGTGGCGCAAAATATCTGCGAGTGCAGTAAGCCGCATATTTCCAACGGCCCTGAAAATGATAAAATTTTCACAAAAGGTCAGTATGGCGTCGTCAGTTGTTACAACTCTTTGCCGCTCGCCGGGGGGGGAAGCACGCTGGTCAGGCTTAATCTGAAAGCCATCGCAGAGCGCAGCACCTCTGTCGATGACTTCTTTACGCGCACCCTACCGCACTACTGCCAGCAGCAAATCGCCATCATTGATTCACGATGTGAATTCCTCTATGAGAAATCACATTTCTTTGAGAATAGCTTCCTCGTGCAGGAAGGGTTGATTGATCCCGAACGTTTTGTGCCTATGTTCGGGATGTATGGTCTGGCGGAGGCGGTTAACCTGCTGTGCGATAAGTCGGGACAGAATGCGCGCTATGGGAAAGATGAGTTCGCCAATCAGCTCGGCTATCGTATTAGCGCCTACCTGGCTGAGTTTGTCGAAAACACCCCGGTGAAATATGGCTGGAAGCAGCGCGCGATGCTGCATGCACAGTCGGGGATCAGTTCTGACATCGGCACCACGCCAGGGGCACGCCTGCCTTACGGCGATGAGCCGGATCCGATCACCCATCTGCAAACCGTCGCGCCACATCACGCGTTTTATCACGCCGGGATCAGCGACATTCTCACGCTGGATGAAACCATCAAGCGTAATCCTCAGGCGCTGGTGCAGTTGTGCCTCGGGGCGTTTAAAGCCGGAATGCGCGAGTTTACCGCCAACGTGAGCGGCAACGATCTGGTTCGCGTTACGGGTTACATGGTGCGCCTGTCGGATCTGGAAAAGTATCGCGCCGAAGGGTCACGAACCAACACCACCTGGCTTGGCGAAGAAGCCGCGCGCAATACGCGCATTCTGGAACGACAACCTCGCGTGATTAGCCATGAACAGCAGATGCGCTTTAGTCAGTAGGCTGATTCCTTTCTCCTGCGTCGATGGGCCGGGCAGTCGTCTGGCTCTGTTTCTGCAAGGATGTAATCTGCGCTGTAAAAATTGCCACAATCCGTGGACGATGGGACGCTGCAACGACTGCGGGGAGTGTGTGCTGCATTGCCCGCATGAGGCGCTGAGCCTGAGCGCAGGGAAAGTGTGGTGGCAGTCCGATGTGTGTCAGCAGTGTGACACCTGCCTGCACATGTGCCCCCAGCAGGCCACGCCGATGGCGCAGAGTATGAGCGTTGATGAAGTGCTGCAACATATTCGTAAAGCGTCACTGTTTATCGAAGGGATAACCGTTAGTGGCGGTGAAGCGACTACCCAGCTCCCCTTTATTGTGGCGCTATTTACCGCGATAAAAACCGATCCGCAGTTGCAACACCTGACCTGCATGGTCGACAGCAACGGCATGCTGAGCGAAACCGGCTGGCAGAAGCTGCTGCCGGTGTGCGACGGCGTAATGCTGGATTTAAAAGCCTGGGACAGCACGTGTCATCGGCAGCTTACCGGCCGCGATAACACGCTGATTAAACAAAGCATTACCTTTTTGTCCGGGCAGAGCAAACTGGCGGAACTCCGCCTGCTGGTTATTCCTGGTCAGGAAGATTATCTACAGCATATCGATGCGCTGGCGGCGTTTATCAAACGCACCGGCGACGTACCGGTACGGTTGAATGCCTTTCATGCGCACGGGGTGTATGGCGAAGCGAAGGACTGGCCGAGCGCCACGCCGAAGGATGTGGAACACCTGGCGCAAAGATTGCGCGAGCGCAGGGTGGATAATTTGATCTTCCCGGCGCTGTACCTGTGATTGCCGGATGCGGCTACATCATTTGCAGGCCGGAGAAAACACAGCCACCATCCGGCAAAGTTATGCCTGATGCGCTTTGCTTATCAGGCCTACGGAGCGCCTACTTTTGTAGGCCGGATAAGACGCAGCCGCCATCCGGCGAAGTTATGCCTGATGCGCTTCGCTTATCAGGCCTACGGAGCGCATACTTTTGTAGGCCGGATAAGGCGCAGCCGCCATCCGGCAAAAATATGCCTGATGCGCTTTGCTTATCAGGCCTACGAAGCACACACTTTTGTAGGCCGGATAAGACGCAGCCGCCATCCGGCAAAGATATGCCTGATGCGCTTCGCTTATCAGGCCTACGAAGCGGACACTTTTGTTGGCTGGGTACGCCATCCAATCACATGTTAAACAACGCCGTGGCATTACGATACAGCGCGTCAGCGATCACGTCCGCAGGTTCCGGGCGCAGTTCGCATAAGACGTCAAAGACTCTGACTACCTGCTCCGGGCGATTGGGCTGCCCCTGAAAGCCGTTGAGCGGCATATCCGGCGCGTCGGTTTCCAGCAACAGCGATTCCAGCGGCAGTTGCGCTATTACCTCGCGGGTTTTACTGGCGCGCGGATAGGTAATAGTGCCTCCCACGCCAATTTTGTATCCCAGTTGCACAAAGCGCTCTGCCTGCTGCACGCTCCCGGAAAAACCATGCACCACGCCAGTTCGTGGCAAAGTATGACGTTTCAGGTGCATCGCCAGCTTGTCATGGGTACGCCGCGAATGCAGGATCACCGGCAATTCATACCGCTTCGCCAGCTTTAGCTGCGCTTCCAGCACCCGCTCTTGCTTATCGAATTGCGGATCGTCCCGATACAGATCCAATCCAATCTCGCCTAGCGCCACCAGCTTTTGTGGGCGCTTATCCAGCTCCTGTCGCAACTGGTCCAGGCTGTCATCGCTATGTTGTTCGATAACAATGGGATGCAGACCAAGCGCGGCAAACAATGGAGGATAATTTTCCGCTAACGCCAGTACGCGGGGAAAATTCGCCGCCTGGGTGGCCGGAACGATAATGCTCTGTACACCAACCTCCACCGCGCGCTGAATGCTGGCAGATTCATCTCCGGTAAACGGCGGGAAATCAAAGTGACAATGCGTATCGATAAAACGATAACTCACGCCAAATCCTCATTATCAAACGTCGTGTCGTTCGCCTGAGGCGCATTGGTCACCACTGGCACATGGGCATCGTTGGCCACCGGCGCGGGAGGAACTACCACCGGTCCCGGCACTACAATCTTCGGCGTCTGACGAGGCAGCGGCGCATTTTTCGCCAACAGTTTGCCAACTGTCGCCAGAAAGTAACGACCGCACAGGCGTCCGGTTTTGTAATCTTCCCGCAGTGCCGGAATACGGCTGCCCAACGCCATGCTATGGAGTGGTTTTGGCGGATAGATCTCAAAAATACGCAGCTTGCCCGGCGGCTTCTCAATAAAGCTCTGGATAGCACGATAGCTGGTCTCATGATGCTGCACCAGATTCAGAAACGGTTGCAGGCTACTTTCACCCAACCAGCGCTCCATACGTTTGAACCACTGCGGGGTGTAGTACATTTGCGAAGGCACAGTGCGAATCACTACCAACGTTTTTGCCCCCTGCTTCGCTGCCTCCTGCACAGGTATGGCATCACTAACTCCTCCATCCAGATAGTTCACACCGTCCAATACAACCCCTGTGCGGTAGAACCCAGGAATCGCGCTGGAGGCTCGAATGAGGTCGAGCCAGTTTTGCCGGTTCGGCGAAAAATAGCCGGGCGTGTAATCATCGCCCCGACAGGCGCACATATAAAACGCTTTCCCTGCGGCAAACAGACGCTCGGCGTTATCCATTGCCAGCGGCATCTGGGACGCAGTCGAATCCACCAGCCAGTCGAGATCGATTAAGTTTCCCCCGCGCACAAAGCGCACCGGGTCAAAAAATTCGCGTCGGGTAGTGTATCGCATAATAACTTTGCGGCCGTAACCGGGCTGGTTACAGAGATAGGCTGAAAGGTTTTGCGCGCCAGCGGACGTCCCGTAGAAGAGCTCAAAAGGATTAAACTGCGCGCGCATGAATTCATCCAGTACGCCAGCGGTAAAGATACCTCTTTGTCCCCCACCCTCGCACACCAGCGCCATATTGCCTGGTTGAAACGGACGTAACGATAACGGCGCAATATTACCGAGCGTGACGGGTATTCTCTGCCCCACCTCTGCCTTCCTGTTGTTTTTGTAATAGAGCAACAAAGTAACGCAAATTGCCTGACGCTAAAACCGTAAAAGCCAGTCCAATGGACTGGCTTAGTAGCAATTTTTCTTTACGGCTATGGGCTAGGGTCGTTTACGCCCGGTAAACAGGCTGACCAAAAACAGAATGATCCCCACCACAAACACAATTTTCGCTGCGCCGGCTGCAGTACCCGCCAGTCCACCAAAACCGAGTGCGGCGGCAATTAACGCGATAACCAGAAATATGATGCCCCATCGAAACATATGCTTCTCCTTTACCATAGTTAATTTCACCGCTTGATATGAGCGCTCAGGCTGCCCATCGGCGATATTTTCAGTGTGGTGCACAACACGCCTCCCGACAAACGTCAGGAGGACGAATTAAGTCTAATTACTGAGTTTTGAGATCGTTTTTGACGCTTTTCACGCCATCAATCGCTTTGGCGATGCTCTCAGCACGATCGCTTTGAGCCTGTGAATCGACGGTGCCTGAAAGTTGCACTACGCCCTCGGTGGTCTCAACTTTCACCTTGCGGGAAGGGACGATATCATCGGCCAGCAGCTTGGCTTTTACCTCACTGGTGATTGCCGTATCGCCCGCATAGCCTTTAACGGAGGTGTCTTTACTATCACGCACATGCAGTTTGTCGCTAACGGAGGTCACGCCCTCAACGCCTTTCGCCACTTTCACCGCTTCTTCGGCCTGTGCCTGGCTTTCAACAAACCCGCTTAGTGTCACCACCTTTTGATCTGTTTTGACGGAAATATCGGTGCTCTTAATGCTTTCGTGGTCCACCAGCGCGGCTTTTACTTTCGCGGTGATGGTGCTGTCATCCATGAAATTACCGACTTTGTTCATAGAGCTATCGACTTTCTGCCCCGCACTTTCGACGCCGGATTGCGCTTTATCCATCGTGGCGTTTTCTGCATAAGCAGAACCCGTTGCAACAGCGGAGGTCAGCATCACGGCCAGCAGCGTTTTAGAAATCTTAAGTCCTGTCATTGTCATCGATGTATTCCTGTATGTTTTGCCAAACGCTATGCTCTGCCGTTAAACGGCTTGAGCCAGCAACTAATCTTGTAAGTGGAATAAATATCAGCAATAGACGCTGCAACAGGCAGCCTAAAAAGCATTTAACGCCGATATTTATGTCATCACATTGTTAAATATAGTTCACGATTTCGTGATCGCAGTCAGAATTGATTAAAAAACAGGCAAACAAAAGAAAAACGCGAGGTTTTAAGAACATTCCGCAAGGGATTTAAAAGACAGGAAAAGTTGCAGGACACGGCGGATACCGTGCCCTGGAAGGTCGATTAGTGTTCGCGTGTTTTACGGAACTGAACGTCCGGGTAACGTTCCTGGGTGAGATTCAGGTTAACCATGGTTGGTGCGATATAGGTGAGGTTATCGCCGCCATCCAGCGCTAGCTGAATTTCGTTCTTACGCTTAAATTCTTCGAATTTCTTCACGTCAGAACATTCTACCCAGCGCGCAGTCGCCACGTTGACGGATTCATAAATCGCTTCAACGTTGTACTCGCTCTTCAGACGTGAGACCACCACGTCAAACTGCAGCACACCGACAGCGCCCACGATCAAATCGTTATTGGCGATCGGACGGAATACCTGCACTGCGCCCTCTTCTGACAACTGAACCAGCCCTTTCAGCAGCTGTTTCTGCTTCAATGGATCCTTCAGACGAATACGACGGAACAGCTCCGGTGCGAAGTTCGGAATACCGGTGAACTTCATCATTTCGCCCTGGGTAAAGGTATCGCCGATCTGGATAGTGCCGTGGTTATGCAGACCGAGAATATCGCCCGGATACGCTTCTTCCACATGAGAACGGTCACCGGCCATAAAGGTGAGTGCGTCGGAGATCACCACGTCTTTACCAATGCGCACCTGGCGCATTTTCATGCCTTTCTCATACTTGCCGGATACCACACGCATGAACGCCACGCGGTCACGGTGTTTCGGGTCCATGTTGGCCTGAATTTTAAACACGAAACCGGTGAACTTCTCTTCTGAGGCTTCGACGACGCGGGTGTCGGTTTTACGCGGCATCGGCGCAGGCGCCCACTCCACTAGGCCGTCCAGCATATGGTCAACGCCGAAGTTACCCAGCGCGGTACCGAAGAAGACCGGGGTGATTTCGCCCGCGAGGAACAGCTCATGGTCGAACTCGTTGGACGCGCCCTGCACCAGCTCCAGCTCGTCACGCAACTGCTGCGCCAGGTCTTCACCCACGGCAGCATCAAGTTCCGGGTTGTTCAGACCTTTAACAACACGCACTTCCTGAATGGTGTGGCCTTTACCGGTCTGATACAGGTAAGTTTCATCTTTATAAAGGTGATAGACACCTTTGAACAACTTACCGCAGCCAATCGGCCAGGTGATTGGCGCACAGCCGATTTTCAGTTCGTTCTCGACTTCATCCAGCAGCTCCATCGGATCGCGGATGTCACGGTCGAGTTTGTTCATAAAGGTCAGGATCGGCGTATCGCGCAGACGGGTAACTTCCATCAGCTTACGGGTACGATCTTCGACGCCTTTTGCAGCATCGATAACCATCAGGCAGCAGTCCACCGCCGTCAGAGTACGATAGGTATCTTCGGAGAAGTCTTCGTGCCCCGGGGTGTCCAGCAGGTTCACCAGGCAGTCATGATACGGAAACTGCATCACAGAGGTGGTAATGGAGATACCACGCTGCTTTTCCATTTCCATCCAGTCAGATTTTGCATGCTGGCTGGAGCCACGGCCTTTTACCGTACCGGCGGTCTGAATGGCCTGTCCGAATAACAGTACCTTTTCAGTAATTGTCGTTTTACCGGCATCCGGGTGAGAAATAATGGCAAAAGTGCGGCGTTTGGCCACCTCTTGCAAATAAGGAGACAACGTCATAGTCAAATCTTCTTAGGTAAGCACGGCAACGGGCCGGGCAAGTTGAATACGAAAAATTGCGGCTATTTTACCCATCAACGGGGGGGAGGCAATCAGTGTTTACACAGGAGCTGCTCCAGTTCGCTTAATGACGCTACGGTCCAGGTCGGCTGAATGCCCGCTGGCTGCTCGCGGTGGTGCGTATTTAGCCAGCAGGTGGATAGCCCGGCGTTAATGCCGCCAAGAATATCGGACTCTGCGGTGTCACCCACCATCAGCACGCGAGAACGGTCCGGATTACCCGCCTGCTCCAGCGCATGGTCAAAAATACGGGGGTCGGGTTTTGCCACCCCAACCTGCTCAGAAATCACCAGCAGGTCGAAATAGTCGCGCAGCCCCGTCCGCTCAAGTCGGATTTGCTGCAACGCGGTAAAACCGTTAGTAATGATACCGATTTTCGTTTTATCACGAATCGCATTGAGCAGAGAAACTGCCCCCGGCAACGGTGAGCAGATCTCCGCCATCGCATTGATGAATGCGTCATTAAGCTGGCCCGGTTCAACCTTCAGGCGTTCGGCCCAGCTCTGAAAACGAGCATGCTGCAGTTGTAATGAGGTAATCGCGCCGTTTTGGTAATCCACCCACAGCGGTTTATTCACGGCCTGGTAGTCCTGAAAATCTTCAGCGGTAAAGGTAATGCTATAGTCGAGAAACATCCGCTGTAAGCCGGTAAACGAGTCAAACGTAAACAGCGTTTCGTCGGCATCAAAGAAAATCCAGTCCCACTTCTTCATCATTATACCTTATCTTACATGCTGATTGGCAACGCCATGATGATGGCGTCTTCGTGACCATCGGCCGTTGGATAGTAGTTGCGACGGATCGTCGCCTCGTTAAAGCCTAAGCTTTCGTACAGCGCGATAGCGGCCGCATTCGAGGCGCGCACTTCAAGCCACAGGGTCAAAATGCCACGCTTTTCCAGCTCATCGATCAGATGCTCCAGCAGCTCACGTCCCAGGCCCCGGCGCTGAAAGTCAGGATCGACGGCGATATTGAACAACGTCGCTTCATCCAGTACGACCTGCGTAATTGCAAAGGCGGCCATCACGTCGTCAACCCTCAACTGAAAATTGAGGTAGCGATCGCCCTGGTTGCTGGCAAATGTTTTTTCACTCCACGGAAAAGCGTGGGCGCGTTTTTCAATCTGAAATGCTGCGGGTAAATCAGTCGGCTCGAGGGAAGAAATCGTGTTCATATGCGCAGATTTGTTGCCATAACGCGGCGCGTGCCGCTGGGTTTTCCCGTAATTCATTAAACGCAGGACTCTCGACCTGAGCGCCCTCCAGCAGCAGCGGCTCTTCGGTTCCCAGCCGCCAGCTATTACAGCGACTGCCTTGCGGCAGCATGGCGACACGGTCAGGCGTCAGTTGTAAAACCTGATCCGGGCTAACGGTTAATGCGCGTAAAATATCGCTGATCAACGGTTCGGTTAGCGCGGGTAACTGTGCAGCAACCATCACCAAACGGACATGCGCAGGAATGGAAATCGCGATCTCGCCCTGCAGTGCGCCAGGACGACGCAACGACCACTGCGTAATGCCCAGTTGCTGTAACTGCCAGTCTCGTCGGGATGTCATAGCGAAACACTCCTGTCTATCAGGGGCGCAAATATAGCAAATTTGTCGAATCCGTGCCATCAAACAACTATAATCCCCCGCTGTACAATTTAAGGAGCATTCCATGTCTGCTTTTACCCCGGCAAGTGAAGTCTTGCTGCGCCACAGTGATGATTTCGAACAAAGCCGTATTCTGTTTGCCGGTGATTTGCAGGATGACCTGCCTGCCCATTTTGAAAGCGCTGCCAGCCGTGCGCACACCCAGCAACTTCACCACTGGCAGGTGCTTAACCGCCAGATGGGCGACAACGTCCGCTTCAGCCTCGTCGCGCAGGCCGATGACGTTGCCGATAGCGATACGCTGATCTACTACTGGCCGAAGAATAAGCCGGAAGCCCAGTTCCAGTTGATGAACATTCTGTCGCTGTTACCGGTGGGCACCGATATTTTTGTTGTCGGTGAGAATCGCAGCGGCGTACGTAGCGCAGAGCAGATGCTGGCCGAATACGCACCGTTAAACAAAGTCGACAGCGCACGTCGCTGTGGCCTGTACCACGGTCGTCTGGAAAAACAGCCGGTCTTTGATGCAGAAAAATACTGGGATGAATACCAGACAGAAAATCTGACCATCAAAACGCTGCCGGGCGTCTTCAGCCGTGACGGCCTGGATGTTGGCAGCCAACTGCTGCTCTCCACGCTGACGCCGCACACCAAAGGCAAAGTGCTGGATGTCGGCTGTGGCGCAGGCGTTCTCTCCGTCGCCTTAGCCAGCCACTCGCCGAAAGTGCGCTTAACCCTGTGCGATGTTAGCGCAGCCGCCGTTGAAGCCAGCCGCGCAACGCTTGCAGCTAACGGCATTGAAGGTGACGTCATCGCCAGTAACGTCTTTTCTGACGTGACGGGTCGATTTGATATGATCATATCCAACCCGCCGTTCCACGACGGAATGCAGACCAGCCTTGATGCCGCACAAACGCTGATTCGTGGCGCAGTGCGTCATCTCAACAGCGGTGGTGAACTGCGTATCGTGGCAAACGCCTTCCTGCCTTATCCGAAGGTTCTGAATGAAGTGTTTGGCTTCCATGAAGTTATCGCGCAGACCGGACGTTTCAAGGTCTATCGCACCGTGATGACGCGCCAGGCGAAAAAAGCCTAACTGCTCCAGGCCAGATAAGGCGTTTACGCCGCCATCCGGCGTGACACCGAGCAACGCCGGATAGCGCTATCGCTTATCCGGCCTACATAAAACGCCAAAAACCGAAGAAACGCCTTTTTTTTCGGCAATCACGTTAAGTTCGAAAATTAACTGTTGACGCCCTGCATAAAATCTCTAGAATTCGCCCCCGTGGTAACGATACTTTTTGAGTGTCGATGGTATGCGAAGGTGGCGGAATTGGTAGACGCGCTAGCTTCAGGTGTTAGTGTCCTTTCGGACGTGGGGGTTCAAGTCCCCCCCCTCGCACCATAATCCACGTTGATATTGCTCGCACTGGGCGAAGGTGGCGGAATTGGTAGACGCGCTAGCTTCAGGTGTTAGTGTCCTTAGGATGTGGGGGTTCGAGTCCCCCCCCTCGCACCAACGAAGCGATATCAAAAAAATAAGATGACTGTGCGAAGGTGGCGGAATTGGTAGACGCGCTAGCTTCAGGTGTTAGTGTCCTTAGGATGTGGGGGTTCGAGTCCCCCCCCTCGCACCAATTATCTTATTTCCCTCTCGATTTCCTTCTCTGTTTTGTTCATCCCTGATTCCAGTTCATCATTACCAAAACAATGCCACCAATCAGTGCCGCGCATGAAGGTAACAAAACAAAGTGCCGTAAACGTTTGTGGTACAGCATGAGCGAAGTCAGCAGTAATCCTAATACAATCATCACCTTCCATACGTAGACCGACAGGTCGCTATATGCCATCCCGGCAATCAGCATTCCCGGCAGCAGAACACCCCATCCACTGCCCAGCGTACGTTGCAACATGATTTCACCTATGACATTGATAATGATAACCAATATCATATGATAAAATTTCTCATTTGTCAGCCGTGAAGCACTATCAATTATATGAGTTTTACTTAACGATTGATGACATGAATAATCCAAGGTGATAAATTGCTCACCGGTTAGCTCTTCAACTAAAAACAATAAAAACCTCTGCGAATGATACCCCGTTCGTTATTTGTTTTATTTACCAACACACCTTCGTACATTGCAGATAACTAACAATATTTACCTATGACAGTACAATCCTGGCGAACTCTGCGCACAAAAAAATACCAACTCTCTTTACGACTGTTTCTGCTGCTCAACGCAGTCTCCGCGCTGTTTACGCTTTTTTTCCCACTGTTTGCGGTCAAAGCCTTATCAGTACCGGCGTTGCTGATGCTGGTGATGAGTACACTGCTGCTGGTATGGCATGGGAAATACGCGGATAAAAGAATTAATCTCCCTTTTATTTCAATCGTTTTTGGCTTGTTATGGGCGTTACATATATTCTTGAAATATAATGCTCTAGGTCAGAATGATTATTATTTCCTGTTAATAGCGCTGCTCAGCGTACTGTTTATTGGCTCTATCGCTTTTGCCAATAATATCATCGCGTTTACGCTCCACTCACTCCCCTCCGTCGCCGTTTGTTTATGGCTTAACGGCAGCGAACATGGTTTGCGGATTTTCTATTTTATGGCGCTGCCTATGGCCGGTATCGCCATTCAGCATGTGATACAAAAGCGCTACGATGGATTCGCTCAGCAACTGATGTACAAACTGCTGGAGGAAAGGGAAACCCTGAACGGGCTCAGCATGCTCGACCCGCTAACCGGTTTGTATAATCGCCGGGGGCTGCAACACCGGCTCGATACGCTGTTGGCTCTGAGTAATTCGAGGCACTTCGTTCTGCTGCTGGATATCGACCATTTCAAATCCTATAACGATCATTACGGACATATGATGGGCGACCAGGCGTTGATCCGTGTTTCTGCCGCCATCCGAGACTCCGTACGCTCCCGGGACGTGGTGGCGCGTTTTGGCGGTGAAGAGTTTATGATTTTGCTGACCGCGGTCGATCCACAGCAGGCCCAGGCTGCCGCCGAACGTATCCGCCAGAAAGTGTACGACCTTAAAATCCCTCACATGTTTAATGAGAGCGTGGCAACCAACGTAACCGTCAGTATCGGCATTGCACCTCTGGTAGAACAGGATATTGATGCTGCTATCGCCAAAGCGGATAAAGCCCTTTACGAGGCCAAGAATCTTGGGCGTAACAATACCCTGGTCAGCGATGAGCTGCGGGTAAACTGCCCCTCTACCTGAGCTTTCTGTGCGCTGCCGCTCGGGATGGCGACAAAGATCTTGCCATCGCTTAATGTCAATTATAGGATTAGCAATCATTATCATTAAGATTAACATCCTTATATCGACATGGCTTATCGTTCCGCACCGATCGTTGAAGATGTCATCTGGCGTAGCCATCTCCCCTCAGAGATGCCCTCGCTGGCTGCAGCCGTACGCGCAACGATAGCCAAAACTCGCGAGCACCTGCTGGACTTCATTCGTCTTGACGAAACGCCTGTGCCAGGTGCAATGACGCTGCATGAATGGACGCAACCGGCGACGCTTAGCTCGCTGCTGGCCGTTTATTCAGACCATATCTATCGCAACCAGCCCACGCTACCCCGCGAAAATAAGCCCCTGATTTCTCTTTGGGCGCAATGGTATATCGGCCTGATGATGCCTCCGTTAATGGTGGCCCTACTGACGCAAAAAGAGGCTATCGACGTCTCTCCTGAACATATGCGCGTAGAGTTTCACGAAACAGGCCGTGCGGCCTGCTTCTGGATCGACGTCCATCAGGATCACCAGGCTACAGCCCTGTCTCCTCAACAACGCATGGAAACGCTGATTCTCTCAGCGCTGACGCCGGTTGTGCAGGCGCTGGAAGCGACGGGCGAGATCAACGCTAAGCTTATATGGAGCAACACCGGATATTTAATTCACTGGTATTTAACGGAAATGAAGCCGTTGCTAGGTGAGGAACTGCTGACCACGCTGCGCCAGACCTGCTTTTTTGAGAAACAACTCTCCTGCGGTCAGGATAACCCTCTATGGCGAACCGTTGTTCCGCGTGAGGGGCTGTTAGTACGCAGAACCTGCTGCCAACGCTATCGCCTGCCTGACGTTCAGCAATGCGGAGACTGCACGCTGAAGTAAGCGAGGAGCCGTAGCCCCTCGCCAGATAGTTATGCAACCTGCTGGTTTTCCTCTTCCATACGCTGCGCCTCTTCTTTTTCCTGCGCCAATAGCTGCTTTTCGTAGACTTTAAAGAACGGGAAGTAGATAACGGCCGACACCAGCGCCAACAGCACCACCAGAATAGCCGCACGATAATCCCAGCCTAATGCCCATGCCGCGCCAACCGGTGCAGGTGCGGTCCAGGGAACCACTGAAATGACCCGCCCAATTAAATCCAGTTTCATCGCCGCCCAGGCCAGTACCGCATTCACCATTGGGGCCAGCAGGAAAGGGATAAAAAACACCGGGTTCATGACAATCGGCGTACCAAAAATCACCGGTTCGTTAATATTAAAAATGCTGGGGACTACGCTCAGACGCCCAATCGAGCGTAGATGAGCCGAACGACTACGCAGATAGCAAATCACCAACCCCATCGTTGCGCCTGACCCTCCGACCACAATAAAGAACGTCCAGAACGCTTCCATAAAGATATGCGGTAACGGCGCGCCCTGCGCCAGCGCCGACTGGTTCATCCCAAGATTAGTTAGCCAGAACATTTGCAGCATTCCCGACACAATTGCCGCGCCGTGAATACCCGCAAACCACAATAGATGGCCAATCAATACCGCCAGAAGTATCGCCGGCAGAGAATCTGCAGCCGACACCAGTGGTTTAAAGATGGCCATAATGGCCTGCGGGATCAGCATGTCAAACTGCGACTGTATCACCAGACTCAGCGGGTACAGCGTCAGTACTACCACCAGCACCGGGATCAGCAGATCGAAAGAGTTTTTGATCATCGGCGGCACCTGATCGGGTAAACGGATGCCGATGTTGTGCGCCTTCAGGAAGCGCATCATTTCAACACAGTAAATGGCCACCAGGATGGCGGTGAAAATCCCCGTTCCTCCCAGACTATCAACTGGCATTGTGCCTTTGGTTTTTGGCGCGGCAATCAGCAAAAAAGCCATGATTGATAGCATCGCACACATAAACGGATCTAACTGATGCGACTTCACATAGTGCTTGCCCAGGTTATAAGCAATAGCCGCACATATGTAGACCGACATAATCCCCATCGTCATATCAAACGGTGTGAGGATTTGGCCTTCAAACTGTTTTGCCAGATCCAGCCACGCGCGAGCAAATCCCCAAGTGGTATCCGGAGAAAAAGGCGGGTAGGCAAAAACCAGCAGAAAAGAGCCTACAATCATAAAAGGCATCGCCGAAATAAAACCGTCGCGAATGGCCATTACATGTCGTTGTGAAGAGATGCGCCCGGCAACAGGGCTGACGTAATTTTCAACAAATCGGAAAATCACGTTAAACACAGCATGGTTAGTAGACATAGCCGTTCTCCCGTTGTGCAAAACCCTGCAACCGTGCTGGCATCAACACCGCCACCACGTAAAGCCCATTACCACTTTTCGCAACCGTGCCGGGAGGAACACCAGCGCTACCGCTTTTCGAGTTAAGTTTCATAGATGGCTCTTATTATGTGATACAGAGGAAGTGACAACTTCAGTATTAATCGTCATTTCAGCATTCTGCAACCGGTTACTGTAACCGGTTTCTTTGATTGTGAAGACGATCGAAAAACTGCTAATGTTGCTATGTTGTTACAATAAAATATTTACAGTGTGGTTGCCCCTATGACAAATTACATCCTGCAGTTTTCTGCTGTGCAGGGCTATCTGTAAGCGATAGGGAGAGAAGAATGAGTTTGCAATCAGTACGCCAATTCCTGGCGCAACATGCACCAGATATCGAGATAATCGAATTAAACCAGAGCACAGCAACCGTTGATCTGGCAGCAAAAGCCCATAACGTTGAACCTGGCCAAATAGCGAAAACACTTTCGCTAAAGGTGAAGAACGATATCATCCTGGTCGTGGCAAAAGGCGATGCCCGACTGGATAATAAAAAGCTTAAGAGTACGTTCGGTGCCAAAGCCCGAATGTTAAGTAGTGATGAGGTCGTGAACGCGACGGGGCACCCCGTTGGCGGCGTTTGCCCCTTCGGATTAGAAACACCGATATCAGTGTACTGTGATGTTTCTCTGAAACACTACGCTGAAGTGCTGCCTGCCGCTGGTGCCATCCACAGCGCGGTTCGCATCACGCCTGAAAGGATGGCTGAACTGACTTCTGCCACCTGGGTTGACGTGTGTCAGTAATGTTCCACGCGCTAAACCGGCTGCCAAGCCCGGCAAGAAACACGTCAACGTTGCCCGTCACGAAACCGCCTGCATAAAAGGCGCTGGCTCGCCGGCACGCAGATACAACAGGATGTCGGCGGCATCCAATAACCCGGCATCCGAGCTGACCCCCAGTTTGGACATCACATTAAATTTGTGTGCCCGAATGGTTTTGATGTTCCGTTCAAGCTGAACAGCAATCTGTGGCATCGAATAACCATTCGACATAAAGCGCAGTATTTCTCGTTCTGTCGGGCTGAGCATACGGCTTTGATTAATATACCAATGGTTTTTCGTGCCTTCGGTTCCCCGGCCAGGGCTGCTTAACGCCGTAAATAACGCGTCCTGCAACACCGTTAACGAAGAAGCTTTACTCACAACGCCATCTAACGGCAAGGGGGACAGGGAACCAATTAAACGCGCTTCAGCGTCATCATCGGCAATCACCACACGGCGAATCCGCGGATAATTTATCGCCAGCTCCGTTAAATAGGTCAACCCTGCTCTTCGATCGGTTCTGATTGCAGAGAGGGAAAAAATAACTGCCGAAAACGACATCTTTAACATTGCCTGGCTAAAAGCGGGCTGGTTTGAAAAGAGATGAAGTTTATATTGGTCATCCGGCATGGTATTAAATAAACTCTTAATACCCACGCTGCTCATCGTGCACTTTTCTACCAGTGCAACGTTTCTTTTGATGATTCTGCTTTCCATTCCGTGGTTTCTCCATAAACTGAAGGTAAATTAAGTTCTCGCGATCCTTGAGAACTATTTATCCAGGCATACATTTCTGCATTGCTATTTATCGACAAGCGACGCATAGCGCTATTCTTTTGGGCACTGATTGTTTTATTGCTTTTTTTCAGCAACGCCGCAATCTGGTTAATCCCCCATCCTTTCCCAAGGAGGCGCAATACTTTTCTTTCAGAGAGAGTGAGAACGATAGATCGTGCGCTATGGTCTAACAATTGAGGCATAGCAGGCGGAGAGAGCAGCGCCTTGCTTATTCTCTCTGCTCGTGTATTTCCCGCGTGAATAACATTCACTAAACTTTCAATCGGCTCGGCGTCAGAGAGCAGCGAGCTGACAGGACACATCAGTAGTTCAACCGCCAGAGGATAAAAGATACGAGATACGAGAAATACCCAGTGAATATCACGGTATTGAGATAATAAAGAATAATATTGTTCGCAAACTGCACGTGGATGATTGCAGTCTCCGGTTAAATTAGCAATTACCAAATCAGCACACCGTAGCTGTAATAACGTCAGTTCTTCAACAGAACGACAGTAGGTAAGTTCGTAATCGGAGAACTTTCCCTGCATTATACCTTTAAGCCCAGTTTGTATAATCGGTGATTTACTAATAATAATTGCGTTTTTGCAGCGTCCTGGCAACATATCCCCTCCACACTCACCAGTCCGCAATCGTACTTAATTAAATTCTCCCGGGTGGATTAATAATCTTAACTCACAGGAAAATACTCCGAACAATAAGCGGGGTGAATTGTTATCCTTGGTGTTTATTTCAAATAAGTATTGACGGCACCATCCAAATAGCGCCAAATTCTAAGCTATTATTGCACAATTACGTATAAATACATTATCTGTACAATTATAATAACTACAATAGATCGTTAGCATGGCTTACGTATTTGCCATCCGGGAAAATAGCGCTACATTTCAATCATGTCTCCCTCTCGTACCTTAGCGAACGGGGGCGTTAAGATGCCACAACCGTATCACCTGTGTCTTTTTTCGACACAAAGATTGATCTTAGCCAGAGCCAGCGGGCTCATGCTTCATGATAAAAAGAAGACATTCGTCACTCAAAGAGATCCTTTTCAGTCAGAGCGAGCCATGCAAACAGAGCAGTCGTCACAGCGAACGGTTACACGGTTATGTATTCAATGCGGACTTTTTTTACTTCAGCATGGGGCAGAAAGCGCTCTGGTTGACGAGTTATCCACCCGACTCGGGCTGGCACTTGGCATGGATAGCGTAGAAAGCGCCATCTCCTCTAACGCTATCGTCCTGACCACCATTAAAGACGGGCAATGCCTGACATCAACGCGAAAAAATCAGGATCGCGGCATTAATATGCACGTCGTGACGGAAGTGCAGCACATTGTCATTTTGGCGGAACATAAACTGCTGGATATTAAAGGGGTAGAGAAACGCTTTAGCCAGATTAAGCCGCTACGCTATCCAAGATGGCTGGTCGCCTTCATGGTCGGTTTGTCCTGCGCCTGCTTTTGTAAACTCAATAACGGCGGATGGGATGGTGCGGTGATCACCTTTTTCGCCAGCATGGTGGCAATGTATATCCGCCAGATTCTGGCGTCCCGGCATTTGCACCCGCAAATTAACTTTTGCATCACCGCGTTTGTGGCGACAACGATTTCTGGTCTGCTGCTGACGCTACCGACGTTTAGCCACACCCCGACCATCGCCATGGCCGCCAGCGTGCTGCTGCTGGTTCCGGGCTTTCCGCTGATCAACTCCGTCGCGGATATGTTTAAGGGACACATTAATACCGGGCTCGCCCGCTGGGCGATTGCCAGTTTGCTGACATTGGCAACCTGCATTGGCGTGGTCATGTCGATGACCTTATGGGGGCTGCGCGGATGGGCGTGATCGATTTCATATTGGCGTTAATGCAGGACATGATCCTGTCGGCGATCCCGGCGGTAGGCTTTGCCATGGTATTTAATGTCCCTCATCGGGCGCTCCCCTGGTGTGCGTTACTCGGCGCGCTCGGCCACGGTTCGCGAATGGTAATGATGAGCGCAGGGTTTAATATCGAATGGTCGACCTTTATGGCATCGTTGCTGGTCGGCTGCATTGGGATCCAGTGGTCGCGTTGGTATCTGGCACATCCGAAAGTCTTTACCGTTGCGGCAGTGATCCCGATGTTCCCTGGGATCTCCGCCTACACCGCCATGATCTCGGCGGTAAAAATCGGTCATTTTGGCTACAGCGAAGCGCTGATGATCACCCTGCTGACCAATTTCCTGAAAGCCTCATCGATCGTCGGCGCGCTCTCCATCGGACTATCCGTGCCAGGATTATGGCTGTATCGCAAACGCCCACGCGTTTGACGGTGCACTTTCTTTAATACCATGCAGAGAGGGGAATCTCCCCCCTCATCTGCTGCTCTCCTTCTTCTCTGTGTTACTATAAAAGCAGTCCCCTTCTCGGTTGTTGTTCAGTATTGAGAAACATTATGCCCTGCAAAATTTTGACGCCAGACGTCACTAGCATTGACGCCTTATTACACGATCACCACGCCGTGCTGGCCAAGTCTGCGGGTGGCGCCGTAGCCGTATTCGCTAACAATGCGCCAGCGTTTTACGCGGTGACGCCTGCGAGACTGGCTGAGCTGTTGGCGCTTGAGGAGAAACTGTCACGCCCGGGAAGCGATGTGACATTAGATGATCAATTTTATGAAGAGCCGCAAGCCGCTCCCGTTGCCGTACCAATGGGGAAATTTGCGATGTACGCTGCCTGGCAGCCTGATGCCGACTTTCAGCGTCAGGCTGCTTTATGGGGCGTAGCGTTGAGAGAGCCGGTTACTGCTGAAGAGCTGGCCTCATTTGTTGCCTACTGGCAGGCTGAAGGAAAAGTCTTTCATCATATTCAGTGGCAGCAAAAACTGGCGCGCAGCATTCAGATTGGACGGGCCAGCAATGGCGGAATGCCAAAGCGCGATGTGAACAGCGTCAGTGAACCTGACAGCCACATTCCACCGGGTTTTAGAGGATAACGATGAAAAACGTTGGCGACCTGATGAAACGTCTGCAAAAAATGATGCCACCTAATGTCGAGCCCGCCTTTAAAACGGGCGAAGAACTGCTGGCATGGCAAAAAGAGCAAGGTGAAATTCGTGCCGCAGCGCTGGCCCGCGAAAACCGGGCTATGAAAATGCAGCGCACATTCAACCGCTCCGGTATCCGTCCGCTGCATCAGAACTGTTCGTTCGAAAACTATCGGGTAGAGTGCGAAGGTCAGATGAACGCCCTGAGCAAAGCCCGCCAGTATGTTGAAGAGTTTGACGGCAACATCGCCAGCTTTATCTTCTCCGGCAAACCCGGCACCGGCAAAAACCATTTAGCCGCCGCCATCTGCAACGAACTGTTGCTGCGAGGCAAGTCGGTACTGATTATTACCGTGGCCGATATCATGTCGGCGATGAAAGAAACGTTCAGTAATCGTGAAACCAGCGAAGAACAGCTGCTCAACGATCTGAGCAATGTGGATCTGCTGGTGATCGACGAGATCGGCATGCAGACCGAATCCCGCTATGAAAAAGTGATCATTAATCAGATTGTCGATCGCCGTTCGTCCTCAAAACGTCCGACCGGTATGTTAACTAACAGCAATATGGATGAAATGAATAAGCTGCTGGGTGAGCGCGTGATGGATCGTATGCGCCTTGGCAACAGTCTGTGGGTCATTTTTAACTGGGAAAGCTACCGTAGTCGGGTAACCGGGAAAGAGTATTAACGTATTAGGACCACTCCTAAGACTGCCAGCGCTATACTGCGCTGAAAAGGCATAACACGAGTTGCATATAATGATGAAAACTACCAAACGTCTGCTGTGCTGTGCGCTTGCCGCCAGCACGCTCATCTCCACCAGCGTTTTCGCCGCCTCCTGGCAGGATTCGCTCGCGGCCAGTGAGCTGAGCAAACAAAGCTCCGGCTCGCAAAGCAGCTCGTCGCTCTCTTCCCTGACCAGCCTGCTGAACGGCAGCAATCAGTCTTTGACCTCCAGCAGCATGAATAACGCCGCCGGGATCCTGGAATACTGCGCTAAACAGAAGCTGGCCTCGGTCACCGACGCGCAAAACGTCAAAAACCAGGTGCTGGATAAACTGGGACTCAGCGCGCCAGAGCAGAAACAAGATACCAACTATATGGACGGGATTCAGGGGCTGCTCAACGCCAAAGATGGTCAACAGCTGGACCTGAACACAATTGGCAACAGCTCGCTGGCGAAGCAGGTAAAAACCAAGGCCTGCGATCTGGTGTTAAAACAGGGCATGAACTTCATTTCCTGACGCACGACATGCCGCGTATAACCTGCGCGGCATCTATTTATTTTCGACAATACATTCACATTCCAAATAAACAGTATTTCCCCACAAAAACGCGCATATCTAAACCAATTCTGAATAACAACGTAATTTAATGTCACTACAATTGCAGCAATGTAACAACGCTATTACATTGTTCTCTCACCAAATGATTAGCCTGCCAGGCAATTGCCCGGTTTACTGAGGATCGACCGTTGTCAGAATTAATCTCCATCACTCTGTTTCTCGCTTCAGTGCTGATTTATGCCTGGAAAGCGGGTCGCAACACCTGGTGGTTTGCCGCCACGTTAACGGTGCTGGGGATTTTTATTGTCTTGAATATCACGCTGTACGCCAGTGATTATTTCACCGGCGACGGGATCAATGACGCGGTTCTCTATACGCTGACCAACAGCCTGACCGGCGCAGGCATCGGCAAATATATCCTGCCGGGCGTTGGGATCGCGCTGGCGCTGACGACCGTTTTTGTCGCTCTCGGCTGGATCCTACGCCGCCGTCGCCATCATCCACATCATGTGGGTTACAGTCTGCTGGCCCTGCTGCTGGCGCTGGCCTCCGTTGACGCCAGCCCGGCGTTTCACCAGATAACCGAACTGGTGAAGTCGCAATCACGCGATGGCGATCCGGATTTCCCGACGTATTATAAAGAGCCATCGAAAACCATTCCCAATCCGAAGCTGAACCTGGTGTATATCTACGGTGAGAGCCTCGAACGCACCTATTTTAATAACGACGCGTTCCCGGATCTGACCCCGGAACTCGGCGCGTTGAAAAACGAAGGTCTGGATTTCAGCAACACCATGCAGCTGCCGGGTACGGATTACACCATCGCGGGCATGGTCGCCTCCCAGTGCGGAATTCCGCTGTTTGCGCCGTTTGAAGGCAACGCCTCTGCGTCGGTTTCAAGTTTCTTCCCTAACAATATCTGTCTGGGCGATATCCTGAAAAACTCCGGCTATCAGAACTACTTTGTTCAGGGTGCCAACCTGCGCTTTGCTGGCAAAGACGTGTTCCTGAAATCTCACGGCTTTGACCATCTGTATGGTGCGGAAGAGTTAAAAAGCGTGGTGGCGGACCCGACCTATCGTAACGACTGGGGCTTCTACGACGATACCGTGCTGGACGAAGCGTGGAAAAAATTCGAAGAGCTTTCGCGCACGGGCCAGCGTTTTTCACTGTTTACCCTGACCGTGGATACCCATCATCCGGATGGATTTATCTCCCGTAGCTGCAACCGTAAACGTTATGACATCGACGGGAAGTCCAACCAATCGTTCAGCGCGGTCAGCTGCAGCCAGGAAAACATTGCCGAATTTATCAATAAAATCAAAGCATCACCGTGGTTTAAAGATACCGTTATCGTGGTGTCTTCCGATCATCTGGCGATGAACAACACCGCATGGAAGTATCTGAACAAGCAGGACCGCAACAACCTGTTCTTCGTACTGCGCGGCGATCAACCGCAACAGGACACGCTGGCGGTAAAGCGTAACACGATGGATAACGGCGCAACGGTACTGGATATTCTCGGCGGCGATAACTTTATCGGCCTTGGCCGCAGCAGCTTGTCGAGCGAATCCGTCTCGGAAGTTTTCCTGAACATCAAAGAAAAAATGCTGGCGTGGAAGCCCGATATCATTCGCCTGTGGAATTTCCCGAAAGAGATGAAAGAGTTCACCGTCGACCAGGACAAAAATATGATCTCTTTCTCCGGCAGTCATTTCCGCCTGCCGCTGCTGCTGCGCGTATCGGACAAACGCGTCGAGCCGCTGCCGGAAAGCGAATACTCGGCCCCGCTGCGCTTCCAACTGGCAGATTTCGCCCCACGCGATAACTTCGTCTGGGTCGATCGCTGCTACAAAATGGCGCAACTGTGGGCGCCGGAGCTGGCACTCTCTACCGATTGGTGCGTATCACAGGGGCAGCTGGGCGGACAGCAAATCGTACAGCACGTCGATAAAGCCAAGTGGAAAAGTAAAACCGTATTTAAAGACACGGTAATCGACATGGAGCGCTATAAAGGTAACGTCGATACGCTGAAAATTGTCGATAACGACATTCGCTACAAAGCAGATAGCTTCGTTTTCAACGTGGCGGGCGCGCCGGAAGAGGTCAAACAGTTTAGCGGCATTTCACGCCCCGAATCCTGGGGACGCTGGTCCAATGCGCAGCTCAGCGAAGAAGTAACGATTGAGTACAAAGCCCCGCTACCGAAGAAATTCGATCTGGTCATTACCGCGAAAGCCTTCGGTGACAATGCCAATCGTCCGATCCCCGTGCGCGTTGGCAACGAGGAGCAGACGCTGGTGTTAGGCCATGACGTCAGCACCACCACCTTACATTTTGATAACCCGGCGGATGCCGATACGCTGGTAATTGTTCCACCCGATCCGGTCGCCACCAACGAGGGCAATATTCTCGGTCACTCACCGCGTAAGCTGGGGATCGGGATGGTTGAAATCAAAGTCGTGGCTCAGGGTTCGTAACATGAAAGGCCTGATAGCGCTTTGCCTATCAGACCTATCGTAAACCGAATGTATTGTCTGAAAAAAAAACAGCGCCCAACACCACACCGGGCGCTGCATGGCAACCTTATTCCAGACCGTTCACCGCCTGGCGCATCCCCTGTACCAGAATCATCTCCAGATTGGCCGTCACCTGCCCGGCAAGCCCAGGTAACAACGTCAAATCCTCTCCCCAGTGTGCCGCATCGCCAAGCACGGCATCCACCAGTTCACGCAACGTTAAATCGTTGCCAACTCGCGGCCACAGGCTGGCATACAGGCTTACCCACTGCTCATCATCCTGTATCGGATAGCGTTCCCCGTCGCGCTCTGCACGATAAAACGCCAGTAGCGCAGCGAGGGCAAACGTTAACCGCACGGGCCAGCGCCCATTGTGCTGACCCGCCAGCAGCTGCGGCAAAATTCGGGTGCGGAATTTGGTCATCCCGTTAAGCGCAATGGAAAGCAACTGGTGGCGAATGTAGGGGTTCTGAAAACGCCCGCTCACCGCATCGGCAAATTCACGCAATTCGTCCGCTGGGAGATCCAACACCGGAATAATCTCCTCACTAATCGCCCGCTCGACAAAGCGGCGGACATCAGCATCCTGCATCGCCTCGCCAACGGTCTCCAGCCCGCACAGCCACGCGACCGGCACCAGAGCCGTATGCGCACCATTGAGGATAGCGACCTTGCGCTCTTTGTACGGTTTGATATCGCTCACCACACGGATATTCAGCGGACACTGCGCCAGCTTCAGCTCCTCTGCCAGCCACTGCGGCCCCTGGATCACAAACAGGTAAAAATGCTCCGCGGTATCGAGAAACGCATCGTGATAGCCAAGCGTCGCTTCCAGCGTAGCGGCTTCTTCGCGCGGGTAGCCGGTGACAATACGGTCAACCAGCGTGGAACAGAACGTGTTTGCCGTCTCCACCCAGTCGGCAAATGCCGGAGGAAGCTGCCACTCCTGCGCATACCGCAACACCAGCGTTTTGAGCGCCTCACCGTTATAGTCGATAAGCTCGCACGGGATAATTACCCAGCCCTTATCCACCGCGCCCGCAAAGTGGTTAAAACGCTCCAGCAGCAGGCGTGTCAGCTTGGCCGGAAAACTCACCGGCGGCGCATCATCCACACGGTCAGCTGCGTGATAGCTAATTCCGGCTTCGGTGGTATTCGAAAACACAAAACGGATGTCCGCATTGTGCGCCAGCGCCAGATACGCCGCGAAATCCTGATACGGGTTGATTTCGTTATTCACCGAACGGATAAGCCGTGCCTCACTCACTGCCTCACCCTGCTCGTTTAGCCCGCGAATAAGCGTGGTATACAGCCCGTCCTGGGTATTCAGCGACGGCGGAAAATCGGTATTGATCGGGCGAACGATGGTCACACCAGCGTTCAGATCGGTTTGCTCGTTGAGGATATCCAGTTGCCAGTCAACAAACGCCCGCAGGAAGTTACCTTCACCAAACTGGATCACGCGCGTTGGGTAGCAGGCTCCCGGAAAATCACGTCGATTCAATGTCTTCATCGCATTTCCCCTCTCAGAACGTGATCACGCCTTTAATCAGTTCACGGTTGTTAATCACATCCCGTTCGTAGATTTCTGCCAGTGTGGCAAACGCGTAACGGTGCGTGAGCATCATGTCGGCGGTAAGTTTGCCTTCCGACATCAGACGGCCCACTTTGGCGAAATCTTCCGGCGTGGCGTTGCGGCTGCCCATCATGGTGGTCTCTTTCTTGTGGAACTCAGGGTCAGAGAACTGCAAATCGCCTTTGAACAGCCCAACGAAAACGATGCTGCCGCCATGACGAATCAAATTCACAGTGTTGTTCATCGCATGCTGATTCCCCGTGGCATCAATAACCTTTTGCGCCAACGAACCGCCAAACTGAGCGCGCAGCTGCGCATCAAAATCTTCAGCGGATGGGTCGATAACCGGGAGTCCCAACCGGGAAGACACGTGCTCCCGGCGTGCTGGACTGGTATCGGCGACCACCACCTGTGCGCCATCGGCTTTGGCAATCGCTGCCGCCCCCAGACCAATCGGACCCGCGCCGACCACCAACACCTGCTCACCTGGCGCCACCGCCGCCCGACGTACCGCATGCGCGCTGATAGCGTAAGGCTCAATCAACGCCGCCGCCTGCGGGTCAATCCCCTGCGCATCCAGCAGGTTGGTCACCGGAACGGACAGATATTCACTGAATCCGCCATCCTGGTGCACGCCAATCACTGAAATCTTCTCGCAGCAGTTGGTGCGCCCGCTCAGGCATGCCGGACACTGCTGGCAGGCCACGTAAGGAATAACCGCCACCTGCTGACCATTTTTCAGATTCTGTATATTCTTACCCAGACCGACAATTTCCCCACATATTTCATGCCCTAATACACGCGGGTAGCTGAAAAAAGGTTGATTGCCACCCCAGGCATGAATATCAGTACCACAAATTCCTACCGACTTAATTTTAATTAATGCTTCACCCTCACCCGGAATAGGTATTTCGCGCTCTTTCCAGACTAATTTTTTAGGTTCCTGGCAAATCAACGTATTCATCGTAGACATGATTCTGCTCTCCTGTTTTTTTGTTGCCTCAGATATCAACGAAAATAAAAAAGACGGAGAAAGCAGAAACACAATCTGTGAATTCCAGCGCATAAAAATGTTTTAAATCGGGTTTTAATAGATAAAAAGGAGAAGCCATGAGCCGTTCGCAGAACTTACGCCACAATGTGATTAACCAGATAATCGATGATATGGCGCGTGGTCATATCCCTTCCCCACTCCCCTCACAAAGCGCACTGGCGGAGATGTACAACATCAGCCGCACCACCGTGCGCCATATGCTGAGCCACTTAGGCGAGTGCGGCGTGCTGACCCAGGTCGGCAGCCACTATGTCATCGTGCGAAAACCCGACCATGACGACGGTTTTGCCTGCACCACTGCCTCCATGACCGAGCAAAACCGGATTTTTGAGCAGGCGTTTTTCACCATGATCAACCAGCGACAGCTGCGTGCAGGCGAGAGCTTCTCCGAACTGCAGCTTGCCAGAGCCGCAGGCGTCAGCCCGGTGGTAGTGCGGGAATATCTTTTAAAATTCGAGCGTTACAACCTGATTAAAAACGAAAAACGCGGTCAGTGGAGCATGAAGCAATTCGATCAGGCCTATGCTGAACAGCTGTTTGAACTCAGAGAGATGCTGGAAACGCATTCTCTGCAGCATTTCCTCAATCTGCCCGATGATGACCCGCGTTGGTTGCAGGCTAAAACGCTGCTGGAGCGCCATCGGATCCTGCGCGACAGCATCGGCAGCAGCTTTCGCATGTTCTCGCAGTTAGATCGTGAGTTCCATGCTTTGCTACTCTCTGCTGCCGATAATGTATTTTTTAATCAATCACTTGAAATCATCTCTGTGATTTTCCACTTCCACTATCAGTGGGATGAGAGCGATCTCAAGCAGCGTAACATCATTGCCATTGATGAGCATATGACCATCCTCAGCGCGCTGATCTGTCGCAGCGACCTGGATGCCACCCTCGCGCTCTGTAACCATTTGAATTCAGCCAAACAATCGATGATTCGCTCCATCAACCAGGGTTGTAACGTCGCTCATTAAGTACCGATAAAAAACAGCAAATCATTACCGGGAGCACGATTTTATAAAAATAAAAACGCCTGAAAAATACCTCTTGCCTATGCTCACGCTAAGTCGACTGCATTAAAAACTTTTGTGAGCGGTGATGAGCAAATTGATTCATCACTGGTATTTTTTCAATACTGCACAGTCCTGCTGTGTGAAAAATAAATTATTGAGGTTCAGGAGTCCGGCGTGGAAAAAAATAATATTACCCTCGACCCAAGTTCTTCGTTTGGCACGTCGTCATCTGCGGATATTAATGTTCCGCCTGAGGGCATGGTGCAACGCAGTAGCCGAATTAAACGTATCCAGACCACAGCAATGATTTTATTATTTTTTGCTGCGGTGATTAATTACCTCGACCGCAGCTCACTGTCTGTCGCCAACTTAACGATTCGTGAAGAACTGGGGCTGAGCGCCACGCAAATCGGCGTGCTGCTGTCGGTATTCTCTCTCGCTTACGGTATTGCGCAACTGCCCTGCGGCCCGCTGCTGGATCGCAAAGGTCCGCGCATTATGCTGGGATTGGGGATGTTCTTCTGGTCGCTGTTTCAGGCGCTGTCCGGCATGGTGCACAGCTTCACCCAGTTTGTGTTGGTGCGTATCGGGATGGGGATTGGCGAAGCGCCAATGAACCCGTGCGGCGTAAAGGTCATCAACGACTGGTTTAACATCAAAGAGCGCGGCCGCCCGATGGGATTATTCAACGCCGCCTCCACCATCGGGGTTGCCATTAGCCCGCCGATTCTGGCTGCCATGATGCTGGTAATGGGCTGGCGCTGGATGTTCATCACCATTGGCGTGCTGGGTATTTTCCTCGCCATCGGCTGGTACATGCTGTATCGCAACCGCGAGCAAATTGAGCTGAGCGCCACGGAACAAGCGTACCTGAACGCCGGTAGCGTCAATGCCCGCCGCGATCCGCTGAGCTTTGCCGAATGGCGCAGCCTGTTCCGCAACCGTACCATGTGGGGCATGATGCTGGGCTTTAGCGGCATCAACTATACCGCATGGCTATACCTGGCCTGGCTGCCGGGCTACCTGCAAACCTCCTACAACCTGGATTTAAAAAGCACCGGATTAATGGCGGCGATCCCGTTCCTGTTTGGCGCAGCCGGCATGCTGATTAACGGTTTTGTCACCGACTGGCTGGTGAAAGGCGGTATGGCACCGATTAAGAGCCGTAAGATTTGTATTATCGCCGGGATGTTCTGCTCCGCAGCCTTCACCTTCGTCGTGCCGCAGGCCACAACGTCAATGGCCGCCGTGTTACTGATCGGTATGGCGCTGTTCTGTATCCACTTCGCAGGTACCTCGTGCTGGGGTCTGATCCACGTCGCCGTCGCCTCACGTATGACCGCTTCCGTGGGCAGTATCCAGAACTTTGCCAGCTTTATCTGCGCGTCGTTCGCACCGATCGTCACCGGTTTTATTGTTGATACCACCAACTCTTTCCGCCTGGCGCTGATCATCTGCGGCTGCGTCACCATGGTGGGTGCCCTCGCCTACATCTTCCTGGTTCGCCAACCCATCAGCGATCCGCGTAAAGATTAATCCTCCAGATGCCCGATAACACCGCGTTTATCGGGCATGTTATGCTCCTCGTATGAACATCACCTTGCGCGCCACTACTCTGGCAGACACTGCCTCTCTTCCCGCCATCGAACGATCTGCGGGGCAACGTTTTTTACGCATCCCCGAACTGGCGTGGATTGCTGAAGACCAGATTTTATCGGCTGCTCAGCATCAGGCTTTTGCCGCCGCAGGCATGAGCTGGCTGGCGCAGGTCGATGCGCTTCCGGTCGGTTTTTTGGTTGCCGAAACGCTGGGATCATCGCTGTTTATTGCTGAACTGTCGCTGCATCTGGAGTGGCAGGGAAAAGGAATTGGCCGCAGATTGATTGAGTATGTTGCCGAACAGGCGCGCGAGAAAGGTTACACGTCGCTCACGCTGACCACCTTCCGCGATGTGCCGTGGAATGCGCCATGGTACGCGCGACTGGGATTTGAAATGCTGGCTGACGAGACGCTGCCTGCAAAGTTGCGCCAGAAAAGAGAAGATGAAGCGGTGCATGGACTGGCATTTGAATCGCGCTGCGCCATGCACCTGATGTTGCGCTAATTGCCCGATGGCGGCTACGCCTTATCGGGCCTACGTAACATTTCCGGTAAGCCTGATAAGCGGCAGCGCCATCCGGCAACCACGTATCTTTCCCCGTAGGCCGGATAAGCGACAACGCCATCCGGCAACCACGTAACTTTCCCGTAGGCCGGATAAGCGACAGCGCCATCCGGCAACCACGTAACTTTCCCGTAGGCCGGATAAGCGATAGCGCCATCCGGCAACCACGTAACGTTCCCGTAGGCCGGATAGCGATAGCGCCATCCGGCATCACAGGCTTAGAACGTTTCCCAGTTATCCCCGGCATCCGTTACCGCGGCTTTGCGCGGCTGGACCGTTGAAACCGGTTTAGCGGCCGCAACGTCACGCGCGCGCTGTTGGTCATGCTGAATACGGAACACGGCAACGGCCTGAGTAAGGCGGCTAGCCTGCTCTTCCAGCGCCGCAGCGGCGGCGGCGGATTCTTCCACCAGCGAGGCGTTCTGCTGCGTCACGCGATCCATCTCGGCAACGGCCAGACCCACCTGGTCAATACCGCGGCTCTGTTCATCAGAAGCAGAGGCGATTTCACCCATGATATCGGTCACGCGGGTTACCGCATTGACGATCTCATCCATGGTTTCACCGGCGCTTTCTACCAGGGTTGAACCTACATCCACGCGGCTGACCGAGTCTTCAATCAGGCTCTTGATCTCGCGCGCGGCCTGCGCACTACGCTGGGCCAGGTTACGCACTTCACCCGCAACCACCGCAAATCCACGGCCCTGCTCGCCTGCACGTGCTGCTTCTACCGCGGCGTTGAGCGCCAGAATGTTAGTCTGGAAGGCAATGCCGTCGATGACACTGATAATGTCGGCGATTTTCTGCGAACTGGACGCGATATCACGCATGGTTTGCACCACGTTATCCACCACTTTGCCGCCTTTCTGCGCGGTTTCAGAAGCACTCAGCGCCAAATGGCTGGCCTGACGCGCGTTTTCGGCGTTCTGCTTCACGGTCGCCGTCAGCTGTTCCATGCTGGCTGCGGTTTCTTCCAGAGATGCAGCCTGCTGCTCGGTACGGGAGGAGAGATCGTTATTGCCCATCGCAATCTCGCTGGCCCCACTGTAAATCGCGTTGGCACCGTTACGCACGTCACCCACGGTATTCATCAGCTCACCCTGCATATGGCGCAGGCTTTCCGCCAGTTGCCCAATCTCGTTGGACCCTTCCACTTCAATACGTTTCACCAGGTCACCGCTGGCGATATGACGAATGCTGTCGATCAGACGGTTCATTGGGGAGATAAGGGTCAGCTTGATACCAAACCACACCGCAATAATCGCCGCCAGTACGGTAATCAGCACACAAACCAACACCCACATCGCCTGGCTGTAAGAGCTGTTGTTATCTGCCACCGCGATGTCATACAGGCGATCGTTCTGCTGCATGTAGTTGATATATTGCTTCTCAAAACCATCCTGATAGCTCTGTGTCGGTTGATCAAAGAATGCGTTGATCTTCCCGTCACCCAGTAACTGGATCAGCTCCGCCAGCGCGCCGTGGTAGATGTCATAGGTGCGATTGATCTCCTGGAACGCGGCTTCGCTTTGACGCGGATCGCGTGGGAGCGACTCGTAAATCGCCCAGTTTTTTTCCGTCAGTTTCAGCGCCGTACTCGCCACCTGCATCAGCTCGGCAACGGTCGCGCCGCTGCCGATATTGCTCTGATCCATCATGTAGCGAATGCCTGCCCGGTTCAGGGTGTTACGCGTTTGCAGCAGCTCAACCCAGGTGGCGTTCAGTGCAGACTGTTGCTGGCGAATGGTTTGCAGAACGGTAAAGTTCTCTTTGTCATTCTTAAGTGAGTTAAAAAACAAGCCGCCCGAGGCGAGCTGTAAAAGGCCAAATAACGCCAATACCAGCAGTAAGCTGGTAACAATCTTCATTCGTTTTAACATGTTTTCTCTTTCCGCTAGACAGATACTCTGGTTTTCGGCCTGGAAAGAGAAAACTTTATGGTGCCAGCAATTGCCACAGAATTATCGTTTTCACATTAAATACCGTTCCCTATGACAAATTACGCAAAAAATTAGTCGTTCCATTACGTCTTAGGTGTAGGATTCCGTTTTTTGAAGGAAAGGATGCTTCTATGTTAAATCGCGATTTTGATCACCTATCCACCCTCGCACACCACTTTTTTGAACGTGAAGATATTCGCCAAAAGCTCAATATCATCGATCAGTACAACATCTCCGGTTGGGAAGTCTGGATGCAGATAGAATTTGCCAATCTGCTAGCTTCGACGGGTCATGAATGGTGGCGTGAGCAAACTCTTGCTTGCGATCTCCGGAAAAATCCACAGCGCTTGTCTGTACGTGCAGATTTCTTGTTGCGGAAAAAAGGCTGGACGCAGGATAGCTACATTGCGCTTGAACTCAAACAGAACCAGGATCCGACAAGCTGCGTCAGAAATATGATTGCTGATTTGGTTAAAAGCGCAAAAATCAAACGTTCGGAATTAGAGCTGCGTAGCTTCTGGACGCTGGGGGTAACGCCTCGCATAGATAAAGAGCGCCTCGATGAACTCATTGACTACTATCTGGATGAAAAATATTACCTGACTAAATCACGTAAGAAACATGTATTGCTCAGAGACATCGAACATACGCCTTACTGTTATATCGTAATCTGAGTCTCTCAGTGAGGTGCTTTGTCAGTGGGAAAACACGGCATGTAGACAGGCAAACACTATAATGCCGTGATCTCAATCACATAAATTTCCCCGTTCCCCCCGCAGTTTACCGCTCACTGACACTTGAGACCGCTTAAGCTGACATACAACCGCTCACTTATTTACCTTACTTTACGCGCGTAATTCTCTGGCAAGATCCCCCCAACATAGCAGTCAATTTACCTCCTCAAACACAAGATCAAACCCACGCGGCTTCGGCCAATTATTAATTAGATACCAGGTTTTACTATGGATACGAAAAAGTTATTCAAGCACATACCCTGGGTGATTCTCGGAATCATCGGTGCATTCTGCCTCTCGGTAGTGGCATTACGTCGGGGTGAACACATTAGTGCCCTGTGGATCGTTGTCGCCTCAGTTTCTGTTTATCTGGTGGCCTATCGTTACTACAGCCTGTACATCGCCCAAAAGGTGATGAAACTTGACCCAACGCGTGCCACGCCGGCGGTCATCAACAATGACGGTCTGAACTACGTTCCAACCAACCGTAACGTCTTGTTTGGTCACCACTTTGCCGCTATCGCAGGTGCTGGTCCGCTGGTTGGGCCGGTACTGGCTGCGCAGATGGGCTACCTGCCTGGTACGCTGTGGCTGCTGGCAGGCGTCGTGCTGGCCGGTGCGGTGCAGGACTTCATGGTGCTGTTTATCTCTTCCCGCCGTAACGGCGCATCTCTGGGTGAGATGATCAAAGAAGAGATGGGCCCGATCCCGGGAACCATTGCACTGTTCGGCTGCTTCTTAATCATGATCATCATCCTCGCAGTACTGGCGTTGATCGTGGTAAAAGCGCTGGCGGAAAGCCCGTGGGGTGTGTTCACCGTCTGCTCAACCGTACCTATCGCGTTGTTCATGGGGATCTACATGCGATTCCTGCGACCGGGACGTGTGGGCGAAGTGTCGGTGATTGGTATAGTGCTGCTGGTTGCTTCTATCTACTTCGGCGGCGTGATTGCCCACGACCCGTACTGGGGCCCGGCGCTGACCTTTAAAGACACCACCATTACCTTTACCCTGATCGGCTACGCATTTATCTCTGCGCTGCTGCCGGTATGGCTGATCCTCGCCCCGCGCGACTATCTGGCTACCTTCCTGAAAATCGGCGTTATCGTCGGTCTGGCGGTGGGGATTGTTATCCTCAACCCGGAACTGAAAATGCCGGCAATGACGCAGTACGTTGATGGTACTGGCCCGCTGTGGAAAGGCGCTCTGTTCCCGTTCCTGTTCATCACCATCGCGTGTGGTGCGGTATCTGGCTTCCACGCGCTGATTGCTTCCGGTACCACACCGAAGCTGCTGGCCTGTGAAACCGACGCGCGCTTTATCGGTTACGGCGCGATGCTGATGGAATCCTTTGTCGCAATTATGGCGCTGGTTGCCGCGTCTATCATCGAACCAGGTCTGTACTTCGCGATGAACACCCCGCCTGCGGGCCTTGGCATCACCATGCCGAACCTGCATGAAATGAGCGGCGAAAACGCACCGCTGATTATGGCGCAGTTGAAAGACGTCACCGCACATGCGGCAGCGACTGTCAGCTCCTGGGGCTTCGTCATTTCGCCTGAGCAGATCCTGCAAACCGCGAAAGACATCGGTGAACCGTCCGTTCTGAACCGCGCAGGTGGCGCACCGACGCTGGCTGTTGGTATCGCTCACGTGTTCCACAAAGTGCTGCCGATGGCTGATATGGGCTTCTGGTACCACTTCGGTATTCTGTTCGAAGCGCTGTTCATCCTGACCGCACTGGATGCCGGTACCCGTTCTGGCCGCTTTATGCTGCAGGATTTACTGGGTAACTTCGTGCCGTTCCTGAAGAAAACCGACTCCCTGGTTGCGGGTATCATCGGTACTGCGGGCTGCGTAGGTCTGTGGGGTTACCTGCTGTATCAGGGCGTTGTTGACCCGCTGGGCGGCGTTAAGAGCCTGTGGCCGCTGTTCGGTATCTCTAACCAGATGCTGGCTGCCGTGGCACTGGTTCTCGGCACCGTGGTACTGGTTAAAATGCAGCGCACCAAATACATCTGGGTTACCGTTGTTCCGGCAGTATGGCTGCTTATCTGCACCACCTGGGCGCTGGGTCTGAAACTGTTCAGCACCAACCCGCAGATGGAAGGCTTCTTCTTCATGGCGAATCAGTACAAAGAGAAGATTGCTAACGGCGGCGAACTGACCGCTCAGCAGATTGCCAACATGAACCACATCGTCGTCAACAACTACACCAACGCAGGTCTGAGTATTCTGTTCCTGGTGGTGGTGTACAGCATCATCTTCTACGGGTTCCGTACCTGGCAGAAAGCCCGCGCCATCAACGGTCGCTCTGATAAAGAGACACCGTATGTGCCGGTGCCGGAAGGCGGCGTGAAGACCTCTTCACACCACTAACCTGAAACCGGGTGGCGCACAGCGCTCCCGGCCTACAAAGTAAGTTAACGTAGGCCGGATCAGGCGCAAGCCGCCATCCGGCTTTATTCATTAACAGGGCGTTCCATGTTTGGTACTTTAGGTCAGGCAAAAAAATATCTCGGTCAGGCGGCGAAGATGCTGATTGGCATTCCGGACTACGACAACTACGTCGAGCACATGAAGACCAACCATCCCGATAAGCCGTACATGACCTACGAAGAATTCTTCCGCGAGCGCCAGGAAGCCCGCTACGGTAGCGGCGGAAGCAGTTGCTGTTAGAAGGAGAAGTGAATGACCCCGATTGCAGTTACCCTACTCACCGGTTTTCTTGGCGCGGGTAAAACCACCCTGCTGCGCCATATTCTCAACGAGCAGCACGGTTACAAGATTGCCGTTATCGAAAACGAATTCGGCGAAGTCTCGGTGGACGATCAACTGATTGGCGATCGCGCCACGCAGATCAAAACCCTGACCAACGGCTGTATTTGCTGTACCCGCTCCAGTGAACTGGAAGACGCATTGTTAGACCTGCTCGACAACCTCGACAAAGGCGCCATCAATTTCGACCGTCTGGTGATCGAGTGCACCGGCATGGCCGACCCCGGCCCGATTATTCAGACCTTTTTCTCCCATGAAGTGATTTGCGAACGCTACCTGCTGGACGGCGTAATTGCGCTGGTTGACGCGGTACATGCCAACGAGCAGATGAACCAGTTCACCATCGCCCAGTCGCAGGTAGGCTACGCAGACCGGATCCTGCTGACCAAAACCGACGTCGCAGGTGAAAGCGAAAAACTGCGTGAGCGCCTGGCGCGCATCAACGCCCGTGCGCCGATTTACACCGTGACACATGGTGATATCGACCTCTCCCTGCTGTTCGATACCAACGGTTTTATGCTGGAAGAGAACGTAGTCAGCGCCAAACCGCGCTTCCACTTTATCGCCGACAAGCAAAACGATATCTCCTCGATCGTCGTCGAGCTGGATTACCCGGTAAACATCAGCGACGTGTCGCGAGTGATGGAAAACCTGCTGCTGGAATCCGCCGAGAAGCTGCTGCGCTACAAAGGTATGCTGTGGATTGAAGGCGAGCCAAACCGCCTGCTGTTCCAGGGCGTCCAGCGCCTGTACAGCGCCGACTGGGACCGCCCGTGGGGCGACGAAACACCGCACAGCCTGCTGGTGTTTATCGGCATTAACCTGCCGGAAGACGAGATCAGAGCCGCGTTTGCGGGATTGAAGAAGTAATCCCCTGCTGAATTGCCCGGTGGCGCTACGCTTACCGGGCCTGGAAATCCTGCTCCTTGTAGGCCGGATCAGGCGCAGCCGCCATTCGGCACTTGCCCCCACTCACTCGGTAATCACAAACCGCGTCGCGGCAAAGCAGTTCAAAACCCGGTGCACCAGAAATACCATGGTGAGCGTTGCCACCAGCGCGACGGTGACGGAGGTGATGCGGTACAGATCGCTGAATACCAGGTCCTGATCCGGATGAAGGTTCTGGCCAAACATAATGCCGATAGTAGTGATACTGGCAAAACCCACGCCCGCGCCGACTTTTTCCATTACGTGCAGGCGGGCGCTGAACGCCAGCCCGAGGCCAATCAGCGGCATCATCAGCACCATATGGTTGCTGAAATCATAGATAAGCAGCTGTACCAGCAGAATATACAGGCAGGCCAGCACCACGCCGACCACGCGCCAAATCGAGCTGATCACCGCGCCGCGGTAGTGCATCGGAAACAGGATCAAAATGCCTGCCATCAGCGCCGACAGCGAATCACTCAAATCGCAGATCTGGAAGACCACAAAAATCATCGTCGCCACCGTGCCGGAAAGCAGCGATTCATGGCGCACCCGGGCGGCATCTTTCTCAATGCGCGGCGGTGGCTGGCGGGGTTCCACGTCCGGAATCAGATAATGCAGCAGCGCGCTCAGCGCCACCGCCATTACGCAGGCTTCCATATTGGAGAACATCAGCGTATGCCAGTTGGTGGTGGAATAGCTCATAAAGTTGAGCATCGTACTCTGGCACACCACGCCCATCGAACCGAGCAGAAACAGCGGTCCTTTGCTCATAAAACGAAAACGCATCACATACAGGCCGAACACCACCAGCGTCATAACCAGCGGCCACTGTAAGAAATAGCCGACGATCAGCACCATTTCGACACAGTTCACCGCCGCGCTGAACACGAACTGTGTTGCCACATGGCGGTTGAATACCGGTACCAGCGACAGCAGCATCAGCGGATAAACCACAAAGAACACGCCGTACTGCACGTTGTAGAAGGTCGAAATACTCAGCGCGATTGTCCCGGCAACGGAGATACGCAGGGTCTGGCGAAAATCATTGGCGGTGTAGACAATATTCCCGTGCGGCGTAAAGACGTGGGCCAGCGTGTTAATAGACATAGTGCAGCCAGCTGACGAGGTGGATCTGTACCCCGGCAAAGGTGCGGGCAAACACGCCCTCGCTGTTATACAGCTGTACCGTTGCGCGCGCCCCGGTCGGTAACGGCGTGTCGAGCGGTTCGTTCAGCGCGACGTGAATGCGCATACGCCGGGCATCGCGCACCCAACGGGTAGACTGTTCCGGTTGCGACAACTGGCCATTAACCTGTTCCTGGCCCGCCAGAATACCGGCATCGCTGCTGGTGACGCGGGCAGAGAAAACCTTGCCCGGCAAGGCATCGAACACCACGGCAGCATCAGTATCCACTTTAGTGTGGCGCAGACTTTTCTCGCGAAAGTCGGCCACGATATCGGTCTGATGGCTGACCAGCGCCAGCAGCGGCGTGGCGGCCGTGGTGTAAAGTCCTGGGCTAAGCTGGAGGTTACTCACCGTGCCGTCGGTCTGGGCATATACTTTGCTCCAGCCGAGGTTCAGCTGCGCCTCTTCCAGCGTGTTACGGTATTTTTGCAGCGTTACGTTACGTTTGTCATCGCGCTCGCCGCGCTGGATCAGCAGGTTCTGAATACTGGCATTCAGCGCCGCCACCGACTGCTCGCTGGTTTGCCAGGCGGTACGCACCTTGTCGAGATCGGATTGCGACACGTTCTGCATGGCGCTCAGGCGCTGATAGCGGTCTAAGGTGGTCTTATCGTTGCGGGCGTTGAATTGCGCGGTGCGCAGGTTGGCGCGGGCAGAGACGATCTGCGCATCCAGCTGTTGGTTACTCAGCTTCGCCTGCTCAAGGGCAATTTGCGCAGCCTCGACCTTATTGATAAATGGCGTCGGATCCAGTTCGTACAGCAAATCGCCCTTCTTCACCTGGCTATTATTGTGTACATGCACCTGCGAGACGTAGCCGGAAACGCGTGAGGAAACAGGCGTTACCACGCGCATAACCGTGGAGTCCGGCGTCAGCGGGATCCAGATATCGGCAACGATAAACCAGGCGAATATTACCAGGAAAGCGGCAATACTCACCCTTACCCAACGGGCAAATTTTTGTTCTGGGGTCATCATAGTTTTTTAGATCTTGTTATCTTCTTCGCGGATTGTCCGCAGATTGCAGGCGATTTGATTGAGCGTGGCGCTGAAGGAAGCGAGTTCCGCCTCAGGGATGGTGCAGGTGACGCGATGTTGGTATGTCTCTATCACCCGGTTGAGTTCGTCCAGCCTTGCGCGGCCTTGCGCGGTCAGCGCCAGCAGGCGGATGCGTTTGTCATAGGGCGATGTGGAACGCAGCAGATAGCCCTGCTTTTCCAGCTGCGAGAGGGTGCGCATCAGCGGCGGCAGTTCGATGCCCTGCATTTGTGCCAGTTCACTGACTGAGACGTTGTCTCCCAGTTGATACAGTTGCATCAGTACCGTCCAGCTGGACTGCGTCAGGCCAGTATCGGTGATGGCAGCATCAATAATGGCCCGCCACTGGCGCACCACCATTGCCATGCGCATCCCCATCGGGCGACGGGCAAACAGTTCATCTTCAGTCATCTTACTTTCCTCTCATCGCTGAAGAGAAAATAATACTTATCAGGATAAGTATCAAGAAACGGACTAACCAGAAGCATAAATTGATAAATATTGTGAATGTAAAAGAGGCTGGGGCGATAACCCCCAGCCTCTGTCGATGAAAGAAAATCACTCCACCTGATCGCGTCGCAGCCCGACGTCCCGCAGCCGCTCATCACTCATCTGTTGCAATACGCGCCGCGTTTGCGCTCGCAGCCGCCACGCCTTGTATGCCCGCCAGATCAGTACAAACCCAATAAACGGCTGTTTTGCTTTATTCTCGTGAAATTCCATACCTTGCCTCCCCGCCTTGCCAGAGGCTTTATCTTCACGGATCTGGCCTAAAACAATACAGACTCACAAAGTACTTTTATTTAACATACAGATTGGTTAAAAAGAGTTCTGCATCGCTTTTTTCACGCCAATCTGTACTGATTTTTTAATCTGTATGGTACCCATGAGGGATACAGCATGACGCGTTACCAACATCTGGCCAATCTGCTGGCCGAACGCATTGAGCAAGGGCTGTATCGCCATGGCGAAAAACTGCCCTCGGTTCGCAGCCTGAGCCAGGAGCATGGGGTCAGCATCAGCACCGTCCAGCAGGCGTATCAGACGCTGGAACAGCGCCAGCTGATCACGCCCCAGCCACGTTCCGGTTATTTTGTCGCGCCACAAAAAGCGCAGCCACCCGTGCCACCGATGTCGCGTCCGGTACAGCGTCCGGTCGAAATAACCCAGTGGGATCAGGTGCTGGATATGCTGGCAGGTCATGCGGACAAATCGATAATCCCGTTTAGCAGCGGCGTGCCCGATATTAATCAACCCAGCCTGAAGCCGCTGTGGCGCGAACTCAGCCGCGTGGCACAGCATAATCTGCGCGCGATACTGGGCTACGATGAAATCTCCGGATGCCGTGAACTGCGTCAGCAGATTGCGCGGCTGATGCTGGACGGCGGTTCGGTGGTCAATGCAGATGATATTGTGATCACCAGCGGCAGTCAGAGCGGAATGTCGCTGGCGCTGCTGACGGTCTGCCAGCCCGGAGATATTGTCGCCGTTGAATCACCGGCCTACTACGGCACGATGCAGCTACTGCGCGGCTTAGGGATCAAGGTGATTGAGATCCCAACCGATCCGGATACCGGGATCAGCATTGAAGCGCTGGAGCTGGCGCTGGATCAGTGGCCGATCAAAGGTGTGCTGCTGGTTCCCAACTGCAACAACCCGCTCGGATTCATTATGCCGGATGCGCGTAAACGGGCGGTGCTCGCCCTCGCCCAGCGTCACGACATCGTCATTTTTGAAGACGATGTGTATGGCGAGCTGGCCACAGAGTACCCGCGCCCGCGCACGATCCACTCCTGGGACAGCGACGGCCGCGTAATACTCTGCAGTTCGTTTACCAAATCCGTCGCCCCCGGTCTGCGCGTGGGTTGGGTGGTGCCCGGTCGTTATTACAACAAACTGCTGCACATGAAGTACGCCGTCATTGGAACTAACGTTCCCGCTACGCAACTGGCAGCGGCTTCCTTTGTGCGCGAAGGTCATTATCATCGACATATTCGTCGTATGCGCCAGATTTATCAGCGCAATATGGAGATCTACACCTGCTGGGTACGGGAATACTTCCCCTGCGGGATCTGCGTCACCCGACCGAAAGGCGGCTTTATGCTGTGGGTCGAGCTGCCGCTCCAGGTTGATATGGTCTGTGTCGCTAAGCAGCTCTGTCGCCTCAAAATCCAGGTTGCACCGGGTTCTCTGTTCTCCGCATCGGGGAAGTATCGCAACTGTGTGCGCATCAACTGCGCATTGCCGCCAAACGATAAGCATCGGGAAGTAATGCAGAAGCTCGGAGAGGCGGTAAAAACGGCAATAGAGTAGATCGAGCTGCCCGGCGCTTCCGGGCAGGCAATTAGGCAGTTTAAGCTATATCTAATGGCTTAAACCCTGAATATCTTCAGCGGAAAGTCGGGTGATTTTTTGTACCATGCTGATATCGATGCCATCTGCCAGCATGGTGCGGGCAATACGCAGTGCCTCATCACGTCGCCCCTTTATCAGTCCTTCCTGTTTGCCTTCTTTTTTGCCTTCTTGTTTACCTTCCAGCTTGCCTTCAAGCCATCCTTTTTGAAATCCTGCCTCATGTAATCTGTCCGCGATCGTCATCAAATGCTCCTTGTGCTGCGGTGAACGTTCGGCAACCCCGCGAATAAACTCACTGAATCGAGGTGCATCGCCAGTTCGTAAAATATAATTAAACAGCGTCTTTATCTGAGTGTCATTAGTCAGTCCGGTAAGTAGCAGGGAAACAATTTGCTCGACCAACCCCATAAGATCGCGTTGACGGATATGTTTTTGGATTAACTCCAGCAGCGCCATACGTCGATGCTGCACAATTTCGTCATCCGGAATAACCGTAATATCCACCAGCGGAAACGCCGCAGCATACAGCTGACGAGCCAGCTTCGGGTTGGCAAACTCATCCAGCCAGCACAGCGAATAAGGGTACGGGCTTTTAGCGCCGTGATAAAACAGCATCGGCACCACCAGCGGCAACTGCTGATGCCCGGCATCTAAATGTTTCTGCATGGCCGCTACCGCATAGCGCATCAGTCTGAATGCCATATGCGCATCCGGTGTGCTTTGGTGTTCAATCACTACATAAATATATCCATCCCCATCCGTCGTTTTCACCGACCACAGCACATCGGAATAGTACGCACGTAAATTCTCTTCGATAAAACTGTCTGACTCGAGTTTAAGCGTCTGAAGATCGCAAAGCTCGCGCAGCGAAGCGGGAAGATGTATTTGTAGGAAATCCCGTGCAGTCTCAGGGTGACGTAAAAATGTTTTAAAAACCGCATCATGCGGTGTTGAAGCGGAAGCTTTGTTCATGGCGATCCTTCACCTGAAAATAAGATGCCATGACTGTAGCGCCGGAAAACCACATCCTCACCTGCAACTTTCTCTCTTTGCGAGGCGATTTCCGGGATAACAACGCCCTTATGTAACGTCTACATTTGTCTGGAACACGTCACGCAGAATCGCCATCTCAATGCGCATTCCCACTTTTTCACCTCCCGGCCTGTGCTATAACAAACCATCACTTTCAGGGAGGACACGATGTGACGCATACCCGAGATATTCCACAATCGTTCTGGCGTGATGAGCAGTTGCCGTGGCTGGAGCTGCGCAGCACCTGGCAGAGCCAGCAGGCCTATAAGCGGCATCACCACTCTCAGCTCTCGATTGGAGCAATTCTCGAGGGGGAAACGTGCTGTCTGTGCGATGGCGAGGAATACCATCTGCAGGTGGGCGATCTGATTGTGATACCGCCGCTGGCACCTCACAGCTGTAATCCTGTTAACGGACAGTTTCGCAGCTATCATATGCTTTATCTTGATACCCAGTGGTGTCTTGCTAATCTGCCTGCACAGAACACCAATAAGCGGCTTTGCACGCCTGCTCCCGTTATCCGCGATGCGCAATTATTCCAGCGTTATATGCACCTTGTGGCGCTCATGCCGCAACGCCAAACCGCGCAAATAACGGATGCCGCACAAGCATTGCTGCACACGCTGCCGTTGCAGTCGGTCACACAAGACAACCTAAGCGCCACCAGCCAGTATCTGCGCGAACGGTTGCAGTCCAGCCTGCTCGCGCCGCCCTCACTCGATGAGCTGGCACATGAGTGTCACATGCGTAAAGAGACGCTGATCCGTACCTTTAAGCAGGACACCGGGCTGACGCCAGGAAGTTATCTGAACATCATACGGATTGACTATGCTCGCCAGCGGCTGCGGGCCGGAGACGAAATTGCCGATGTCGGCTACCAGAGCGGGTTTGCCGACCAGAGCCATTTCCATCGCACCTTTGTTCGCTACACCGCCGCCACACCGCGCCAGTACGCGTTGGGACGATCAATATCAGACAATAATTAGCGCTGCGTCAGGCGTACGGTGATCTCAGATTCATTCTCTGAGGTCGCTATGTCGCTGCTTTCTGTACTTTTTCCTTCTGCTTTTCCCGCGCTGGCGCTGGCGCATTTCGTCGCATTGCTTAGCCCCGGGCCGGACTTCTTTTTACTGGTCGGTTACGCCGCACGATACCGGATGCGCGGCAGCGCCGGGTTGTGCGTGGGGATCGCTTTCGGCAACGGGCTGTATATCCTGCTGGCAATTATCGGTTGGGGGATCCTGCGCCAGCTTCCCCTGTTGTTTACGGTTATTGAGCTGCTGGGCGCGCTCTATTTATTGTGGATTGGCAGCCTGCTGGTACGCAGCCGCCCGCAAACGCTGACCGGAACAGACGCCCAGTCTACCTGTCCAGGATTTGGCAAACAGCTACTGCTGGGATTGGGTTCGTCACTGCTCAACCCAAAAAATGCGCTGTTCTATCTGGCGCTAATGACCGCCCTGCTCGGCCCGTCGGTGACGCTGCTGCAACAAACCATGAGCGGGATCTGGATGACCAGCGTAGTGCTGTGCTGGGATCTGCTGATCGTGATGTTCATCGGTTTACCGCAGATCCAGCGACGGTTATCCAGAGGGATATTATGGGTAGAACGTATCGCTGGCGGTGTATTGATTATCTTCGGTTGTGCCATCGCTCTGCGGTTTTTGCAGAGCATCGTAGTCTGATTTGCAGGGCGATTTTCTGCACATAAACCGGATAAACTCGTTTAATTAATATCCAATCCGCATTAAACTGCGGATGGTTATTACCCGTTCAACTTACTCTTCCTGAGGTGCGATGTGCTGATTGTTACCTGTAATCGTTACGTTTTCTGACCCCGCGTCAGTGAGCGTATCTTCTGTTTGCGCTTCGCGCAGACAGCGTTTTTGATTACATGAAATTCAGTACATTTGCAGTCTGCTTTTTTCTGTCATCGGTCTGACGTCTCAAAGACGGTATTGAATTTCGCTATTCCCGTTGAGGGTTTTCTCCCGACAAGGAGCTGTTTTATGCAACGGATTCTCGCGTTTTTCTCCCAACGCGCCACAACGCTATTTTTTCCTGTCGCGTTGATTTTATATGACTTCGCCGCCTATCTGTCGACGGACCTGATCCAGCCTGGCATCATCAATGTGGTACGTGATTTCAACGCCGATGTTAGCCTGGCACCCGCTGCGGTGAGCCTCTATCTGGCGGGCGGCATGGCGCTGCAATGGCTGCTGGGGCCGCTTTCCGACCGAATTGGCCGTCGACCCGTGCTGATTGCGGGGGCGTTAATCTTTACCCTCGCCTGCGCTGCCACGCTGTTCACTACCTCAATGACGCAGTTTCTGGTAGCCCGATTTGTGCAGGGCACCAGCATCTGCTTTATCGCGACCGTTGGCTATGTCACGGTGCAGGAGGCGTTTGGGCAAACGAAGGCCATTAAGTTAATGGCGATAATCACTTCCATTGTGTTGGTTGCACCGGTTATCGGCCCGCTCTCCGGGGCCGCGCTGATGCACTTTGTACACTGGAAGATCCTGTTTGCCATCATTGCCGTCATGGGGCTTATCGCCCTGATTGGGTTAATGTTAGCCATGCCGGAAACCGTCCAGCGCGGCGTGGTGCCGTTCAGTGCCCGCGGCGTAGTGCGTGATTTCCGCGACGTTTTCCGCAACCGGGTGTTCCTGTTTGGCGCAGCCACGCTGTCGTTAAGTTATATCCCGATGATGAGCTGGGTAGCGGTCTCGCCGGTTATTCTGATCGATGCTGGCGGCATGACCACATCGGAGTTTGCCTGGGCACAGGCCCCGGTGTTCGGCGCAGTGATCGTCGCCAATATGGTGGTGGTTCGTTTCGTGAAAGATCCGACCCGACCGCGCTTCATCTGGCGAGCCGCACCTATACAGCTGAGCGGGCTGGCGGTGCTGATTGTCGGCAATTTACTGTGGCCGCACGTCTGGCTGTGGTCGGTGCTGGGGACCAGCCTGTATGCGTTTGGTATTGGGATGATCTTCCCGACGCTGTTCCGCTTTACGCTGTTTTCCAACAAGTTACCGAAGGGTACGGTTTCCGCATCGTTGAATATGGTGATCCTGACGGTGATGGCGGTTTCTGTCGAAATTGGACGCTGGCTATGGTTTAACGGCGGCAGGATTTCGTTTCATCTGCTGGCGGTTGCGGCAGGGATAGCTGTCGTGTTCACGCTGGCAGGCTTACTCAAACGGGTACGCCAGCATGAGGCAACGACGTTAGCCACTGAAAACTAACCTGCCCGCTTATCCGGCCTACGACAACTATGTAGGCCGGATAAGGCGCTTGCGCCGCTTCCGGCTACGGTCACCTCACCTTACGCAATGCGTGCAAATCCCGCGTCCAGATCGGCAATCAGGTCGTCGATATCCTCAAGGCCGATATGTACCCTGACCAGCGTGCCGCTGAAATCTACCTCTCCGGCCGGGCGAATGCTGTTCAGCTCTTCCGGCTGGTTCGCCAGAATGAGCGACTCAAATCCGCCCCACGAATAGGCCATATGGAACAGCGAGAAGTTATCGAGGAAATTCGCCATCTGTTCGTCGGTCAGTCTCTTTTTCAGCACAAACGAGAACAGGCCTGAGCTTCCGATAAAATCACGCTGAAAATACTCATGGCCCGGACATTCCGGTAATGCCGGATGATTCACCCGTGCCACTTCCGGCCTTGCCGACAGCCAGCGGGCAATATGGATGCTGCTCTCCTGATGCTGCTTAAGGCGTACCGCCAGGGTGCGCAATCCGCGGCTGCCGTTGTAGGCCGTATCGGCATCCAGCGTTTGCCCCATCAGATAGGAGTTCTCGCGTAAACGATCCCAACAACGGGCGTTCGACACCGCCGTGCCCAGCATGGCGTCCGAATGGCCGATGGTGTACTTCGTTCCCGCCTGAATGGAAATATCCACGCCATAATCCAGCGCTTTGAACAGCACGCCCGCCGCCCAGGTGTTGTCGATCATAATGACAATCTCCGGATTCACCGCGCGGATAGCCTTCACCATCCCCGGCACGTCCTGGACTTCCATGGTGATAGAACTTGGTGACTCAAGGAATACAACCTTTGTTTCCGGACGCAGAAGATCGACGATACCTGCACCAATCAGCGGATCGTAATACGTTGTTTCCACGTTGAATTTACTCAGGATCTTATTGCAAAAATCCTGGGTTGGTTCATAGGCCGCACCCGTCATCAGAATATGATCGCCACCCTGAACAAACGCCAGAATCGCATTGGTCACCGCCGCAGCACCACATGGGTACAGCGCGCAGCCAACGCCGCCTTCCAGTTCGCTCATTGCCTTCTGGAAGGCAAAGTGGGTATAGGTTCCGCGACGACCATAAAACAGCTCGCCGTTCGCGCGATTGGCGGTGGCAAATTTCTTGTCCTTCACGGTATCAAATACCAGTGACGATGCGCGTTGGATAACCGGATTCACCGCTCCCTGGGTGTAGCGTTTGTCGCGACCAGCAACAACCAGGTGCGTTTCAAGCTTCATTGCGTCTTTCATAACATCTCCTGTTCTTAATCCGTGTGAAACCTATACCACCGCAGCAGTAGAGTTTATTTCAGTGTTGGTCTGCTTTTTTCCAGCGAACCGTTCAACAATCTGCGCCGCATTCAAATCATGGATAACGTTAATCAGTGTGGCCGGCGCATCGGTAATGGTGCCCAGCACCACCAGCATCGGGATTGCTTCCATCGGCAGGCCCAGCGTGGTGACGATAAAGATTTCCCCGAGGAACGCCCCGCCCGGCACGCCACCAACGATAATGGCGGAGAGCACCGCAATCAGCATCGTCAGGAAGAAGGTTTCGGTGGTGAATTCCATGCCCAGCACGGAATAGATAAAGACAATTTTTAGCGCGGCAATCATCGCCACGCCGCCCTTGTTGAGGTTAACCAGCAGCGGAATGGAGACATCAACGATTTCCGGGTTAATCCCCATCGCCTTACCGGCACGCAGCGTTACCGGCAGCGTCCCCAGCGAAGAGCAGGTCCCCAGCGCAGTAGCAGACGGCTCAATCGCGTTACGCCAAAAGGCTTTGACCGCCGGAATACCGCCGCCAATATACGAATAGAGAATCGAGCCAAAGACAAAGTAGACCAGCGTGGCAACCATAAACAGGCCGATGGCGCGGGCAAAGGTTAACAGTAGTGCAGAGTCCTGACTGGCCATGGTGGCGGCGAAGTAGCAGCCCAGACCAATCGGCGCGACCTTCATAATGATCGAAACGATCTTCATGATCACGGTATTGGCGTCTTCCAGCAGCGACGCAATACGTTTACCGGCCTGATCCGACTGGCCAATTGCGACACCGGCGATGATCGCCATTACGATCAGCGCCAGAATATTGGACTTAGAAAACAGTCCGATAAAGTCGCTGGTGGTGATCATACTGACAAAATCCATCTTACCGCTGCCCGCCTGTACCGACTGCGAGAGATCGATAGTGACGCCCTGCGCCGGGTTATACCAGAGCGCCAGCGCGACGATCCCGGCGGCTGGAATAAAGGCCATGGCGATCGAAACAATAAAGATAATCGCCATAATGCGCCCCAGCCTTTTCAGGTCGGTCATACTGGCGATCGAAGACATAACGCTGATACCCACCAGCGGCACAATAATCATAAATAGCAGGTTTAAGAATATCTGACCTATTGGCTGGAGTTTACTTGCAAACGATGGGGCAAAAATACCTAATAAGCCGCCAATCACCAGAGCAACTAATAAAATAATCGACGATTTGTAGGGTTCGAGTCGTGACCACATAATCGGTACCTTTAGAATAATAATTAATGAGATTAAATTCACAATGTGATGAGTTTCCGTTTCGCCTCCTTTTATTTTGTGACGTAACTCACCTAAGTTGTTATTTTTTCATTTTGCCAGCAAGTTGTTTCCTGTGATTCAATAGTTGCATTTTTAAAACGCGAATGTAACGGCCTATTCGTACCGTTTTTGCAAATCACTTGTGAATTAAAGGAAACTATGAGTACGCCGATTTCACTCAAGCATCTGGAGTTTTTTACTAAAATCGTCGACTGCGGAGGATTGTCAGAAGCCGCGGCGCAGCTCAACGTATCGCCGTCTGCGGTCAGCAAAAGTCTGGCCGCGATGGAAGACACGCTGGGCACGACATTAATTAAACGCACCACCCGCAGTATTACCCTGACCGACGCAGGGCAATATCTCTTCAACCGCGCTAATAAGCTTTTGAAAGAATTCGATGAAACGCTGAATACCACCTCCGGTTATTACCACAGCCCGCAGGGTGAATTACGCATAACCTGCTCAATTGCGTTTGGTTATTCCCGGCTGGTGAACCTGGTGGATAAATATCGCTCCCAGTTCCCGGATGTAAATCTGTATATCGATCTCAACGATAACTTTGTGAATCTGAACGAAACAGATTTCGACATCGCCCTGCGCATCTCCACCGCACCGCCGCAAAACTATGCGATGCGCAAGCTGGTGCCTGTTCGCTGGGCGTACTGTGCCTCACCCGGCTACCTCGCCAAAAAAGGCATGCCCCAGCGTCGAAGCGATCTGGTGGATCATGATTGTCTGGTTTATCCCGGCCTCACACCGGTGCTGAAGGTGGCGGATGAACAGGATCGTCTGCATCAGTTGAAACTGCATATGCCGATCCAGGCCAACAGCAGTCTGGTATTGCTGAAGTCAGTGTTAGAAGATCAGGGAGTGGCGTATTTGCCCACCTATCTGATTGGCGATCATATTCAAAAAGAAGAGATAACGCCGCTGATGCTCGACGGCACTATCACCTGTGAAACTCACGCCCTGTATGCGCTGTACTTTCCCAGCAAGTACAGCAATCCGAAGGTGCGATCGTTTATCGATTTTCTGGTGGCGGAACTCGGCCCCTTGCCCGCCTGGGACAACTGGATCCCTGAGTAAGCCCAGCCCACCTGAAAATGGGAGGCGCTCCACATTTTTTGCGCGATCCCCCCGTCTGGCTCTATCCTTAAGCCTATGAATAAAATTGCTGAACTCAAACGCGCCAAGCGACTGGCGCTCTCATTGCTGCTGATTGCCGCTGCCACCTTCGTCATCACGCTGTTTCTGCCGCCTAACTTTTGGGTACTGGGGATCAAAGCGATCGCCGAAGCGGCGATGGTGGGCGCACTGGCGGACTGGTTTGCCGTGGTGGCGCTTTTTCGCCGGGTGCCGATCCCGTTTATCTCGCAGCACACGGCGATTATCCCGCGCAATAAGGATCGAATCGGCGAAAACCTCGGGCAATTTGTGCAGGAAAAATTTCTCGATACCCAGTCGCTGGTCGCGCTGATCCGCCGCCATGAACCGGCGCTGTTGATCGGCAACTGGTTCAGCCAGCCGGAAAACGCCCAGCGCATCGGCCAGCATCTGCTGCAAATTATGAGCGGTTTTCTCGAACTGACCGACGACTCGCGCATTCAACGGCTGATCAAGCGGGCGGTGCACAAGGCCATCGACAAGGTCGATCTCTCCGGTACCAGCGCGCTGATGCTGGAAAGCATGACCAAAAACAATCGCCATCAGGTGCTACTCGACACGCTGATCGCCCAACTGATCGCCCTGCTCCAGCGCGACAGCTCGCGAGCGTTTATCGCCAGACAGGTCGTGCACTGGCTGGAAACCGAGCATCCGCTGAAAGCGAAGATCCTGCCAACAGAATGGCTGGGCGAGCACAGCGCCGAGCTGGTGTCTGATGCCGTTAACTCCTTGCTGGATGACATCAGCCACGATCGCGCACATCAGATCCGCCATGCCTTCGATCGCGCCACGTTTAAGCTCATCGATAAGCTCAAACACGATCCGGAGATGGCCGTGCGGGCCGAAAGCCTGAAAAGCTATCTGAAGGAAGATGAAGCCTTCAACCGTTATCTTGGCGAGCTGTGGGCAGATCTGCGTCAGTGGGTGAAAACCGACATTAACGCCGATGATTCCCGCGTGAAGCAGCGCATCGCCAGCGCCGGGCAGTGGTTCGGCGAAACGCTGGTAGCCGACAGTGCCCTGCGCACCTCACTGAATGGGCATCTGGAGCAGGCCGCACATAAAGTGGCGCCAGAGTTCGCCACCTTCCTGACGCGCCACATTAGCGACACGGTGAAAAGCTGGGATGCACGCGATATGTCGCAGCAAATCGAGCTGAACATCGGTAAAGATTTGCAGTTCATCCGCGTCAACGGCACGTTGGTTGGCGGTTCTATTGGGCTGGTGTTATATCTGTTGTCGCAAATTCCTTCCCTGCTGACGCTGGCGAATTTTTAAGGAGAAAAATTCAATGACGATGAACATCCGCATTTTTTCCCTGCGCGAAACACCGGAAAAACTGCACGAGGTCACCGCTTACTTTCAGCAACAATGGGCCTCAGAAGACTCCATGAGAGTTTACGAGGATGCACTGCATCGTTGTATTGGCGCAAAGAACCCGCTACCGCAGTGGTACTGGCTGCAGGACGGCGACAGCATTGTTGGCTGCGCCGGATTGATCACTAATGATTTTATCAGTCGCGGCGAACTGTGGCCGTGGCTATGCGCACTCTATATCGATCCTCGCTATCGTGGTCACGGTCTGGCGTTTCGCCTGATTGAACATATTGCGCAGCAGGCCAGACAGTTAGGCTTTATGCGGCTTCATTTGTGTACTGACCTGGAAGGCTTATACGAGAAAGCGGGATTTTACTTTGACGGGGCGGGCTATCATCCGTGGGGGGAAGTCTCACGGGTCTACAGCCGTAATCTGTAAGCGCGCAATTGTTGTACATCAATAAAACCAGATAAATTGCAGGGTTATAATGCGACGTCTTTTTACTGTCTCCCGTGTTACGGGGAAGGAAAATCATGTCGCTAATCACCGATTTACCCGCCATTTTTAATCAATTCTCCGACGCCCGTCAGAAAGGTTTTCTCACCGTAATGGATCTTAAAGAGCAGGGTATCCCGCTCGTTGGAACCTATTGCACCTTTATGCCACAGGAGATAGCGATGGCGGCAGGTGCGGTCGTCGTTTCGCTATGCTCAACCTCTGATGAAACCATTGAAGAGGCCGAAAAAGATCTGCCACGTAACCTGTGTCCGCTGATCAAAAGCAGCTACGGGTTTGGTAAAACGGATAAATGTCCGTACTTCTACTTCTCTGACCTGGTGGTGGGCGAAACGACCTGCGATGGTAAAAAGAAGATGTACGAGTACATGGCTGAATTTAAAGCGGTACATGTGATGCAACTGCCCAACAGCACCAGTGATGCGGCTTCACGGGCGCTGTGGAAAGCCGAGATCCTGCGTTTGCAGCAGGTAATCGAAGCCCGTTTTGGCACCCCGATTACCGAAACTGCGCTACGTGAAGCTGTTATTCTAAAAAACCAGGAACGTCGTGCACTGGCAAACTTCTACCGCGTTGGTCAGCTCAACCCACCCGCACTCAGCGGCAGTGACATTCTGAAAGTCGTCTACGGTGCAACCTTCCGCTTTGATAAAGCAGCACTGATCGACGAGCTTAATAGCATGGCCGAACGGGTACATCAGGAATGGCAGGCCGGGAAACGCCTGGCATCACGTCCACGCATACTGATAACCGGTTGCCCCATTGGCGGCGCGGCAGAAAAAGTGGTGCGTGCCATTGAAGAAAACGGCGGCTGGGTGGTGGGTTATGAAAACTGCACCGGCGCGAAAGCCACTGAGCAGTGCGTGGCGGAAACTGGCGACGTCTACGACGCACTGACCGATAAATACCTCGCCATCGGCTGCTCCTGTATTTCCCCTAACGATCAACGTCTGAAAATGCTCAGCCAAATGGTTGAAGAGTACCAGGCTGACGGCGTCGTCGATGTCATTTTACAGGCTTGCCACACTTACGCCGTTGAATCACTCGCCATCAAACGCCACGTCCGCCAACAGCACAACATTCCCTACATCGCCATTGAAACTGACTACTCCAGCGCGGATATCGGCCAGCTTAGCACTCGTGTCGCCGCGTTCATTGAAATGTTGTGAGGAACAGGGATGACATACTCAATAGGGATAGATTCCGGCTCCACAGCGACTAAAGGTATTTTGCTGGAAAGTAACGTCATCAGACGTCGCTTTCTCTGCCCAACACCTTTTCGCCCTGCCGAAGCAATCGCGCAGGCATGGGAAACACTGCAGGCGGGGCTGGACGTTAGACCATTTTTAACCCTCACTGGCTACGGACGGCAGCTCGTGGATTATGCTGACAAACAGGTCACTGAAATTTCCTGCCACGGACTGGGGGCACGCTTGCTGGCTCCCGGTACCCGCACAGTGATTGATATCGGCGGTCAGGACAGTAAAGTCATCCAGCTAGATGATGATGGTAACCTCAGCGATTTCTTGATGAACGACAAATGTGCGGCTGGGACCGGACGTTTTCTGGAAGTCATCTCACGCACGCTCGGCGCCAGCGTAGAGCAGCTAGATGCGATTACCACTGGCGTCGAACCACATGCCATCACCAGCATGTGCACGGTTTTTGCCGAGTCAGAGGTTATCAGCCTGCGCTCTGCGGGTGTCGCGCCGGAGACCATTTTAGCGGGTGTGATCAACGCGATGGCCCGACGCAGCGCGAATTTCATCGGACGGCTTTCAGGGCAGGCTCCACTGTTATTTACCGGGGGAGTAAGCCACTGTCACGCCTTTGCTCGTATGCTTGAAGGCCACATTGGCATTCCCGTACACACGCATCCCGACGCGCAGTTTGCTGGGGCGATTGGGGCCGCGTTAATTGGTCAGCGTCAGGGGAAACGTGAGTGAAGGAAACACTGTTCTTGTTTCATACTACCCTCGGCGTCATCAAAACGCGTAAAGCGCTACAGGCTGCGGGTATGTGCTTTCGGGTGGCAGATATTCCCCGCGAGCTACGCGGTGGCTGCGGGCTGTGCATTTACATCGACTGTGTTGCTGGCAAGGAGGATGAGTGGATAATTCCGGGTCATACCGAATCTATCTACCATCTTGAAAACGGAGACTGGCGCTGCCTTGCCACTTTTCCTCCTTCCTGAACGTGCCAGGGGACTTATTTTTATTTTACTTTTCATTATCATTTACACATGTAATATAACAATTATCAGCTAACAGCGCGAAATGAGAGTCCGTATGTCCCAGGGAAGCCCAGATTCAAATCGTCATGCCATCAGCGTCGCGCTTTTTGGCATGCTGGTCTTAACACTGGGTATGGGAATTGGGCGCTTTCTGTATACGCCAATGCTGCCGGTGCTGCTGTCGGAAGGTCAATTTACATTTGACCAACTCTCCTGGATTGCCAGCGCCAACTACGCCGGGTATCTGGCAGGAAGCCTGCTCTTCTCCTTCGGGCTCTTCCATCTTCCCTCTCGCTTACGCCCGATGTTGCTAACGTCCGCGCTCGCTACCGCAGGGCTGATTCTGGCGATGGCCAGCTTTACGCAGCCCGCGCTGGTGATGCTGATCCGCTTTCTGGCGGGCGTCGCCAGTGCCGGTATGATGATCTTTGGCTCAATGATCGTTCTGCATCATACCCGGCATCCCTTCGTGATCGCGGCGTTGTTCTCCGGCGTTGGTGCAGGTATTTTGCTGGGCAATGAATATGTCATTAGCGGTCTGCATTTTGCGCTTTCATCGCACACGCTCTGGCTGGGCGCAGCGGCAGCCTCGGCTCTGTTCTTCGTGCTACTGGTTATACTCCTGCCATCTCGCGATCACGTGCTCCCCGCTGCGGCCCCGGTAAAAACAGAGCATCAGCCTATGTCCTGGTGGCTGCTGGCGCTACTGTACGGGCTGGCCGGATTTGGCTACATCATTGTCGCCACCTACCTGCCGCTAATGGCGAAAAGTGCCGGTTCGCCGCTGTTGACTGCCCATCTCTGGTCGCTGGTCGGCATATCGATAATTCCGGGGTGTTTCGCCTGGCTGTGGGCCGCCCGACGCTGGGGAGTATTGCAATGCCTGACGGCGAATTTGCTGATTCAAAGCGCCTGCGTGGTCATGACGCTCGCCAGCGGCTCCTTGCCGCTGCTGGTGATAAGCAGCATGGGGTTTGGCGCAACGTTTATGGGAACCACTTCACTGGTGATGCCGCTTGCCCGTCAACTAAGCGTACCGCGCAATATTAATCTGCTGGGCCTGGTCACTCTGACTTACGGCATTGGACAAATACTTGGTCCGCTATTAACCAGCCTTCTGGGAAGCGGCGCACATGCGATCGTTAACGCCACGGTGTGCGGCGCGGTCGCGTTGTTTATTGCGGCACTTATCAGCCTCACGCAATTATACAAACAGCGTTTCGCCTCGCCCAAAAGGGTATAACCGGCTAACGTCTAAAGAAGATATATTCGGATTAGTCCGTAATTAAATGTCAGCATTTAATAAACCGCAAATAATCGGCAATTACCCGTCAGACAATTTATAATTCCCGGCTGTTCATTTATAAACTCAATTTAAAATGCGTAAAAATGGACATATTAATTCAACATCAACACCATCTTCGGGAAAAGTTTATGTCGTGGTTTAAAAAAATACTACTGGGGTTAATTATTTTGGCGGGTTTAATTGGCACGCTAAAGGATTATAAAGACTTTGGCCTGTTTGGCGCACTGGGATTGTTTATTATCTTCCTGTTATCAACAACATTCTTATGGCAATGGGCCTCTGGCAAGTTACCGGAGATAACAAAGTTACATGCCATACTTATTTTACTGGCCAGCGCGGTAGCCTCTATTTTTGTTATCAATATGGCAATTGCCGGAAATTTGCATGTGGATTTAATGGAAGTCATGCGCGTTACCATTACCCATAATCCGCTTTTTTATCTGATCCTCTGCGTGGTCGCATGGGTAAAAGTGGGCATCTGGCAATGGCTGTTTAGCGGTGTACAGATGAAAGAAAGTCAGCCAGTTTAAACTCCAGCAGATGTAAAAAAGGCGTCTTAACCAAGACGCCTTTTTCATACCAGAACAAAAAACTTAGAACTGATAGGTCAGACCCGCAACAACCTGGTTGTCGCCGTCTTTGCCATCGAGCAGGTTAATTTTGTAACCCACATCAGCAACCATGTTTTTGTTGAAGTAGTAGTCTGTGCCCAGCGCAACGTATTCGGTCAGATCGTTATTGTTGTTGTCACGCGTATGGACGTAGCCCACGTTCGGACGCAGACCAAAATCAAACACATACGCCGCCATCGCTTCAAAGTGCTGCGCTTTGTCCGCATCCTGAATCAGGTTGTGGGATTCGCCGTACATGGTCGCAACGTAGATAGCGTTTGCATCATATTTCAGGCCAGCACCCCAGAATTCTGCGTTTTCGCCATCCCAACCATTTTGTTTCTGCTGAGCAGTCACAGAACTGTTGGTGTAGGCTGCAATGGCAGATACGCCGGAATCCGCGATATTGTCATAACCCAGGGAGAAGCCGTAGCCATTGCCGTGCTGTTTGGTCGGATCCTTATTGGTATCATCCTGACCCTGATATTGCGCGCCAACATTCAGGCCATCAACGGCACCAAACAGATTTTTGGTACGGAGTGTTGCAACGCCAGAAGTGCGTGTAGTAAGGAAGCGGTCAGTATTTTCAAAGGAGTCACCGCCGAACTCTGAGAGAGTGTCAGTGTAAGCTCCCACGTCGTAAGCGATACCGTAGTTACGACCGTAGTCAAAGCTAACGTCATGGCCGTAATCCAGGCCAGCAAACGCCAGACGTGTGTTAACGCCATTCTGAGAACCTTCTGCTTTAGAGGCATCAAACTGACTCTCAAATTGGCCATAACCGGTCAGTTGATCGTTGATTTGTGTCTCACCGCGAAAACCCAGACGCGCGTAGGTACCATCGGCATTAGTGCCATCACTCCAGGAGTGGACCGCTTTGACTTTGCCGTACAGATCCAGTTTGTTGCCATCTTTATTATAAATTTCCGCTGCATGAACGGAAGTGACCCCTAATGCTATTACAGCTAATGCCACTACTGACTTTTTCATGTTATTACTCACTTTTAATTGTGAATTTTGCTATCAACTTTGTTATGAAGGCGGAATGCCCACATAAAAAAGTCCCCTCCAGATAAGGGGAAACACCAATAACACACCGAAAAAATATACCAATAAAGGCAATAATGAAGTGGCAAGACCTATTTCAATTTTGGGTTTTAAATAAAACCCGAACAGAGAGTAATTACTTAGATTCTTCGCTTGTGCTCTCATTAATAGAGCGATGCAACATTAATGCCTCGGCAATAATGTCTTGTTTACTTTTACGGGTTTCAAATGCCAGCGTCCGAACATATTCCCATAGAGAAGTATCGACACGGGCACTTAATAGAACCATATCTTTTGATCGGGTTCCCCTGGCTTTTCGGATATCGGGATAATCTCGAGAAGGCATCGTCATCATCTCCTGAACGCAATAAGACGCTTATGGCGATGAAATATGCAGTCAGTGTAAAAACATGTCAACGGTAAAAAACATTCACAATCGTAATAAAACTGTTAATAAAACAAGGTAAAATGGAACGATATTTCAAGTGAAAGATAACTTGTTTATAGAATAATGTGTAATTTTAACTTTACATATATTCATTTTTATTCATTTGATTAAAAACACATGAGGCATTGACAAAAATCAGCATAAGCAATCAAAACATCATTACAGCCAATAAGTTACGCACCGTTATTAATGTCTACTTTTACGCGAACTGCTTGTTTTTATGTACTGTTATGCAAAGAGATCGCACCCAAAGCACTACGGGAATCACTTTGATTCTCACTTAATGCTGGCCTGTTTTGTCTAAAAATAAGCACGAAAAGGTAAAGATAAGGTAAATAACCCATTTTTTCGCATGCGAAATTAAGTTGTTTTTAATTGATGAAAATCAAATTACATCACACAGGGGCAGCGAAAAAATGATCATTGAAGACTATGGAAACCATTTTTTACATGAGGTTTAAGACGTGAAAAGAAAGGTTGCTATGCAATGCCGAGCGGGCCGGAACAGCCCGCATGAGAGGTGGTAAAATCAAGCGTTAACTTTATCCAGCGGCCAGGAGTCAAACAGATAGCCATCGAAGTCGATGTCATCAACATTTGAAAACTCCAGCAGGCGCTGTTTGACGTTTTCCAGATGCTGCCACATCGCCAGCTTGGCCGCGCGGGCATCCTTTTTGATTAACGCCGCCAGGATCTGTTTGTGGTCACCCATCCACTCTTTACGATAGTGGGTATCATCGAGATGGCTATGAAGCTGGATCCACATCGGGTTGTTCTCGCGCCACTGCCATGACTGGCGGAACAGCTCCACCAGCATGCTGTTATGCGTGGCCTCGGCGATAGCGAGATGGAACTGCATGTCACCGCTTTCAGAACCGTTCGGTTCGCTGGAGGCCAGTTCCCGCTCTTCCAGTTGCAACGCCTGGCGCATTTTGACGATATCTTCGCGGGTGGCCTGCAGCGCGGCAAATTCGGCGATGTTGCTTTCCAGCAGCTGTCGCGCCTGGAGCAGCTCAAACGGGCCTGCATCATTGCAATGATTCACATCCGAACTGTCGATGGTCTGAGCTTCTGCATTGTCGAGTACGTAGATCCCGGCGCCACGACGCACGTCCACCAGACCTTTAATTTCCAGCATGATTAACGCTTCGCGCACCACCGTGCGAGTGACATTGAGTCTCTCGGCAATTTCACGCTCCGGCGGCAAGCGCTCACCAGGCTGGTACGGCGTCTGGACAATCAGATCGCGGATCATTGCACCCACTTCCTGGTAGGGTCTTTGCTGAGAAGTGTTTGATTTCATCGTGTTATGTCCGTCAGATGCGTCAATTCAGAATCCGGAGGCTGGATGGCTGCGCACACCTTATCCGGCCTACCAATAACGTTTTTTCGCCTGAACTATAGCATTTGCGGGAAGCCAAAAACAGAAAACGGGTCAACCAAATTAGTATTTTGATTGACCCGTCATACCTGGATGGTTATGCGTCAGCGCTTAACGCTGCAACGCACTCGCGTGCGCCGTTTTCACACAACTGTTGATACGCTGCGGTAACCGTCGCAACAAAGTCGACGTTTTCCGCCAGATCATGACCAAAAATGCCGCTCAACCCCAGCAGAGCCGTCACGCGTTCGGCTCCCTGGAACTGTTGGTTAATGCGCTGGAATTCGGCCTGCATTGGGTCGACAACATCAATGACCTGCCCCTGTTCATCCACACCGTGGGTGTAGCGCATCCAGCCCGCGATGCCCAGTGCCAGATGACGCCAGCCGCTGCCGTTTTGCAGATGCAGACGCACCGGATCCAGCAGGCGCTGTGGCAGTTTCTGGCTACCGTCCATCGCAATCTGCCAGGTACGGTGGCGCAGAGACGGGTTGCTGAAACGCTCGATCAGCAGCGTCGCGTAGGCGTTGAGATCGGTACCTTCCGGCATCGACAGCGTTGGCGCTTGCTCCTGCATCATCAGCGCAAACGCCGCTTTGCGGTATGCTGGATTGGTCATGGTGTCAGCGATGGTTTCATAACCGCCGAGATAGCCCAGATAAGCGAGGAAAGAGTGGCTGCCGTTGAGCATGCGCAGTTTCATCATTTCAAACGGTACTACGTCGGCAACAAACTGTGCGCCGACTTTGTCCCAGTCAGGGCGACCGTTAACAAAGTTGTCTTCAATCACCCACTGGCGGAACGGTTCGCAGGCGATAGCGCACGGATCGTAAACGCCCAACTGGTCGGCAATCTCCTGCAACGTTTCCGGCGTTGCCGCCGGAACAATGCGGTCTACCATGGTGCACGGGAAAGTGGCGTTTGCTTCAATCCACTGCGCCAGGTGCGGGTCACGCGCCTGCGCCAGGCCCAGCACCGCGACTTTCGCCACATGCCCATTTTCACGCACGTTATCGCAGGACATCACGGTAAAGGCCGCCAGCCCCTGCTCACGACGCAGATGCAGCGCCTGTACGATGTAACCAATTGCCGATTTCGGCGCGGCCGGATTTGCCAGATCGTGTTTAATCAGTGGGTTATTGAGATCTAACTGGCCGCTGGCAGCATCGGTGCAGTAGCCTTTTTCCGTGACCGTCAGCGAGACAATTGCCGTCTGCGGGCGCGCCATGGCCTGTAAAATACCATCACAGCCATCAAGCTCCGGGTGCAGCGCTTCTTTCATTGAGCCGATCACTTTCAGCACGGTGTTGTCCGCGCCTTTTTCTGCCACGGTATACAGCAATTGTTGCTTGCGCAGGTTTTCAATCAGTATGCAGTCATTACCCGGCATCAGGTTAACTTCACAGATACCCCAGTCGCTGTCGGTGGTTTCCAGCAGATGGTGGGTGTACAGCGCCTGATGCGCGCGGTGAAAAGCGCCGCATCCCAGGTGAACAATGCGGGATTGCAGACGAGAGCTGTCCCATGCGGGGCGCGCAACCGGCAGGTTGCTATTGGCAATTGTCGTTGTCATCGTGAACTCCAGATCCCGTCGGAAAGACCAACGGTGAGAAAAGAAAAAAGCCGGCCAGACAGGCGACCGGCAACACTGCTTTAGCGGCTAAAGAAAGCGCGCTGGATAGCCATCTCAACGCCACGCACTTCCGCCAGGCCTTTCAGGCGACCAATCGCGGAGTAACCTGGGTTGGTTTTCTTTTTCAGGTCGTCAAGCATCTGGTGACCGTGGTCCGGGCGCATAGGGATCAGATCCTCTTTGCCCTCGGCTTTACGGCGCTGTTCTTCCTCAACGATCGCTTTCACCACTTCGTACATGTCAACGTCGCCATTTAGATGCGCCGCTTCATGGAAGGTTTTCGGGTTATCTTCACGCAGCGTGGAGCGCAAATGGGTGAAGTAAATGCGCGGGCCAAACTGTTTGATCATGTCGACCAGGTCGTTATCCGCACGAACGCCGTAGGAGCCGGTACACATGGTGAAACCGTTCGCCATGCTGTTGACCGTATCGACCATCCACTGCATATCTTCCACGGTGGAAACAATGCGTGGCAGGCCAAGGATTGGGCGCGGCGGATCGTCCGGGTGTACCGCCATGCGCACACCAACCTCTTCTGCTACAGGAATAATCGCCTTCAGGAAGACGGCAAAATTCTCACGCAGCGCAGCTTTATCGATATCCTTATAGCGTTCAAGATGCTGGCGGAACTGGTCGAGCGTGTAGCCCTCTTCCGCGCCCGGCAAACCGGCGATGATATTGCGGGTCAGACGTGCTTTGTCTTCTTCGCTCATGGTGGTGAAGCGTTCATTCGCCTGCGCAATCTCTTCGGCGGTGTAGTCCGCTTCCGCGCCCGGTCGTTTGAGGATATGCAGCTCAAAGGCGGCAAATTCAATTTGATCGAAACGCAGCGCTTTGGAGCCGTCCGGCAGGACGTATTCCAGGTCGGTACGGGTCCAGTCGAGAACCGGCATAAAGTTGTAGCACACGGTACGAATGCCGCACTCGGCCAGGTTACGCAGGCTTTGCTGGTAGTTGGCAATCCACTGCTGATAGTTGCCGGAACGGGTTTTAATGTCTTCGTGGATCGGTACGCTTTCGACGACCGACCATACCAGGCCCGCCTGCTCAATAATGGCTTTGCGTTTCAGGATCTCATCAACCGTCCACACTTCCCCGTTCGGGATATGGTGCAAGGCAGTGACAACGCCCGTTGCACCCGCCTGACGCACATCCGCTAAGGTGACCGGATCGTTAGGACCATACCAGCGCCATGTCTGTTCCATGTTTTATTCCTCGTTTACGTTATGGACTCGACGATATGGCACATAAATTCCTCCTTTTGGTATTACATGTCAACCTGAAGCGATAAATTGGTTAACCAAATCACGATATCTGCTGACCATACCGCTAATTAACGGCCATACAACCCAGTATTAATGTAAACATGTAACGCAATGTGACATCCATCGCATCATAGGTTGACCAATATACGTAACATCTCAACCAAAATCATAATAGTTCAACCAAAGTAAGGTAGACGTTATATGCACGTTCTCAATATTCTGTGGGTTGTATTCGGCATCGGCCTGATGCTGGTGCTCAATTTAAGATTCAAGATAAACTCGATGGTCGCTCTGCTGTTGGCGGCACTCTCGGTCGGTATGCTGGCGGGAATGGATTTAATGGAACTGCTGCATACCATGAAATCCGGTTTTGGCAGCACGCTGGGTGAGCTGGCGATTATCGTGGTATTCGGGGCCGTCATCGGTAAGCTGATGGTTGATTCCGGGGCGGCGCATCAGATTGCCCATACGCTGCTGGCGCGACTCGGTCTACGTTACGTGCAGCTGTCGGTGATCATTATTGGTCTGATCTTCGGCCTGGCGATGTTCTATGAAGTGGCGTTTATTATGCTGGCACCGCTGGTGATCGTCATTGCCGCGGAAGCGAAGATCCCGTTCCTCAAGCTGGCGATTCCTGCGGTTGCCGCCGCCACCACCGCTCACTCACTGTTCCCACCGCAGCCGGGTCCGGTCGCGCTGGTTAACGCCTACGGCGCTGACATGGGCATGGTTTACATCTACGGTATCCTGGTGACCATTCCGAGCGTGATCTGCGCCGGACTTATCCTGCCGAAATTCCTCGGCAACCTCGATCGTCCAACGCCGTCATTCATGAAGGCCGACGTACCGGTTGACCAGAACAACCTGCCGTCCTTCGGCGTGTCTATCCTGGTGCCGCTGATCCCGGCGATCATCATGATCTCCACTACCATCGCCAACATCTGGCTGGTGAAAGGGACGCAGGCGTGGGAAGTGGTCAACTTCTTAGGCTCCTCGCCGATTGCAATGTTTATCGCCATGGTTGTCGCCTTCGTACTGTTTGGTACCGCGCGCGGTCACGACATGCAGTGGGTAATGAACGCCTTTGAAAACGCGGTGAAAAGCATCGCCATGGTGATCCTGATCATCGGCGCGGGCGGCGTACTGAAGCAAACCATTATCGATACCGGCATCGGCGATACCATCGGCATGCTGATGTCGCACGGTAATATTTCTCCCTACATCATGGCGTGGTTGATAACCGTGCTGATTCGTCTGGCAACGGGTCAGGGCGTGGTCTCAGCCATGACGGCGGCGGGGATTATTAGCGCAGCGATCCTCGACCCGGCAACCGGTCAACTGGTGGGCGTCGACCCGGCGTTGCTGGTGCTGGCAACAGCGGCCGGCTCCAACACCCTGACCCATATCAACGATGCTTCGTTCTGGCTGTTCAAAGGCTACTTTGACCTGTCGGTGAAGGATACGCTGAAAACCTGGGGTCTGCTGGAGCTGGTAAACTCCGTGGTTGGCCTGATAATCGTGTTGATCATCAGCATGATTGCATAACGTCGATACCGCTCTGGCCTATAGCGCCAGAGCGGTTTTCCATCCTGCCTCAACAATCCTCAATAATCAGATACACCGCTTTCACCGGGCCATGCACCCCAACCACCTTGATAAGCTCAATATCCGCCGTCGAGCTGGGTCCACTGATGATATTAATGCACGATGGCATACGCTCACCGGCCTGCGCTTTCTGATGCAGTTTTTCTGCCAGCTGCGCCACGCGCGGCAGAATGGAGCTTTTACGCAGCACGAAAATCGAGGACTCCGGCAACAGACTCAGGGAGCGCCCGCGCTCTGGTGCGGAAAACAGTACCACGCCGCCGGACTCGGTCAGGCCATACTCGGCATACACCACGCCCACTTTCGCCTGCTCGGCCTGGGTAATATTTTCGCTACCACGCGCCGGATCCCAGACCACGGCGTGGCATTCCTGCTGCAAGCGTTCGGTGATGCCCAGCTCCACCAGCCGGCTGTCGCCGCTCAGCACCACAGGCTGCTGACCCAATTCTTCGCACAGGCGCAGTGCCGCGTCTGCGGCCTGGTCCTCGCTGGTCAGTTCGCAGCGGGCCAGCATCACTTCGCTGGCAAACTGGATAAACGCAGAGCAGCGCTGCTCGGGGCTAAGCTCGGTCAGGCGCTCGTTGGCATAGTTGTTAACCGGTGCGGCATCCGCTTGCGGTTCGAAGCGCAGCGGGCGACCCAGCGCCTGGGCGATGGTGTTTAAAAACGCGGTACGGTTATCCATTCTTTTTCTCCTGCGCCTGATGTTTCTTAAACCAGCTACGGAAGCTCTCGCCGTCAGCATCAGGCAGATCGCGCGCCTCCATCCAGTCACCAATCGCGCCAACCTTGAGCGGGGTTTTGCCGCCATTGATAAACCAGCTCGCCGCATGCGCGCCCGCCATCATCCCGACTTTCCACAGCCCCGGATGGCTATTGGCATAGGCGAACATCTTGATCGCCCGTCGCTCGGCTTTCGGCGTAATGCCCTCCTCGGCCATCACCCGGCGATGACGCAGGATCAGTTTTGACAACGGAATACGCACCGGGCAGACGCTGTCACAGGCCGTGCATAAAGAACAAGCGTACGGCAGGTCTTTAAAATCTTTATAGCCACCGAGCAGCGGAGAAATCACCGCGCCGATAGGTCCAGGATAGATAGAGCCATAGCCGTGTCCGCCGATGTGGCGGTACGCCGGACAGGTGTTCATACAGGCTCCGCAGCGGATGCAGCGCAGCACATCGCGAAACTCTGAGCCCAGCACCTGCGAGCGACCGTTATCGACAATCACCAGATGGAACTCTTCCGGTCCGTCAACGTTATCCGCCTCACGCGGGCCGGTCAGCCAGGTGTTGTAGCCCGTCAGACGTGCGCCCACGGCGCTGCGCGCCAGCATGGTGATCAGCACATCCACCTCGGCAAAGGTCGGCGCGATACGCTCCATGCCCATCACCGCAATGTGCGTTTTCGGCAGCGTGGTGCACATGCGCGCGTTGCCTTCGTTGGTCACCAGACACACCGAGCCGGTTTCCGCCACGGCAAAGTTACAGCCAGTAATACCGATTTCGGCACTGAGGAAATCCTCGCGGATCTTCTGACGAATGAACAAGGTCATAGCTTCCGGGGTTTCCGGGCCGTCGTACCCCAGACGTTCGTTCAGCACGCGGCGGATCTGGTAGCGATCTTTATGAATCGCCGGAACCACGACGTGCGAAGGCGGATCCTGATCCAACTGCAGAATATATTCCCCGAGATCGGTTTCGATCACCTGGATTCCGGCATCCTGCAGCACGTGGTTGACGCCGATTTCTTCGGTCACCATCGACTTGGACTTCACCACCTTCTTCGCATTTTTACTCTGCGCGACCTGCAAAATGTAGCGAGTGGCGTCTTCTTTGGTTTTGGCGAAATAGACGTGTCCGCCGTTTTCCGTCACTTTCTCGGAGAGTTGGTACAGGTAAGCGTCGAGGTTGCTCAGAACGTGATCGCGGATCTGGCTGGCACGATCGCGCCAGTCTTCCCAGTGGCCTAACTCATCGACCATTTTTTGCCGATTCGCGCCGATACGCTCCTGCGCATTAGCCACGGCTTTGCGCATGATCGGATCTTCTATCTGCTGACGAATGCGCAGTTTAAATTCTACATCGCTGGTTTTTATCGACATCTCTTTCCCCTCAGCGGCTCATCAGCACTTCAGCAATATGCATCACTTTGACCGGCTGGCCTTCCCGTTGCAGTCGGCCGCCAATGTTCAGCAGGCAGCTAACGTCTGCGCCAATCAAATATTCCGGCTTTGCATCCATCAGATGTAAGACTTTCTCTTTCACCATCTCACCGGATATCTCGGCCATCTTGACCGAGAACGTCCCGCCAAAGCCGCAACAGGTATCCTGATCGGCAAACGTCAACAGCTCCAGTCCGCGCACGTTTTTCAGCAGCGTGAGCGGCTCTTCCTTCACTCCCAGTTTGCGGGTCAAGCTACAGGAAGGATGATACACAGCGCGCCCCTGCAGGCTGGCACCAACGTCCACCACGCCCAGTTTGTTGACGATAAAGGAGGTGAGATCCTGCATACGCGCGGAAACTTTCTCAGCACGCAGCGCCCATTCCGGTTCATCGGCCAGATACGTCGGGTAGCTTTTTACCGCGTAGGTGCAGGAGCCTGCTGGGGAGATAATCGGATCGTCGTTGTCTTCCAGCGCGGCGATCAGGTTTTTCATCCCGGGGATCGCCTCTTTGATGTATCCGCTGTTGATGGCTGGCTGACCGCAACACCCTTGCTTCTCGGGGAAATTCACGCGACAACCCAGTTTTTCCAGCAGCAATACGGAGTCTCGTGCCATCCGTGATTTCAGTGCGTCACCAATGCAGGTAACAAAGAAATTTACATTCACAATAACTACTCCATTGCTTCATTTCTGTTTATTGCGCTTGATATCGCGATATCAAGCAAAGATTCAGCTGTATTTCACGCCCAGTTTTTGTATTTGCTTGTTTTACTAATGTCTGGGTTCATTATGATGCACGGATCGTTTTCCTTTGATAGCGACTCTCCTCTTCTTATATCAGGACAATCGCAAATGTCTGTATTTTCATTTGTATGACAAAACAAAATAATCCACTAATCAACATGCATATGCAATACCCATGTTTATTTATTTCGGACTTGCTCACATTTTTATATTGAAAACAACAGTGTTATTAACACCTTATAAAATAGTTTCGAATGATTACTACCTTCGTCACTACCATTATTAAAAATGTTATTAAATAACTACTTATGGGTATTTACCTTGCTCTTAAGTATATTTATCTGGCATTGAATTTTAATTAAAAGATTACAATAGTTACAAAACTAAAAATCATAATTACTTTATTCACTGAAGCGATTCAGTTTACATATTTTATTTACACGGCAATGTAGCCTTCCCGCCATAAATATAAATCAGGTTTAATGAACCAATCAGGAATAGCAATGAACGAATATTTTATGTTTGCCCTGGCACTATCTCCTTTACTACTTATGGTATTTTTAATACTGAAATTAAAAATGCCCATCCATTATTCCGTACTGATTTCTTTGGTATTCACCGCTGCACTATCGGCAATATTCTGGGAAATGCCCGTACAAAATCTGAAAGCCGCGATAGGCTATGGCGCACTGAAGGGGTTATGGCCGATTGTGATTGTGATCCTCGGCGCTATTTTCAGTTATAACGTCATGCAGGCGACCAAAGCGCTGGATATTTTGCGCGATATTCTCGCCAGCATTAGCGAAGATAAGCGTATTCAGGTGCTGCTGATTTCATGGTGTTTTGGTGGATTTCTTGAAGCCGCAGCGGGCTATGGCACGGCGGTCGCTATTCCGATCGGCATTCTTATTGCGCTGGGATTCAACCCGCTGAAGGCTGCTATTGCTTCTCTCGTGGCGAATACCGTTCCCACCGCATTCGGCGCGGTCGGGATCCCGGTTTCTATTCTGGCAGAGCAGGTTAATCTGCCGGTATATACCTTAGGCGGAACCATTATTTTGCAGCTCGCGCTGTTTAATATCCTGCTGCCGTTTGTGATTGTCTGCATTATTGGCGGCGGCCTGAAAGCCATTCGTGGCGTATTTCTGATCACGTTGATTTGCGGCATCACCACGCTGGTTCCGCAATATTTTGTCGCCATCCATCTTGGCGCGGAATTACCCGCTTTTGCCGGTAGCCTAGTCAGCCTGTTTGCCGTGGCGATGGTCAGTCGCCTGCGCAAAGGGAAAACCGATCCAGAGTGGCGCATTGAGGTCAGCCATACCCGCGAAACCACGCCGCGCTCGGCAAAAGTGCTGTTCCGCGTGGGCTCTATCTATCTGTTTATTTTTGTGTTTATCCTGCTGTGTTCGCCGCTGTTCCCGACAATAAAAGGCGCGGCGTCCCAACTGGCTTCGGTGCTGCATTTCACGTTGGCTGACGGTAAAACGATGGCACTGAAAGTTGAATGGGTGACCACACCAGGGATGCTGATCATCTTTGCGACCATTATCGGCGGTTTTATTCAGGGGGCGTCCGCACGCGGGATGCTGGAAGTATTTATCAAAACCATTTTCCAGCTTAAAAACTCTATCGTCGCAATTATGGCGATCGTCGCGCTGGCCACGGTGATGGACCTCAGCGGGATTATCTCCACGCTGGCGCAGTCGATTGTCGATCTGACCGGCAGCTCGTACGTCTTCCTCGCCCCGGTGATTGGCGCGCTGGGCACGTTCGTTACCGGCAGCGATACCAACTCGAACATTCTGTTCGGCAAGCTGCAAACCATTGCTGCCAGCAAGTTGCATATCGATCCTAACTGGCTGGCGGCGGCCAATACCTCTGGCGCTACGGGGGGGAAAATGATTTCGCCGCAAAGCATCGCCATCGCGGTTTCTGCCACCAAAATGGACGGTCAGGCCAACCAGATTATGTCTGGCACCATGAAATACTGCTGCGCCTACATTGTGATCCTCGGCCTGAAAGTCGGTCTCTTTTATTACTGGTTTATGGCGTAAGCCATTGTCAACCCCGTCAAATTCGCGGCAATCGTATTTGACGACACAGTGACCAAAAAGGTTTACACCGTCCCAGGAACGGAACAAGGCGACAGGCTTTACGATTTGTCGGCGCTGACTAAAATAGCGCCGATGTTTCAAATCGAGGATTGTTGTTATGTTGTTCTGGAAAAAGATGGTGAAGAAGTTCGACGCCTTTTCCGCGTTGATTCCACCACGCTACTTCCGCGTGTAATACCTGGCACTTATGCCTGATGGCGCTTCGCTTATCAGGCCTACATTTCACACTCATTTGTAGGCCTGCGTTTCACGCTCATTTATAGGCCGGATAAGGCGCGAGCCGCATCCGGCAGCGACAGCAGCGTAAAATGCTCACCCCTTTCTCTTACGCAGTCCGCATGCTCTTAACACCGCCACCCACAGACGAAGCCACGCGAAACGGTAGACCAGAGGATGCTGAAGCCGCAGCAATGTCAGAAACATAGAGCCCCCTCGTGGCGCTACAGTACCGCTGCCCGATAGCGAATTTGCGGATCCATTATCTGGTGACGCGCATCTATCAGCCGCAGTTCATACGAATCATGCTCTTTTGTCAGTCGCATCACCGCATCGACGACACTGGTGGTCCGCTCCAGCGCCTGCTTGTCCTCATAACCATTGAGCAGTGAGGCCAGCATCACGCTGCAAATCAGATCCCCAACGCCCACCGGCATTTTGGCAAAGGTATACAGCGGCCGGGCAATGTGTAACGTCTGTTCCGGCGTCACCAGCAGCATTTCAAACGCCTGTTTGTCCCGCGAACAGTCGCCGAGATGCTTCACCAGCACCTTCTTCACACCCCACGACACCAGTTGCTGCGCAGCTTCCACCACCTCGTCAAAACCACGCAGTTGTCTGCCCGTCAGCACGCCCAGCTCATAGAGATTCGGCCCCATGATGTCGGCCAGTTGAATGGCATCATCGACAAAAAAGGACTCTACGCCCTTCGCGACAATGCAGCCTTTTTGCGGATCGCCCATCACCGGATCGCAAAAATAGAGCGCCTGCGGATTACGCTGACGAATGGTGGTGACCGCGTGCTTCACCTCTTCACAATGGCGTTTATCCCCGAGATACCCGGACAGCACGGCGTCGCATTGCGCCAGCTTTTGCAGGTCATCCAGCCCGCTGATGATGGCGCTCAGCTCGCCGTGCGGCATCGCCATGCCCTGCCACATCCCGTACTGGGTGTGGTTGGAAAACTGTACGGTGTAAAACGGCCAGACATCGATCCCCGAAAGCTGCATCGGCAACACAGCGGCTTTATTTCCGGCATAGCCATAAACGACTGACGACTGAACAGACAACACGTTTTTCATTTTGACTCCGTCTAACGAAACGTTGGCAGCAGACCAAATACGTCCAGAACAACCGTCAGATAGACAACCGCTCCACAGACAATCACCAGGTTAAGTACGGTGTTATTACAGGGCGCGGTATAGCTGGCGGTCGGAAAACGTTTCCGCGCGGCTTTCACCAGGAACGGCGGCAGGATCACGCTCCAGATGGTAAAGGCCAGACCGGCATAGCCAATCGCGTGCACAAAACCGTTCGGGAAGAAGAAGCACACGGCGGCTGGCGGGAAGTAGGTCACCAGCGCGGTTTTCAGTCGGCCCATGCCGTCATCCGGGAAGTGAAACAGGTCGGCGATGTAATCGAACAAGCCAAGCGTCGCCGCCAGCAGAGAACTGGCTACTGCGAAGTTGCCGAAGAAGGTCAGGATCAGATCCATATACCTGCTGGTGAACAGCTCGCTGATGGCTTCAACAAACACGTCGATATTGCCGCCTTTGGCGATAATTGGCGGGAACGCGGAACGGCTGATGTTACCCATCGTGACGCCCAGCCAGAAGATGTACAGCAGCAGGGCAAACAGCGTACCGATGATAATCGAACGCGTGATATTCGAGACCCCACTCTTGCCATACAGCTTGACCAGGCTCGGCACGTTACCGTGAAAACCAAACGAGATAATACAGAACGGCAACGTCATCAGAATGTAAGGCAGGTACTGTGAGTTGGGCAGCGCCACCGCCACGCTGTCGACAAGTTTCGCCACTTCAATATGACCAACCAGCCCGGAGAAAGTAGCAAAGAACGCGATAAACTTACCGATAATCAACACGGTAGTGATGCGTCCGACCAGCAAGGAGCTGTACCAGGCAATCGCGCCGACCAGCATACTGACGATCACCACCGAGATATTCGCCGGAAAGCGCACACCGCTGTATTTGAACACGGTTTGCGCCATCACCGCTGACGATCCGGAAATATAGGCATAAGTCAGAATATACAGCACAAAGCCGAAAGCGATACCGACAACGATATTCCACTTACGGCCTAATAAATCCTGAGTAAAGGTATTAAAACTGGCACCGGCGCCATAATGCAGGTTGACTTCAACCAGCATCAGACCGGTTAATAACATCATGATGGCGATAAACAGAAGAATAACAGACGCACCGGGGAACCATACGCCGGCCATCGCAATCGGCAGGGAGAACATCCCGCCACCCACTACGGTCGCGATAACCAACATGGTTCCGCTAATCAGTCCGGGGGTACTACTCTGTCGCTCAATGGCATTAATATCCATGATAAATGTTCCTGTAGACTATTCGTTATAATTACAGCTGTCATTTGTACATCATGCGGATAATAAAAATGTCGGAGTCAGGGTTTACTTTTTTTAGTTATGTCACGGTAACGGGCACCGCAAAGGCTTCCTGTTCATGGAAAAGGAATACAAAAAAGCCCCATCGCGTGATGGGGCCATAACTATTTTTTAGATGTAATCAAAGCGTGCAGTAAAGAAACGCAACTGCTTCGGCTCGTAAATAAACTTCAGCCCGCGAATATCTTCTTTGTGCTGGTAAAGTTTAATAATACCGTCAGCCACGACATCCATATGTGCGTAGGTATAAACACGGCGTGGAATAGTCAGACGCACGGTTTCCAGTTTCGGTCTGTGGTGTTCACCAGTCACGTTATTACGGCCCGCAGAGATAATTCCACGTTCCATACTACGTACGCCGGTTTCCACATAGATGCTGGCGGCCAGACTTTGTGCCGGGAACTCGTCCTGCGTCAGATGCTCGCAGAAGCGACGCGCATCGAGGAATACCGCGTGACCACCTACCGGTTCAACAATCGGTACGCCAGCGGCTTTCAGCTTATCGCCCAGGTAGCGAACCTGCTTCACGCGGTGCTCGATGTACTCGTACTGCATGGCTTCGCGCAGGCCAATCGCCATGGCTTCCATGTCGCGTCCGGCCAGGCCGCCGTAAGATGGCATACCTTCGTAAACCACGACTAACTCTTTGGCAGAAGAGAACATTTCGTCATCGTTCATGCACAGGAAGCCACCGATGTTCACCAGACAGTCTTTTTTACCACTCATGGTACAACCGTCGGCGTAGCTGAACATCTCATGCACGATCTCGGCGATGCTCTTGTTCTCAAAGCCCTGCTCTTGCTCTTTGATAAAGTAGGCGTTTTCCACGCAGCGGGTAGCGTCGTAGAACACTTTAATGCCGTGCGCTGCCGTCAGTTCACGCACCGCACGCATGTTCGCCATCGAGACCGGCTGTCCGCCCGCGAGGTTAACCGTCACCGCCAGGCAGATATACGCAATATTCTCTGCGCCTTTTTCATCAATCAGTTTTTGTAATTTTTTAAGATCGATATCACCTTTAAACGCAATATTCAGACCGGCATCGTGCGCTTCGTCACGAACGATATCGACAAACACCGCACCATTTTTTTCCTGGTGATAACGAGTGGTAGTGAAATACATATTCCCGGCAACATATTGCCCTGGTTTAATAGCTAGTTGTGATAATAAGTTTTCTGCGCCGCGGCCCTGGTGAGTCGGAACAATATGTTTAAAGCCGAACAGCTCCTGCACGGTTCTTTCCAGATGATAGAAGTTTTCGCTGCCCGCGTACGCTTCATCACCCATCATCATTCCGGCCCACTGCTTGTCGCTCATTGCGTTGGTGCCACTGTCGGTCAGCAGGTCAATATAAATATCTTTCGAATTTAACAGGAAAGTATTGTAACCCGCTTCCTGCATTTTCTTAAGGCGCTCATCACGCGGGATCATAGATACAGTTTCAACGCTTTTAATACGGAAGGGTTCTGCCGGATAATTCATTTTGTTTCTCCAGTAACAGTGGTCATGTACGTATTAATGTGAAGTAAATCATACCTGGTTCATCAATAAAGTCTGATGAAATATAACTATTCGCCTCCTGAGCCAGGGGGAGAAATAATGTGGAGGCACTATGCAAGATTTGATTGATTATGGAAATAGCCCGGTCAACATTAATCACTGGCAATAATTTAAAAAGCTGTAAATGTGAGTGATGCAAATCACACGTCATTTTTTTACCCGTTCATATTCAACAAGTTTTTTTTGCGTGTAGATTTGTCGTTCACGGTTGTGCGCCCACAGAGGGGGGGAAATACTGAAAACTTAACTTTCCAGGCTGTGCTCATAATGTATTGCTCAATGAGTACACCCCAATTTGTGAGAGTCGGATCACTTCACGGGTTTATATTTGTGATTGACATCACTAAAAGTGTAAAGCAAAGTGTACAATTAAGCGTTGTTTCAGAGTTTGCTATTTGCTTCAGTGAGTTAGATCGCATTTTTGGCCTGATGCCGACAGGCGTTGTTTTCTGGAGCATGGGGATATTCAGGCGCGTGAAAGATAATGAATTAATGCGATGAATAATACCGGATTTATTGGGATGAAGGCGTTTTCTATTTATTCCGAAAGCGTGCTATTCGCGCTTATTTCATCTTATTTACATCTGGACTTACCGAAGATCACTGGGGGAATTTACATGGGTTTTATTAGCGCGATACGAAGGTGCGCCAACACCTGCGCATCGCTAATCACAGTAACTATTTATATAAACGTATAACATGAGGGACATCATCCCTCCTGTTCTCGCGATAATTATTTCACTAACGCAGATATATCCTTGAACAGCGAATGGGCTATTTCCACACCGTCACGAGTTGTACGCATACGGGAATGATAGCGACGCTCGCCCGGCAAACGCGCCCCTTGCCGCTGCATATCGGCAAAGAGTCTCTCGGCACGTGCAAGATGCTGCGGAGCCTCCAGTCCCAGAAAGCGGGCCGGGTCCAGGGCCAGAATCAGCTCGCCACCATAGGGCAACCCGCCAGCTCCCTTATCCCACGCCAGCGATTCCGCGCTGGTCATATCGCCGATGAGCGGTCCGGCAAGCAGTTCCACCATTGCCGCCAGTGCAGACCCTTTATGCCCGCCAAACGTCAACATCGCACCGTCGAGGATCGCCTGCGCGTCGGTGGTGGCCTGACCGTCACCGTCAATTCCCCACCCTTCCGGCACCGCTTTTCCCGCCCGTTGATGGAGTTGGATCTCTCCCCGTGCCGCCGCACTGGTGGCCATGTCGAAGATAAACGGGAGTTTTTCTTCACGCGGCCAGCCAAATGCTATCGGGTTAGTGCCAAAAAGCGGCTGCGTCCCGCCTGCGGGAGCAACCCACGCATGGCTGGGCGTCGCCGCCAGCGCCACCAGCCCAGCCTCGGTGAGCGGCTCAACGTCGGCAAACAGCGCCGAAAAGTGCACACAGCGGTTAATCGCCAGGGCTGCAATACCACTGTGGCGCGCCTTTTCTATCAGCAGCGGAAGCGCGCGCTCGAATGCCAGCAGGGAAAATGCCCCACCGGCGTCCACCTTCACAATGGCCGGAGCGGTATCGGTGATAACCGGTTCAGCGTCAGGTGACACCTTTCCTTTACGTCGCGTCTCCACAATCCCCAGCAACCGCCACAAACCATGCGAGGCACAGCCATCACGCTCACCGTGGGTCACGTTGGTCGCGATCGCCACGGCATGCGCTTCACTGAATCCGTTCCCGCGCAGCACCTTATATGCCAGCGCATAAGCCTCTGTTAACGAGAGGTTTACCATCTCCATGACCGACTCCTTTACTCTTCTTCATCACCGGTAAAGTTAGCCCGCGGCAGACAGGTTCGCTCACCCCAGTAGTAAATTCCCAGCGACATCACCGCTACCACCACCGTATCCCACGGATGACCAATCACCCCTGTGCCCCCAAAACTACCCAGCCAGGAGAAGAGCATAATCAGCGCGTAGAAGGCGATAAGCCACAGAGACGATTTCACCTGCTGCGCCAGACTCACGGTGTGTACCGGCACTTTTGATTTGCAAAGCACATAGACGACAAACATCACAATCTGCAGTCCCAGCAGCCATGACAGCGTGCCCCAGCCAGACCAGAATACAATCAGTGCCGAAATCACAAACGACACCGGACCGATAATCCCGAAGGCACGCACGCGGAATGGGCGCGGCAAATCCGGTGCATTACGACGTAGCCCCGCCGCCGTGACCGGGGCAATGGCGTAGCTTAGTACCAGCGCCGCCGACACCACGCTTATCAGCTGTTCCCATGACGGGAACGGCAATGTCCAGAAGATAGACAATGCAAAGGTCAGCCACAGCGCCGGACGCGGAATGCCAGACTCTTTATCGATGTGGGTAAACGTCTTAAAGAAGGTGCCTGCTTTCGCCCAACCATAAATCACGCGCGGCGTGGCGTTCATGTAGATATTGCCGGTACCACTTGGGGAGACAATCGCGTCGCACACCACCATAAACGCCAGCCAGCCCATACCGAGCGTAATGGCGATATCCCGGTACGGCAGCGAGAATTGCTTGCTGATCTCCGCCCAGCCGCCACCCAGCATATCGGTCGGAATACTGCCAAGAAATGCCAACTGCAACAGCACATAAATAATCGTCGACAGCACCACGGATAAAATCAGCGCCACCGGGATGGTACGCTGTGGATTCTTTACTTCACTCGCCACAGAAATAATTGGCGTCAACCCCAGGTAGGCGAAGATGATCCCACCGGCGCTAATCGCAGCCTCAACGCCCGACATACCAAAGGGTGCAATTCCCTGAACGTGCAGGTTCTCAGGTTTGAAAAAGGTAAATAGCGTCACAACGACCGCCAACGGCACCAAAAATTTCAGAATACTGATGATGTTATTGGAACGGGCAAACGTTTTAACGCTGTAGTAATTCAGCCCGAAGAACAAACACAGCAGCAAAAACTGCACTGCCCATCCCAGCAACGTTGGGTCGCTTGAACCAGTTTGAGTCAGCATCGGGAACCATGCTGCCGCATACTGCCGTGCAGCAACTATCTCTATGGAGATGAGGCTTGAAAACGCAATCAGCGTAATAAATCCAAGCAGATACCCCATCAACTCACCGTGGGAAAAGACCGGATAACGGATAATCCCCCCGGCACGAGGCAGTGCCGCGCCCAGCTCACAATAGACAATCCCTAACAGCAGAACGGCAATCCCGCCGATGACCCACGAGGCAATGCCCGCAGGTCCGGCAATCGATGCCACATGGCTTGCGGCAAACAGCCAGCCGGAACCGAAGATAGCCCCAAGCCCAATAAACGTCAGGTCGGTTAGCGTTAGCTGCTTTTTAAATTTACCCACCTCAGCAACGCGGGCCTGTGTTTGGTGCGTAGAGTGAATCGTCATGGTCATGCCCTTCAGTCAACAGAGGGGGAAATGGCTTCCCGGGTCCACTGCCCGTTAATCAGGCGCAGCAGGTTCAGAGGGTTGTCATCCTGGACAGCAGGCGGAAGCAGCGCGGCAGGCACATTTTGCAGGCATACCGGGCGTAAAAAACGGTCGATGGATTGCGTCCCTACCGAGGTACCGCGAGCATCGGTGGTGGCAGGCCACGGACCACCGTGCACCATGGCATCACAAACCTCGACACCGGTTGGATAACCGTTAAACAAAACGCGTCCCGCTTTTTCAGTGAGGGCTGGCAGCAGGCGCTGCGCCAGCGGCCCATCATCAGATTCAGCGTGCACAGTAGCCGTCAGTTGGCCCGGAATCACACGCAAAATGGACTGCAACTCCGCCTCATCGGCCACCTCGACCAACACCGCCAGCGGGCCAAACACCTCCTGCTGTAGCAGTGGATCCTGTGCCAGCAGCAGCGAAGCCGGAGCCTGATACAACCGGGCCTGCGCGCGGCCGATAACCGATTCATCAGACCCTGCCAGACGCTGAATATGCGGATGTGCCTCAAGCGCGCTGACCCCCTCTTCATAATGGGCGAGCGTCGGGGCATTCAGCATGATCTGTACCGGGGTCTGGTCAACCGCGACCTTCAGCGCCTGCGTGAAGCTGGACATACCCTCGCCGCGTAAGACAAGGATCAGCCCCGGCTTGGTACAAAACTGCCCACATCCCAAAGTGAAAGAGGACACCAGCTCATTGGCCAGCGTTTCTGCCCGCGTGGCGACGGCCTGCGGCAGAATAATCAGCGGGTTAATGGCCGACATTTCCGCAAAGACGGGGATCGGCTGCGGACGCTGCTGCGCCAGCTGCCAGAGCGCCTTACCGCCGCGCAGCGAACCGGTAAAACCCACCGCCTGAATCGCCGGATGGCGAACCAGATCCGCGCCAATATCGGTGCCGAAAATCATGTTAAAAACGCCCGCAGGCAGGCCAGATGCCGCGACCGCACGCACAATCGCCTGGGCAGTCAATTCCGCCGTCGCCATATGTCCGGGATGGGCTTTCACCACCACCGGACAACCCGCCGCCAGCGCGGATGCGGTATCGCCTCCTGCCGTAGAAAAGGCCAGCGGAAAATTGCTGGCCCCGAACACCGCCACCGGGCCAAGCGCGGTCAGATACTGACGCAGATCCGGACGTGGCAGGGGCTGGCGGTCAGGGAGTGCGGTATCAATGCGTACGCCAAAGGCATCGCCCCGACGCAGCACCCCGGCAAACATGCGCAGCTGATTACTGGTACGGGTGCGCTCTCCCTGTAACCGCGCCAGCGGCAGTGCCGTTTCCTGGTGGGCTATGGCGAAAAAATCCTCGCCGAGCAAATCCAGCTCGTCGGCAAGGGTGTCGAGAAAGCGGGCACGCACGTCTGGCGCGGTCTGTGAATAGACAGGAAACGCCTGGTCAGCCGCCTCCGCCGCGGCGGCGGCCTCCTCACGAGAGGCCGGGTAAAAATGGTATCCGGTCAGCTTACCGTCAGCGGCACGCAGGCTTGGCAGCGTCGCCTCACCGCTTGCCACGCGGCGTCCGGCGATAAACTGCTGACCCGAAACAGAGAGAGGTAGCGTCATCATCACTCCTTTACTTAAAGGCCAACATCCGGCAGCTGTGGACGGGTCGCCAGCGCCTTCTCAACAATCGCCACCACTTGCGCACGGGTATCCCCTTCCAGCGCAAGACGCGGTGGACGGGTAATGGCGCTGCCACGCCCCAGCAATTCTTCACAGAGCTTGATGCACTGCACCAGATCCGGGCGCGCATCCAGATGCAGCAACGGCATAAACCAGCGGTAAAGCGCCATCGCTTCCTCATAACGCTGTTGTTTCGCCAGGCGGAACAACGTCTCCCCTTCACGCGGGAAGGCGTTCGACATTCCGGAGATCCAGCCTTCCGCCCCAACGGCAATGCTCTCGACCACCACATCATCCAGCCCAGCGAACAGCACAAAGCGGTCGCCAACAGAGTTACGCAGGTCGATAAAACGGCGGGTATCGCCGGAGGAGTCTTTGAAACAGACGATGTTGTCGCAGTCGGCAAGCGTCGCCAGGATATCCGGCGTCACGTCGTTTTTGTAAATCGGCGGGTTGTTGTACACCATGATAGGCAGGTCGGTAGCCGTAGCCACACTGCGGAAGTGGGCCGCTGTTTCATGCGGTTTTGAGGAATACACCAGCGCAGGCATCACCATAATACCGTCGACGCCCACGCGCTCTGCCTCTTTCGCCATCTTCTGTGCAAACGCGGTGGTGAATTCGGCCACCCCCGCAATGACTGGGATCTGACCGCCCGCTGCATCTTTCGCTACTTCGATGATCTGCAGCTTTTCCTGCGTGGTCAGAGAGGTGTTCTCCCCCACGCTGCCGCACACCACCAGGCCAGAAACACCATCCTTGACCAGGTTTTTCATCACCGTATGGGTGGCATCCAGATCCAGGGAATAATCGCTACGAAACTGGGTGCTGACTGCCGGGAATACACCGCTCCAGTGAATGGCTTTCTTGCTCATGTTCGGTTCCTTGTCGTCAATTTGTTGATTTAAAGTGAATGAATGGTGAATATTCACTGACAGATTGACGTTTCAGGCGACCGACTGCTTGGTGGTTTTCTTCCTCTTTGATGACGAAATTAGCACAGTGAGTGTGTCTTACCCGGCAAGCGTAATGCGAAAATCACGCGGCGTAGAGCCCGTCATCGCCTTAAACTGGCGGCTAAACGCGCTGTGATCGGTATAACCGCACTGCAACGCAATATCGGTAATCGGCGTATCGCCCGCCAGCAGTTCGGTGGCTTTTTCCAGCCGAACTTTGTGGATCATCTGGCGCGGAGTGAGATGAAAAATACGCTTACAGTAGCGCTCAATTTGCGCCACCGACATGCCGCTCAGGGCGGTTAGTTCTTCCATCGCGATGGGACGGTGATAATGGTTGCGGATATGATCGTCGACGATCGCCAGCCGCTGCCACGCCGGGTGACGCGCCTGCGCTTCCTGCAGATCGTGTGAAATCCCCGCCATACCGATGACCTGGCCCTGCGCATCCCGCAGCGCCAGCTTCTGGGTCAAACACCAGCCGCGTTCACGACCGTTGTAGAGATGCATTTCCAGCTGATCGCGCAGCGTTACCCCTTCGCGCAGCACCCGCATATCCTGCTCGGTATAGCCCAGCCCAAGCGCTGAAGGGAAAACATCGGCAGAGGTTTTACCCAGCAGAGAAACGACCGTCTTAAACCCGCAGCGTCGTGCCAGGGTCATATTGACCATCAAATAGCGGGCCTGCACATCTTTGATAAAAAAGACCACATTCGGAATAGCATTGAGCAGCGGCGCAATCAATGCCATCGCATGGAGCAACGTCTGGATATTGTCCGGACGCTGACGCGCCAACCCCTCACATATCTGGCTAAGTTCAGCCACTTCAGGCACCGGCGACGGGGCCCGCACATCATTAATCACACAGGACATCACGCTTCCTCCCGATTAGTGATCTGAATATTTATTAACTTTTTGTTAACTCAGCAAGCATCCTTACTGCGTTTTGCGATCCTGCCGTAGATTTATAATTTCCCCTTTTCCAGCCACTGGCGCGGTTGCCTTTTTTGGTTTACCACACCACTAACAAAATGATTAATAACAAATAAATATGATATCGCCTTAACGATGACATCGGCCATTATGCTGATTTCGTCATTTACGGTGACGAAAGCGATCAAGCCGGGACGCAAAGCTTGCGTCAGCATTTAGCAACAAAACATTAACTTTCCGGAGATCCTATGACAGCACAGTACAGTGAACTGAGAGTGATTGATTCTCACACCGGCGGTGAACCCACTCGCCTGGTCATCGACGGCTTTCCGGATCTGGGAACGGGGAACATGAGCGAGCGTCGGGAGCGTTTTTCCCGCGACTACGACGACTGGCGTAAAGCCATTATTCTTGAGCCACGCGGTAACGACGTTCTGGTCGGTGCATTGCTCTGTGAGCCAGTTTCGCCACAGGCCACGGCGGGAGTCATCTTCTTTAACAACTGCGGCTTTTTGAACATGTGCGGTCACGGCACCATCGGGCTGATTGCCTCGCTGGCATGGCTTGGGCGCATTCAACCCGGTAAACATCTGATTGAAACGCCGGTGGGCGATGTGACCGCCACGCTGCACGAAGACGGCAGCGTCTCGGTCGAAAACGTGCCGGCCTACCGCTGGCGTAAGCAGGTACAGGTTGAAACCATCCACGGTACGGTAACGGGTGATATCGCCTGGGGCGGCAACTGGTTCTTCCTTGTCAACGATCATCCGTTCGCGGTCTCGCCGGAAAAGATCCCTGAATTGACGGAGTACGCATGGGCAATCCGTGAAGGGTTAGATCGTGCAGGCATCCGTGGCGAACATGACGGTATTATCGATCACATCGAACTGTTTGCAGAAGATGATCGTGCGGACAGCCGCAGTTTTGTACTCTGCCCCGGTAAAGCCTGGGATCGATCGCCCTGCGGCACCGGCACCAGCGCCAAACTGGCCTGTCTGGCAGAGGACGGAAAACTCAAATCCGGAGAATCCTGGCGGCAGGCGAGCATCATCGGCAGCGAATTTACGGCGCATTTCGTGCCACATGGCGACAAGATCGTTCCGACGATCCGCGGAGAGGCATGGGTCTGTGGTGATAACAAGCTGATCCTCAATCCTGAAGATCCGTTCTGCTGGGGGATCTCGCTGTGATCGAAAGTGACGTCATCGTCATCGGTGCCGGGATTATCGGGGCCGCCTGCGCCTGGCAGCTGGCCGCTCGCGGACAGCGAGTCACACTGGTCGATGACGGCAATGCGGGCGCGACGGCGGCGGGTATGGGTCACCTGGTGTGCATGGATGACGATCCTGCGGAGCTCGCACTCTCCGCCTGGTCTCTGGAGAGCTGGCGCAAACTGACGCCCCGGATGCCGGAAAGCTGTGCCTGGCGCGGATGCGGCACGCTGTGGCTGGCGGAAACGCCGCAAGAGCTTGCGCTGGCAGAAGAAAAAAAACAACGGATGGCACAATACCAGGTTGTCAGCGAAATGCAGACTCGCGATCGGCTCGCCGCACGCGAACCACTGCTCACCGCCGGACTCGCTGGCGGGCTGTGGGTCCCCGGCGACGGGATAGTTTACGCCCCAAACGTCGCCCGCTGGTTTATTAACGATGCCGATTTAACGCACCTTCGGGATAGCGCCCTCTCTGTTGATGCCCCTTACGTCACCCTACACAGCGGCAAACGACTGCGCGCACGCGCCATCGTCATCGCCAGCGGTCTGGGTGCCAACACGCTGCTGGGTGAAAACTGGCTCAGACCCAAAAAAGGCCAGTTGGCGATCACCGACCGCTACGGCCCATTGCTCAGTCACCAACTGGTAGAGTTGGGATACGGTGCCAGCGCCCATGCAGGCGGCACCTCAGTGGCATTTAACATTCAGCCACGCCCCACCGGACAGTTGCTGATTGGCTCCTCCCGCCAGTTTGATAACACCGACCGCGAGGTTGACCTCCCCCTGCTGGCACAGATGCTGGCGCGCGCGCGCCATTTTTTACCCTCTCTGGAGACGCTAAATATCATCCGTTGCTGGAGCGGTTTTCGCGCGGCATCGGCTGACGGTAACCCGCTGATTGGCCCACATCCTGCGCGTCCGGGTATCTGGCTGGCGCTGGGACATGAAGGACTGGGCGTCACAACCGCGCCAGCAACCGCCGAGTTACTTTGCGCCCAGATCCTTGGCGAGCGCCCGGCGGTGTCCCCGGATGCCTGGCTTCCCGCACGCCTGCACAAGCAGGAGGCCATCGCATGACAACCCTGAACGTAATTATCGACGGCCAGACCTGCGAGGTTCCCGTCGGAATGAGTATTGCAGCAGCACTGGCCCTGGCAGGCAACGGCGTGACCCGTCGTTCGGTGAGTGGTCAACTGCGCGCGCCCTTCTGCGGAATGGGAGTGTGCCAGGAGTGCCGCGTCACGGTGAACGGACACCGGGTGCTGGCCTGCCAGACGGAATGCCAGCCCGAAATGGTGATTGAAAGGAGCCATCATGCAAAGCGTTGACTGTGAGATCCTGATCCTTGGCGCAGGGCCAGCCGGATTGTCGGCGGCACTGGCTGCCGCACGCTGTGGAAAATCAGTGATAATCCTTGATGATAACCCGCGCCCCGGCGGGCAAATCTGGCGCGACGGGCCGCAGGTCTCGCTCCCCCGGCACGCCAGACGGCTTCGTCAGGCGGTAGCTGAACATCCCAACATCACACTGCTGAGCGGTGCCCGGCTAATTGCCCGCCCCACCCCACATTCCGTAGTCTTCGAAACCGCAGACGACTGCGGCGAAATCCGCTGGCAGCGGCTGATTTTATGCTGCGGCGCCAGAGAACTCTCGCTGCCTTTTCCCGGCTGGACACTACCCAATGTGACGGGGGCCGGAGGCCTGCAGGCGCAGATAAAACATGGCCTGCAACTCAAGGGGGAACGCGTGGTCATTGCAGGCAGCGGTCCTCTTCTGCTGGCGGTCGCCAGTACGGTGAAACGCGCTGGCGGGAATATCGTCGCCATCATCGAACAGGCCCCGATGACCGCACTGGCCCGTTTCGCAACCGGGCTATGGCGCTGGCCTGAAAAATTGCGCCAGTTCGGCGAGCTCTTTCCAGCCCGATATCATTCGGCAAGCCAGGTCATCCAAGCGCAGGGTGATACCTGTCTGCAGTCAGTGACCGTGCGCCACCAGGGGCAAACCCGGGAGATCGCCTGCGACAGGCTGGCCATTGGCTATGGGCTGGTACCGAATACAGAACCTGGCGCAATCTTTGGCTGCAAAACAGAAAATCAGGCTATTTGGGTCGATGCGGAGCAACGCACCAGCGTGCAGGATATCTATGCGGCAGGAGAATGCACCGGCTTTGGCGGCAGCGAGCTGGCGTTAGCCGAGGGAGAAATTGCCGGCTACGCCGCCGCAAATTGTCCGCAAAAGGCCCAAAGCGCCATCTCCGCGCGCACCCGCTGGCAGCGTTTTGCCCAGGCGTTGCATACGACGTTTGCGCTGCCGGAGTCGCTAAAAACCGCGACCACCGCGGATACGCTGCTCTGCCGTTGTGAGGATATTCGTTGTGGCGACGTGCAAAACGCCGAAAGCTGGCAGGCGGCAAAGCTCGCCTCACGCTGTGGAATGGGGGCCTGCCAGGGGAAAGTCTGCGCCACCAGCGCCCGCTGGCTGTACGGCTGGCCGCTGCCGCAGCCGCGCGAACCGCTCTCCCCCGCGCGTGTCGACACGCTTATCCATCTTGCAAAGCCTGAGGGGTGATGGTCAGGTATAAAGGCGCCCACTGGCGCCTTTTTTGATGTGGTGTATCCGTAGACCTTTTCGTCAAAGGGAATAATTTTTATCTTCACCCGTATCTATTTCGCTCTGTGTATTGGGAACCGAGCGTCCTATTTCTGCCAAACATTCAAAAATATAAAGGGAATGTAATGCATGTTTAAAATATGATAAACCCAACACTTCAAACTACCGATATTGCTTTTATTAACAAACAGAAACAAGCATAACACCCCAGGAAATAACCTTTTCTTTTCGTATAGTTAGAAAAATAACACTTACTAAAGCAAGGTTTTTTATACCCCCCCTATGAATGAGCATGAATAACTTAAAAATAATATGGCGAAAAAAGTGTTTTATTTAATCTGCGAATTCGATAATGAATATTGTTTTTAGTGTTGGCCGAAATAGACACAGCAACGCTTGATTAAGTGATATTTTGCGAGCATCATCGCAATTATTTACCCGCAAATGAAATCAATGACTTCCAGTAAATCCCTGCAACAGGCAATTGCCGACATCACTATCTGGCGTAAAGGCGAGCAGCGTGCGCCGCACAAGCCTCTGCTGCTGCTTCATGTGCTGGCGGGGTATCAGCAGGGTCACGGTCGCCTGTTTGACTACGGTTCAGAAGTTCGCGACCCGTTGCATAGCCTGCTGGAGCGATTTGGACCACAGCGCGCGCAGTACCGCCCGGATATGCCCTTCTGGCGCTTACAGGGCGATGGATTCTGGGAGCTCCAAAACGCCGAGCATTGCTCAACATCCGGCAGCAGCAAACAGCCCCCTGCCGGAGAACTGGTGATGCATAACGTTGCCGGAGGCTTTGATGAACAGCATTTTGTCCTGCTGAAAAAGAGCAACAACCTCATTAACACCCTGGCACAGCAAATCCTTGAGGCGCACTTCACCGAAAGCATCCAGGAAGAGATCGCGGATGAACTGGGGTTTGATATCCTGCAAATCCGCAAACAGCGGGACCCATTGTTCCGCCAGCAGGTTCTGCGTGCCTATAACTATGAATGCGCCATTTGTGGCTTCAATATGCGCCACGACAGCACTTCGGTTGCCCTGGAAGCCGCCCATATCAAATGGAAACAGCACGGCGGCCCGTGCGAGATTTCAAACGGCCTGGCGCTGTGTGCAATTCATCATAAAGCCTTTGATAAAGGTTCGATTGGGCTGGATGAGAGTATGCGAGTTCAAGTGTCGCCCGCAGTGAATGGCAGCGGTATGGTGGGCAGACTATTCTGGGATTTCGACGGTAAATCGATAGCGCTACCGATGATGCGAGAGAATTACCCAAAAGAAGGGTTTGTGGAGTGGCACAGGAAGGAGGTGTTTAGGGGGTGAGTGCGAAGGCCGGACTCAAAACACAATGTAATAAACTGAAAACAAAGAAAATAAAAAAGAACACATGTTTATGTGCCCCCTTTTGTGCCCCCATGGTTTTTTAAGCCCCTTAAGTTCACAACTGATTGGTATTCAAAAGGAAATTGATATTTTCCCCATCGGTTAGGTTCCGATATACGGATCCTAACCGGGGTAATATTGAACATCAGTAAAATTCTTTTTTTCCATATAACTGTTCACACTGTTCACCTTTTCATTTTTCTTTTTAATATCATAACGATAAGTGGTGAATGGTTGGTGAAGAGTGAACAGTCGACTCTTCACCTTTGTGATTTGTGCTCGTTCTGGAACCGTCCGCTCAGGCGATGTGAGGGGTGATAAAAAGTTTTTTCAGGTTTTACTGTTCACACTGTTCACCTCTGGTTTTTTATCAATAATTTCATGGTGATACAGGGTGAATATACGGTGAAGGGTGAACAGTGGATTGTTCACCCTGTGGCAATGAGCAGAAAGGAAAAGACCGGCTGTTGCCGGTCTGAGGTAGGTTATATCGCTGTGGGTTCGTCGCACTTAGGCAGCCAGTCGCCGTAGCTTTCCTCTTTCAGCGACAGGTTAGTCTGTATCCCCTGCTTGGTGTGCCGCTTCTCATAATTCAGGCCGTACTCTTTCAGCATCATGGGCAGCCCCAGCCCGAACATTTTCAGGCTGAGCACGTTTCTGTATCCGTTGGCCTCCATATAGGCCAGATACGCATGATAGAGATATTTACGATAATTACGCGGGATGATGCTGGCATTCCCCATAAACATCCCGTTGGTCTGCGGGAGCATTTCCAGATAGCCGCAAAAATCAAACGTCGGGTCAGCATCGCGCTTGATGCTGAGTGCCTCGTCGGAGTTCTGCTGCGACTGGAGCAGTGCGCGTGCAGTCATCGGGTCGCTGAATTTCTGCATAAGCTGGCGCACAATCACGGCCAGCTCGCGCGCAATTTTATCCCTGAGCTGCGGGTCGCGTTCCTCCGGCGCAATCTGCTCCGGGAAGTGGATAATCACCCGGCGGCGCGACACACCGCCGCTGCGGTCGGTGAAGCGCATCGGGTTGTTGTTCACGGCCAGAATCACCGCCGGAATATGTGTTGAGTACGGGTTCTGGTATTTCGGGTCAACTGAGACCGCATCGCCGCCGGTGATGGCCTTAAGTCCTGCGCCGTCACCGCTCCATTTTTCCTGGTCTGGCAGACGGATAAGCGAGAAGCCAATCAGGGAGGCACGCTTGCGCGGGTCTTCCAGTGTGTCGATATCGGCTGACGTGGCGTTATCTTCCCCGGCGAGCAGGGTCGCGATTTCGGCCAGAATACTTTTGCCGCTCCCGCCGGGACCGGTGACTTCGAGAAAGAGCTGCCAGTCGTAACGGTTCGCCAGCACCATAAACAGCGCAGCCAGAATCACGTCGCGTTTTTGTGGATTTTTACCGGCCGCACGGTCGAGCCAGCGCCAGAAGTTCGGCGCGTGAGTCTCCAGCGTTTCCCCTTCCACCGGCGGGGTAAAATCCACATCACACAGCGTGCGCAGCCAGTGCGATTTATGGTGCGGGCTGAATACGCCGCTTTGGGTATCGAGTACCCCGTTGCGAAAGCCAATCAGACGACGTGCCGGTGTATCCTGCTGCGGAATAATCAGTTTCAGGGTCTCCACCACCGAGGCGATTTTCCCGGATGAGAACGGGGCGCGCAGGCGCTGGAATAAATCAGCCACATTCCGTGAAAAAGTGGCGGCAGGGATATTTTTCCAGATGCCGTTTTCATAGCGGGACAGGAGCTGGCCGTTCGCATCCACCGCCAGCGCTTCGCCGTAATGCTCATGCACCCGCAAAGCCTTGTCGCTGGCGCTCATGGCGGTAAATTCTGCCTCGCTCATGGTATCGAACGGACTTTGCGCCGGTGGCCTGATGGCGTCATAAATGGCTTTGCGAGTGGCCTCCTCGCCGTACTGTATAAACGCATCATTCCAGTCACCGAATACCGGCGGCAGGGCAACAATGCCCTCACAGGCATCTGTGGCCGCTGCGGCTTTACTCTGGCCGTCGCCGTTAAGGTCACGGTCGGCAGCGAGCACAATCTGACAGGCCGGATATTTCTGACGGGCAAGGCTCGCCAGAGAAAGGAGGTTCACGGAGGACAGCGCCACCATGACGGTTTCCCCGGTCAGGTGATGCACGGTGAGTGCGGTCGCATAACCCTCTGCAATCCACAGGCGTTTTCCGGCCTGTTTTTTCCCTTCGATGATATGACATGCCCCTTTGACCTGCCCGCCTTTCAGGGTGCGTTTGAGACCGTCAGCATTGATAAGCTGAAGGTTAACCAGTGCGCCGGTATCGTCATACAGCGGGACAGCCACATCACCGGTGCGGAACGCCACGCCGCCGGTTTTATGCATGACGGTGAGCGTCAGACATTCCAGAGCGGGGAAGCCCTTTCGGGTGAGGTAGGCGTTGCCGGTGGCTGGTCGGGTTTTCTCCATCAGTTTCGCGGCCAGCCCGGCCGCCGCTTTGCGGTCGGCATCGGTTTCAGCCTCTGCGGCCGCAATCACTTCCGGGGCAACCGGTGACAGATTGCCGGTCACGGCGTTCACCTTCCCGGCAGCTTCTGACGGGGTCACGCCAAACACTTTCTCTACCAGCTTAAGCCCGTCACCTGCGCCACACTGATTGCAGAACCACGTCCCGCGCCCCTCTTTATCGTCAAAGCGGAAACGGTCAGAGCCGCCACACACCGGACAGGCCTGATGGCGGTTTTTAATCACCTTCACACCCAGCGCAAGGAGAATGCGCGGCCAGTGGCCGCACGCCTGTTTTACCGTTTCTGTTACGTTCATTTTCATCGTTGTTTTCTCCCTCAGTGCAGTACCGGCGACGTGATATGACGGGCGCAAAGCTCATCCATCACGGCCAGCCCGAGAAAGGACAGCGATGGCGCGGCTTTGAGTGGTCCGGTTTCCATTAAATCTTCCAGTAGTGCACAGGCAATCTGGCGGCCTTTTTCCTCGCCGTGCTGGCGCAGGTAGAAGCCTTCCAGCTCGGCGGCAATGGCGCTTTCCAGCGCGTCGAGGGTGAGGTGCGGGTAGCGGTGCTGGCGTTCGCACAGGGTCAGCCAGGCACAGGCCACGGCGCGACGATACAGCGCGGCGCGTAATACGGGCGGTAATGGCTTTTTCATACGTTACCCTCCCCGGTCAGCCACTGCTGATTGCAGCGTTCGACCACGCCGTCGAGCTGGGCGGTCATGAGGTAAATCACGGAGGTGAGCTGTAACTGCTGCGCAGGGTCACGACGAACGGTGGCGCAGTCCTGCACCTGCATCAGGTCGC
>NZ_JAOWHE010000078.1:0-22348 GCF_030332765.1 Citrobacter sp. Cpo071 | reverse complement strand
GCGCGATTCCACGTTCAGGCGCACCACCGGTTCGGTATTGGAAGAGCGTAAATTGAAGCGCCAGTCGACAAACGACATGCTGATACCGTCCGTTCTGTCCACCGACAACGCCTCACGGGAAAAATGCTGCTCCACGCGCGCAATCGCTGCCGTCGGCTCTGCCAGCGTACTGTTTATTTCACCACTCGCCGGGTAGGCCACCATCCGGTCGCGGACCAGTTGGCCCAGCGACTGCCCTTTCAGACACAGCAGCTCCGCCACCAGCAGCCACGGGATCATTCCGCTGTCGCAATAGGCAAAATCGCGGAAATAGTGGTGCGCGCTCATTTCGCCACCATAAATGGCATCTTCGTGGCGCATCCGCTCTTTGATAAACGCGTGCCCGGTTTTTGACATCACCGGTTTACCGCCTGCCGCCGTCACCACATCCACGGTGTTCCAGGACAGGCGTGGGTCGTGGATAATTTTTGCACCCGGATTCTTCTCCAGAAACGCTTCCGCCAGCAGGCCGACAATGTAGTAGCCCTCAATGAACTGACCTTTTTCATCGAACAGGAAGCAGCGGTCAAAATCACCGTCGAATGCAATCCCCATATCCGCGCCGTGTTCAATCACTGCATGGCGCGTGTCGGCCCGGCATTCCGGCAGCAGAGGATTGGGAATACCGTTGGGGAAGTTGCCATCCGGCGTGTTGTGAATTTTGATGAACTCGACCGGCACACCCAGCGCCTTAAAACGGGCTTCAATGGCGTCAACCACCGGACCTGCCGCGCCGTTGCCGGAATTGAGCACCAGCTTCATCGGTTTCAGTTTGGCGGGATTGATGTAACCCAGCAGGTGGTCAATGTAGGCATCACGGGCAGTAATGCGCTGGTAGCGGCCACGTTTTGTCTCATCAACCGTCGGGAAATCATTGGCTTCCGCCAGGCGCTGCACGTCGCGCAGACCGGTATCACCGCTGATAGGCCGTGCCCCTTCCCGCACCAGCTTCATGCCGTTGTAATCCATCGGATTATGGCTGGCGGTCACTTCAATACCGCCGTCAATGCCCAGGTGGAAAGTGGCAAAATAAATCTCTTCGGTGCCCGACATGCCAATATCCAGCACATCCACCCCCGCGTCCTGTAGTCCTCTCGCCAGCGCCAGCTTCAGCGTCTCACTGGTCAGGCGCACATCGCCGCCAAGGACAATGGTTTTTGGCTTCAGGAACTCGCCGTAAGCGCGGCCGATACGCCACGCGATATCTTCATTCAGCTCTTCGCCCAGCCTGCCGCGAATATCGTAGGCTTTGAAACAGGTTAGCTTTTTCATAGATTAATCTTCATTTCTATAACGTTCTTTCTGCCTAACCATATCATCCTCTCCTAAATAATCTCCAGAGCTAACTTCTATTAAATTAAGAGGAATAACGCCTGGATTTTCCAAACTATATACAGCTCCAAGTGGAATATATATTGATTCATTCGCTGTAATCAATTTAATTTCATTATTCAAAGTTACTTTGGCTGTGCCTGATAGAACTATCCAATGTTCTGAGCGATGATGGTGCATGCGTAAGGAAAGACCTTCTCCTGGCTTTACAATGATCTTTTTGACTTTGTATCTATCACCTTGATCAATTGCATCAAATTTCCCCCAAGGACGAAATACTTCACGATGCGTAATATGCTCAGTTCTATTCTGATGTTTAAGCATGTCAACTATTTTTTTTACATTCTGAACTTCTGATTTTTTCGAAACCAAGATTGCATCTTTAGTTTGTATAACTACAACATCCTCAATACCTATTGCAGCGACTAATGTGGAGTCAGAATATATATAGTTATTTTTTGTATTGTATGTAAGAACATCTCCTTTACAAACATCACCGGATTCAGTTTTTTCACTAATATTCCATAATGATTGCCAGGAACCAACATCACTCCAACCAATATTCAGAGGATATACAACACAGCATTCTGTTTTTTCCATTACTGCAAAATCGATTGATTCAGCAGGGCAACCTTTAAAAGACTCTTCAGACAGCCGGATGAAATCTAAATCATGATAAGATGTAGACATTGCCGATTCGCATGCGTCATAAATATCAGGGCGATATTTCTTTAATTCATAAAGATAGGTAGATGCTTTAAATAAAAACATCCCACTATTCCAGAAATGATTTCCTGATGAAACATATTCTTCAGCTAATCGCCTGTTTGGCTTTTCCACAAACTTATTTACATGATAAAATAAAGAGTCGCCCGAGGACTTATTTTTTTCTAAAGGCAATCCTCGCTCTATATAACCATAACCAGTTTCCGCATACTCTGGAATTATGCCAAAAGTTACAACATGCCCATCTTCAGCAAGAGGAATTGAATTTTTAACAGCTTCACAGAAAGCACTCGACTCGTTAATCACATGATCTGCCGCCAGCACCAGTAACAAAGGTTCTTTTTTTTCATTGCGTTTCAGAGCAGAAAATGCTGCTAATGCTATAGCAGGAGCAGTATTTCGACCACATGGTTCAAGAATAATATTGTCATGAAGTTGATTTATTTGCCGTAGTTGTTCTGCGACAATAAATCGATGCTGTTCATTACTTATAACTAATGGCGTTTTGCATGATAAAGAAGATAATCGCAACAACGTAGTTTGTAATAATGAGTTATCTTCGGTTAGATGTAAAAACTGTTTCGGATAAAGTTCTCGCGATAATGGCCACAAACGACTACCAGTACCACCAGCCATAATTACAGGAATCAATGGCGCGTCAGACATGATTTAAACCCTTGTTATCCAAGCCAATAACTTTACTATTTTCAATATGAAAATATGCTCGGCTGTTTACATGAACGTCTTTTTCTTCCTTTAATTCTTCTGATTTAAACCATCTCCATATCTTATGCTGTTCATCTGGAAGACATAGGCAACTCTCCTGTCCCCGAATATGAAAGGCAAGAACAATATAATGAGTAGAAAAATCTGGGCCGGAAAAGTTATCATCATAAAAGTGCTGCCAGACACCATAAAATTCAGCCACTGACAACGGTAAACGTAAACCTAACTCCACCAACGTCAAGCGCTCAAAAGCATTCTCGATCCGTTCATCTTTCTGCACCCGCCCCCCAGGAACAAACCAGTATCCCTGTGCAGGACGATTAAGGCGCTTCCCCAGTAAAAACTCTCCATCCGCATTCTCCACAATCAAATCAATGGAAACCAACGGGGTTGAACGAACTACTGTGGCAAATTCGTCATGATGTAAAAACATGCTTATCCTCGGCACCAATGCTGATTCTCGAGAAACCACTGATATGTGCTTTCCAGGCCGCACTCCAATGACACACTGTGACACCAACCAAGAGAATGTAACCTTGTAACATCGAGCAGTTTGCGTGGTGTTCCGTCAGGTTTTGAGGAGTCAAACACTACTTTGCCTTTATATCCCACCACTTGCGCGATAGTCTGAGCAAGTTCACGGATAGTACAGTCAACACCTGTTCCTACATTGATATGTGATAGCATTGGCTGGGTATATTCTTGCCAGATTTCGCTGTCCAGTTCCATCACATGAATACTAGCCGCCGCCATGTCGTCGACATGCAAAAATTCGCGCATTGGCGTCCCGCTTCCCCACACCACAACATCTGGCGCATTTTGCTCGCGAGCCTCATGAAAGCGGCGCAGCAGCGCCGGGATCACATGCGAATTACTCGGATGAAAGTTGTCATGAGGTCCGTACAGATTGGTCGGCATCACCGAGCGATAATCGCGGCCATACTGTCGGTTATACGATTCGCACAGCTTGATACCGGCAATTTTGGCAATCGCATACGGCTCATTGGTCGGTTCAAGAGTCCCCTGCAACAGTTCACTTTCAGCGATTGGCTGGGAAGCTTGCTTGGGATAAATACAGGATGACCCAAGAAACAACAGTTTATTCACGTTATGCAGATGTGCTGCGTGAATAATGTTGCTCTCAATCATCATATTTTCATAAATAAAATCAGCAGGATAAGTATTGTTTGCCACAATCCCCCCTACTTTTGCCGCCGCCAGATAAACCTGGTCAATACGTTCAGTGGCAAAGAACGCCTGCACCGCACTAGAGTCCAGCAAATTAAGTTCGTCACGTGTGCGTAGCACTAACTCAACGTTATCTCGTAAAGACAGTTGTCTCACGATGGCGGTCCCCACCATCCCTCGATGGCCCGCAACAAATATACGTTGCTTTTTCATGATTATTCCAAAGATAAATTGACATCAAACCCACTTTCTTTCAGGAGAGAATACTTCTTAGCGGCCTCAAGGTCCGAAGCGACCATCTCAGCAACCATCTCCTGAAGAGTAATTTCAGGCTTCCACCCTAGCTTTTCATGTGCTTTACTTGGATCTCCAAGAAGTGTTTCAACTTCTGCAGGACGGAAATAACGCGGATCTACTTCCACAATCACATCCCCCACTTTAACACCCGGCGCATCATGTCCGGTCACTGAAGCTACAATGCCTTTCTCATTCACGCCCTCGCCTTCAAAGCTCAATTTAATCCCCAATTGCGCGGCAGACATTTCAACAAAATCACGGACGGAATACTGTACACCAGTAGCAATCACAAAGTCTTCTGGCTGTTCTTGTTGCAGCATCATCCATTGCATCCGGACATAATCTTTGGCATGCCCCCAGTCACGCAAGGAATCCATATTGCCAAGGTAGAGGCAGGATTCCAATCCCTGAGCAATATTAGCCATTGCGCGGGTAATTTTACGAGTTACAAACGTTTCGCCACGACGAGGAGATTCGTGGTTGAACAGAATACCGTTGCAGGCATACATCCCGTAGGATTCACGGTAGTTGACGGTTATCCAGTAAGCATAGAGTTTGGCAACGGCATAAGGTGATCTCGGATAAAACGGTGTTGTTTCTTTCTGCGGGATCTCTTGTACCAAACCGTACAGTTCAGAAGTGGAGGCTTGATAAAAGCGAGTTTTCTTTTCTAGTCCTAAGAAACGAATAGCTTCCAATAGGCGCAATGTCCCCATAGCATCTACGTCAGCAGTATATTCAGGGGACTCAAACGACACAGCAACATGACTCATGGCTCCCAAGTTATAGACCTCATCCGGCTGAACTTCTTTTAAGATACGAGTCAGGTTGGAAGTATCCGTCAGGTCACCATAATGCAGATTAAACTTTGGATTACCCAAATGTGGATCTTGGTAAATATGATCAACTCTACCTGTGTTGAATGATGATGCTCGACGTTTGATACCATGAACTTCATAACCTTTTTCTAGCAGAAATTCTGCCAAGTAAGAACCATCTTGGCCGGTTACACCAGTAATAAGAGCAACTTTTGACATACTATAACATCTCCAACATTATTAATTTCGCGATTCTATTTCTTTTCTGATAACACTCATAATGAAGTCAGCACATTTTTCACGTCGTTTAAGCCCTAACTTCATTAAATCACCATTTTCTTTAACAGATTTCTCCTCCTCGGCTTTAAATAATGCTTTAGCCAAAGAATACTCATCTTGTGGATTAAAGAAAATAACATCACCACAATTAACTTCTCTGTTAACATCAATATCTGATAAAATCACCTTTTTCCCGAGAGCTACCGCATCATAAGTAGCTCCCCCACCTGGACCACCCTCAAAAAGAGTTGGTTGAATAACCGCTATGCTTTTTTTAATCAGCTCCACTTGCTCAAGTTTTGGTATATGTCCCAAAATTTGAATTTTAGATGAAATTCCCAATTTTTGAATTAAAGCTTTAAGCTCACCGAAGTATTCCGGGAATCGATAATCCTGAATACCTCCAGTACAAACCAAATATGCTTCGGGGTTTACTTTAATATATTCCTTAAATGCTTTGAACACTACTGCGTGATTTTTATGCTTCCAAAATTGATTGCAAACTATAAAGTAATCTTTATTAATTGCATATTTATCGACGAGATTTGAATTATCATCAAGCCATATTTGTTGTGGGCAAGGGCTGAATGGTAAAGCATGTAAATCCGCAGAAAAATCCCCAATGAAATTTTTAGCATCAGCAATTACAGAATTAGCATTAACTATAATATTATTCGCACTGGAAAGCATTTCCCTAAAATATAATTCACGTTTTTTAATTTCACGAACACTAAAAAAAGAAGGATAATAGCAATGCTGAAAATCATATATATAACCAATCCATGGACTATCAAAAACTGAATTAGTTGGAACCCTCATGCATGGAAAGATAATATCATTATCAGATTTAGCATGATAGTCAAAATATGAATTTGAATTACTATTAATAAAAGTCAGCTTTGATTTATCAACCAATCCACTGAAGGCATTATGGTAATACCCTTCATCAAACCCATCTTTTTTAACCCATCTAGGAAATTTTCCTTTTCCTAATGACTTGATTCCATTCTTTATGGGAAAAACGTTTTTTCTGAATAATGAAGCAAAGTCATCTTTTGGTACAATTATATCTGTAAAAACATCATCTTTTGTAGATAATATAAGTAAAAGATATTTTATAAAATCGACCCCGCCTCCCCATTCATTAAAGCCATCAGTGTTAATCGTAATTTTCATAAAATGACCTTAGGAATTTGACATTTACTTCTCATTATAAAAACATTTAATTTTGTTACAGATATAAATTACCTGCTCATCTGTCATACCTGGATAACTTGGTAAATTCATGCCTCTCCATCCAAGATCCTCCGCAACAGGATGCTTTTGATATTTCTCTGAGTACATTGGCATAGTATGTACAGGGTAAAATAATGGGCGAGTCTCAATAGAATTTTCGGATAAATAATTCCTCAACTCTTCACGCTCTTCAGCTGTTCTTGTCAAAATCGACACCATCCAATACGTATGAAAAGTATTGTCACTTTCCTGATGAACTTTAACAGGGGAATTAAACAGTTCCTTTTTATATATTTCAGCGATATTTCTTTTACGATTAATAAAACCTTCTGCCTGCTCTAATTGAGCCAGCCCTATTGCCGCACAAATATTAGTCATTCGATAATTATAACCAATCACATCATGCCAGTATTGACGATGGGCAGCTAATCCTTGACCCTTATAATGAACACATCTTTCATATAAAGTTTTATCATTAGTCACAACCATGCCACCTTCACCAGTTGTGATAGTTTTATTTCCAAAAAAACTAAATGTCGAAATATCACCAAAAGTGCCGACGTATTTATCCTTGTATTTTGAACCAAATGCTTCTGCACAATCTTCTATTACAAATAGATTGAACTCGTTTGCAATTTCAAGAATTGCATCCATGTCACAAGGCTGCCCATATAAATGAACACACATGATAGCTTTAGTTTTGTTTGTTATTTTATTTCGGATATCTTCAATTGATACCTGCCATGTTTCTGCGTCTGAGTCCACAAAAACTGGAATTGCGCCTGTATAATTTATCGCATTAACAGAAGCAATGTAAGTTAATGTTGGAACGATGACCTCATCCCCCTCAGAAATACCCAATGCTATCAATGCCAAATGTATTGCTACGGTGCCATTACTCACTGTAGTTGCATATTGTGCGGAGATATGTTTTGAAAACTCTGTTTCAAAACGCTGAATATAACTTCCTTTAGAAGATATCCATGTTGAATCTAAACAGTCGTTAACATACTCTTTTTCTTTGCCTGTCAGAGATGGTTCATACACTGGAATATATTTCATTTATACCTCAAATACTTAGTTGCGAGTAAATACATTTTTTAAAAGAAATTGTATACCAAACAATATAGTTAACAATGTAAATAGCTATGAAACAAGATAGCATTGCAGTCAATCCAAAATGACTAACGATAAAATACTTAGCGGGTATAGAGATGATTACTAGCGAGACAACAGCAAACACTTGTTGTTTCACTATTCCCAGTCCATTTAAAAAACTTGCAAGAGTATTCGAAACGGCATCGACAATAGACCAGATAGCGTACGCTATTATAAATGATTGAGGAATATCTATCTTATCCCCCGTCCAAACTGAAATTATATCACGTCCAAATAAAATCAAGAATGTAGCCATAATTAATGATGAAAAACCTACAATCTTAAACGAAGCTAATAGTGTTTTTTTTATAAAATGAGTATCTTTTCTCGCATGAGCATCCGCATATGCAACCCAGAGGGGGGTATTGTATATTGTCAACGGCACTGTAGATATTTGGAATAACCGTTGAGTCAAACTTAATATTGCGACAAATGCAACACCTAAAGTTGAAGATATTATAAAGTTATCTCCACTCCAAGTAGCTAAAGTACCAATTTGCAAAATAAAGAAGAAAAAGCCGGTTGATATTAAATGAGGGGCTTCATTTCTCATATTGAGGAAAATTTCGTTTAAAGATACAAACCCATCCTTAATCAGAAGGATCATCAAAAACATACCCGTGAATAATGGAATACCTGATGAAATCAATATAAGCACAGGTATAGTAGCATGTAATGATGAATAATATATTAAACAAAAAATCGATATTAATGAGAGTAATGAGTTTAAAAAATATGTAATATACGCTTTCTGCATTCCCATATAAATTTTCTGGATCCCATTTGATAATATACTGATACCAAAAATGACCACAAACAATTTAATAGCTCGTTGGACTTCGCCTAAAATATTATCATCAATTCCTTTAATAAATATACGCCAATCGATTACACTACATATAATGTAGAGAACGCATGTAATACAAATTGATACCAACAGCAAGAGAGCTATACCGCCACTAGTTTTTTTAATTACTTCAGGTCTCTCACCATTAGCGCAAGCATGTGCGATACGGTTTGTAAGCGCATTGCCAATTCCAAGATCTAAGAATGTTAGCGCTGCGCTCAAACTTGCTATCGTCATCCACACACCAAATCTTGCCGACCCCAAATATGGTAAGGTTAAACTAACGGTAAGCACTAAGGTCAACAATGATAAAAACTTACTGATTAGATTCGCAATAATTGAAAGAGATATTATTCTATACCTTTCCTGCTGCCGTCCATAATCTGTGGAAGTATCGAATTTTTTTAATGTACAGTACTTTAAAACTGAATAGATTTTTCTCAAAAGATTATTCATTTGTATTTCATTTATTTCCATTGAGTGAAAAAACTGAAATAGAATATTTCAATTTTCTCAAAAAACGTCGACAACCTTTAGGAATCATGGTTTTAAATAAAACATAAATCACAAACTTTGGAATAATCCGTTTATTGTTTTTCCACATAATAGCAAACAATTCTTTATCACGTAGTAATGTTTTATTTGCAGACACTCCACTCATATCATATTTAATGTATCCATCAGTTATTAATGGAAGGGAGGCTAACCCCTCCGGAAAAGTCTTTTGCAATAAATCATAATCAGCACAAAGTTTATACTTCAGATCATAATCTAAGTGTTCTTTTGGAAAAATAACACCTTGATGGCAATAACCTGTATTTGAGTGCGTTAAGTTAGAGAACCCCAAAAAGGAATCTCTCTCATTGAACAATCCAACTTTAATTAAACATGTTCCTGTTACGTTTGCGTAAACATCGCCTGAAACACAATCACCTGCATTAAGATAATGGATGTAATCACCGTTCGCAATTTTGTGCCCTTTATTCATTGCATCGTAAATACCATTATCTTTTTCGTTTATATAGATAATATTCATTTTAGAAAAATATTCATCTACAACTGACTTAGTATTATCCTTTGACTCTGCATCTATAATAATTATTTCATATGGTTTATTTTTAATAGAAGATAAACTTTGTAAAGTCTTTCTTAACCCATTACCATTGTTATAAGTTACAGTTACTACTGAAATTTTCATTAATTTAATCTCTTCAAGACATCATGAAGTAATACTAAAGGAATACACATTATAACTATAGTTAGGATGGGACCAAAAAAAAATGCAGAAAAATTTCCAGCTATTAGATACTGTAAAAGTATAACCACTGAATAAGAGTATACTGAACATAAAACTGTATTTTTAGTTTGTGACATTTTTATTAAGAGAAAATATGGAATGTATATTCCAAGCGGGATCAAAAAAAGGCAGAAAGGGCCAAAAAAGGCCAAAAGCTCAGCCCCAAATGTTGTAACAGATAAGAAGTTTTCTCCCATGTCACCAAAAATATCTTTGTGTAAACGCTCGCCATAAAAAAGACTATTATCTTTAATTCCTTGAAATCTATTAGCAATGGCGTTTATCTCCTTTCCTATTTCAGACGTAGGAAATAGATCATATTTCATTGACTCATTGATAATATATGGGACACTTTCTACCTGTTCAATTGTAAGTCTATTAAAAATCCTATTTACATTGCTTACGTAATTATTTTCTTGCCCTTCCTGACCTAAACTAAAGTAAAATAAACCAATAACAATACAACTAACAGAAAATAAGATCACCACCTTTCTTAGCATGCTGTGCTTGACCTTATTATTATTAATAATAGACATTAGAATATAATACTGAATCATTAACATGATTAATTCAGAACGATAACCGAACAAACTTATAGTTGAAAAATATATTATAACAACAGAATAGTGCAGTATTTTTCGATCTTTTAGGAGAAGACATAAACTAAAACAAACAATATTTCCAAAATATTTTATATATCTAATATAGATCCCATTCCCATCTGCAATCCTCAGTTTCGCCCCTCCCGGATCTGCATCAAAAATAGGAACACCTTCCTTAAGGAATAAAATTACAGCTGCGAACTCAATCGTTACAAATATCAATAGGAATATAATGATTATTTTTTTTGAATTAAAAAACAAACCACTCTGATATGATAATTTTTTTCGAATAAATAAAGCATATAAGAGGACACATAATATTTGAAATAAAACTAATCCTCCGGCTATGATTTGTATATTAACATTTTTAATTCGAACATCAATTAAGAGCCCATATAACTGGAGAACATAAAAAGAAAACAAAAAAAAACTAATTATCCCTACAGATTTTTTCAAATCCCCCTCCACATTCTGAATAGACAACACTATAAATTATATTATTTTTTTTAATAAACCTTGGACAGCATATTGGGAAAAGAAATATAATGCTGGTATTATTGGGATTTTTAGTTGTTTCCTGTAAATGTTCCACGTCCATTGCGCTGCTATTAATTTATTTGCTGATAATGATTTTTTTGACACCCTATATTTTGCAAGATTCTCTTGAATACATATAGCTTGTTCAGTTTTTCTTAGAATTTCTAACCACATTAAATAATCTTCATGACCAATTTTCTTTTGATAAACTTTTCCTATTTTTTTTACATTATAAATACCCGTTAAATTTCCAATATGATTTTTCCCTAGCATTGTCTTATAAGTAATAATTTCAGGAGAACATACAGAGCCTATTATATTATCCTCCAAATCTATAAGATAATAATTTGTACAAATTACATCAACTTTTTCTGATTCGAGTATATCTAGCTGTTTTTCTAATTTCGTTTCACCCCATAAGTCATCAGCATCACAGAAAGCTATATATTTACCTCTAGACCGTTCGATTCCTATATTTCTACTTTCCGCAACGCCTTTGTTTTTGATATTTCTTATTAACTCAACCCTATCATTACTAATATATAAACTCTGTAGTAATATTGATGTTTCATCAGTACTGCAATCATCAATAATATATAACCTTATGTCTTTATAGGTCTGATTTAATATGGATTCTATTGACTGTACAATTGTAGATGCCCCATTATATACTGGCATAATGATTGAAACTGATTCAGTTTCCAACTTTATTGGTTTCATATTATGTGTTTACAACTCTTGTTTTTGAGTAAGCTTAGAATAAAAAATTTCTTCTAAACCCACGCTACCGCCCCTGGCTCCACAGCTACCAGTGCACTGATAAATTTATTAAATATTTTGACATGGAACTTAGTATTCAGATACCTAATTCAAATCATGTCGCACAATCGAGTTGATATTTACGATGTTATTTTACAACATCTCAACCCTGATCATTACTTTCAATTACAAATTGAAACATCAAAAAAATCATTATAAGCAACTTATAGACATAATATTTTAGAAGTTTATCAGTCCCTTAGATAATTGTGGCATCACATAGCAAGTAATTTCTCAATACTCTTGCGAAACTTAGGCCCTTCTTTCAGGTTACGCAGTCCGTACTTAACGAAAGCCTGCATATAACCCATTTTTTTACCACAGTCGTAGCTGTCGCCCGTCATCAGCATGGCATCAACAGACTGTTTTTTAGCCAGCTCTGCAATGGCATCCGTCAACTGAATACGTCCCCAGGCACCTGGTTGGGTATGCTCTAATTCTGCCCAAATATCAGCGGACAGCACATAGCGGCCTACGGCCATCAGATCGGAATCAAGAGTCTGCGGTTGGTCTGGTTTTTCGATGAACTCAACGATGCGGCTGACTTTGCCTTCGTTGTCTAAAGGCTCTTTGGTCTGAATCACAGAATACTCAGAAAGATCGCCTTCCATACGCTTGGCCAGTACCTGGCTGCGCCCGGTTTCATTGAAACGAGCCACCATGGCAGCGAGGTTGTAACGCAGCGGATCTGCACTTGCAGTATCCAAAACGACGTCAGGTAATACCACGACAAACGGGTTATCACCAATGATAGGGCGAGCACAAAGAATTGAATGACCCAGCCCCAGCAGCTGAGCCTGACGAACGTTCATAATAGTCACGCCCGGAGGACAGATAGACTGCACTTCGGCTAAGAGCTGGCGCTTAACACGCTGCTCAAGGAGTGACTCGAGTTCGTAAGAGGTGTCGAAGTGGTTCTCAACCGCATTCTTAGACGCATGAGTCACCAGAACGATTTCTTTGATACCTGCAGCTACAATTTCGTCGACAATGTATTGAATCATCGGCTTGTCTACGATCGGCAGCATCTCTTTTGGGATTGCCTTCGTAGCAGGCAACATGTGCATCCCCAGACCCGCTACCGGGATAACTGCTTTCAAATTAGTCATTCTCTCTCCTACCTCCAAACGGCTGATAAAGTATAGACTTTAGCCGTACGTTAGCCAGTATTGCTGGCTCCATCCTTAACACGAAATAACCTAGTTAAGGTAAACCGAATGCAAACTCTACACTTCACCAGCACCAAGGTGAACTCGGATTCCTCGGAAACGAACTCATCTCGTCAGTTTTATAGCATTTCCGAAAAATCGAAGTTAACTAAGCCCCAGACACTCAACAAACAGCAATCACTCAGAGACAAACGTAATGTCATCTTTCTTATCGTGCAAAAATTCGTATTTTAAAGTGCGATCCAGCCCCTGAGACAATGTGTAAGGTGCGACAAAACCGGATGAGTGGACTTTCGTTGCATCAAACTGTGTGGTGGCACAGAACTTCTTCACGCGCACAGAGCTGACAGCATATTTTTTGCCGGTCACTTTACCCAAAATATCAAAGCAATAGCCACCTAACATGCCTAAAGCGTAAGGTAAGTGTGCTGAGGGGATTTTTTTACTTAAGCTCTGTTCAACTTCGGTAACCAGTTGATTCATATTCAGATCAGGTTTATCTACGTAATTATAAACCTCATAACCAGCAGTCAAATTCTTCAGTTTATATTTGATAAACTCAACAATATTACCCACATAAGCCATTGATTTATAATTCGTACCCGCCCCAACCATCATAAACTTACCGCCAGCAATCTGTTTCAGCAGATTATAAACGTTACCGCGGTTGCGTTCGCCAAAGATAACAGTTGGACGAATGATAGTCAGCGAACGATCATCAGGCGCTTTAGCATGCCATTCACGAAGAACCTCTTCCGCTTGCCACTTGCTTTTACCGTAGTGGTTGAAGGGATCGTGAGGATGATTTTCATCAGGGTTGGTTTTGTTCAGGCCATAGACCGCAACAGAACTGGTGAAAATGATGTTCTTAACATCATTTTTCTCCATAGCGGCCAATACATTGCGCGTCCCCTGAACATTCACATCATAGTAGAGTGAAGTAGGACTGACATCATCACGGTGTTCAGCCGCTAACAACACTACTGTGTCATAGCCTGACAGCGCCTGATCCAGAACTTGTTGGTCGCGAACATCACCGATTTGCGTGATTTGCGGATAGAAATGACTCTGCTGTTTATCCAGATTCTTGATATCAAAATCCGCAACAGCCGTCTCCAGGAGTCTGGTCCCCACGAATCCGGAGGCACCGATGAGCAAAACTTTATCGTTCATAAATCACTTTGTCTGTTCGTAACACAAGAAACGTATGATAAAGATGAGCGTCTTCCCTGAGTAGTCAATGCTGCCCAGCCCCAGCTTTAACAGTAATTGAGTGATTATAATCTTTTAGCCAATGATATCCAGTAAGATTATAGTGGGGTTACCTCCCCTGCCCCGGTAGCCGAAAATTCACCGCTTCGACATTCACCACCTGATGGTTTACCCGGTCAATGTCAACTGAACTTTGCCCGCTTTCGTTTACCGCATGGATATTCGCCAGTGATAGCAAGGTGTCCTGCTTAGCCATAAACTTACCGCGTACGTCCTTGCGCAGATCGAAGTGCATCTTGAGCGCGGGTCCTGCTGCGGATTGCTGCATCACCCTGATGTTACGTAAAAAAAGGTGCTGCGGTTGGTTGTGCAACTCAAGTGTTGCTCGCTTCATCTCCACGTTGGTGATGGCCACGAACGACGTTGCATTACCTGATGAGATCTGAATGCCGCGTAATTTATATTCAAGTTTCGTGTTATCCAGATGGATATTATTTAACTTAAAGTTCTGCGGGATGGATAAATATCGTCCTTTAATAACACCGTAGCCAATGAGCATACCTGCGCTATTTTCCATATTGATATTATCAATCACGAAATTATCACAGCCATAAATAGCGACCGTCGCATTATCAATACCTGCTTTCTTACTAAAATCTGGGGTAATATTTCGTGCGGTGATATTACGAATGATAAAATGTTTACCGTTCTCTACATGGACTAACTGTCGACAGTCGGTGCCGGTGATATTCGCCACCACAAAGTTTTTTACCGCCAGCTCATCGGGATAGGTATTGTCATAGGTACTGCCCGCCAGTCCGATGCCGATGCCCCAATTCACGTTGCCATTGGTACAGTTGATACGTTCAATGACATGGTCAGAAATGAGGATGTTGCTGTCGTTGATCGCCACATTCCACTCAATGGCATCTCCCTGTAGATCGCTAAAACGGCAGTTTGTAATCTTTACGCCATCCATCCGGTTATGAAAGCCCTGACGCAGGATCCCATAGTTGGCGCGCGTGACGGTAATATCATCGATAACCAGATTGCGCATCAGCCTTGGTGTTTTGCCGCCGATATACATTTGCGTCACTGGGCCAAAACCACTCATGGCAATCCCTTTTATCACACAGTCTGAACCGCGCACATCGAGGGTAACATTCCTCAGGCTCCCCCTCTGCTCACCCACTACCTTACATCCATCCTGCAGAACAAAGCGACCACGGCCATTGCCGCTGATTCTGCCTTGCAGGTGTAGCGTTTTGCCAGGAGGAATAAGGATAGCGGTATTGAGATCCTTACATTCAAGTCCATTTGGTACGACTACCGTTTGTCCTTCTTTGAACGCCTGCCGGAAAGAAGCGACCCAATCCTTTGGGTTGTAATCCTGAATGTTAACACTGTCCGATGATTCAAGCGCCCGGACAACGGGAGAATGCAGTACGACAAGCGCAGAGCCTGCCGTCAGAAAAGTACGGCGTGAGAGTTTGTTCTCTGACATACAACCTCGATTTACATCGTTTGCAGCAGACTGGCTAACTGTTTATTGATCGCTAACTGATTAAATTCAGTTTCAATTTTTTCGCGCGCGCACTGCACAATCGGTTGTACCTGCTCACTGTCGAGTAGGCTAAATGCCGCTAATCTCTCTGCCAGTGCCTGCGCATCGTTTTCCGGTGCCAGCCAGCCAGACTTGCCCGACTCGACCAGCTCAGGGATCCCGCTGTGAACGGTAGAAATTACCGGGATACCTACCGCCATCGCCTCCATCAGCGCCACCGGGATCCCCTCCATATCGCCGTCTCTTCCGGTAATCGACGGCAGTAAAAATATATCCGCCTGTTCAAGCATCTCCTTTACCTGATGGCTGGGCTTAAAGCCGGGCATCTCAATCACGTCATCGAGTTGATATTGCTCGATCAGTGTGCGTAAACGTCGCTCCCAAGGGCCGATACCCAGGATGCGATAACGAAATGAGACGCCCTGCTCTTTTAACTGACGACAAGCTTCGATGGCGACGTGCAGTCCTTTTTTCTCGGTTAACCGGGCGACAGAGATAATTTCCAGCGGTGCAGCTGGTGCTTTCAGTTGGCGAGGGGTAAAACGCGTCATGTCGATACCCATACGCGAAACCGCGATTTTTTGCGGCGGGCATCCCATGTTTTTTAAACGTCCGGCCCAGAGATTGCTGATGGGTAACATCAAATCTCCACGTTGAAACAGCTGCTGATACTCAGGGGTATAGCGGGTAAGCACATCCCGATGCGAAACATCGACGCCGTGAAATACCGTGGCGATTTTTCCGCGGATCATCCCAAGCTCACGCAGCTTAGCGGCCGTTACGCCTGCTGGCCCAAAATGAGCAATAAAGACATCCGCTTCAAACGCCCGCGGATTCCCACCGCAAATGGCCGCCAAAATCAGATTGCGTGCCTCGTCGCCATAGTGTGCAACATTAAGCGCTTTCCAGGTCGCTGCGCGGGTGAGACCGTGCAGAGCCGCCGCCGCCCTATATTTCAGCTTCGCCAGTTTGCTTTCCGGTTCATTCAGCAACCAGCGCGTTTTTTCCCCCAGACGGTAGGTATTAAATGAGGCATGCGTATTTTCAAGATCGCCCTTCTGCAAAGCGACAATCTCCACGTCGTAGCCCATATCAATAAATGCGGTTATCTGATTGAGTACAAAGGTCTCAGAAGAGAGCGGAAATTTAAGCAGGAAAAAACCAATCTTCATTTTTCCCCCTCAATACGCGTTAAAACCGACTGCACCATGCGTACCCCGCGTTCGCGTTCGCGTGTCACAGCGTCCCCAAGTCGTATGTTCAGATCAGGTAACTGTCCGAGGGTATCGGCGACCTTTCCTTCCAGACTGCCATCGAGCAGATGACGAATATCGACAGCCATCTCCGGCAACCCCAACTGTTGCATGATCCCTGCCGATTTATGCTCGTAGTTAATGGCGATGGCCGGCGTCATAAAATTCATCGAGATGATGGCCGAGTGCAACCGAGTACCCACCGTCAGATCGCATGCCCCCAGAATCTTCCCCATCTCCAGATCGTTAAGTTCATCCATCACCACGTGATATCGGGACGAATCGTTAACATACTGGCGCAGGTTTAACGCCACCATGCGATCATCTTTGTTGTAACTATCAATACCAGTGCAGGTTGACAGCGCTATCACCTGGTAACCTTCATCAAGGATGCGGTTCACCACGCCGGCAAAGGCTTGCTCATAGGCCTGCTGCGTTGTCCCCAGACGCTTATCAAAAGGAGCCAGCTCGCGCAATGTAATGGCAACGGTCTTCTGTTTAGCCGCCATGTCTAACCAGTGCTGTACCGCATAACCTGGCTCAAAATCCTCATGATGATTGTCGACAAGCCAGGCCGTATCCACGCCTGTTTCGACTTTATCCGTGGTAATTGCGCTGCGTTTCATCAGATCCAGACTGACGGATTCACGTAAAATCAATGCATTACAGTGGCCAAACACGTAGTTCGCCAGTTGATTAAACTGCTCATCCTGGAATGGCCCCACGCTGTGACCAATCATGTACAACGGTTTTTTCGCCATAAACGAACACAACGCATGTTCAAACTGCGGCACACCATACAGATCGACAAAGAACGATCCACCGACCTGGATGATGGCGTCATAGCGCGACAACAAACGAACAAAATCGGTAAAGCCCTGTGCGATAGCTATATTGCGCAGATTACCGGAGTCGGTAACACGCGAGAGCAGTACCTGGTGCTGATAGCGACGACGCAGCACCTTCTTCACGCGCCCCATAACACCCGCTGCGTTGTTGTGTTGCTTCATCTGCGAATACAGCGGATCGCCCATAACCGGGCGGTTCAGCAACCACGAAGAGCTCACCGGGTAGCGGCTCATAACATCCACTTCAGTCTCAGGACGCAACGCGTTAATGGCATCCAGCAAACCGCGCAGGATCGCGCTATCCCCTCGGTTCCCGCAGGTATGGTTGCCCAAAATTAATAGTTTCATTATGACCTCTTAAAGCGTTGTTCTTATCCTGCACGGAGCAAGGTTTTCATTTTTTCACTGCGACAGAGCTGGCGTTTTATTTCCACCACCAGCGGATGACGCGACAGCACCATCATTAGCGCAAACGCCAGTGCCCCTGCCGCTATCTGGCTCCCCAACAACACGCCCAACGACAGTTGCCCATGCAGCATTACGCCCAGCGCATAGCTCACCACAAGGGTTGGCAAGGAGAGATACAACGGCAGCCAAAGACTGAGCATGTACTGGCGGTAGCTGGGGCCAAGAACAGGTTTAATCATCACGAAATAGCTGAGGACTGTGTTAATCACCTGGACCAGCAAAAAGCCCAGCGTCACGCCAATTGCCCCGGCCAGATGTCCACCGATGAAAATGGCGGGAATAAACAGAAAGGTTTTGAACACATTGAATTTAAAGCTGATATCGACCCGCGCTTTCGCCATCAGCAGTGAACCGATTGGATTCCCCACCGAGCGCAGCAGCCCAACAATGCACAGCAGTTGCAGGATGGGGATAATGCCGTTCCACTTCTCACCGAATACCAGCGGCACCACGTTATTCGACACCACCATCAGTCCCAGCAGCGCCGGGAAGTTGAAAATCCCAACCACCGACAGCAGCTTGTAAAAATTCACTCGCAGCTTTTCACTGTCGTCCTGGATTTTGGCAAACGCCGGAAACAGCACGCGGGTGATAATCGGGTTCAGTTTGATCGGGGGGACAACCGCCACATTCCAGGCGAGATTGAATCCGCCCGCCACGCCAGCTCCCAACGTGCGGGCTAAAACCAGCGTGGAAAGGTTGGTATTGATGTAATTGATGATGCTGTCTGCCGTCAACCACGCACCAAAACGCAGATTCGACGAAACGGATGCCAGCGAAAAATGCAGCCCCGGACGGTAAATCCGGCGACCAAAATAGCCGAACAGCAGCGTACGTAGCGTACTGTTTACCAGGTACCCGAGAATGGCCGTCAGTGCGAGCGGCCAGAAATGGGCGCTGACTACGGTAAAGGTAAAACCGGCCAGTACCGAACTGGTTTCAATCATGCCAATTTTGTTGAAGGCCAGCTCTTTTTGCATCAGCGCACGAAACTGCTGCCCGTGCGGTATCACCACAAACGCCAGCGATAACGTTTTGATGAGCGGTGCCAGTTCTGGGTTATTAAGTACGCTGGCAATCGTCTCGCTCAGCAAAAACATCGCTACGCATACCACGATACCCAGCCCCACGTTGAGCCAGTACAGCGTGGTCAGTTCAAGATAGCCAATCTCTTTGCGCTGAATAATTGAGTTGGCAATACCAAAGTCAGACAACGTATCGGCCAGCGCGATGATCACCAGCGCCACGGTTAACAACCCGAACTGGTGGTTATCAATAATCCGTGCCAGTACGGTCATCTGGATAAGACCCAGACCAATGATGATCACCGTGGCAATCGCCGACCACTTTGCGCCGTTCAGCGTTTTTTCTCGTAAGCTCATGTTAATACGCCGCTTTGTTGACAAAGCCTTTGAATACCGTCAGAAAAACAATTTTGATATCGAACCACACGCTCCACTCGCGAATGTATTCGAGGTCAAACTCCACACGTTTTTCCATTTTTTCCAGCGTATCGGTTTCACCGCGCCAGCCGTTGATTTGCGCCCAGCCGGTAATACCCGGTTTCACCTTATGGCGTAACATGTACCCCTCGATAAGCTGGCGGTACTGTTCGTTATGCGCTACCGCATGCGGGCGTGGCCCGACAATAGACATGCCCCCGGTCAGCACGTTAATAAACTGCGGCAGTTCATCGAGCGACGTTCGGCGCAGGAAATTCCCCACAGGGGTAACGCGCGGATCGTTTTGCGTCGCCTGCGTCACAACCGCGTCGTTTTCCATCACTTTCATCGAGCGAAATTTCCAGACTTTGATCGGTTTTCCGTCCATGCCATAACGGGTCTGGCGGAAAATCACCGGTCCTTTGGAGGTCAGTTTTACCAGTAGCGCTATGCCACACAGCACCGGAGAAATAAGCAGCAGGATCAGCGAAGCCAGCACGATATCTTCCGCGCGTTTCAACAGGCGATTGATCCCCGAGAGCGGCGTGTCATACAGCGGCACCACCGGAACGCCGTTCATCTCTTCAATCCGTGAATGCAGAATGTTGAATGTAAAGACATCAGGAATAAGGATCACTGAGCAGGTAGTGTCGGCCAGCGCGCGAACCAGTTTTTTGACGCTGGCGCCATCGCTCATCGACATGGCGATATAAACGTTATGAATACGTGAGGCTTTGGCGTCGTCCACCAGCTGTTGCAGATTACCGGCCCAGTCACGGGAGTTTTTTCCAGGGATAGGATCGTGATAGACCCCCGCCACTTCAAACCCCAGCCACGGTTCATGGCGAAAGCTGTCCAATAGCATTTGTCCGGCGGGCAGGTCCCCTGCCACCGCCACCCGGCGCGTGTTATACCCGCGATTACGCAGCCATCCCGCGCCGTAGCGAATAAACGAACGGCACAACACCAGGCCAACGCTGGATAGCAGATACCACGCCAGCCAGACGGCGAGACGGTTATCAAAATCGTTATTAAAGGCGATCAGACCTGCGCAAAAAATCAGGCTCAGCGTCCAGTTTTGCAGCAACAGCACCAGCTCAGTGGAAATTTTGACACCGCGCCAGGAGCGATAAAAATCCGTTATGCCACCGAGCATCTGAAAAACGACCAGCGTGATCAACGCCACCAGCAGGTGCATGTACAGGAAAGGCAAACCGCTTAATTCGCAGATTACCCACAACCCGCCAAACATGATGGTGATATCTGAAAAGCGTTGCACCATCGAAATTAACGACGCATTGGTTTTGGCGCGTTCGCGCTTTTTTAGATGTGTCATCGTGGTTCCTGTTAGTCACCCTTTGCCCAGCTTCGGGCAAAGGAAGCACCAGCATTACTGATTCAGTAACGCCAGAAGAGTGCGCGTTCGCGCTTCCATCAACGGAATATCTCCGCGCGATTCCACGTTCAGGCGCACCACCGGTTCGGTATTGGAAGAGCGTAAATTGAAGCGCCAGTCGACAAACGACATGCTGATACCGTCCGTTCTGTCCACCGACAACGCCTCACGGGAAAAATGCTGCTCCACGCGCGCAATCGCTGCCGTCGGCTCTGCCAGCGTACTGTTTATTTCACCACTCGCCGGGTAGGCCACCATCCGGTCGCGGACCAGTTGGCCCAGCGACTGCCCTTTCAGACACAGCAGCTCCGCCACCAGCAGCCACGGGATCATTCCGCTGTCGCAATAGGCAAAATCGCGGAAATAGTGGTGCGCGCTCATTTCGCCACCATAAATGGCATCTTCGTGGCGCATCCGCTCTTTGATAAACGCGTGCCCGGTTTTTGACATCACCGGTTTACCGCCTGCCGCCGTCACCACATCCACGGTGTTCCAGGACAGGCGTGGGTCGTGGATAATTTTTGCACCCGGATTCTTCTCCAGAAACGCTTCCGCCAGCAGGCCGACAATGTAGTAGCCCTCAATGAACTGACCTTTTTCATCGAACAGGAAGCAGCGGTCAAAATCACCGTCGAATGCAATCCCCATATCCGCGCCGTGTTCAATCACTGCATGGCGCGTGTCGGCCCGGCATTCCGGCAGCAGAGGATTGGGAATACCGTTGGGGAAGTTGCCATCCGGCGTGTTGTGAATTTTGATGAACTCGACCGGCACACCCAGCGCCTTAAAACGGGCTTCAATGGCGTCAACCACCGGACCTGCCGCGCCGTTGCCGGAATTGAGCACCAGCTTCATCGGTTTCAGTTTGGCGGGATTGATGTAACCCAGCAGGTGGTCAATGTAGGCATCACGGGCAGTAATGCGCTGGTAGCGGCCACGTTTTGTCTCATCAACCGTCGGGAAATCATTGGCTTCCGCCAGGCGCTGCACGTCGCGCAGACCGGTATCACCGCTGATAGGCCGTGCCCCTTCCCGCACCAGCTTCATGCCGTTGTAATCCATCGGATTATGGCTGGCGGTCACTTCAATACCGCC
>NZ_JAOWHE010000077.1:0-340430 GCF_030332765.1 Citrobacter sp. Cpo071 | reverse complement strand
GCAACAACGCCCGCACCAACAGTACGGCCGCCTTCACGGATTGCGAAACGCAGACCGTCGTCCATCGCGATTGGGTGGATCAGGGTAACAACCATTTTGATGTTGTCTCCCGGCATTACCATCTCTACGCCTTCCGGCAGTTCGATGGTACCAGTCACGTCAGTAGTACGGAAGTAGAACTGCGGACGGTAGCCTTTGAAGAACGGAGTATGACGGCCGCCTTCGTCTTTGGACAGAATGTACACTTCAGATTCGAACTTGGTGTGCGGCTTGATAGAGCCCGGCTTAGCCAGTACCTGACCACGTTCGATTTCTTCACGTTTGATACCACGCAGCAGAACACCAACGTTCTCACCAGCACGGCCTTCGTCCAGCAGTTTGCGGAACATTTCAACGCCAGTACAGGTAGACTTAGCAGTCTCTTTGATACCAACGATTTCAACTTCTTCACCAACTTTGATGATACCGCGCTCTACACGACCGGTAACAACGGTACCACGACCGGAGATGGAGAATACGTCTTCGATAGGCAGCAGGAACGGCTTGTCAATCGCACGCTCTGGTTCTGGGATGTAAGAATCCAGGAAGCCAGCCAGTTCGATGATTTTCGCTTCCCACTCTGCTTCGCCTTCCAGCGCTTTCAGAGCAGAACCACGAACGATCGGAGTGTCGTCGCCCGGGAAATCGTACTGAGACAGAAGTTCACGAACTTCCATTTCTACCAGTTCCAGCAGCTCTTCGTCATCAACCATGTCGCATTTGTTCAGGAACACGATGATGTACGGAACGCCTACCTGACGACCCAGCAGGATGTGCTCACGAGTCTGCGGCATCGGGCCGTCAGTCGCAGCAACAACCAGGATCGCGCCGTCCATCTGCGCAGCACCGGTGATCATGTTTTTAACATAGTCGGCGTGGCCCGGGCAGTCTACGTGTGCGTAGTGGCGAGTCGGGGTGTCATATTCAACGTGAGAAGTGTTGATGGTGATACCACGAGCTTTTTCTTCCGGCGCGTTATCGATCTGGTCGAATGCACGAGCAGCACCGCCGTAGGTTTTAGCCAGTACGGTAGTGATTGCAGCGGTCAGGGTAGTTTTACCGTGGTCAACGTGGCCGATGGTGCCGACGTTAACGTGCGGTTTTGTACGTTCAAATTTTTCTTTAGACACGGCTATATTCCTTACTATAGTGCTCTCCCCTATGGAGAGAGCACGGGACTTAGGTTTTAATCCTGTGGATTATTTACCACGGGCTTCAATAACGGCCTGAGCAACGTTGTTCGGCGCATCGTCGTACTTCAGGAACTCCATGGAGTAAGAAGCACGGCCTTTGGTCAGAGAACGCAGCTGGGTTGCATATCCGAACATTTCAGACAGCGGAACTTCAGCATGGATAACAACGCCAGTGACGTTGGATTCCTGACCACGAAGCATACCACGACGGCGGCTCAAGTCACCGATTACGTCACCGGTGTTCTCTTCCGGAGTCTCTACTTCAACCTTCATGATAGGCTCAAGCAGAACTGGTTTCGCTTTCTTAAAGCCATCTTTGAAGGCGATAGAAGCGGCCAGTTTAAACGCCAGCTCAGAGGAGTCAACGTCATGGTAAGAACCGAAGTGCAGACGCACGCCCAGATCAACAACCGGGTAACCAGCCAGCGGGCCAGATTTCAGCTGTTCCTGGATGCCTTTATCAACGGCCGGGATGTATTCGCCAGGAATTACACCACCTTTGATGTCGTTGATGAACTCGTAGCCTTTCGGGTTTGAACCCGGCTCCAGCGGGTACATGTCGATAACAACATGACCGTACTGACCGCGACCACCAGACTGCTTAGCGTGTTTACCTTCGATATCGGTAACTTTCGCGCGAATCGCTTCGCGGTAAGCAACCTGAGGTTTACCGACGTTCGCTTCAACGTTGAATTCACGCTTCATACGGTCAACGATGATGTCGAGGTGCAGCTCACCCATACCAGCGATAATGGTCTGGTTAGATTCTTCGTCAGTCCATACGCGGAATGACGGGTCTTCTTTAGCCAGACGGCCCAGAGCCAGACCCATTTTTTCCTGGTCAGCTTTGGTTTTCGGTTCTACCGCGATGGAAATTACCGGCTCAGGGAATTCCATACGTTCCAGAATGATCGGGTGATCCGGGTCACACAGAGTGTCACCAGTGGTCACGTCTTTCAGACCGATTGCAGCAGCGATATCGCCCGCGCGAACTTCTTTGATCTCTTCACGTTTGTTAGCGTGCATCTGTACGATACGGCCGAAACGTTCACGTGCAGTTTTCACGGAGTTCAGGATGGTGTCACCGGAGTTAACCACACCAGAGTACACGCGGAAGAAGGTCAGGTTACCCACGAACGGGTCAGTAGCGATTTTGAATGCCAGAGCAGCAAACGGCTCGTCATCGCTAGCATGACGCTCAGCAGGAGTATCTTTACCGTCGTCCAGAATACCGTTGATCGCAGGTACGTCTACTGGGGATGGCAAGTAATCAATTACCGCATCCAGCATCGCCTGAACACCTTTGTTCTTGAACGCAGAACCACAGGTTACCAGGATGATTTCGTTGTTCAGAACGCGCTGACGCAGAGCTTTTTTGATCTCTTCTTCAGTCAGTTCTTCACCACCCAGGTATTTCTCCATCAGCTCTTCTGAAGCTTCTGCAGCGGACTCGATCAGGTTCTGGTGCCATTCTTCAGCCAGTTCCTGCATGTCAGCCGGGATATCTTCATAAGTGAAGGTTACGCCTGCATCTTCTTCGTTCCAGTTGATGGCTTTCATTTTCACCAGGTCAACAACACCGGTGAACGCTTCTTCAGCGCCAATTGCCAGCTGCAGCGGAACAGGGTTCGCGCCCAGACGGGTTTTGATCTGACCAACAACTTTCAGGAAGTTCGCACCCATACGGTCCATTTTGTTAACGAACGCAATGCGCGGAACTTTATATTTGTTTGCCTGACGCCATACGGTTTCAGACTGAGGCTGAACACCACCAACTGCGCAGTAAACCATTACTGCACCATCAAGCACACGCATGGAACGTTCTACTTCGATAGTGAAGTCAACGTGCCCCGGGGTGTCGATGATGTTTACGCGATGCGGTTCATACTGCTTAGCCATACCAGACCAGAATGCAGTAGTCGCTGCGGAGGTGATAGTAATACCACGTTCCTGCTCCTGCTCCATCCAGTCCATGGTGGCTGCGCCGTCATGAACTTCACCGATTTTATGGTTTACACCGGTGTAGAACAGAATACGTTCGGTAGTAGTGGTTTTACCGGCGTCGATGTGCGCACTGATACCGATGTTACGGTAGCGCGCGATGGGTGTTGTACGAGCCATTTGATTCCTCGTTTATCTTTTAGGCGTTCAATTTAAGTAGCCCAAAGCGGGCTGCTTACTAGAAGCGCCCGCCTGGTGACTAAAACTCCGAAGGGATTACCAACGGTAGTGTGCGAACGCCTTGTTGGCTTCTGCCATACGGTGAACGTCTTCACGTTTCTTAACTGCAGTACCTTTGTTTTCTGCAGCATCAGAAAGTTCGTTCGCCAGGCGCAGAGCCATGGATTTATCACCGCGTTTACGAGCAGCTTCAACGATCCAACGCATTGCCAGAGCATTACGACGGACCGGACGGACTTCAACTGGTACCTGATAAGTAGAACCACCAACGCGGCGAGACTTAACTTCGACAGTCGGGCGCACGTTTTCGAGAGCTACTTCGAAAGCTTCCAGTTCGTTTTTACCAGAACGCTGAGCCAGGGTCTCCAGCGCGCTGTATACGATAGTTTCGGCAGTAGATTTTTTACCATCTACCATCAGGATATTTACAAATTTAGCCAGCAGTTCTGATCCGAACTTCGGATCCGGCAGAATTTTACGCTGACCAATGACGCGACGACGTGGCATGGAAATACTCCGTTGTTAATTCAGGATTGTCCAAAACTCTAAGAGTTTAGTTTGACATTAATATAAAACGTTTGGCCTTACTTAACGGAGAACCATTAAGCCTTAGGACGTTTCACGCCATACTTGGAGCGTGATTGCTTACGGTCTTTAACGCCGGAGCAGTCAAGCGCACCACGAACGGTGTGGTAACGAACACCCGGGAGGTCTTTTACACGACCGCCACGGATCAGGATCACGGAGTGCTCCTGCAGGTTGTGACCTTCACCACCGATGTAGGAAGTCACTTCAAAACCGTTAGTCAGACGAACACGGCAAACTTTACGCAGTGCGGAGTTCGGTTTTTTAGGAGTGGTAGTATATACACGAGTACATACGCCACGTTTCTGCGGGCATGCTTCCAGCGCAGGCACGTTGCTTTTTGCAACTTTGCGTGCACGTGGTTTGCGTACCAGCTGGTTAACTGTTGCCATTAAATAGCTCCTGGTTTTAGCTTTTGCTTCGTAAACACGTAATAAAACGACCTCATACAATATGAGGACGCAGAATTTTAGGTCGGTGTCGAAAAGGTGTCAAGAAATATACAACGATCCCACAATTACCAGGACATCTGGCTGGGATGCTTCACCGTAAGTCTGACGAAGTCAGTATAGCTAACCCTGACGACACTGTCTGAAATTTGACCACTCAAACCGCGAGCCTTAATGTCTTCTTCCAGTACATAGACCTTAATGGAGGCATTTTGCAGACTTTCAAGGAAACGGCTGCCTTCGATTGCCGCCGTCACACCATCCTGGAGCAATAAAAGCTCATCGTCTTTATCTACCAGGCGAAGAAGAGAGGAGAAATCGGTAAGCCACGCGGAACGATGTAGTGTGTGCAGCATGAGAGTCTCAAAACCTTAAAATGACGTCAAAGTTGCCTAACTCACGGCGTAAATCTTCCGGTTCAAGCGCTGTCGCATCGACCACAAAATTACCCCCCTGCTGAAGGCCCCGCTCGCGTAATGAAGCGGCGCACAGCCAACATTGATCGATATCGTACAACCCTAACAGCTTGAAGGTTGCGATATAGTCTCGCGCCAGCACGGCATCCGGTTGTTGTCCCTGGAGGATTTGAAAGACGCCATCGCCGATAAAAAACACGCCGAGGTCTTCCGTTAATGCAGATGTCGCCAGCAATGCATCTAACCCTTCACGGCCAGATGCGCTGCCGTGCGGCACGGTAGAAAAGACAAAAGCAACACGTTTCATCAGAACTGCACCACGCGATCGCAGGTCAGGGATGCCTCAGCCAGCGATCCAAGCCCGCTGAGGTTAAAACCTGATTGTAAATTAGCCCCTGCCAGTCCCAGACGCTTTGCCTCAGTTTCATCAACAACGCCGCGACGCAACGCCGCCGCCACGCAGATATTCAGCGTTACACCATGCTGTTGGTTCAGCTGTTGCCAGGCCCGCACCAGATCATATTCATCACTGGCGGGTGAAGTCAGTAAGTTGGCGTTATATACACCTTCTCGATAGAAAAAGACGCTGCATAACTCATGCCCTTCTTCGAGAAGCGCATGTGCAAATTGCAACGCGCTACTCGCCTGCTGCGTGCCATAAGCAGGCCCTGTCACCATGATGGCAAAACGCATTACTTGTCTTGCCCCTGGAAATCGCCGCTTTTGAACTGACGAATATAGAGGTAGACCGTATGTTTGGAGATGTTCAGCCGATCGGCGACCTGGTTGATGGCATCTTTAATATCGAAGATGCCTTTCTCATATAAATTCAGGACGATCTGGCGGTTCTTCGCGTTGTTGGAAACATTGCGATCGGCATTCACTTCTTCGATCGTGAATTCCAGCGTCTGGGTAACCAGATCTTCCACCGAAGAAGCGAAGTTGACGGCAGAGCCCACTTCCGGGGTTTCCGGTGGGATAAAGGTATTCATTATCTGCGAGAAAGGAACATCAAGGTTCATGTTGATGCACAGCAGACCAATCACGCGATGCTCACGGTTGCGAATGGCAATCGTCACCGACTTCATCAAGACACCGCTTTTCGCACGTGTGAAGTAACACTTCGACACGCTGCTATCCGCACCCGTCATATCATGCAGCATACGCAACGCAAGGTCGGTAATCGGTGAGCCAATTTTACGGCCCGTGTGTTCACCGTTAGCAATGCGGATGGCCGAGCATTTCAAATCCTGCAAAGAGTGCAATACGATTTCACAATGGGAACCAATGAGCATCGCCAACCCGTCCACTACCGCTTCGTAGGATTTGAGGATATCGAAGTCGGTTTGATCGAAAGGACGTTGATCCAGCAAATCTAGCTCACTGGTTTCGTTGGTTAAAAGCGACCTGGACATGAAAAAAAGCACTCCTTTTCAGGAGCCTGTCGTTATGTTGTCAGGGCAGGCTCATCACTATTATAGGGGCATCTAAAGTAATACAGCGCACAAGGCGCTTTCCAGTATTAATTATATCCTGTCGATAATAAAAAACCGCCGCCCTGTGGGCGGCGGTTTCTGTTAGCTTATTTTTTGCTGCTGTCTGCAGCTTTATCTGCCGGTGCAGCATCTGGCTGCGCGTCAGCTTTCGGTGCCGGTTTGATGTCTAACAGTTCAACATCAAAGACCAGCGTAGAGTTGGCCGGAATACCCGGGACGCCGGTTTTGCCGTAAGCCAGATCCGGTGGGATAACCAGCTGGATTTTGCCGCCTTTCTTGATGTTTTTCAGGCCTTCAGTCCAGCCAGGGATGACACCGTCAAGACGGAAAGACAGCGGCTCACCACGGGTGTAGGAGTTATCAAACTCTTTACCATCGATCAGCGTACCTTTGTAGTTGACTACCACGGTATCGCTATCTTTCGGTGCAGCGCCAGTACCTTCTTTCTCTACTTTGTAGGCCAGGCCAGTAGAAGAGGTTTTAACGCCTTTCTCTTTAGCAAATTTCTCGCGGTAAACTTTACCTTTGGCTTCGTTGTCAGCCGCGTCTTTTTCCATTTTCGCCTGAGCGGAGCTCTTCACGCGCGCTTCAAACGCCTGCAGAGTTTGTTCGATTTCCTGGTCAGACAGTTTGCTCTTGTCTGCAAACGCATCCTGAACACCAGCGATCAGCTGATCTTTATCCAGTTTGATGCCCAGTTTTTCCTGCTCTTTCAGAGAGTTTTCCATATAACGACCCAGGGACGCGCCCAGCGCGTAAGCGGCTTTTTGGTCGTCATTCTTGAATGCTGCTTTGCTGTCAGCAGTAGCGGCTGGTTTCGCAGCATCAGCAGCGAAGGTGATCGGGGCATGCAGAGCAACAGCCATTGTGGTCGCCAGCAGCGTTACTTTAAACAGTGATTTCATCCATATCTCCAGGGCCGGGGCATCTCACCCCAGGGTTAGCTAACATAAAAATGTACTATAAAGCGTTGCAGAACAAATCAACATACAGGCACGCCCTATTATCACCACTTTTCAGACTCTTTTTGTTTAAATTAGTTTCGTTACCGAAGATTGAGTGCTGTGCAAACAGGCAAAGTTAAGTAGAATTCGCCGCAGTCCGCGATCTGCCGGAAAAAAAAGAAAGAGGTGAATCATGCAGGATACAACAATGGAAACTCGCCTGGCTGAACTGGAAAGTCGCCTGGCATTTCAGGAGATCACCATTGAAGAGCTCAACGTGACGGTGACCGCGCATGAACTGGAAATGGCCAAACTGCGCGACCATCTGCGTCTGCTGACGGAAAAGCTCAAAGCAACGCAGCCGTCCCACATTGCGTCGCAGTCTGAAGAGACCCCGCCGCCACATTATTGAGACGTAAAAAAAGCGGGGATATCCCCGCTTTTTTGTGCCGGATGACGACGTAAACGTCTTATCCGGCCTACGGTAGGCCTGATAAGCGTAGCGCCATCAGGCAATCATACCGATCAGTGGCAACCGCAGCCGCCGCCGTTACCTTTACCGCCACCGCCGCAGCAGCCTTCGCCGCCGTGCTCGTGACCATGGTCGTGACCGTGGCCGTGACCACCGCAGCAACCGTCATGACCGTGGTCATGATCGTGGTCGTGACCGTGCGCACCGTGAACGTGGCCGTGAGCCAGTTCTTCTTCGGTCGCTTCGCGGATAGCAACAACTTCTACGTTGAATTTCAGATTCTGGCCAGCCAGCATGTGGTTACCGTCAACCACAACGTGGTCGTCTTCCACTTCGGTAATTTCTACCGGTACTGGACCCTGGTCAGTTTCAGCCAGGAAACGCATGCCAACCTGCAGTTCGTCAACGCCCATGAAGACGTCTTTAGGAACGCGCTGCACCAGGTTTTCGTCGTACTGACCGTATGCGTCGTTTGCGCCAACAGCAACATCGAATTTGTCGCCAACTTCATGACCGTCCAGCGCTGTTTCCAGGCCAGAAATCAGGGAACCGTGACCATGCAGGTAGTCCAGCGGTGCACTCACCGGAGACTCATCAACCAACACACCGTCTTCTGTACGTACCTGATAGGCCAGGCTGACCACCAGGTCCTTTGCTACTTTCATGATATCTCCTGAGCATGGAAAGAATAGTGGCGCAGATTGTAGCGGAATTCTGCACCCGTGTACCCTCTAGCTTAAAAAAAGCTGCGCCATATCGCTAGTCCGGATGAAAAATCCCGATCACTTGCTCTTCTTTGCGAACGTGCTCGCGCGCCTCTTTATCTGCTTCCCGCATCTGATGACCGCACTTAACACACTCAACAATATCGATATTATTTTCGCGCCACATCGCCAGCGTATCCTGCGACTGGCAGGACGGACATTTTGCACCTGCGATAAAACGTTTACGAATTGCCATGGTTATCCTCTACTCAAATTCATCCCAGCCATCCAGCTGACGTCGCTCTTGCTGCATCTCTCGTTGGAAAATTTCCTCCAGCTCGCGCCGGGCTTCCCTGGCTCGAGAGATTTGTACCGTATCTGTATGCATGGGGATCAGTTCCCGCAGCATGCGCATATCCAGCCGCCGAAAATGCAGCTGAGCGCGCTGAGCCTGGTGCGGATGCATTCCCAGTGTAACCAGCGTTTTACGCCCCAACTCCAGCGCACTGGAGAACGTTTCGCGGGAAAACTGCGTCACACCAGCCTGTAATAACTCATGCGCCTCTACACGTCCGCGCGCTCGCGCAAGAATATGCAAATGCGGAAAATACTGTTGGCACAGTTCCACCAGTTTCATGGTGTCTTCAGGCTCATTACAGGTAATAACAATAGATTGCGCCGCCTCTGCCCCTGCGGAGCGCAACAGTTCCACCTGCGTGGCATCACCGTAATAAACCTTATAGCCATATTTACGCATCAGATTCACCGCACTGATATCCCGCTCCAGAACGGTAATGCGCATTTTATTAGCCATCAACAGGCGACCAATAACCTGACCAAAACGCCCAAACCCCACCACAATCACCTGCGGTTTATCATCTTCCACCCAGGGTTTTTCGTCTTCCTCATCCGTGCCGTTAAACTGGCGGGAGAGCCATTTATCAATCAGCTTCATCACCAACGGTGTGGTCATCATCGACAGCGTGACGGTCACCAGCAGCAACGCCATTTGGTCGCCCTGAAACAGCCTTTGCGAGGATGCCGTTGAAAACAGCACGAAAGCGAATTCACCCCCCTGACTTAAAACCCCGGCAAATTGCATCCGTTCAGAGCTTCTCATGCCGTTAAGACGCGCCAGCACATACAGCACCAGCATTTTTACGACCACCAGCACTATCACGCTCGCTGCCACCCACAGAATATGGGTGTAGAGCACGCCGAGGTTGAGCGACATGCCAACGGAGATAAAAAACAGCCCGAGCAACAGGCCTTTAAACGGATCGATTGCCGTTTCCAGCTCATGTCGGTATTCGCTTTCCGCCAGCAGCACGCCCGCGATAAACGTTCCCAGCGCCATTGACAGCCCCAGCGCATCCATAAATAAAGCAGAACCCAGCACCAACAGGAGCGTGGCAGCGGTGAACACTTCCCGCACGCCAGAATCCGCAATAAAGCGGAAAACCGGACGCAGCAAATAGCGACCGCCAATCAGCATGCCGGCAAAGGCCAGCACCTTCATTCCCACTTTGATCCAGTCAAAATGTTCGTCAGCAGAACCCGCCAGCAGCGGAACCAGTGCCAGCGCGGGGATCACCGCCAGATCCTGAAACAGCAGTACCGAAAAACCCAGTTGTCCGGATTCACTGCGGTTCATGCCTTTTTCGCGCATCAACTGTAGCGCCATAGCGGTCGATGACATCGCCAGACCAATGCCGCCAACCACTGCCGCCTGCCAGGAGAACGCAGTGAGCATCAATAATCCGGCCAGCACCACCGCGCTCAGCATCACCTGCGCGGCACCGACGCCAAAAATTGAACGCCGCAGTTGCCACAGTTTGGCGGGATTAAGTTCCAGCCCAATGATGAACATCAGAAAGACTACGCCCAGCTCGGAAAAATGCAGGATTTCATCCACATCGCTGATAAATCCTAATCCCCACGGGCCGATAGCAATACCCGCCAGCAAGTAACCCAGCACCGGACCGATACCCAGCTTTGAGGCCAGGGGAACTGCAGCCACCGCCGCGAAGAGGAACAACACTCCCGCTGTCAATAAATCAGAACCTTCCATCAGCGGCCTCCCACAGGGATCGGATTCGCCAGCCAGTCACCATACGCTTTCGCATGGCTGTCCAGCTCCTGCTTCGTTTGCCGTCTGGCCCAGTAAACGATAATTGGGCTCATCCAGTGCATGCGGCACATACCGGCCGTTAGCTCGAAAGGACGCAGCACATCGCTCATTGGATAACGGTTTAGCGCGTCATAGCGGTAGGCACTTTCCGGTTCTCCGGTAGTGATAACGCTACGCCAGTACTTTCCCGCCAGTTGATTCCCTCCGGGACCGCTGGCAAATCCGCGGCTCAGTACGCGATCAAGCCATTCCTTTAACAGCGCCGGACAGCTATAGGTGTAGAGCGGATGCTGAAAAACAATCACATCATGCTCACGCAGTAGCGCCTGCTCATGCGGAATATCGATAAAAAAATCAGGATAGTGTGCGTAAAGGTCGTGCACGGTAACATTGCTAAGCTGCATGGCCGGTTTAAGCAGAACCCGGTTCGCGACCGAGTCCTGAGATTCCGGATGGGCATACAGCAGCAAGACTTTCGCTGGCTGGAACATCATCCCCCTCCCGGTTTTGTCTTTTGTCTATTTTCGATGTTTTGGGCTACCATGGCGCCTCGGTGCGGCAAATGGCCCACACATTACATTATCATAATGATAAATTAACATAGTCTGAACATACGGCGCCTTATGATTGTTTTCTCATCGTTACAAATTCGTCGCGGCGTGCGCGTCTTGCTGGACAATGCCACGGCCACCATTAATCCAGGGCAGAAGGTTGGTCTGGTAGGTAAAAATGGCTGCGGTAAATCTACCCTGCTGGCATTGCTGAAAAATGAACTCAGCGCCGACGCCGGAGGATTTACCTATCCGGGAAACTGGCAGCTTGCGTGGGTGAATCAGGAAACGCCAGCATTGCCGCAGCCCGCGCTGGAGTACGTGATTGACGGCGACCGCGAGTATCGTCAACTGGAAGCGCAGTTGAAGGATGCCAACGAACGTAACGATGGACATGCCATTGCCACTGTCCATGGCAAGCTGGATGCCATCGACGCCTGGACCGTGCGCTCACGCGCCGCCAGCCTGCTGCATGGCCTCGGTTTCTCCAACGAGCAGCTTGAACGTCCGGTCAGCGACTTCTCCGGTGGCTGGCGTATGCGTCTCAACCTGGCCCAGGCGCTGATCTGCCGTTCAGACCTGCTGCTGCTCGATGAACCAACCAACCACCTCGATCTCGACGCGGTGATCTGGCTGGAAAGATGGCTGAAAAGCTATCAGGGCACGCTGATTTTGATCTCCCACGATCGCGACTTCCTCGATCCGGTGGTAGATAAAATTATTCATATCGAACAGCAAACCATGTTCGAGTACACCGGCAACTACAGCGCGTTTGAAATCCAGCGTGCGACCCGCCTCGCACAGCAACAGGCAATGTACGAAAGCCAGCAGGAGCGCGTGGCGCATCTGCAAAGCTATATCGATCGTTTCCGCGCTAAAGCAACGAAAGCGAAGCAGGCACAGAGCCGTATCAAAATGCTGGAACGCATGGAGCTGATTGCCCCAGCGCACGTGGACAACCCGTTCCACTTCAGCTTCCGTGAGCCGGAAAGCTTGCCAAACCCGCTGCTGAAGATGGAAAAGGTTAGCGCAGGCTACGGCGATCGCGTCATTCTCGATTCGATCAAACTGAATCTGGTGCCGGGTTCCCGCATCGGCCTGCTCGGTCGCAACGGCGCGGGTAAATCGACGCTGATTAAGCTGCTGGCCGGCGAACTGGCCCCAATCAGCGGTGAGATTGGCCTGGCGAAAGGCATCAAACTGGGCTACTTCGCGCAGCACCAGCTGGAGTTTTTACGCGCCGATGAATCACCCATTCAGCATCTGGCACGCATGGCACCGCAGGAACTGGAGCAGAAACTGCGTGACTACCTGGGTGGATTCGGCTTCCAGGGCGATAAAGTCAGCGAAGAGACACGCCGCTTCTCCGGTGGCGAAAAAGCGCGTCTGGTACTGGCGTTGATCGTCTGGCAGCGCCCTAACCTGCTGCTGCTCGATGAACCAACCAACCACCTGGACTTGGATATGCGTCAGGCGCTGACCGAGGCGCTGATCGATTTTGAAGGCGCGCTGGTTGTCGTCTCGCACGACCGTCACCTGATCCGCTCCACCACCGACGACCTCTATCTGGTACACGACAAGAAAGTCGAGCCGTTTGATGGCGATCTGGAGGATTATCAGCAGTGGCTGAGCGATGTCCAGAAACAGGAAAACCAGGGCGACGAACCGGCGAAAGAGAGCGTTAACAGCGCCCAGGCGCGTAAAGACCAGAAGCGCCGCGAAGCGGAACTGCGCTCCCTGACGCAGCCGCTGCGTAAAGAGATTACCCGTCTGGAAAAAGAGATGGAGAAACTGCACGCACAGCTGGCGCAGGCGGAAGAAAAACTCGGCAACAGCGAACTGTACGACCAAAGTCGCAAAGCCGAACTTACCGCCTGTTTGCAGCAGCAGGCCAGTGCGAAATCCGGGCTGGAAGAGTGTGAAATGGCCTGGCTGGATGCGCAGGAACAGCTCGAACAGATGCTGGCCGACTAACTTTGGGAAGACGATGATGAATCAGCTGACGACCAACGATATTACCTTCCGCAAGCTGACCATCTTCATGACCTTTATGGAGAAGGGTAACATCGCCCGCACCGCCGAGGCGCTGAACATCAGCGGCGTTAGCGTTCACCGGGCGTTGCACACGCTGGAAGAGAACGTTCGTTGCCCGCTGTTCGTTCACAAAGGACGTAATCTTATCGCCCAACCCGCAGCGTGGACGCTGCTGGAGTACTGCCAGGAAGTCATCCAACTGATGGCGCGCGGGCTGGAAGAGACGCGCAAAACAGCAGGTGTGGGTCAGGGTCGTTTACGCGTTGGCACGCTCTACTCACTGACGCTGGAGACGGTGCCGCACCTGATTATGGGCATGAAGCTGCGCCGCCCGGATCTGGAGCTGGATCTCACCATGGGCTCCAACGAAGCGCTGCTGAAGATGCTGGAAAACGGTACGCTGGACGCGATCCTGATTTCCATTTCAGAAAGCGAAATCGACCGCAACAGCCTCGAAGTGCTGCCCCTGTTCCACGACGATATCTACCTCGCCGCGCCGATGTCCGCTACGCTGGACGCCACCATGAAGGCGGACCTGCGTCACTATCGCAATGAGAAGTTTGTCTCACTGGCGGAAGGCTTCGCCACCTATGCCGGTTTTCAGGAAGCGTTTCATATCGCCGGGTTTGAGCCGGAAATCGTTACCCGCGTAAACGACATCTTCTCGATGCTCAGTCTGGTACAGGCAGGGGTTGGTTTCTGTTTGATGCCGGGGCGAATGAAGAAAATGTATGAGAATACCGTGAAGCTGCAAAAATTGGCTGAGCCCTATCAGATGCAGCAGCTTATCGCGATTGTCTTTGCCCGCAACCGCGAGCGTGACCCAAGCCTGTTGGCGCTGGCCGCCGAAGGGCGGATGTATGCGCGCAGCCTTAAGCCAAACGACTGATTGCCGGATGGCGACGCTTTGCGTCTTATCCGGCCTACGCGTTTCGAGCCGGTTTTGTAGGCCCGATAAGCGCAACGTCATCGGGCAATCACATCACGCACGAAGGTGTTTCGCCAGATGCACAGCAACATCCACGCCGCTGCGCTCCAGAGAAACAGACTCCCCTTCCCACGCCGCCTGACGCGTTAAGCAGGTCAGCACGCCACCGGGCGGCATTTCAATCGCCAGCCGCGCTTCACGTTCGTTAGCGGAGATAACCGCCTCCTGCCAGCGCACGGTACGCGCCATATTCATCGCCAGGTCGTCAGCAATCCGCTCCGGCTGCCACAGTACGCGCCCGGTGCTGCCGCTGAGGTAGGCGTAGCGTGGGCGAGAAAGCGTCACCTTACTGAAAGCCTCAACCAGCTTTTGTGCCGGTTCCGCCAGTAGTTCACAGTGAGAAGGCACGCTCACCGCCAGCCGGTGCGCCTTGCTGGCGCCTTTCTCCAGCGCGCGTTTTGCCACATCGGCCATCGCTTCATCGCTACCCGCAATCACAATCTGCGTTTCGGCATTCAGGTTGGCGATATAGGTTCCGCTGCCTGCCACCAGACTTTCCACCTGACTTAACGTTAGCCCCATAATCGCCGTCAGGCCGTAGCCATGCGGATACGCCTGCTCCATTAAGTCACCGCGCAGCGCCACGAGCCGCAGCGCGTCGGCAAAATCCAGCGCCCCGGCGAGCACCGCTGCCGGGTAAGCGCCGATAGACAAACCGCTGACGATATCCGGCGACACGCCGCGACGCTCCAGCTCATGCGACCACGCAACGCCCGCAATCAACAGTGACAGCTGCACCGCGCGGGTATGCTGTAGCGCCATCGGCGTGTCGAGTGTATCGGCCTCTGCGCCCAGCACCTCCCGTGCCTGCGCCAGCTCTGTTCCCGGCAGGTTTTGCAGCATCCCCGGATGCTGAGTTCCTTGCCCCGGAAAGGTAAACAGAATTTTCATTACTCCTCCCTGCTCCACGGGTCGCTCACCAGACGCGGCCCCTGCGCGGTTTTTAACAGTGCTTTACCGTCGCGCAGCCATTCGTTAAGGGCAAATGCGCCACAGGGCGTCTCAACCTGGGTATCGGCACGGCAAAGCCCTCCCGCCACCTGCTGTTGCCATTTGACCAACAGCTCGCGTGATAACGGCTGAGGCGCGCGGATCAGCAGATCCAGATCGCTTGCCGCGTGGATCACCGGGATCCCGGTAGCCAGCGCATAGCCGGTACTGCCGGTGATGCCCCACGTCCACGGCCACGCCTGCTGCGTCAATAACAACGCCACCTGAAGCGGTGGCTGAGAGATAAAAGGCGAACGCAGCAGCGACAGCGGATCCACCAGCAATTCCGGCGAGCAGACGCGAACGACCGCCTCCGCTTTCACCCAACCGGCGGCGCGCTGGTCGCGCTTCATCCCGCGGACGCCCACGGGAATACGCCCCTGCGCATCAACATCACGCCGTACGACCACCGGCAGGCCGCTATGCCAGACGGTATCCACCCAGGATTCCGTGACATCTTCGAGCGCGTCGCGCGCGTTCAGCCAGATAAGGTCGTGTGGGCGTAATGTTGTGCTCATGATTTAGATTCCTGAAGTCAGCGAGATAAACAGCGGCAGCGACAGGATACACAGTACGGAGCTCAACAGCAGCACGGCTTCTGCATCAGGCGACTGCACGCCAAAGCGGTTACCGAACACCACGCCGAAGAAACCCGCGGACAGCGCAATCATCAGGATAGCGGTAATCGCCACGGAACCATGCAGGCCGAAAATCAGCACGATACCCCAGGCAATAGCCGGTTGAATCAGCAGCTTAGTGATGGTGGAGGTAATCACCACGGTGTTGATCTGCAGTTTACGCGCAGAAAGAATGACGCCGGTCAGGAATAGCGCCGCCGCAGTAGCAGACAGACCCAACGGTTTGATCGCCGCCAGCACCAGCTCCGGCATTTTAATACCAATCGCGGAGAGGATGACCCCCAGCAGCGGGCCCATGACGATCGGTTTTTTGATCGAGCGCCACATCAGCACCGGCAGCATGGAGAGTGTAGAACCGGAGTTTCCACCTTCCGCGCGCGCTTTCTCACGTTCGAGGATCAGCAGGCAGAACGGCGTCATCAATACGGAACCGCAGGCAATGGAAACGGCAACGGACAGCGAGGTGGAAGAGGTTTCACCCAGCACGCTACCCAAAATCGGCAAGCCCAGCGCGGCGTAGTTTGGCAGCGCAACGGTCAGGGTCAGCACGGCGGCGTCCTGTGGAGATTTCTTGAAAACTTTGGTCGCCATAAAGTAGATGGCGGCATAGGTAATCCACATCGCCAGCGTCAGTACCACAATCAGCGGTGACTGCGCGACGATACCCGCCCACGGCGTTTGTACCGTGGCGCTAAACAGCGCTGCGGGTAACGCAAAGTCCATCACGAAGATATTGAGCAGGGAGACATTTTTGTTGTCCACCATTTTGGCCTTCCCGGCCCAGAATCCCAGCAGCATGATGACGAAAATCGGAGCAAGAGCATGAACAATTACGTAAGTCATATTTCACCTGTAATGAAAAAAGTTAGCACTGGCGCGATGATTATTATTTTTTCAGATGCAGTGACCCACGCGGGCGCAGCGTATGCGCCCACGGAGCCGTACATCCGGCAGGTCTCTTTTTTACTTACCAGCTAGCCCGCATGCGTTCGCGTACGAGGGCAGAGCTGCGGCGGTTGTCAGCGCCCAGACGGCTTTTCAGCGTCGGGTCCTGACGAGCGTCATTGATGGCCTGTTGCAGCGTGGTTTTCACCAGCGCCAGATCTTGTGCAGATGGGGCATCCGGATTGCTGATATCCAGCAGATTCTCCAGCAGCCCCAGGGTGGCGTAGTTGCTGATGTCATACGCCATTGGCGGAATGGTCGCCGCCAGTTTTTCCAGCGCCTCAACGGTACGCAGGGTGATGCGCGCCGCCGACTCTTTACCCATCGCATGGATCAATACGCCTTTATCGTTGAAGGCTATCAGACGGTTTGCCTGGTAGCCGTGCGCCAGAAACGCGCCGGACATTGCTTTACCAACGATAAGACCAATCACCGGGTGACCCGCCAGACGCGCATTGGCATATGCCGCCGCCGCGCCGGCCAGCGCCTGGTGAATGCCGAAACCTTCTTCACGGCGACCGTAGGCCTGGCTCGGCACGTCAATCACCGCCACAATCGGGCGCTTGACGGCTTTATCGGCATCGGCGGCGATGGTTTCGCTCACCACTTTCGCCAGCGTCCAGCCTTCCAGCAGACCGACTTCGCCTTTGGCTGCGCGTGGATAATGGTTATTGGCATCGGGAACGACCGCGATAAAACGCGCGGTTTCACCGTTCAATTCACCGTCTGCCGCCTGTACGGACGGGCACAGCCCCTCGATACGTTTAGCGTTTGGCACCAGCGTTTCCAGCCATAATTCGCCACGGCTAATTACGTTACTCATCATTTCACCTCCCGGGCGAAGAGCGCTCTAATCTGTTCTGAATCGGCCTGTTTGCGGGTGTCGAAGTTGCTCAGGCGATCGAGATACCAGTCGTAGTTATCGGTGCGATGTTTTGCCGGAACGCCTTTGGCCAGCGCCTCGTTCATGGCGGCTTTCACCGCTTTCACACCGTCGTTGACCAGTGCTTCTACCAGCCCGCTTTGGTAGCGAACTTCCCCCCCTGTCATGCTCCAGATGAACGGACGGTCGCGGGAGTCATACTCTTCAATCCCGGCTTCCTGCTCGATAACCTGCGGGCCGTTGAGGCCGAGGCGCGCTTCACGGGTGACAATCAGATAGCTACACAGCGCCGCCGCAATAGACATCCCACCGAAGCAGCCGACTGTACCGGCCACAATGCCCACCACCGGGGTATAACGACGCAGGTCAACAATCGCCGCATGGATATCGGCAATCGCCGCCAGACCGAGGTTCGCTTCTTGTAAACGCACGCCGCCGGTTTCCAGGCTCAGGACCGCCTGAGTCGGGATGCCGTTGCGGTTATCTTCCGCCGCCAGCTCCAGCGCCGCCGCCATTTTGGCGCCGGACACTTCGCCCATGCTGCCGCCCTGGAACGCGCCTTCAATCGCCACCACCACTGCCGGTTTGCCGTTAATGGTGCCTTTCGCCACCACCATGCCGTCATCAGACTGCGGGACAATGCCCTGTGCGCCGAGCCACGGCGACATCACGCCTTCAAACGGGTCAAGCAGTTCACGGTAGCTGCCTTCGTCCAGCAGCGCATGCGCACGCTGGCGCGCTTTTAATTCGATAAAACTGCGATCATCACGCATAGCTCACCTCTTCAAAAACCTGTTCGATACGGATGCGCGCCACGCCCGGCGTCGCGCCGAAGTCATGGATCGTCAGTTTGCCCGCAGGCAGGCTGCTGACCGTTTGCAGACGGTTGAACAGCGCTTCCCAGCGGCGGGTGCTGTTATCGACAGAAGTGGTGATATCAATGGTTAACGTCTGGCCCTGGTCGGCGGTGAATAACACCTCCATATCCCCAGAGCCCACAACGCCTGCCAGCGCTTTGCCGCTTAAGGTGCGGCTGGCCGGTACGGTTAACGTAATGTGTTCCATAACATCCTCTTAATGCTTTAAATACGGCGATTCGACGTAATTTCGACGCGATCGAGAAACAGCGTGGCGGCGAGCAGGTCAGCGGCACCGCCCGGCGAGGCGTTGAGCGCCAGCATCTGGCTATCCAGTTCCGCTAATGCCGCCTGACCTGCTAGATGAGCGCTGCCGCCAGCATTCAGCACGGCTCGCGCGCCGTCCTGCATGGCATCAAGCCCCTCCAGCCCCGCGCGGGACAGCACGCAGGTGTCGGTCAGTGAGGTCATGATCGCCATCAGCGCATCCAGCCTCGCGTGCGTTTCGCTGCTGCCGCTCAGGCGGCTTAAACGCAGCTGCGGCAGCGCACGTTGCATCACATGCGGAAACGCCTGCTGCGCTTCTTCACGTGCGCCGGGTACGCGGTAACGGTGCGTCGCACGAAGCCCCTTACTGAAGACTTTTGGCGCCGCATCGTCCGGCAGCTTCGCCAGCTCTGCGGCGGTAGCCGCAACCTGTTGGGCGCTACCTCCGCCACCGAGCATCGCCACGGCGCTCACCAGCAGCCCCAGCGCCCAAATCGCGCCGCGGTGGGTATTCACGCCGTGGGTCGCGGCCATCATCTGCTGCTCGCCTTCACGGCCGAGTCGCCCTATGGTTTGTCTGAGCGCAATATCCGCTGGACGCTGCCAGCTTTGCTGCGCCAGCGCCTGAAACGTGGGGGTCAGGCTGTGCGCGGAGCGCTCCATTAGCGAAAGCGTAAGATCGTGGTGCGCGCCGTTCCCCCGACTGTCCACCAGACCGGGTTTCGGGCTTAATCGTGCTTCGTCAATCAGACACTGCGTGGCGGTTCGCGCCAGCCATTCGGCACCGCCTTCAACCTGAATCTGGGGCAGAAGTTTCATTACCAGCTCCGGAATTTCGCAGGTGGGTTGTAAAGACCGCCGGACCATTCCACCAGGTCAGCGACACTACCGGCTGCCAGCAGCGAACGGGTGGCATCGGTACGACGAATGCCCATATCTTCCGGATAGACCACCTTGCCGCTCTGACGCAGTTCGGCAACGCGTTTAGCGTCAACGCCCAGACCGATATCGGTGATCCCGGCGACCGCAGCCACCATCGCGCGGCGCTCTTCGAGATCTTTGGCGCGGTAGAGGTAGGCAATACCTTCTTCAGTCAGCACATGAGTCACGTCATCGCCGTAAATCATTACCGGCGCCAGCGGCATGCCGGAGGCTTTCGCCACCTCTACCGCGTCCAGTTTTTCGACGAAGGTTGGCTTCACGCCCGCCTGGAAGGTTTCCACCATCTGCACGACCAGTTTTTTACCGCGCTGCATCGGATCCGGTTCGGTGATCATATTCAGCCAGGCTGGCGTTGCATGACGACGACCGTGCGGGTCATGGCCCATGTTCGGCGCGCCGCCGAAGCCGGAAAGACGGCCGCGGGTTACGGTGGATGAGTTGGCGTAGCCATCAACCTGCAAGGTGGAGCCGATAAACATATCCACCGCGTACTGCCCTGCCAACTGGCAGAAGGCGCGGTTAGAACGCATAGAGCCGTCAGAGCCAGTGAAGAAGATGTCCGGACGGGCGCGGATGTACTCTTCCATCCCCAGCTCGCCGCCGAAGCAGTGCACGCTTTCTACCCAGCCGCTTTCAATCGCCGGGATCAGCGTCGGATGCGGGTTCAAAGTCCAGTGTTTACAGATTTTGCCCTTCAGCCCCAGCTGTTCGCCGTAGGTCGGCAGCAGCAGTTCGATAGCGGCAGTGTTGAAGCCGATACCGTGGTTCAGCGACTGCACCTGGTGTTCCGCGTAGATGCCTCTAATCGCCATCATCGCCATCAGGATGTGTTCCTGTTTAATCAGGCGCGGGTCGCGGGTAAACAGCGGTTCAATAAAGAATGGTTTGTCGGCGACAACTACGTAGTCAATCCAGGATCCCGGAATATCCACGCGCGGCAGGTCGCATTCATCATCTACCAGCTCGTTCACCTGCGCGATAACGATACCGTCATGGAAGGCGGCGGCTTCCACCAACGCCGGAGTATCTTCGGTGCTCGGCCCGGTGTAGAGGTTACCTTTACGGTCAGCTTTATAACCGGCAATCAGCGCCACGTTCGGGGCCAGGTCAACATAAAGACGGGAATAGAGTTCGATGTAGGTGTGGATGGCGCCGATTTCCAGTTGGCCATCTTCCAGTAGCTGCGAAATACGCAGGCTCTGGGTACCAGAGAAGGAGAAGTCCAGCTTGCGGGCGATGCCTTTTTCAAAGATATCCAGGTGTTCGCTGCGCCCGACGCTTGGCATAATCATATGCAGGTCGTGGACAATCTGCGGATTGACTTCAGCCAGCATGCGGGACAGGAAATCTGCCTGCTTCTGGTTATTACCTTCTAATACCACGCGGTCACCCGGCGCGATCAGTTTTTCCAGCATCGCGGTCAGGTCTGCGGTCGGCAGCACCTTGCCCTGCACCGGAACGGAAGCCAGGCGGCGCTGTTTTTCCGTACGACGGGTGTTCCAGACTCGTGCTGGCGTTTGCCCAGATAACATTATTAACCTCCTGATTCAGCTAATCATTTTGATTGCTTAACACTGGAAAGAGTGTGCACCCTGGTGAGAAAGTCATCAATTAAGCGTAGGAAAGAATCATTAGCTTGAGAGTAATAATTGAAGTAACCATTTGTGACGATGATCAATTCACGCCGGGAGGGAGGAGGAAGCGGGTAAAGCTACCCGCTTGCGGAAAACTAGCTTTGTGCCGCCAGACGCTGGCGGATATCTTCAAAATGTTCACGGTTAAACAGCTTGCCGTTGAGAAAACGAGTTTTCAGCTCCCCTTCCTGCTCTTGCTCCCAGGTCTGTTCGTCATGCAGACGCAGTTCCCCTTGCTCATCACGTGTGACGCGAAGCAGACCACGGGCTGAACGTTTCAGACCATTATCAGTTTTCGGTTCTTTAAAAATCGTCCGGCCTTTACCGTCGACTTCTCCCCACGTCGCTTTCATCGCAAAACCAAAGGTGTCACGTGTGTTGTATTGATAAGTAAAAGAACCAACGCCAAACACGACGTTTGAACTGGCAAATCCTTTCGCTTCCAGACGACGCAGGATCTCATTCGCTCGCTCAAGGGTGATGGAGTCGCCATAAATCAGTCCGACATGCGGGTCGAGCACCTTGTAACCTTTGGCGTTAATCGTGCCGCCAAAAATCTCCCACAGCACTTCCACGGACCCTTTCTCCTGAGCGGTACGATCGCTGCGGGTATCCTCATCTGCGCCAATACCACACAGGATCTCCACCGGGTTGCCGCTATCCGGACGGAATACCACCCGACCTTCACGCGCCAGAATGATGCTTTTCAGTTCGCGGGTATATTCCGTCAGCACCTGCCAGTAGTCCCAGGTATCAGAGACTATTGATACAAATCCTTGCGGGTAGAGATCGGCAATCAGGCGGCGGAAGGTTTCAATCTCATGCTCGCGCTCACCCATACACATCACGCTGTGTTCGGTAGCCGGAATGCTGGCGCCGATAAAATAGGGCTCGCCGTCGGTGTAGTAATCGCGGGCGTACAGCAGAGATGGAATACTGTCGGTCCCTTTAAAGCTCAACAAATGCCCACTGCCCGCCTGCATGGTGTCCTGTAATCCGGACATACCGCGAAATGAAAAGTCATGGCACTGGAAGTCAAGGTGCGTCAGGTCGCTACAGGTTTGCTCTGCCCAGCGAGCGCAGATTTTGCGGTAGTGGTGAGCTATCGTGGCATTTGTTGACGCCTTCCACAGCTCCGCCGACAGCACGGTCTCCAGGTAATTCACCAGCCAGAAAAACTCGGGTTGGGTGTTGATGATAGTTAAAACCGGTACCGCCATCGGGACTTTGCTGCCTTCATCCAGCGCCTTGATGTGCAGCGGCAGATAGCCCAACTGATGCAGTGCACGAATATGGTCCACCGCCACCGCATCTTTGCCCAGATAGCTGTCCATGACCTGTTTGTATTCGCTGACCACCTCGTCTTCCGGGCGGGCAAAGAACGCCTCATTAAACAGGTCGACTAAAAACCACTGCATAAAACCCTGCAGGCCGAAGAATACCAGTTTGCCATCCGCCAACGGCGAGGAGAAAAAGCGATCGCTGCGCGGGGTAAAGTTGGAATACACGCGATGGGTACCCTGCGGATACTGTACGCGATGAGAAACTTTGTAGCCGTCGATAGCCAGAATCGGGTTCATTTTCATAATCAGTCTCTCCCTCAGGCGCGGTAAATCGCGTCAATATCGATAAGCTCAAGCTGCGGATGTACCAACGCTGGGGCAGCTAAAGAGGTGGTGGTGTAGATAGCGTCAATACCGTTTGCAAACAGGTGATCAACGCCCTTAGAAAAGATACCGTGGGTGACATACAGGCTGACACTGCGGGCGCCAGCATCACGTAACACCTGTGCAGAGCCTATAAACGTACCGCCTGCGTCACACAGATCGTCAACAATCAGCAGATCCCTACCCCTGACGTCTCCGGCCAATAACGCAAATCCCGTCAGGCTGCCGCTTGCCACATCACGTTTTTTGCTCAGGATGGCGTACTGCTCCACACCGGCTACTCTGGCTACAGCATCAATCTTCTTCAGCGATCCCGCATCGGGAGCAACCAGCATCAGCGCGTTTTGCTGAAACAGCCGCGATAATGACGTGCTTTGCATCAGGCAGACCTCCTGGGGGATCGCCACAAAGTTGTCGATTGCAGCCGCCGCCGCATCGCTGTGCGGGTCGAGCACGTTGACCTTGTCAAATTTCAACGTATTGAGGTGACTGGCGAAGACTTTCAGCGCAAAGCTGTCACCCGATACCATATGTCTGTCCTGACGCGCCCACGGCAGCCAGGGGAGGTCGAGATGGCTGACCAGTACATCGGTCTGATGACGTACCGCCTCAACCAGTTGCGCCAGCAGCATAAAATCGTTCATATCACGCATAGCCGTGGCACGGATGCGCATCAGGCGAGCAAAGGTTGGCAACGCATCGGTGACTTTTAACCAGACAGCACCATCAGGAAAAACACCGCTGGCAACGGCATAGGTCTGGTCGTCCAAAGTTAGTGTCAATTTTATGTTCATCGCGCTCACCCCTTAATTGTGTCCCTTCGACACAATTAATAATGTCCCTGTGACACATATTAAGCAAGCATAAAATGAATTATTTTTAAGCCGTGAGCTAATCCACTGATAAGCAATGAGAAAAAACGAACCTTGCCCCCCGGTGTCGGGCTGGTACACTTGTCAGCGTTACAAATCATCGTGAGTACCTTATGACCACCGAAGCCGACTACCTGAATCAGTACGATGCCAGCCGCTTCCCTTCACCTCTGGTGACGGTAGATAGCGTGTTATTTACCCTGCATCAGCAGGCGCTGTGCGTATTACTGGTCGAGCGGGCAAACCAGCCGCAAAAAGGGCGTTGGGGATTACCCGGCGGCTTTATTGATATCGAAAACGATGATTCAACCCGCGCCACCGCGCTGCGCAAACTCACCGAAAAAACAGGCGTTTCGCCTTCGTGGCTGGAACAACTGGATACCTTTTCCGGCCCTGATCGTGACCCGCGCGGCTGGAGCCTGACGGTCACCTGGTTTGCACTAATCGCCTGGGTAGACTGCGCGCCCCATATCGCCAGCGTCAGTAATGCCCGTTGGGTGCCGGTTGATGAACTGAAAAACTATTCACTCGCGTTTGATCACGAGAAAATTATTACCGCGGCGCTACACCGCTTACGGCAAAAAACGATGTACTCGCTCCTGCCCGTATACTGCTTGCCGGAAACATTTACCCATGGGCAACTGCTCGAAGCCACTGAGGTGATCCTCGGCCAGTCGATCCAGCGTAAAAGTCTGATTCGTCGCTTTGAAGCGTCAGGAATGTTTGAAGATACCGGAGAAAGCGTGGCGACAGGGACGCGTAAAGCCCGCCTGTGGCGACGTAAACCCAACGTCGATTTTCATCTTTTCTCGCGTAACCTGCTGACTGACTAGCGACAAAATCACATATTGGCTAACCCGCACGCGCTGTGCGCGGTATAGTTATTCTTTCCGATTATTAATTGCTCCGGTGTTATGGTTGAAATCACGTCCACAGAAATGACCCCACCTACCGACGATTCGCGAGAATTCCGCCCGATGCGCGGTATCAGTAACCGCCATCTGCAGACGATGCTGCCGCGTTTAATTCGCCGCAAGGTGAAGTTCGACGCCCACTGGCAGCGTCTGGAATTGCCTGACGGTGATTTCGTCGATCTGGCGTGGAGTGAAGATCCGCAACAGGCGAAACACAAACCGCGCCTGGTGGTTTTTCACGGTCTGGAAGGCAGTCTGAACAGCCCGTACGCACATGGCCTGATTGAAGCGGCGCAAAAGCGCGGCTGGCTGGGCGTGGTAATGCATTTTCGCGGTTGCAGCGGCGAACCCAATCGTCTGAACCGCATTTATCACTCCGGTGAAACAGAAGATGGCACCTGGTTTTTACACTGGCTGGAGCGTGAGTTCGGTCGCGTACCGACCGCGGCGGTAGGTTATTCACTCGGTGGAAACATGCTGGCTTGCCTGCTGGCAAAAGAAGGCAACGATATTCCGATAGATGCGGCGGTTATCGTTTCTGCACCTTTCGTGCTGGAAGCCTGTAGTTACCATATGGACAAGGGCTTCTCCCGGGTCTACCAGCGCTACCTGCTCAATCTGTTGAAAGCCAATGCCTCACGGAAGCTTGAAGCTTATCCAGGTTCGCTTCCGGTGAGTCTGGCCCAGTTGAAATCTTTGCGCCGCATTCGCGATTTTGACGATCTAATCACCGCCAAAATTCACGGTTTCGCCGATGCTATAGACTATTATCGCCAGTGCAGCGCCATGCCGTTGCTCAATCGGATCGCCAAACCAACGCTGATTATCCATGCGAAAGACGATCCGTTTATGGATCATCATGTGATCCCGAAACCGGAAAATCTGCCCTCACAGGTGGAGTACCAGCTTACTGAACACGGCGGCCACGTCGGATTTATAGGTGGCACGGTGCGCCGTCCTGAGATGTGGCTGGAATCAAGAATCCCGGACTGGCTGACAACGTATCTGGAGGCATCATCATGATTATCCCATGGCAAGATATCTCCCCGGACGCGCTGGACAATTTGATTGAAAGCTTTGTCTTGCGCGAAGGCACCGATTATGGTGAACATGAACGCTCGCTCGAACAAAAAGTCGCCGACGTCAAACGCCAACTACAATCAGGTGAAGCCGTGCTGGTGTGGTCTGAACTGCATGAAACGGTCAACATTATGCCGAGGAAGCAGATTCACGAGTAATCCGTAGCCGCCGGCCGACTTTACTATAATTACAACCATTTCATGGAGTTGTTATGTCTGCCAAACATCCGGTGATTGCGGTAACAGGATCCAGCGGCGCGGGGACCACCACCACCAGCCTCGCGTTTCGTAAAATTTTCGCGCAGTTAAATCTGCGCGCCGCCGAGGTGGAAGGTGACAGTTTTCATCGCTATACCCGTCCAGAAATGGACATGGCGATTCGCAAAGCGCGCGATGCCGGGCGGCATATCAGCTATTTTGGCCCCGAAGCTAATGACTTCGGCTTGCTGGAACAAACCTTCATCGAATACGGTCAGACGGGCAAAGGCCAGTCGCGAAAATATCTGCACACTTACGATGAGGCCGTACCATGGAACCAGGTTCCGGGGACATTCACGCCCTGGCAGCCGCTGCCTGAACCGACGGATGTACTGTTCTACGAAGGGCTGCACGGCGGTGTTGTCACCCCGCAGCAAAACGTGGCCCGGCATGTCGATCTGCTGGTTGGCGTGGTACCTATCGTAAACCTGGAATGGATCCAGAAGCTGACCCGCGATACCAGCGAGCGTGGACATTCGCGTGAAGCGGTGATGGACTCGGTGGTGCGTTCAATGGACGATTACATCAATTACATCACGCCGCAGTTTTCCCGGACGCATATTAACTTCCAGCGCGTACCGACCGTCGATACCTCCAACCCCTTTGCCGCTAAGAGCATTCCATCACTGGATGAAAGCTTTGTCGTGATTCATTTTCGTAACCTGGAAGGGATCGACTTCCCGTGGTTACTGGCCATGTTGCAGGGATCATTCATTTCCCATATCAATACGTTAGTCGTACCTGGCGGCAAGATGGGTCTGGCGATGGAATTGATTATGCTGCCGCTGGTACAGCGACTGATGGAAGGTAAGAAGATCGAGTGATGTGGTCTTTTGCCGGATGGCGGCTGATGCCTTATCCGGCCTACGTGTTTATATCCTGTAGGCCTGATAAGTGTAGCGCCATCAGGCAGCAGCAACCACTTCATAGGAATGGGTAATATTCACTGCCTTTTCCAACATCAACGCCACGGAGCAGTATTTTTCCGCTGAAAGATCGACGGCGCGGGAGACAGACGCATCTTTCAGATCGTTACCCGTTACGATGAAATGCAGGTTGATGTGGGTAAACAGGCGCGGCGCTTCATCACGACGCTCTGAAGTCAGCTTCACTTCGCAGTTGGTCACATCCTGACGACCCTTTTGCAGGATCGATACCACATCAATGGCGCTACAACCGCCAGCAGCCATTAATACCATTTCCATCGGGCTCGGCGCTTTATCACCGGAGTTACCGTCCATCAAAATTTGGTGGCCAGAGGCGGACTCACCGAGGAAGGTTAACCCCTCAACCCACTTTACACGCGCTTGCATATTTCGTAACTCCAATGTTTCAATTTTCCTGACAGATTACGCGCACATAACAATTCTCGCAACGGAAGGCGACCTGCGTCATGCTGAAGCGAGACACCAGGAGACACACGGCGAAAGCTATGCTAAAACAGACGGGATGCTACAGTAATACATTGACGTACTGCATGTATGCAGAGGACATCACATTACAGGCTGCAGTATATTTTTGACAGCCCCTTTCCCAGGTAGCGGGAAGCATATTTTTGCAAACCCAGAGGCAGCGTCGTTTTCTGGCTCTGGAGACAGCTTATAACAGAGGATAACCGCGCATGGTGCTTGGCAAACCGCAAACAGACCCGACTCTCGAATGGTTCTTGTCTCATTGCCATATTCATAAGTACCCATCGAAGAGCACGCTGATTCACCAGGGTGAAAAAGCGGAAACGTTGTATTACATCGTTAAAGGCTCCGTGGCAGTGCTGATCAAAGATGAAGAAGGGAAAGAAATGATCCTTTCTTATCTGAATCAGGGCGATTTTATTGGTGAATTAGGCCTCTTCGAAGAAGGTCAGGAACGTAGCGCCTGGGTACGTGCCAAAACCGCATGTGAAGTCGCTGAAATTTCCTACAAAAAATTTCGCCAATTAATCCAGGTCAACCCGGATATTCTGATGCGCCTGTCTTCTCAGATGGCTCGTCGTCTGCAGGTCACGTCTGAAAAAGTGGGCAACCTTGCCTTCCTCGACGTAACCGGTCGTATCGCGCAGACTCTGCTGAATCTGGCGAAACAGCCTGATGCGATGACCCACCCGGACGGCATGCAGATTAAAATCACCCGTCAGGAAATCGGCCAGATCGTTGGCTGCTCCCGTGAGACCGTCGGTCGTATTCTGAAGATGCTGGAAGATCAGAACCTGATCTCCGCACACGGTAAGACCATCGTCGTCTACGGCACGCGTTAACCCCATCGAAGTGGCGCGTTACCCAGTAATGCGCCACTTTTGTTTACTCCGATGTGGCGAAGACTGATATACCACCCAGAGATCAACTACGCACTACGACAAACGCTGGTGCTATGTTTACCTGTGGCTGTTGGTCTGATCATCGGTCAGCTTCATTTGGGGCTTCTCTTTTCCCTCGTCCCTGCCTGCTGCAACATTGCCGGTCTTGATACCCCGCACAAGCGCTTTTTCAAACGCTTAGTCATTGGTGCATCGCTGTTTGCCGGGTGCAGCTTGATCATGCAGCTACTGCTTGCGCAAACTATACCGCTACCATTGATCCTCACCGGCCTGACGCTGATTCTTGGCGTAACCGCCGAGCTAAGCCCGTTGCATGCGCGATTACTGCCAGCCTCGCTTATCGCAGCGATTTTCACGCTCAGCCTGGCCGGGAATATGCCCGTCTGGGAGCCGCTGCTGATTTACGCGCTGGGCACGTTATGGTACGGCCTGTTCAACTGGTTCTGGTTCTGGATGTGGCGCGAGCAACCGCTCCGCGAATCGCTCAGCTTGCTGTACCGTGAATTAGCCGATTACTGTGAAGCCAAGTACAGCATGCTGACCCAGCATGCTGACCCAGAAAAAGCGCTGCCTCCCCTGCTGGTTCGCCAACAAAAGGCGGTGGATCTGATTACCCAGTGCTATCAGCAAATGCATATGCTGTCGGCACATCACAACAATGAATACAAACGCCTGCTGCGTGCCTTTCAGGAGGCGCTGGATTTACAGGAGCATATTTCCGTTAGCCTCCACCAGCCAGAAGAAGTGCAAAAACTGGTTGAGCGTAGCCACGCGGAGCAGGTAATTCGCTGGAACGCGCGAACCGTCGCCGAACGCCTTCGGGTACTGGCCGATGATATTTTGTATCACCGCTTGCCGACCCGTTTCTCGATGGAAAAGCAGATTGGCACGCTGGAGAAAATCGCCAGGCAGCATCCGGACAATCCGGTGGGGCAATTTTGCTACTGGCACTTCAGCCGTATTGCCCGCGTGCTACGGACCCAGCGCCCGCTGTATGCCCGTGACTTAATGGCTGACAAGCAGCGTCGGTTGCCGCTGATCCCTGCCCTGAAAAACTACCTGTCGTTGAAATCCCCAGCGCTGCGCAATGCCGGACGCATCAGCGTTATGTTGAGTATCGCCAGCCTGATGGGCAGCGCTTTACACCTGCCAAAGCCTTACTGGATTTTGATGACAGTCCTGTTTGTTACGCAAAATGGCTACGGGGCGACCCGGGTGCGCATCTTACACCGTTCCGTAGGTACGCTCGTTGGACTGGTTATTGCCGGCGTCACGTTGCACTTTCATATTCCCGAAGGTTTCACGCTGGCGGCCATGCTGCTGATCACCCTGGTGAGCTATCTGATCATCCGTAAAAACTACGGCTGGGCTACCGTCGGTTTTACGGTAACGGCGGTATACACCCTGCAACTGCTGACGCTGAACGGGGAAGAGTTTATCGTGCCGCGGTTTGTCGATACGGTCATTGGCTGCTTAATCGCCTTTGGCGGCACGCTCTGGCTGTGGCCACAGTGGCAGAGCGGTCTGCTGCGTAAGAACGCCCACGATGCGTTAGAAGCCGACCAGGAGGCAATTCGTCTGATCCTCAGCAACGATCCACAGGCCACGCCGCTGGCGTATCAGCGCATGCGCGTCAACCAGACGCAAAACACGCTGTTCAACTCGCTGAACCAGGCAATGCAGGAGCCAGGATTTAACTCGCACTACCTTGCAGATATGAAACTGTGGGTCACGCACAGCCAGTTCATCGTCGAACACATCAACGCGATGACCACGCTGGCAAGGGAACATACGATGCTGACGCCGGATTTGGCGCAGCGGTATCTGGAGTCCTGTGAAATTGCACTCCAGCGCTGTCAGCAGCGGCTGGAATATGATGGGCCGGGAAGCTCGGGAGATGTGAATATTCTCGAAGCGCCAGAGATGCTGTCCCATGGTCCGTTAAGCACCCTTGAGCAGCATCTGCAGCGGGTTCTTGGGCATCTGAACACCATGCATACCATTTCGTCGGTAGCATGGCGTCAGCGACCGCACCACGGGATCTGGCTGAGCCGCCGACTACGGGACATGAAGGGTTAAGAGATTTGCCGGATGCGCTACGCTTATCCGGCCAACGAATCACACCTTACCCTGTAGGCCGGATAAGGCGCGCGCGCCGCCATCCGGCAATCAGCCCACCACCTTCGCTACCGCCTGCGCGAAACGCTGCATCCCTTCATCGATATCCGCCTGCTCCACCACCAGCGACGGCGCGAAACGCATCACGTCCGGCCCGGCGTTCAGCACCATCACCCCTTCGTGTGCGGCGGCATAGAGGAAATCGCGCGCCCGGCCTTTAAACTGCGGCTTCAGCTCGGCGCCAATCAGCAGCCCCATCCCGCGAATATCGCTGAAAATGTCGAACTGTTGATCAATCTTGTGCAAATGCTGGACAAACGCCTGACGCCGGGCCTGAATGCCTCCCAGCACCTCCGGCGTGTTGATGATATCAAACGCTGCCCCCGCTACCGCGCAGGCCAGCGGGTTACCGCCATAGGTGGAGCCGTGCGAACCCACGTGGAACGCGGAGGCAATCTCCTGAGTGGTCAACACCGCGCTTACCGGGAAGCCGCCACCGAGCGCCTTCGCGCTGGTGAGGATATCCGGCGTCACGCCGTAGTGCATATAGGCAAACAAATCGCCGGTACGCCCCATCCCACTCTGCACTTCATCAAATACCAACAGCGCCTGGTGCTGGTCACAAAGTTCACGCAAACCTTGCAGGAATTCCGGCGTAGCCGCAGTGACGCCGCCCTCTCCCTGAATAGGCTCAACGACCACCGCGCAGGTGTGATCGTCCATCACCGCTTTGACCGCATGCAGATCGTTAAACGGGACATGGATGATATCCGCCGGTTTTGGCCCAAAGCCGTCGGAGTATTTCGGCTGCCCACCAACGGACACGGTAAACAGCGAACGGCCGTGAAACGCATTATGGAAGGCAATGATTTTGGTTTTGAACGGACTATGACGCACGCAGGCATAATGGCGCGCCAGCTTAAAGGCGGTTTCGTTGGCTTCAGTACCGGAGTTCATGAACAGCACGCGCTCGGCAAAGGTCGCATCAATGATTTTACGGCCTAAGCGCAACGCCGGTTCGTTGGTAAATACGTTGCTGGTATGCCACAGGGTTTCGCCCTGGGTTTTTAACGCCTCAACCAATGCCGGATGGCAATGCCCTAACGCGGTCACTGCAATGCCCCCCGCGAAATCAACATACTCTTTGCCCTGTTGATCCCACACTCGACTCCCTTTTCCTTTTACCGGGATAAACTCAGCCGGTGCATAAATCGGCAGAATCACTTCATCGAATGTCGCGCGCGTAATTGCAGTTTGTTCAGTTGCCATGTCATTACCACCCTGTTAAGCAGAAACGCCAGTGAAATTATAATCACAAAATATGAATAAAAAATCACTGAATAGCAACTACAAATCAGCGATTGAGAAAATTAGCCAGCAGCTGATGCCCCTGTTCGCTGAGAATACTCTCCGGGTGAAACTGTACGCCTTCCATATCCCACTCGCGGTGACGAATGCCCATAATCTCCTGCGTTTCACTCCAGGCCGTCACCTCAAAGCACTCGGGAAGCGTCTCAGGGGCAACCACCAGAGAGTGGTAGCGCGTCACCGTTAATGGGTTAGCGAGTCCCTGAAAAACACCCTGCCCGGTATGGGTAATCGGCGAGGTTTTACCGTGCATCACTTTAGCCGCCCGAACTACGCTCGCGCCAAAGGCCTGCGCCATCGCCTGGTGGCCAAGACAAACACCCAACAAGGGGAGCTTACCGGCGAAATGACGAATAACCTCCAGTGAGATACCGGCGTCATCCGGCGTGCATGGCCCAGGGGAAATCACGATTTTTTGCGGGTTCAGCGCGTCGATTTGCGCCAGCGTCAGCTCGTCGTTGCGCCGGACAAGGACATCAGCGCCCAGTTCGCAGAAGTATTGGTACAGGTTCCAGGTAAAAGAATCATAGTTATCAATAAGCAGGATCATGGCGGCTCCGGTACATAAGAACCGCGCTATTCTACTCAGTTTCCGGGGCTTCGCTTACCACTTTACGAAATATCGCCCGCAGTGCAGACAGGTCACCCATCGCCCCGCTCTGATTAGCCTGATTCCACTCCTCAACCGGAATGCCATCCCAGCTCAGCATATACCCGGCATGAATCGCTAACTGTTCGAAGAAAATACGCTGCGCCAGGCCACTGCCAATGCGAAACGGATGCAGCACATTGATTTCGCAATAATAGTGGGCAAGACGATCGACAAACTTGTCTTCCGGTAATCCCACCAGCCAGGACTCATCTTCCAGGTCCTGCATCAGCGCATTGCCCTCTTTCTCGATATAGGCGAAGTGGCAAAAGCGAGTATCGCCCTGGTAAATATCGACTTCGCGCAGGTGTCCCGCCCAGTCAAAAATATCCCGATACAGCTGACGATGAATGGCGCACAGGTGCGGTAAGCCCCGTTTAAGCGGCCCCAATTCGATAGTTGCCGCACGCAGCGCTGTCAGTTCATAAGCAGCCTGCGCCAAACGCTGCGCCTGATGAATCCCCAGACGGTTACGCATGACATTCAGGCCCGGATATAAATACGGGTCGCGACCATCACCGAATTTATCGCTCATAGTGCCTCCTCAGCTCTTCAAGACGCGCCAGGGCCTCTTCAGCACTCAGAGTAACCCGTGGAATATCTACGCCTTCCAGCCGTCGGCTGGCCTGGAAATTGGCGTTTCGCCGTTGTTCCCACAGCCTGGACTTTTGTTTATCGGTGAGTTTTTTCACGTGACCTCCCTGAATGAGCCGACACTTGCCACAAGTATAAGCAGCAATTTCGGGTTACGCAGAGAGAGGGGTGAACGCGGGCAAGAACTACCCGCGCAAGATACGATTACGGCAGGACTTTAGCAGAAAGGATAACAATCGGTTTTGACGGGACATTCTGGTATGGACCGACATCATGGGTCTGTACCTGAGAGATCTTATCCGCGACATCCATACCTTTCACAACTTTACCGAAAACAGCGTAGCCAAAGTCGCGCTGGCCGTGATCGAGGAAAGCGTTATCTGCAATGTTGATAAAGAACTGGCTGGTCGCGCTGTCTTTATCCGCTGTACGCGCCATAGCAATCGTGCCGCGAGTGTTACGCAGTCCGTTATCGGCTTCATTCTTGATTGGCGGGTTAGGTTTCTTCTGCTGCATCTGCTCGGTAAAACCGCCGCCCTGCACCATGAAGCCTGGGATCACACGGTGGAACGTGGTGTTGTTATAGAAACCACTGTTGACATAATCGACAAAGTTTTGCACTGAAACCGGGGCTTTCTGACTGTTCAGCTCCAGCTCAATGTTACCAGCAGAGGTTGTCAGCAGAACATGTGGATCACCTTTTGCTGCCAGTGCTGCGGGGGAGAGAGCAGAAAGAGCGAGAACAGCTGCAACAGCCGCCAGAGTCGATTTGAGCATGAGAATTCCTTAACAAGAGCAGAAATGAAGCAAGTGAATTGATTCTAAAGAGCCTTCAAGGACAAGGCCATCCCTTTACTTAATTTTACGTACCTGAAACAAATGTAACCTCATGGCTGCAAGTATCAATGTGATCAAGATCACATAGAAAAATGTAACGCACCAAGTTATTACCGATAAATATTTAAATGCGTCACTAAAGCGCCTAAAATCTGCCCGCTCACGGCGCAGTCAATGCGCCTTACACTTCTATACAGGCCAGTCATGACTAACAGCAATCGCATCAAGCTCACATGGATTAGCTTTCTCTCCTACGCCCTGACAGGTGCGTTGGTAATTGTCACCGGGATGGTGATGGGAAACATCGCAGATTACTTCCATTTGCCCGTTTCCAGCATGAGTAACACCTTCACCTTCCTGAATGCCGGCATTCTGATCTCTATCTTTCTGAATGCATGGTTAATGGAAATCGTGCCACTGAAAACCCAGTTGCGCTTCGGCTTTATCCTGATGGTACTGGCCGTTGCCGGACTGATGTTCAGCCATAGCCTGGCCTTGTTCTCCGCCGCCATGTTTGTATTGGGCCTGGTAAGCGGTATCACCATGTCGATTGGTACGTTCCTGGTAACTCAAATGTACGAAGGTCGTCAGCGCGGTTCCCGCCTGCTGTTTACTGACTCCTTCTTCAGCATGGCCGGTATGATTTTCCCAATGGTTGCCGCGTTCCTGTTAGCGCGCAGCATCGAATGGTATTGGGTCTATGCCTGCATCGGCCTCGTATACGTCGCCATTTTCCTGCTGACCTTCGGTTGTGAATTCCCGGCACTGGGTAAACACGCTCAGCAGTCAGACGCGCCGGTAGTAAAAGAAAAATGGGGGATTGGCGTGCTGTTTCTGGCGATCGCTGCACTGTGCTACATCCTTGGCCAGTTGGGTTTTATCTCCTGGGTCCCGGAGTACGCCAAAAGCCTGGGCATGAGCCTGAACGATGCGGGTAAACTGGTCAGCGACTTCTGGATGTCTTACATGGTTGGCATGTGGGCATTTAGCTTTATTCTGCGTTTCTTCGATTTGCAGCGCATCCTGACCGTTCTGGCGGGTCTGGCTACCGTCCTGATGTATCTGTTTATCACCGGTACGCCAGAGCATATGCCGTGGTTTATTATGACGCTGGGCTTCTTCTCCAGTGCGATTTATACCACCATCATTACCCTTGGCTCCCAGCAGACGAAGGTCGCCTCACCCAAACTGGTTAACTTCGTTCTGACCTGCGGTACCATCGGCACCATGCTCACTTTCGTCGTCACCGGCCCTATCGTGGCACACAGCGGCCCGCAGGCGGCATTGCAAACAGCTAACGGCTTGTATGCGGTTGTATTCGTGATGTGCTTTATTCTTGGGTTTGTCACGCGCCATCGCCAGCATAACGCCCCAGCAACGCATTAATCTCACTGCCGGATGGTATCCACATCATCCGGCACATTCTCACCCTCCTCTTCTTTCACTGGTCATGTAGGCCAATTCTTACAAAAACCCCTTAATTTGTACGCTATTTATACAAACACGAAAACCCAAATAATTCCGTCACTTATAAAAATGCTGACAAATCAGTTATATACCTCTTAAGGAGTATATAAGGGCGAATTTGATTTGCATCAATAAGCGCGGTTGCTGAATCGTTAAGGTAGGCAGTAATAGAAAAGAAATCGAGGCAAAAATGAGCAAAGTCAGACTCGCTATTATCGGTAATGGTATGGTCGGCCATCGCTTTATTGAGGATCTTCTTGATAAATCCGACGCTGCCAATTTTGATATTACCGTCTTCTGTGAAGAACCCCGCAAAGCGTACGACCGCGTACACCTGTCTTCCTACTTCTCCCACCACACCGCCGAAGAGCTTTCTCTGGTGCGTGAAGGATTCTACGAGAAGCACGGCGTTAAGGTGTTAGTGGGCGAACGCGCAATTACCATTAACCGCCAGGAGAAGGTGATCCACTCCAGCGCAGGTCGTACGGTTTACTACGATAAGCTGATCATGGCGACGGGCTCTTACCCGTGGATCCCACCGATTAAAGGTTCGGAAACCCAGGACTGCTTCGTTTACCGCACCATCGAAGACCTCAACGCCATTGAGTCTTGCGCGCGCCGCAGCAAACGCGGTGCCGTGGTCGGCGGTGGCCTGCTGGGCCTGGAAGCCGCCGGTGCGCTGAAAAGCCTCGGCGTTGAAACCCACGTGATTGAATTCGCCCCAATGCTGATGGCTGAACAGCTGGATCATATGGGTGGCGAGCAGTTACGTCGCAAAATTGAAAGCATGGGCGTGCGTGTGCACACCAGCAAAAACACCAAAGAAATCGTTCAGGAAGGCACCGAAGCGCGCAAAACCATGCGTTTTGCCGACGGTAGCGAACTGGAAGTCGATTTCATCGTCTTCTCTACCGGTATTCGTCCACGCGACAAACTGGCCACCCAGTGCGGTCTGGACGTCGCGCCACGCGGCGGGATCGTCATTAACGACACTTGCCAGACATCTGACCCGGACATCTATGCCATCGGCGAATGCGCTAGCTGGAACAACCGCGTGTATGGTCTGGTCGCTCCAGGCTATAAAATGGCGCAGGTTGCCGTTGACCATATTCTCGAAACTGAAAATGCCTTTGAAGGCGCGGACCTGAGCGCCAAGCTGAAGCTGCTCGGCGTTGACGTCGGCGGTATTGGTGATGCGCATGCGCGCACGCCGGGCGCCCGTAGCTACGTCTATCTCGACGAAAGCAAAGAAGTCTACAAACGCCTGATCGTTAGCAAAGATAACAAAACCCTGCTCGGCGCGGTTCTGGTGGGCGACACCAGCGATTACGGCAATCTACTGCAACTGGTGCTGAACGCCATCGAACTGCCGGAAAACCCGGATTCACTGATTCTGCCAGCACACGCGGGCAGCGGTAAGCCGTCTATCGGTGTCGATAAACTGCCGGACAGCGCGCAGATTTGCTCCTGCTTCGATGTCACCAAAGGCATGCTGGTTGCCGCTATTAACAAGGGCTGCCATACCGTTGCGGCGCTGAAAGCGGAAACCAAAGCCGGTACCGGCTGCGGCGGGTGTATCCCGCTGGTAACGCAGGTCCTGAACGCCGAACTGGCGAAACAGGGTATCGAAGTTAACAACAACCTGTGTGAACACTTCCCGTACTCACGTCAGGAACTGTTCCATCTCATCCGCGTAGAAGGCATCAAAACCTTCGAAGAGCTGCTGGCAAAACACGGGAAAGGTTACGGCTGCGAAGTGTGTAAACCTACCGTAGGTTCCCTGCTGGCTTCCTGCTGGAATGAGTACATCCTCAAACCGCAGCACACGCCGTTGCAGGACACCAACGACAACTTCCTGGCGAACATCCAGAAAGACGGTACTTATTCCGTGATCCCGCGCTCTGCGGGTGGCGAAATTACCCCTGAAGGCCTGGTAGCTGTGGGCCGTATCGCGCGTGAATTTAACCTGTACACCAAAATTACCGGTTCTCAGCGTATCGGCCTGTTCGGCGCGCAGAAAGATGACCTGCCGGAAATCTGGCGTCAGCTGATTGAAGCCGGTTTTGAAACCGGTCACGCGTATGCCAAAGCGCTGCGTATGGCAAAAACCTGCGTAGGCAGCACCTGGTGCCGTTACGGCGTCGGCGATAGCGTGGGCTTCGGCGTGGAGCTGGAAAATCGCTACAAAGGCATTCGTACCCCGCACAAAATGAAATTCGGCGTCTCCGGCTGTACCCGTGAATGTGCGGAAGCTCAGGGTAAAGACGTGGGTATCATCGCCACTGAGAAAGGCTGGAACCTGTACGTTTGCGGTAACGGCGGGATGAAACCTCGTCATGCAGACCTGCTGGCAGCGGATATCGATCGCGAAACGCTGCTCAAATACCTTGACCGTTTCATGATGTTCTACATCCGTACTGCCGACAAACTGACCCGTACCGCACCGTGGTTAGACAATCTGGAAGGCGGTATTGAGTATCTGAAGTCCGTCATCATCGACGACAAGTTGGGTCTAAACCAGCATCTTGAAGAAGAGATGGCCCGTCTGCGTGAAGCTGTGGTGTGTGAGTGGACAGAAACCGTTAACACCCCATCCGCGCAGGTTCGCTTCAAACACTTTATCAACAGCGAAAAACGCGATCCGAATGTCCAGGTTGTGCCTGAACGTGAACAACATCGTCCGGCCACGCCTTATGAGCGTATCCCGGTGACTCTGGTGGAGGAAAACGCATGAGCCAGTGGAAAAACATCTGCAAAATCGATGACATTCTGCCTGCAACAGGCGTCTGCGCCCTGTTAGGTAACGAGCAGGTTGCGATTTTCCGCCCGTATCACAGCGACCAGGTGTTTGCGATCAGCAACATCGACCCGTTCTTTGAGTCCAGCGTGCTTTCTCGTGGGCTGATTGCTGAACATCAGGGCGAATTGTGGGTTGCCAGCCCGCTGAAAAAACAGCGTTTTCGCTTAAGCGACGGTCTGTGCATGGAAGACGAACAGTTCTCCGTGAAACATTACGAAGCGCGAGTGAAAGACGGCACGGTGCAACTGCGCGGTTAATTAATTTTGGGAGGCGCAACGCCTCCCCTTTTTTGACGTATTTATAGGTCTTTTAATGGTAGGCCTGATAAGCGTAGCGCCATCAGGCAATTGCACAGGCACATTGCCGGATGGCGGCATAAATGCCTTGTCCGGCCTACGGTTACGATTTCTTTTTATTGTTTGTACTTCAAGGATAATCAACACATGTTCACAGACACTATTAATAAGTGTGCGGCTAACGCTGCGCGCATCGCACGCCTGTCGGCTAATAACCCGCTTGGATTCTGGATCAGTTCGGCAATGGCGGGAGCCTATGTGGGTCTCGGCATCATTCTTATTTTCACCCTCGGTAATCTGCTCGACCCGTCCGTTCGTCCTCTGGTGATGGGTGCAACCTTTGGTATCGCCTTAACGCTGGTCATTATTGCCGGTTCGGAACTGTTTACCGGTCACACCATGTTCCTGACGCTCGGCGTCAAAGCAGGCACCATCAGCCACGGTCAGATGTGGGCAATCCTGCCAAAAACCTGGCTGGGTAACCTGGTCGGTTCCGTGTTTGTCGCCCTGCTTTACAGCTGGGGTGGCGGTAGCCTGCTGCCGGTCGATACCAGCATCGTCCATTCGGTTGCTCTGGCGAAAACGACCGCGCCTGCGATGGTTTTGTTCTTTAAAGGCGCACTGTGTAACTGGTTGGTTTGTCTGGCAATCTGGATGGCAATCCGTACCGAAGGCGCGGCAAAATTCCTCGCTATCTGGTGGTGTCTGCTGGCGTTTATCGCTTCCGGCTACGAGCACTCCGTTGCCAACATGACGCTGTTTGCCCTCTCCTGGTTCGGCCACCACAGCGAAGCCTATACCCTGTCAGGAATTGGTCATAACCTGCTGTGGGTGACACTCGGTAATACTTTGTCCGGTGTCGTATTCATGGGATTGGGTTATTGGTATGCTACGCCAAAATCGGAGCGTCCGGCTCCGGCAAAAATCAATCAGCCAGAGGCTGCTGCCAATAATTAAGGGGTAATGTCGTGGATCATTTGCCTATATTTTGTCAACTACGTGACCGCGACTGCTTGATCGTCGGCGGTGGAGATGTCGCAGAACGCAAAGCGCGGTTACTGCTGGAAGCGGGCGCCCGTTTAACGGTTAATGCGCTGGCGTTTATTCCGCAGTTCAAAGTATGGGCAGATGAAAACATGCTGACGCTGGTTGAGGGGCCGTTCGATGAGTCCCTGCTCGACACCTGCTGGTTGGCTATTGCCGCCACCGATGACGATACCGTCAACCAAAGCGTCAGCACCGCCGCAGAATCACGTCGTATCTTCTGCAACGTGGTCGATGCGCCAAAAGCAGCCAGTTTTATCATGCCCTCCATTATCGACCGCTCACCGCTGATGGTGGCGGTCTCCTCCGGCGGGACATCGCCAGTGCTGGCCCGTCTGCTGCGTGAAAGGCTTGAATCCGTACTGCCTCAGCATCTGGGCCAGGTCGCGCAGTATGCCGGCAAGTTGCGCTCCCGAGTGAAGCAACAGTTTGCCAGCATGGGTGAACGTCGCCGCTTCTGGGAAAAATTGTTCGTGAATGACCGCCTGGCGCAGTCGTTGGCGAACAATGACCTGAAAGCCGTCGAGGAAACCACTGAGCAAATGCTCAGCGAACCGCTGGATCACCGTGGTGAAGTGGTGCTGGTTGGCGCCGGTCCTGGCGATGCCGGCCTGCTGACGCTGAAAGGGCTACAGCAGATCCAGCAAGCGGATGTCGTGGTCTATGACCGTCTGGTTTCCGACGATATCATGAACCTTGTACGCCGCGATGCAGACCGAGTGTTCGTCGGTAAACGTGCGGGCTATCACTGCGTACCGCAGGAAGAGATCAACCAGATCCTGCTGCGTGAAGCACAACAGGGCAAGCGCGTGGTACGACTGAAAGGTGGCGACCCGTTCATCTTTGGCCGCGGTGGCGAAGAGCTGGAAACGCTGTGCCATGCCGGTATCCCATTCTCTGTAGTGCCGGGTATTACCGCAGCCTCCGGTTGTTCTGCCTATTCCGGCATTCCACTGACCCATCGTGATTACGCTCAGAGCGTGCGTCTGGTTACCGGACACCTGAAAACCGGCGGTGAGCTGGACTGGGAAAACCTGGCAGCAGAGAAACAAACGCTGGTGTTCTACATGGGGCTGAACCAGGCGGCCACGATTCAGGAAAAATTGATCGAATTTGGCATGCAGCCCGATATGCCCGTCGCCCTGGTAGAAAACGGTACCTCCGTGAAACAGCGTGTCGTCAATGGAGAGCTGACTCAGCTAGGAGAGTTGGCACAACAGGTTGAAAGCCCAGCGCTAATTATTGTTGGTCGTGTGGTAGGCCTTCGAGATAAGCTGAACTGGTTCTCAAACCATTAATTGAATGCAAATAAATGCCCTGATTATCAGGGCATTTATTTTTCTCGTTTGTTATTCATGATTTATTCTCAAACCTGAATTAAGAAAGACTAAATCCATTCACAAACAAAATGTATTTGCGCTCTTTTTTATAAAAAACACGTAAAATACCCTGTTTATATCCGTATAACCCATAAATTTAATTCACATCCTAAATAATACATGACCATTGAGTAATTTGACGAAGCACGGTCATTCAGTGGCAAAATAATAAATTACCTCGAAATAAATTTATGCCTTCAATGGCATATTTTGTGCGTATTTATTTAAGGATGTCGATTATGCAAAGGAAAAAACTCATTGCTGTGGGTATTGCTCTTGCGTTGCAAACTTACTATCTCCCGGCGATAGCCGCAGATAGTAGCGACGATGACAATGATTGCCCTACTGATATATCCGTATTATCAAAAGCCGAACGTAACAAACTCTCCGCATGCTGCCTGGCAGATTATACAGAACAAGACAATCACTGGGGATGGGTCGCAGGTGGTGTCGCTGCGCTAACAGCTGGTGTAGCGATAGGTATCGATAACAATAGCGGCGGCCATTCCCACCATAATGATACTCCGGCAACCCCATCAGATAATGGCGATGTAACGCCCACACCTCCCGACGACGATAGCGGCAATGTAACGCCCACACCTCCCGATGACGATAGCGGTGATGTAACGCCCACGCCTCCCGACGATGATGGCGGTGATGTAACGCCCACACCTCCCGATGACGATGGCGGTGATGTAACGCCCACGCCTCCCGACGACGATGGCGGCGATGTAACACCTACACCACCTGATGATACCTCTGTTATTACCTTCAGTAACGGCGTCACCATCGATAAAGGCCTGAACACACTGACATTTGACGGCATCAAGCTGGATAGCGGCACGGACCTCGGCGGCGCCGTATGGAATTACGTCGAACAGGATGATCGGTGGCAGATCGCATTACAAGACGGTAAAACGCTGCTGGTTTCCGACTGGAAAGTGACCGACGATAATGCCGCCGTCATTGAAGGTACGGTACAAGGAAGCGGCCTGTACTGGAAATATGACAACCAGGGATACCTGATCGTTGCCGATGACCAGACAACCGTCGTCGCTGGCGATGACGCTTCAAATACTGCCGATCGCGGGGTTGATACCCGTGGTGAAGGTAAAACTGGCGTCATCATCTCCGGCGATCGGACAAACAACGCGTTAAGCGGTGATTCCTCCGTCAGCGATGGTGCGGTCGGCATCGTCATTACCGGTGACAACACCACCAATACGATTTCAGGACAAAGCACCGTCGACGGCGCAACCGGCGCGCTGATTTCAGGTAACGGCACCACCACCCGCATTTCCGGTGGCATTGACGTCACAGGTGGCGGCACCGGCATGGTGATCGATGGCAACGAAACCACGGTGGCGAATACCGGCACCTCTAACATCAGCGGTCAAAGTTCAACCGGCTCCATCGTCAATGGCGACAACTCGCACGTTATCAACGATGGTGAACTCTATGTGGCCGACGGCGCTACCGGGGCAAAGATTACCGGTGATGATGTCCTCATCGACAATAAAGGCGATACCACCGCCAGCGGCGCAGGTTCTACCGGGCTATATATTGACGGCGACAACGCAACCATTAACAGCGAAGGGAGGCAGGATATTTCCGGCGGCGCAACGGGCATCCTGATTAACGGCAACAGCGCCACCTTCGATAATATCGGCACCACCGATGTCAGCGGCGCAGGCTCTATCGGTATCAGCATCACCGGCGACAAAACGCGCATTACTAACGATGGCGAACTAAACGTTACCGACGGCGCGACCGGAGCCAAAATGACCGGTGACGGTGCGGTGATTGATAACACCGGCGACTCAACGGTCACCGGCGCGGGGTCAACCGGGCTGTACATCGCGGGAAATAAGGCGCTGGTTATTGGCGAAGGAGATCAAACCATTGCGCAGGGCGCAACGGGTACCGTCATTGCGGGCGATAATTCCCGAATCGCGAATACGGGTGATATCACCGTGGATGGCGCGGGCTCTATCGCTGCAGTCATTGATGGAAATGATAATAGCCTGACTCAGGCAGGCGACATGCTAGTCACCAACGGCGCGACGGGTATCGTCACTGACGGGGCGGGTAACGAAATCAAAAACACCGGCAACGCGACCGTGCGCGATGCAAACTCCGTGGGTTTTGTGATCGATGGTGAAAGAAATGTCTTTAATAATAAAGGGAATATCGACGTCAGCCTGAATGGTACTGGCGCAAAAATGAGTGGCGACTCGTCACAGGCGACGCTGGATGGTGATATCAATGTGACCGCTGTCGAGGACAGCAACGGCCTATACCGTGGTGCACAGGGCCTCGATATGGCGGGTGATAACAATACGCTGAATATTACCGGCAACGTCACAATCAGCGGTGACTATGACGCAGATAGCCAGATGGCCAGCAACAGCGATACCCTCCAGGGAATCACCGTCAGCGGCACGAACAATCAGGTGGATCTAACCGGCTCGCTTAACATCAATGTTAGCGATGTGAGCACGGTAAGTGGACAGTGGCTGGATACATACGGCCTCACGGTCAAAGGTGATGGCAATACCGTCAATCTGATGGGCGGTATTGATATCAACTACGCCGAAAATGGCGATGGCGAAGTATCGTCTGTTACAGGCATAAATATAGACGGAGCTAGCAGTGTCACATTAAGCGGTGAGTCCACATTGAATATCACCACCCTCCCCGGCGGCTCAGTGACACTGGCCAATGTACAAAACGGCGGCAGCTTAACGTTAGACCAAAACTCTGTAATTAAAATCACAGAAACAGTTTTGCCCAGTGAGCATTACACCTACAACGCAATATTAACCGCAAAAGGCCAGGGTTCATCGATCGATAATCAGGGAGCCATCGTTGATGACGGCGCTGTCGCCCTATTATTCGCCCGCAGCGGCGCACAGGCAAAAAACAGTGGCGATATTAGCGCCTATGCCACAAGCGGTCATGACAACCGTAATGCAATCACTGCGGCTACCGATCAAGGATCGATAGTTAGCAACGCAGCGGGAGGATCAATCACGCTGGTATCGTCACTAACCCCAGGCAGCGATGGAGGAATAGGAACCTTCCCGCTGATTTGGTACAGCAATACGCTTTACGCCATGCTGGCGGAAAACTACGGCGAAGTGAGCAACGAGGCAGGCGCCACAATAAATCTCCAGGGGGCGGGAGTCTATGGCGTATCCGCCAGTAAAGGGACGGCCCTCAATGCCGGAGATATTTACCTGGACGGCTTTGTCCCGACGCTGAACGACGATAATACCGTCGCCAGCAAAAGTTACTGGTCACCATCACAACTCTATCTGACCAGCTCGGCAATGGTGGCAGGCACCACCGACGGTGGTTATGGCGATGCAACCGCCACCAATACAGGCACCATTACCGTCAATAATGCGGGCTTCGGTATGATGGCACTTAACGGCGGCACAGCCATTAACCAGGGCACTATTAACCTGACCGCCGATGCAGGCGTCACCAAAACCGATGATAACCAACTGGTGGGCATGGCGGCGCTGAATGGTGGCATCGTGATTAACTACACCACAGGGACCATCAATATTGATGCCAATTACGGCAAGCCTTTCCTGACTGACAGCAAAAGTACCGTGGTTAACTACGGTACGGTCTGTTATGACAGCAACTGCCAGGGCAGCGACGACTACAACCCAACCGACAGCAACGTTTCCCTTACTTTTGCTGATGGCGATGTCATTACCGCCGCAGGCGAAACGCTTACCGGCGAAACCATCATTACCAATCCGGTCGCAACGGAAACCGTACACATTAGCAACGCGGGCACCGTCAGCGGCGGCAAGGTCATCGTTAAAAATTACGGCGATTTAACCAATGCCGACACCGGCAGCATCAGCAGCGTCAGTATTGCAACAGGCGGCACCTATACCAACGAAGGTACAACAGCGGCAGTCTCCGTTGACGGCGGTGTCTTCAACAATACAGGCACCGTGACCGGGAAAACCGGCACCACCGTCGCAGGTTCCATTATCAACAACAGCGGGTCCATGAACACGGTTGAGCAATGGTCCAGCACCATGAACAATACCGGCATCGTGACGGACTGGACCGGCGCATCGGGTGGTGCGGTACTGAACAACAACGCTGGCGGCGAAGTCGATAAACTCAAATTTACCGCTGCCGCAACCGTCAATAACGCGGGTGTCATTAATAACGGCACCGTCGATAAAAACGGTACGCTCAATAATCTTGAAGGCGGCGTGATGACGCTGGCAGATAACGCCCTGTGGTCCGGTGCCTTCAATAACTGGGGGACAGTGAACAGCGATGCCGATATCGCCACCGGCGGGAGCGGGCACACGCTGTACAACGGCAGCACTGGCGTCATTAACGGGCAGGTCACTACCTCGAAAAATAATGGCGGCAGTAAAGCCATTAACGACGGCACCATCAACATTGATAAAACTAACAATGTGGCGATGTCCGCGCACGGCAGTGCGAAGATGGTCAATAACGGCACCATCAATGTGGGAACCGAAGGTACCACACAAACCGGTATGGTCGGGATGCAGCTGGAATCAGATGCCAAATCCGATGCGGTGATCGAGAATAACGGCACCATCAATATTTACGCCAGCAACTCCTACGCCTTCAGCCAGTTGGGCAGTAACGGTCATATCGTCAATAACGGCACAGTCTACATTGATGACAACGTGACTGGCTCCGGCTTTATCAAGCAGGATGGTAAAACCATTGAAGGCAGCGGCGAAAACGGTGACGGTACGGAAGTGCATTATGTTGACTTCACGGCCCCCACGGAACCTACCATTACCGATGGCACGACAACCGTTACCACCAGCGACAGTGCAGATTCAACGGCCACCAACAACCTGTCGGGCTATGTGGTCGGCACCAGCGCTGATGGCAGCGCCGGTAAGTTGATGGTCAGCAATGCCAGCATGAACGGCGTGGAGATTAACACCGGTTTTACCGCAGGTACTGCCGACACCACCGTCAGCTTTGACAACGTGGTCGAGGGCAGCAACCTGTCCGACGCAGGTGCCATTCAATCCACCTCCGTGGTGTGGAATGCACAGGGCAGCACCGATGCCAGCGGCAACGTTGACGTCACCATGACCAAAAACGCCTATGCCGATGTGGCGACCGATGGTTCCGTCAGTGACGTGGCGCAGGCGCTCGACGCCGGTTACACCAACAACGAGCTGTACACCAGCCTCAACGTTGGCTCCACCGCTGAGCTGAACAGCGCTCTGAAACAGGTAAGCGGCAGTCAGGCTATCACCGCGTTCCGTGAAGCCCGCGTGCTAAGCAACCGCTTTACCATGCTGGCCGATGCCGCGCCGCAAATTAAAGATGGCCTGGCGTTCAACGTCGTAGCGAAAGGCGACCCACGCGCTGAGTTGGGCAACGATACCCAGTACGACATGCTGGCATTACGTCAGTCGTTGGATCTCACCGCCAGCCAGAATCTGACGTTGGAGTACGGTATCGCGCGCCTGGACGGTGACGGTTCGAAGACCGCGGGCGACAACGGCCTGACCGGTGGCTACAGCCAGTTCTTTGGTCTGAAGCACAGCATGGCGTTTAATGAAGGTCTGGCGTGGAAGAACAGCCTGCGTTATGACGTACACAACCTCGACAGCAGCCGTTCTGTCTCTTATGGCGACACCAACAAGGTGGCGGACTCCAACGCACGTCAGCAGTATCTTGAGTTCCGCAGCGAAGGGGCGAAAACCTTCACCATGCTCAACGATACGTTGAAAGTCACGCCGTACGCCGGGGTAAAATTCCGTCATACGCTGGAAGGCAGCTATAAAGAGCGTAGTGCGGGTGATTTCAACCTGTCGATGAACGCTGGCAGCGAAACCGCTGTGGATTCCATTGTCGGAATGAAGTTCGACTATACCGCTGAAAATGGCTGGAGCGCCAGCGCCACGCTGGAAGGCGGTCCGAACCTGAGCTACAGCAAGAGCCAGCGTACTGCGTCACTGCAAGGTGCCGCAGGCCAGTCCTTTAGCGTAGACGACGACCAAAAAGGCGGAGGCATCAACGGCCTGGCGACGGTCGGTGTGAAATACAGCGCCAAAGACGCCAGCCTGAATCTGGACGCTTACCAGTGGAAAGAGGACAACATCAGCGATAAAGGCTTTATGTTGAATTTCAGAAAAACATTTCGCTAATTAATTAAACCCGCAGCCTGGTATTATTTATTAATACCAGGCTTTTTTATTTAAATTCAATTCACTAATCGTATGTTTTATATATAAAGCGACATGTCCTTTTCTGGACTACTTAAAGTTTATGTTAGTTGATATCTTATCCGGCGAAAAATGGACTTCATCCATTTAGAAATAGATATCTAACAAGGATTTTGACATGTTTAAATTTGCAAAAATCACCTTAGTTGCTGGTGTTCTGGCTACGCTGACCGCGTGCACTGGTCATATCGAAAACACAAAAAATAACTGCAGCTACGATTATTTCCTGCATCCAGCAATTTCGATTTCAAAAATTATTGGTGGCTGTGGTCCGGCTGCAAATCAGTAATAAAAGCGATTGCGCAGATACAAAAAAACCGGGAACTTCCCGGTTTTTTTAACAACACAGAGCGCATTACGGCTTGGCGACAAAACCAATCGCTTCGTAAACGGCTTTCAGCGTAACAGATGCGCGGGCGCTGGCTTTTTCCGCACCTTCTTTCATCACTTTCTGCAGGAAAGCTTCATCGTTACGGAAACGGTGATAGCGTTCCTGAAGCTCGGTCAGCATACCGGAAACGGCCTCTGCGACTTCACCTTTCAAATGACCATACATTTTGCCTTCGAAGTGCTGTTCCAGCTCCGGAATGCTCTTACCGGTGACGGCGGAGAGAATATCCAGCAGGTTGGAAACACCCGCTTTGTTCTGCACGTCGTAGCGTACAACTGGCGGCTCTTCGGAGTCGGTCATCGCACGTTTGATTTTCTTAACCACAGATTTCGGATCTTCCAGCAGACCGATCACGTTGTTGCGGTTGTCATCCGACTTGGACATTTTCTTCGTTGGCTCCAGCAGCGACATCACGCGCGCGCCGGATTTAGGAATGAACGGCTCAGGCACTTTGAAGATGTCGCCATACAAAGCGTTAAAGCGTTGGGCGATATCGCGGCTCAGTTCCAGATGCTGTTTCTGATCTTCGCCAACCGGTACCTGGTTGGTCTGATACAGCAGGATGTCTGCCGCCATCAGTACCGGATAATCAAACAGACCGGCGTTGATGTTCTCCGCATAGCGCGCGGATTTGTCTTTGAACTGGGTCATACGGCTCAGTTCGCCGAAGTAGGTGTAGCAGTTCAGCGCCCAACCTAACTGTGCATGCTCCGGTACGTGAGACTGCACGAAAATGGTGCTTTTTTCAGGATCGATACCGCATGCCAGATACAGCGCCAGCGTATCGAGCGTTGCTTTACGCAGCTGCTGAGCATCCTGACGAACGGTGATGGCATGTTGGTCAACGATGCAGTAGATGCAATGGTAGTCATCCTGCATGCTCACCCACTGACGCAGCGCACCCATATAGTTGCCAATGGTCAATTCACCTGAGGGCTGTGCGCCACTAAAAACGATGGGCTTAGTCATTTTTTGATTCCTGATTTTCGCTATGCGGAAGCCCGAGAGCGGGCAGTAGTTCATTAATACGGTCGTAAATAACGTCGGGCTGGCTCAGCGCGATCGACTCGCCGTAGTTGTAGCCATAGGTCAGGCCAACGGACGGACAGCCAGCAGCTTTTGCCGCCTGAATATCATTGCGTGAATCCCCTACGAAGAGCATTTGCTCAGGCTTGATGCCAAGCTTACTTGCCACCAGCAGCAGCGGATCCGGATGCGGTTTTTTATTCTGCACGTCGTCACCACCGATGACCACGCTAAAGTACTTGGCGATATCTAATGCTTCGAGCAATGGCGCGACAAACGGGGTCGGTTTGTTGGTCACCAGACCCAGCGGCAATCCTTTCGCATGCAGCGCGCCCAGCGTGTCGGCAACATCAGGGAACAGGAATGTCCCCTCTTCTGCGACATCGCCGTAGTATCTGTCGAACAGCTTACGCAAAATACGTACCTGCTCCTCGGCGGGAATATCATCATCAACGGGCGGTTTACCCATCGTTTTACGTAATGTTGCGCGCTCCTGACGGGACCACGCCAGCGCGCGCTCCATCAGTACATCTGCACCGTTACCAATCCAGGTGATAACGCGTTCTTCTCCGGCAACCGGCAGTTCCAGCGCATATAGCGCCATGTCCACCGCTGCGGCTAATCCCGGCGCGCTGTCGACCAGCGTGCCGTCGAGGTCAAATGCAGCGCCCCGAATATCCTGAAACTTATCCATGACTTACCTTCGCCAGTTCATTGCGCATTTCATCAATGACTTTTTTGTAGTCTGGTTGGTCGAAAATGGCGGAGCCTGCAACAAACATATCTGCGCCTGCCGCGGCAATTTCACCAATGTTATTCACTTTGACGCCACCATCCACTTCGAGGCGGATATCGTAGCCAGATTCATCAATACGACGACGCACTTCGCGCAGCTTATCCAGCGTTTGTGGGATGAAGGACTGTCCGCCAAAGCCTGGGTTAACGGACATCAGCAGGATCACATCGAGCTTATCCATGACGTAGTCCAGATAGCTCAGCGGTGTTGCCGGGTTGAACACCAGGCCCGCTTTACAGCCATGCTCTTTGATCAGCTGTAAAGTGCGATCGACATGCTCAGAGGCTTCCGGATGAAAAGTAATGATGCTGGCGCCAGCGGCGGCGAAGTCCGGGACAATCCGATCGACCGGTTTCACCATCAGGTGAACATCAATCGGGGCGGTGATGCCATATTTACGCAGCGATTTCAGTACCATCGGTCCGATGGTCAGGTTCGGTACGTAGTGATTGTCCATGACGTCGAAGTGCACGACATCGGCACCGGCAGTCAGCGCTCTCGCGGTGTCCTCACCCAGGCGGGCAAAATCAGCCGACAGAATTGAGGGGGCGATCAAATACTGTTTCATCCGCTTCTCCTTGAGATTTATTTCTTCGCAGGCGTTACAACTCCTGGTTTATACAGTGCCAGCAGTTCGTTCACCTTTTTACGCGTGCCGCCATTGCTGCTTATGCTGCGCCGCACTTTGACCTGAAAATGTTTCGCCGCTCGGTACCATTCACGGGTATCGGGCGTATCGTGGTTCGAAATTAACACCGGGATCTGCTTACTGACCAGCTTTTCTGCCATCTCGGCCAAATGCGCCTGCTCTTTCGGGCTAAAGCTGTTGGTGTGATACGCAGTGAAATTTGCTGTCGCCGAAAGCGGTGCATAAGGCGGGTCACAATAGACCACAGAGTTGCTATCCGCACGGTTCATGCACTCTTCATAGGAGAGGCAATGGAACTCCGCATTCTGCGCTTTCTCAGCAAAATGGTACAACTCGGCTTCCGGGAAGTAAGGTTTTTTATAACGCCCAAACGGGACGTTAAACTCGCCGCGCAGGTTATAGCGGCACAATCCGTTGTAACCAAAGCGGTTCAGATACAAGAACAGCACTGCTCTGCGGAACGGATCCTCGCTGGCATTAAATTCTTCTCTGAACCGATAGTACACCTCAGCCTGATTGGTTTCAGGCATAAACAGCTCACGCGAAGCCTGCACATACTCATCGGTACGCGTCTTCACGATGTTATAGAGACTGATAAGGTCGCTGTTGATATCGGCAAGAATATAACGAGAAAAGTCGGTGTTGAGAAACACCGACCCGGCACCCACGAAAGGTTCAATCAGGCACTCACCCTGAGGTAAATGCCGTTTGATATCATCAAGCAGGGGGTATTTCCCCCCTGCCCATTTCAAAAAAGCGCGATTTTTTTTCATGCTGACTAACTAATTACACCTTCTCCGGCTGTGGAGAAAGCTCCGACAGCATCCTGCGCTTTAGTCTTTGTCCCGCAATTGGGCGAAACATCAAACCATTGCAGAACATATCCTATCTTACTTCAAATCGGCCTGAACCTGATGCAGCGGTTTTGCCCACGGGTTTTTCGCCTGAATATCAGCGGGTAACGTAGACACTGCACGTTTCGCGTCTTCTTTAGACGCATACACGCCTGTCACCAGAACATACCACGGTTGACCGTTACGCGTCGTCTGGTACACCACGTAGTTCTTCAGGTTTTCTTTCTTCGCCCAACCGTTCAGGTTGTCGTAGTTAGAAGAACTGCTGAGCTGCAGCGTGTAATGGCTGGACGGCGCAGATTTTAACGCTCCAACATTACCTGCACTTTTCGCTCCGCCAGCAACAGGCGTTGTCGTTGTTGCTGTCGCCGTTGACGCAGGCGTTGCGGTCTGCGTTGGCGTCGCAGTTGCTTTCGGCTCAGCGGTCGCTTTCGGCGTAGCGGTTACCACAGGTGCTTTAGTTGTGGTGGTCGGCGCGGTAGCAGTTACGGTTGGTTTTGCCTGAGCAACAGGTTTCGGCTCTGTCGGCGTCGCTTTCACCGTAGTTTGCGGTTTACTCTTCGGCTCAATAACGGCCTGTTTACGTTCCTGACGCGTAGCAGCAGGACGCTCAGTCGTTTCCGTTTTCGCCGTCTGGCGCGCAGCATTACCATTACGCATCGGCGCAACGGTCGCAGGTTCGGTCGGCAGCGTAGAGTTCACCACGACGTTGTTAACCTGCTCCTGACCCTGCGGTTGTGTCAGAGCATTGTTCAAATCGCCCTGCACTTCAACACGCTGCTGGCCTTCGGTTGCCGCAGGTGCCTGACCTTGAGTCGGGGTAGAGGAAATCGGTGGCAGGGAAACATCCTGCTGGGTATTGCCAGCGGTCTGCTCAGTGCCCGTTGCAGGAGCCGTTGCGCTCGCCTGATCCGTTGCATTGCTGCCAGAAAGATCGATGCTCTTCTCACCAGATGCTGCCTGCTCATTGGAAGAAGATGAGGGGGCTTTCAGCGCAGAACCAATGCCGATAATCAGCAGCAGCAGTACCAGAACGCCCACACCCATCATCATATATTGGCGGGAGGCAGGTTTGCTGGCGGCTTTCTTACGCTTGCGCGGACGACGTTCTACACGCTCTTCATCCACGGCATCGTCATCAGATTCATACTCTTCTTCAATGTCCTGCTCTTCTTCACGCTCTTTGCGTGCTCGTGCAGGACGGCGATCGTCAGCATCCAGATCAACATCATCAAAATTGATTTGCGGCTCATTATCGCGTTCAGACGATTGACGAGAACGACCAGTACGACGATCGCTGGGATCGGGTTTCAGCTCGTCTTCTGGTTTGAATTCATCCATTTAACACCCCACTCAAAGGTTAATGCTTACGACTTTGCACATAACCTGAAGCTAAAAGACCTACGTTTCGCAACGTAAGCCTGACCTTTCTTGTTGTTACGCCTGCTGGCAATCAGCAATAGCGTTAAGAACCACCTCGTGCGACACTCCGCCGCGCACTTCACTCTTCCCTATCGCTCGCGGAAGCACCAAACGAATCTCTCCCGCTAACACTTTTTTATCTCGCAGCATGTGCGGCAGATAAGCCTCGGTGGACATTTCACGCGGCCCATTCACCGGTAAGCCAGCTCGCTGTAACAGCGTAATGATGCGCTGCGTATCAGCGGAGGTGAACTGACCCAAACGTTCTGACGTACGGGCAGCCATTACCATACCTGCTGCGACTGCTTCACCATGTAACCAATTGCCATAACCCATTTCAGCTTCGATCGCATGGCCAAAGGTGTGTCCCAGATTCAGTAAAGCACGTAAGCCCATTTCACGCTCGTCTGCTGCGACAACTTCTGCTTTCAGCTCACAACAACGACGGATACAGTACGCCATTGCCGGACCATCCAGACGCAGTAACGCATCCAGATTGTCTTCCAGCCAGCTGAAAAATTCACCGTCAAGAATGATGCCGTATTTGATCACTTCCGCCAGCCCCGATGCCAGCTCACGCGCAGGAAGCGTTTTCAGACAATCGAGATCCACCACCACGGAGGCCGGTTGGTAAAACGCGCCAATCATGTTTTTACCGAGGGGATGGTTTACGGCGGTTTTGCCGCCAACGGAGGAGTCGACCTGCGACAACAGAGTTGTCGGGACTTGAATAAAACGAACACCACGTTGATAGCTGGCTGCCGCAAAACCGGTCAGATCGCCAATCACGCCGCCGCCAAGGGCAACTAACGTGGTATCACGACCATGCGGTTTTTGCAGTAACGCGGTGAAAACCGTATCCAGAACCGTCAGGCTTTTATACTGCTCGCCATCGGGAAGGATAACGCTATCAACGTTAACACCCGCCTGTTCAAGTACGCCGCGAACCTTATCGAGATAAAGGGGAGCCAGGGTTTCGTTGGTCACCAACATAACCTGATCGCCCGATTTCAGCGGTAAGAATGAAGCTGGCTCATTGAACAAACCAGCCGCGATGGTGATAGGGTAACTACGTTCCCCGAGAGTGACTGTGATCCTCTCCATTACGCGACATCCACCTTAGTTACTTGTACCCGCAGACGAGTGTGTATTCAGCCAGAATTAGTTGCTTTCCAACATATGAATAATCTGGTTTGCTACGACTTTTGCGCTCTGATCGTCGGTGCGAATGGTCACGTCAGCAATCTCTTCGTACAGAGGATTGCGTTCGTCAGCCAACGCTTCCAGAACTTCACGAGGCGGTGATTCTACCTGCAGCAGCGGGCGTTTCTTGTCACGTTGAGTACGTGCAAGTTGTTTTTCAATTGTCGTTTCAAGATAGACCACGACGCCACGCGCGGAAAGACGGTTACGTGTTTCACGTGATTTTACAGAGCCACCGCCAGTTGCCAGCACAATACCCTGTTTTTCCGTCAACTCGTTGATGACTTTTTCTTCGCGATCACGGAAGCCGTCTTCACCTTCTACATCGAAGACCCAGCCCACATCAGCTCCGGTTCGTTTCTCAATCTCTTGATCAGAATCGTAAAATTCCATATTGAGTTGTTGAGCTAACTGGCGCCCAATAGTGCTTTTTCCGGCACCCATAGGCCCAACCAGAAAGATATTGCGTTTCTCTGCCATTTTTTCGGTACTACTAAGACTATTCGTTAATGGTAAACCCGCTTCGCAGACACCCAGCGCAGCAGGACATGAACTGAAACCTCATAAGATATTGCGAGAGTCAGACTGAAAATTATCTCAATACTCAAGCGGGTTTGGCAACTGAATAAATCACCAAACCTAACGCATTTCTGGTCGTGGCAGGCATGCTACCCTGCAAACATCAGACCTGGCGACGTATCGCGCAGTCAAATGACACCCAATAAGCCTATGGCACACCACCGGAAAGGCAAAGCGTATTCACTGCCGCATAAGTAAAGAAAAGTACCGACGCTCAAATCGGTACTCCTTGTATGCTAAATACACCCTCACGTCAAATCCCTGAAACGTGTTCAGTGCAAAAACAACGGCTTTTCATGCATAAGTTATTCCGTTGAAACCAGTCTGGGCGTAATAAAGACCACTAATTCGCGCCGTTCGTCTTCTTTACCATCATGGCGAAAAAGAGAGCCAAGCCAGGGAATGTCGCCTAATAGCGGCACGCTGTCGGCTGCGGATTTATTCTTATGTGAAAAAATCCCGCCAAGCGCAATCGTCTCGCCGCTTTTTACCTCGACCTGAGTTTCAATCTCCTGCTTGTCGATAGCCAGCACTTCGCCATCTGCCTGCTGTAGAACCTGTCCGGGAACATTCTGGCTGATATGCAGTTTCAGCCTGATTCTCCCTTTCTGCAACACCGTTGGTGTTACCTCCATCCCCAGTACCGCTTCCTTGAACTCGACGGATGTCGCACCGCTTTCACCGCTGGAGACCTGATAAGGGATCTCACTGCCCTGCTTAATACTGGCAGGTTGCAGGTGAGATGCCAGTAATCGTGGGCTGGCGATGATATCCAACTGCTGTTTTTGCTCCAGCGCAGACAACTCCAGTTCCAGTAAACGACCGTTAATGCGGCCAATATTAAATCCCACACGGGATGTGGCGGTGGCTACAGAAAGGTCGCTGGCGAGCGTCGTGACATTCCCAACCGCCCCCGATTGTTGTGCGTCAGCCAGCGACCACTTCACCCCCAGCTCGCGCAAACTTTTTTCATTAATAGTCACGATATGCGCCGCCAGTTCGACCTGGGCAACCGGCAAATCCATTTCCGATACCCACTTTTCCAGGGTGTTAAGCGCAACGCTATTATCACGCAGCAGTAAGCGGTTGGTCCGTTTATCCACCGTCATGCTTCCTTTGGCACTGAGCAGCTTTTCTCCTGCTTTTGCCAGCTCGGCAGCATCGGCATAGTGCAAAATAATGCTGCGCTGCTCCAGCGGCATACTGGCCTGAATCCGCGCCTGTTCATTGTCCTGGCGGGCCGCATTTTCACTCTGCCATTGAACAGAATGTACATGCAGGATGTTTCCCTCCTGGCGTAATACCAGTCCGGCACTTTTTACCACCGTCTGCAATGCCTGCTTCCAGGGGACATCCGTCAAATGCAGCGACAGCACACCGCTGACATCTGGCGAAACCACCAGGTTTTTCTGTTCCTGTTCAGCCAGCGCCTGCAATACTTGCGTAACCGGCACATCATCGACCACCAGCGTCACGTTTTGCGGTTTCGTCGCCAGTGCGCTCGTTATCCCGACCGCCAGCGCTATTACTATCCACGCTATCCATCGCTTCATTTACCGCTCCTTGTCGTTGCCACTGCCACCGCGGCGGTTCGCAGTTTTTTTCTGTGCCGAGGGTTATGTTCTGGGCCGTTATCTGCGTAATCGTCCAATCGTTTTTCAGGACGTCATTTGGCTTAACCCGCCGCCATTTTTTCTGGCTATCCTGAACAATGCCGATAGGTCGCGTGCCCTGGCTCACCATGCCCTGAAAGCGCCATGTCGACAGCTCAGCAATTTGGCAGCGGTCCTCCGGCGGCAGGAAGGGATTACGCATACCGGTGAGCATCAGTACGCTCATACATGCCAACAGCCAGCGTTCAACCGTCATTCAGGCGCTCCAGCTGTAGCGTTAGCAGCAGCTCCGTGTCTTCTGCGCTAAGCGAAAATCGGCTGACGTTCATCCCCTGATCCGCCAACTGGACAAACGTCTGCGGGATAGCATCCCAGGCCGATATCAGCGCCATCTCTCCGCCTTGCGCAGAGGGTTGCCAGTGGATAAGACGAGTAAGTGAAGTCTGAAACAGTAGTGGAGAGAACAGGGTCAGTTTCTCTTCCGGCTCTGCTGGTGATGCCGCTAACAGATAGACATCTCGCCATTGCATCTGAATAGCTGCCCGTTGCTGGACCAGCGTCTCGCGTTGCATCGTCCGCTCCCGCGCTACGGGATAAAGACATAACGTCACCAGTATGAGTAGCCCCAACATCCAGCCGCACCAGCAGATGAGTCGAAAGCGCGGCGACTGCGCTAACCAGACATCACAGAGCGTTATCATGCGCACCGCTCCGTGTCAGTCGATAGTGGAATTGCCAGCGTCCCTGCGCATCCTGCTGCGTTTCACCGGGGCTGCTCAACTGAAATAATGGCTGCTGGCGTAATTGCGTTTCCAGAGTCTTCAGCGCGGCAAAGTTCAACGTGTTTCCCGTCAGTTCCAGCGTGTCCTGCTGCCAGGTCATTTTTGTTAACCACGCCTGCTCAGGCAGTAATTCCGCCAGCTCTTGCAAAACCGACTGCCAGCTTCGGGTCTGCTCACGCTGTTTGTTCCGTGCCTGCACCTGTTGCCATCGTTGCTGGCGCTGCTGCATACGCGTCTTTAGCGCCATTAAGGCCTCGACACGCGTCTTTTCGGCATCTGCCAGCAACAATTCAGCCCGATTTTCTACACTCAACACGCTGTAATAGCGCAACAACACGCCAATACTAAGCAGTAGCGAAGCGCTAAATAAGATGCCCCAGAAGCGCAGGCAAGCGTAACGCCGAGTCTGACGCCAGGGCAGAAGATTAATGGTCGCTATCATCGGTACGCGCCTCCCATAGCGAGTCCCAGCGCAATGGCGAAGTGATGGCTTTGCGTTGGAATGGGCGGCTGGCGTACAGACACGGCGCTCAAAGGGTCGAAGCCGCCAGGGGAGCATTGCGCAATGGCTGTCGTGGGCAGAGATAATGTCGTGGCAAGCTCATCGATACTGCCAATATCGCTCGTTGATTTACGTCCCCATGCCGAACGGGTCGCCCATAACCACTGGGCGTCATCACGCCATACCAGACACTGCTGATGCTCTGGCAAGAAGGGAATAAATCGCTGTAACGCGCTGGCATCCGGTGTAATCGCCGTAACCTGCACCTTCAGGGTTTGGATAAGCGTCAGAAGCGCTGAAATCTCTTTGCTTTGCGCAGCAGTGACGTTAAATGCCGGGCTCAACGTGTCTTCGCTATAATCAAAATGCAGCGCATCCGGCGCCATATCGAGTTCACGCGCCATCGAACCGGACAACCATGCGGTTTGCTCTGGCTCGCGTAACGTCATTGTCGGACGAGGAAACTTTTTTTGTAACGTCCTGTTGGCGGGAAAAGAGAGATGAATATGGTGTCGGCGAGGGAGCTCCCGGCTCCACGGCAGTAGCGCGGTGACCAGCTGTTCAGGCTCGCGAATGTGGCCATCGACGATAACCTGAGGCGTCAGCGGTATACGCCACCAGCGTTGCAGATACCAACCTGATGCTTCGCGAACGATAGCGACAGCCAGCGCTTCATGTTGCTGAATATGCAGACCAATTTTCCAGATATTGAAAGCCATTGCTAATGATCTCCTTATCACCCGTCGCTTTAACGGGTATATCAATGCGTCTGGCTTGCCTTTATACTACCGCGCGTTTGTTTATAAACTGCCCAAATGCCACTAAATGGGAAATCTCCAGTGAAGTTCGTAAAGTATTTATTAATCCTTGCAGTATGTTGCATCCTGCTGGGAGCAGGCTCGATTTATGGCCTCTATCGCTATATTGAGCCGCAATTGCCTGATGTCGCGACGCTCAAAGATGTGCGTTTACAGATCCCGATGCAGGTTTACAGCGCTGACGGCGAGCTAATCGCGCAATATGGCGAGAAACGTCGAATCCCGGTCACGCTGGATCAGATGCCGCCGGTAATGGTTAAAGCCTTTATCGCCACAGAAGACAGCCGCTTTTATGAGCACCATGGGGTAGACCCGGTGGGGATCTTCCGTGCGGCCAGCGTCGCATTGTTCTCTGGTCACGCGTCGCAAGGGGCGAGTACCATTACCCAACAGTTGGCGAGAAACTTCTTCCTGAGCCCGGAACGTACGCTGATGCGTAAGATCAAAGAAGTGTTCCTGGCGATCCGCATTGAACAACTGCTGAGTAAAGATGAGATCCTCGAACTGTATCTGAACAAGATCTATCTGGGGTATCGCGCCTATGGCGTGGGTGCTGCCGCGCAGGTCTATTTTGGTAAGACGGTGGATCAACTCAGCTTAAGTGAAATTGCGGTGATTGCTGGTCTGCCAAAAGCGCCGTCAACCTTCAACCCGCTCTATTCGATGGACCGTGCAACCGCGCGACGTAACGTTGTACTGTCGCGTATGTTGAGCGAAAACTACATCACGCAAGCCCAGTACGATCAGGCGCGCGGCGAGGCCATTGACGCTAACTACCACGCGCCGGAAATCGCTTTCTCTGCACCGTATCTGTCTGAGATGGTGCGCCAGGAGATGTATAACCGTTATGGCGAGAAAGCCTATGAAGACGGGTATCGCATCACCACCACCATTACGCGCAAAGTACAGCAGGCAGCTCAGCAGGCAGTACGTAACAACGTGATGGATTACGACATGCGCCACGGCTACCGCGGCCCGTCGAACGTGCTGTGGAAAGTGGGCGAAAGCAGTTGGGACAGCAAGAAAATTACCGATACGCTGAAAGCGCTACCGACTTATGGCCCCCTGCTGCCGGCGGTTGTTACCAGCGCCAATCCACAGGAAGCCATTGCCGCGCTGGCGGATGGTACATCAGTGTCATTACGGATGGATGGTATGCGCTGGGCGCGTCCTTACCGTTCGGATACTCAACAAGGCCCAACGCCGCGTAAAGTGACTGACGTAGTACAGACTGGCCAGCAAATCTGGGTACGCCAGGTGGGAGATGCCTGGTGGCTGGCGCAAGTGCCGGACGTCAACTCCGCCCTGGTCTCCATCAATCCGCAAAACGGCGCGGTGCTGGCGCTGGTTGGTGGTTTTGACTTCAACCAGAGCAAGTTTAACCGTGCAACCCAGGCGTTACGCCAGGTGGGCTCCAACATCAAGCCATTCCTGTATACCGCCGCAATGGATAAAGGTCTGACGCTGGCGAGCATGCTCAACGACGTGCCAATCTCCCGCTGGGATGCCGGTGCTGGTTCCGACTGGCAGCCGAAGAACTCCCCGCCGCAGTACGCCGGTCCTATCCGCTTACGTCAGGGGCTGGGTCAGTCGAAAAACGTGGTGATGGTACGCGCCATGCGCGCCATGGGCGTGGATTACGCGGCAGAGTATCTGCAACGTTTCGGTTTCCCGGCACAGAACATTGTGCATACCGAGTCACTGGCGCTGGGTTCGGCTTCGTTCACGCCGTTGCAGGTGGCGCGTGGTTACGCGGTGATGTCTAACGGCGGCTTCCTGGTCGATCCGTATTTCATCAGTAAGATAGAAAGCGATATGGGCGGCGTTATCTTCGAAGCGAAGCCGAAAATTGCCTGCCCGGAATGCGATATTCCGGTGATTTACGGCGATACCCAGAAATCTAACGTGCTGGAAAACAGTAACGTAGAAGATGTCGCCGTCTCGCAGGAACAGCAGAATGCCGCCGTGCCTATGCCGCAGCTTGAGCAGGCGAACCAGGCACTGGTCGCGCAAAGCGGAACACAAGAGTACGCTCCGCACGTGATCAACACGCCGCTGGCCTTCCTGATTAAAAGCGCGCTGAACACCAATATCTTTGGTGAACCAGGCTGGATGGGAACCGGTTGGCGAGCAGGTCGCGATTTACAGCGTCATGATATCGGCGGGAAAACCGGGACCACCAACAGCTCTAAAGATGCGTGGTTCTCCGGTTACGGACCAGGGGTAGTAACGTCGGTATGGATCGGCTTTGATGACCATCGCCGCAACCTTGGTCATACAACGGCTTCCGGCGCGATCAAAGACCAAATCTCCGGCTACGAAGGCGGTGCGAAGAGTGCGCAGCCTGCATGGGATGCTTACATGAAATCCGTGCTGGAAGGTGTGCCTGAACAGCCACTGACGCCACCGCCGGGTATCGTGACGGTCAATATCGATCGCAGCACAGGACAACTGGCGAGCGGTGGCAATAGCCGCGCAGAGTACTTCATTGAAGGCACTCAGCCGACGCAACAGGCGGTGCATGAGGTGGGAACAACCATTATTGATAATGGTGAGACACACGAACTGTTCTGATCGATTGCCGGATGGCGCTTCGCTTATCCGGCCTACAATTTCGGTACAATTATTTGATCTTCCGGAATTTTGTAGGCTGGATAAGGTATCAGTTGGCAATCGTAATTAAAGCCGTCCCTGCCCTTTCAGCCATTCGCGTACGAGGAACAGCGCACTGACATTACGCGCTTCGTGAAAATCAGGGTCTTCCAGCAGGTCTATCAAATGCGCCAGCGGCCAGCGCACCTGCGGTAATGGCTCAGGTTCATCACCCTCCAGCGATTCAGGATATAAGTCCTCTGCCACCACGATGTTCATCTTGCTGGAGAAATAAGATGGCGCCATGCTGAGTTTCTTTAAAAACGTCAGATCTTTTGCGCCAAACCCCACCTCTTCTTTCAGCTCCCGATTCGCCGCCTCAAACACGCTTTCGCCAGGATCGATTAATCCCTTGGAAAAACCCAGTTCGTAGGACTCGGTCCCGACCGCGTATTCGCGAATAAGGATCAGATGGTCGTCAACAATCGGCACAATCATTACCGCTTCACGCGTGGATGGACGCATACGTTCATAAACGCGGCGTACGCCATTGCTGAACTCAAGGTCCACGCTTTCGACCTTAAACAGCCGGGATTGGGCGACGGTTTCCACTTTCAAAATCGTGGGTTTCTGTAATGATTTGCTCATTGTGAGGATCTTTGCTGTGAAATCTGGGGTTATTGTGCGATATACCGCACGGTTTCGGCAATGTGAATTGCCGTTTATTTACATTTATGTAACGTACTAAAAGTTAATCCCTATTTCAAATTAAAAGTCAATAGGTTGAAATAACTCCAGGAATTTGCTGATATTCCATTTTTGGTGATTTTGCTATGATTCGCATTTACTGGGCTGTACTTAAAGATGCTCAAGTTCGACTCCACACTTGCCGATAGCCAACCACAGAATCACGAATATTGAACAGGGTGCGACTGACCACGCCTGACAGACTAAGTAAGATGGGGAAAGCATGAGCACCATTCTGATTTTTTTAGCTGCTTTGCTGGCCTGCTCATTGCTTGCAGGATGGCTACTCAAATCAAAATCCAGGCAGAAAAATTTACCCTTGAGCAGCGTCTTCTCAGACGCCTCGAAACGTAAACTCACACCTGAAGAACGCAGCGCAGTCGAAAACTATCTCGAAAGCCTTAGTCAAATTCAGCAAGTACCCGGTCCCACGGGAGCCAGTGCTGCACCGGTCTCATTAACGTTGAATGCCCAAAGTAATAGCGTCATCGTGCTTACTCGTTCGATTACACGTTACGGCATTACCACCGACGATCCTAACAAATGGCGCTACTATCTTGATTCCGTTGAGGTACATCTTCCCCCTTTCTGGGAACAATACATCAACGACGAAAACAGCGTTGAGATAATCCACACCAATACGATACCGCTGGTTATCTCGTTGAACGGCCATACGCTGCAGGAATATATGCAGGAAGCGCGTGGTTATGCGTTACAGCACACCGCTTCTACCCAGGCGTCCATTCGTGGTGAAGAAAGTGAGCAGATTGAACTGCTGAATATTCGCCAGGAAACCCATGAAGAATATGCGCTCAGCCGCCCTTCGGGATTGCGCGAGGCGTTGTTGATAACCGCCTCATTCCTGCTGTTCTTTTTCTGTTTGGTTATCCCGAACACGTTTGTTCCGTGGGCAGTTGGTGGCGCGGTGTTGCTGTTAGCTGCGGGTCTGTGGGGATTGTTCGCCCCGCCGTCCAAAAGCGCCCTGCGGGAAATTCATTGTCTGCGCGGTACGCCACGTCGCTGGGGGTTATTTGGCGAAAACGACCAGGAACAAATTAATAATATCTCGCTGGGTATTATTGATCTGATCTACCCACCTCACTGGCAACCTTACATCGCCCAAGACCTTGGCCAGCAAACGGATATCGATATTTATCTCGATCGCCACGTTGCCCGCCAGGGGCGTTTTTTATCTCTGCACGATGAAGTGAAAAACTTCCCGTTACAGCACTGGCTGCGCAACGCCGTCATCGCAGGCGGCTCGTTGCTGGTACTGCTGATGCTGCTGTTTTGGATCCCGCTGGATATGCCGATAAAGGTCACGCTCTCCTGGATGAAGGGCGCGCAAACTATCGAAGCCACCAGCGTTAAACAGCTCGAAAACGCGGGCGTTCGCGTGGGTGACACGCTGCACCTGAGTGGTACGGGTATGTGTAACATTCATACCCAAGGAAGCTGGAATGCGCAGCCTGCCACGCCGTTTATGCCTTTCGATTGCTCGCAAATTATCTGGAATGACGCGCGCGCATTGCCGCTGCCTGAGTCTGACCTGGTGAATAAGGCTACCGCGCTCACGCAGGCCGTGAGCCGTCAGCTGCATCCCAAACCTGACGATGACTCTCGCGTCAGCGCATCGCTACGCTCAGCAATCCAAAAGTCCGGCATGGTATTACTGGACGATTTTGGTGAGATTGTCCTGAAAACGGCCGATCTGTGTGCAGCCAAAGATGAATGTGTGCGCTTAAAAAATGCGCTGGTTAACCTCGGTAACAGTAAAGACTGGGCCGCGCTGGTGAAACGGGCAAACGCAGGCAAACTGGATGGCGTGAACGTGCTGCTGCGTCCGGTAAGCGCAGAGTCACTGGATAATCTGGTAAATACCTCTACGGCACCGTTTATTTCACGCGAGACTGCGCGAGCAGCCCAGGCGCTGAATAGCCCTGCCCCTGGCGGTTTCCTGATTATCAGTGATGAAGGCAGCGATCTGGTCGATCAGCCGTGGCCGACGACCTCGCTATATGACTATCCTCCCCAGGAACAGTGGAACGCCTTCCAGCGCCTGGCACAGATGCTAATGCAGACGCCGTTTCGCGCGGAGGGGATCGTCACCAATATTTCGACTGACGCCAATGGCACCCAGCACATTGGACTGCACCGTATCCCGGACCGCTCAGGTTTATGGCGCTACCTTGGCACGACGCTGCTGATGTTCTCCATGCTCGGATGCGCTATCTACAACAGCATACAGGCATTCAGACGCTACCAGCGTCACCGCACCCGCATCGCGGAAATTCAGAGCTACTACGAAAGTTGCCTCAATCCAACACTGATTGATAACCCGGAAAGCCTGATTCGATAACACGCTCGCGCGACAGGATATGCTACCCTGTCGCGCATCATGTTTTCTTCTGGGGAGTTTCCATGCATATCAATATTGCCTGGCAGGATGTCGACACCGTGTTGTTAGATATGGACGGCACGCTGCTCGACCTGGCATTCGATAACTATTTCTGGCAAAAACTGGTACCGGAAACCTATGGCGCGAAGCAGGGTATCTCTCCTCAGGAAGCTCAGGACTATATTCGTCAGCAGTATCATGCCGTGCAGCATACGCTAAACTGGTATTGCCTTGATTACTGGAGCGAGTGCCTGGATCTGGATATTTGCGCCATGACCACGGAACAGGGACCGCGCGCCGTTTTGCGCGAAGATACCGTACCGTTTCTTGATGCCTTAAAAGCCAGCGGCAAACGCCGTATTCTGCTCACCAACGCGCATCCGCATAATCTGGCGGTGAAGCTTGAGCATACCGGTCTGGCCTCACACCTTGATTTATTACTTTCCACCCACACATTTGGTTATCCCAAAGAGGATCAGCGGTTATGGCACGCTGTGGCTGAAGAAACGGGAATGAGTGCAGAGAAGACGCTGTTTATTGACGACAGCGAACCCATTCTCGACGCCGCTGCTCTGTACGGTATTCGTTACTGCCTCGGCGTGACCAATCCCGACTCCGGCATCGCCGAAAAACAGTACGCACGCCATCCGTCACTGAATGACTACCGCCGACTGATCCCCTCACTGATGTGAAGGAGACGCCATGAAAGAAAAGCCCTCTGCTGAAGTCAGGCTGGATAAATGGCTGTGGGCTGCACGCTTTTACAAAACGCGTGCGCTAGCCCGCGAAATGGTTGAAGGCGGTAAGGTGCACTACAACGGCCAGCGCAGTAAGCCAAGCAAGATTGTCGAGCTGAACGCCACCCTCACCCTTCGCCAGGGAAATGACGAACGAACGGTCATTATCAAGGCCATTACCGAGCAGCGTCGCCCGGCAACGGAAGCCGTTACGCTGTATGAAGAAACCGCGGAAAGCGTGGAAAAACGCGAAAAAATGGCGCTGGCGCGTAAACTTAACGCGTTAACCATGCCGCACCCGGACAGACGACCGGACAAGAAAGAGCGCCGCGACCTGTTACGATTTAAACACGGCGACAGCGAGTGACTGTCACCTGCAAGAGAGATGATTATGCCGCAACATGACCAATTACATCGTTATCTGTTTGAAAACTTTGCCGTGCGCGGCGAGCTGGTGACCGTTTCGGAAACCCTGCAACAGATCCTCGAAAATCATACTTACCCGCAGCCGGTCAAAAACGTGCTGGCTGAGCTGCTGGTTGCCACCAGCCTGCTCACCGCCACGCTGAAATTTGCCGGTGATATCACTGTGCAGTTGCAGGGTGATGGTCCGCTGAGCCTGGCCGTCATCAACGGCAACAACAATCAGCAGATGCGCGGTGTGGCCCGCATGCAGGGTGATATTCCTGAAGATGCCGATCTGAAAACGCTGGTGGGCAACGGTTACCTGGTGATCACCATTACCCCGGAAGAAGGCGAGCGTTATCAAGGCGTGGTCGGTCTGGAAGGTGACACGCTGGCAGCGTGTCTGGAAGATTACTTCATGCGTTCTGAACAGCTGCCGACACGCCTGTTCATCCGCACTGGCGACGTTGATGGCAAACCCGCTGCTGGCGGAATGCTGCTGCAGGTAATGCCGGCGCAAAACGCGCAGGCAGATGATTTCGATCACCTGACCGCCCTGACCGAAACCATCAAAGCCGAAGAGCTGCTGACGCTGCCGGCCAACGAAGTGCTGTGGCGCCTGTACCACGAAGAAGAGGTTACTCTCTACGATCCGCAGGACGTTGAGTTCAAATGCACCTGTTCACGCGAACGCTGCGCAGGCGCACTGAAAACGTTGCCGGACGAAGAAGTGGACAGCATTCTGGCGGAAGAAGGCGAGATCGATATGCACTGCGATTACTGCGGTAGTCACTATCTGTTTAACGCCATGGATATTGCTGAGATCCGCAGTAATGCCTCCCCTGCCGATCCCCAGGTGCATTAATCACTGTCTTGCCTGATGGCACGGCGCTTATCAGGCCTACGGAAAATCTGTCGTAGGCCTGATAAGACGTTCGCGCTGCCATCCGGCAAAAACGATGTCGGCAACACACTCATTCGGTGTAATAAGTCATCGGCAGTCTTTTGCCATCAATAGTGATATCCCGCCAGATTCTGGGGGCTGAGCCCAGTTGCTGATTCGCCACCGCCTGCAGCAATTTATCCTTAGTGAATCCTTCAGGTAGCTTGGCAACAGCTAACAAATCCCATTTGTTTTTTTGCATGCCGAAGACCAGACTCTCCCCATCGCCAAAGGCATATAACACCTGCTCAGGATGACCATCCGCATTGAGGTCCTGACTCACCAGTACGCACGCATTCTGCTCAGCACAAGAGGTGATGCGATACCCCTGTGTTTTGACAAACGCCCAGAACGCATCGTCTGGCTTCTGGCTCCCCGGAGCCATCACAACCTTCGATACTAACTGTGTTGCGGTTAGCTCTTTAACCGGATCCCGGCGCCCTTGCAGCAGAGAATTCAAGTCGCGTCTGCGTTTACTGTCTTGATTAAACGCCACATCTTTTTGTAATGCTTCCAACGCTGCGCGCCCCGGTTTTCCGCTGTGATCCAGCATATACAGGCTGACTTGATCCGGTTTAATTTTCCCGCTGTGATATAGCCCCATATGGCTGTTAACGCTGATGCGCCAGGCATCAATAACCGGCGATGACAGCAGAACCAACAGCCCCAACGCCAGCAACGAAACGCCAAGAATGGCCGGCCCCTGAAGTTCAAGCGGATTGCGCCCACGGCGCAAAATGCTGGCCAGATAGCCAAACGACCATACCAGCAGCACCACGACCACCAGCACGCCATACAAACGCTCAGGCGTCCAACCGTACTGCTGTATTCGCACCCACAGTGACCAACCGGCAATCAGCATATAGATGGGCGCGACAATCAGAGAGCATTTGATCAGATAGCGTAACGCGCCAGGATAGGGTAACGCCTCTTTTTGCGGTTCACGCACGATAGCCATCAACAGCAACAGGAGCAGCGTCAGCGTTGACATCAACCCAGCCGCAGACACGCGTTGCGAAATAGCCTCCAGCCCGGTGAAGGGTAAGGTCAGTATGAACATCAGCGCCAACAGCGCGACCAGAGGTAACAGACCGGTGGCGATAAACGTCAGTAATTTTTGTACCGCCGTGACCAGACGCGACTGTGTTCGGGCCAGTAACACTGCCAGTGCGGTAATCAGACCAAAGGCCACATAGCCAAACCAGTCGGTATCAAAGAAGAGCGTGCTGAAGAAGGGAATACCGACCAGCTTAAACATCTCGCTCCATAGCAGGAGCACCAGCCAGAACAAACCGTTGGCGACAAAGACAATCAGCAACGTCAACGCATTAAGCCACAATTGCCGATAAAAATGCGGGTAGCGCGCCTGCTCACGAGAGACATGAAGCGAGTACTGAATCCAGGGCAAAGCAAGCATCGCCATCAGCAGTAAGCGCCAACCGTAGAACATAAAAACTTCATGTTGCCGCCACTTATCACTGTCCTCGACTTGCCACTTTAGCCAGACGCTCATCGCCAGCACCACAACAAAGATCAGCGCCATCCAGTACCACAGCGCGCGTTGTTTGAAAGAAACAACAGTAAGCAAAAGTGCCGAGGTGATCGCAATCGTCGCAGGCATGCCATAGAACAGCCAGCCGTCATTATGGGGCGCCAGATATGTCATCAGCAGATAGCATAATGTCCCCTGCAACAGGCCGATGAATATCATGCCCCAACGCGTCGTACGTGAAATTTCAGCACTATCCATGTCAGTATCCAGAATGAAGGGAAAAGCTAATTATCGCATCAACTTCACAATTTTGAGCATTGATAGAGCGATTTCAGACCACGACGACGGGAAGTGAATCGATATTGTTTATGTATAGCCCACATTCATTTCTTACGTGAATGCGATTACACTCACAAGATTCCCGCCAAAAACACTCTCCATTAACGTTTTAAGAACATTTTCCACAACAAAAAAGGGTTTCCTGCCATAATATCTGCCTCTTTGTGACAGGAGTCGCAGCGCATTCGGTCGCCCGTGATTTTCCCGGATGCGTAAATCTATGAGCCTTGTCGCGGTTAACAATCCCTAAAAAACCTTACTATTCCAGGTAATACATATTGGCTAAGGAGCAGTGAAATGCGTGTGAACAACAGTTTAACCCCGCAAGATCTCAAGGCTTATGGTATCAATGACGTTCAGGATATCGTTTACAATCCAGACTACGACACGCTTTTCCAGGAAGAACTTGATCCAAACCTGGAAGGTTATGAACGTGGTGTGTTAACGAATCTGGGCGCCGTTGCCGTTGATACCGGTATCTTTACCGGACGTTCGCCAAAGGATAAGTACATTGTCCGTGACGACACCACGCGCGACACGCTGTGGTGGTCCGACAAAGGTAAAGGTAAGAACGACAACAAACCGCTCTCCCCGGAAACCTGGCAGCATCTGAAAGGATTAGTCACCCAGCAACTTTCCGGCAAGCGCCTGTTTATCATTGATGCTTTCTGCGGCGCTAACGCCGATACCCGTCTTTCCGTGCGCTTCATTACCGAAGTTGCCTGGCAGGCGCATTTTGTCAAAAACATGTTCATCCGCCCAAGCGACGAAGAGCTGGTTGATTTCAAACCTGATTTCATCGTGATGAACGGCGCTAAATGCACCAACCCGCAGTGGAAAGAGCAGGGGCTGAACTCCGAAAACTTCGTGGCTTTCAACCTGACTGAGCGTATCCAGTTGATTGGCGGTACCTGGTACGGCGGCGAAATGAAGAAAGGTATGTTCTCCGTAATGAACTACCTGCTGCCGCTGAAAGGCATTGCCTCCATGCACTGCTCGGCAAACGTTGGGGAAAAAGGCGATGTGGCAGTCTTCTTTGGCCTGTCCGGCACCGGTAAAACCACGCTGTCCACCGACCCGAAACGTCGCCTGATTGGCGATGACGAACACGGCTGGGATGACGACGGCGTGTTTAACTTCGAAGGCGGTTGCTATGCGAAGACCATCAAACTGTCTAAAGATGCTGAGCCGGAAATCTACAACGCGATCCGTCGTGACGCGCTGCTGGAAAACGTCACCGTGCGCGAAGATGGTTCCATCGATTTCGATGATGGTTCAAAAACTGAGAACACCCGCGTTTCCTACCCGATTTATCACATCGATAATATCGTTAAGCCGGTGTCAAAAGCGGGCCATGCTACCAAAGTAATCTTCCTGACCGCCGACGCATTTGGCGTGCTGCCGCCGGTTTCTCGCCTGACGGCAGACCAAACGCAGTACCACTTCCTGTCTGGCTTCACCGCCAAACTGGCCGGTACCGAACGCGGCGTCACCGAACCGACCCCAACCTTCTCTGCCTGCTTCGGCGCAGCATTCCTGTCTCTGCACCCAACGCAGTACGCAGAAGTGCTGGTGAAACGTATGCAGGCGGCAGGTGCACAGGCGTATCTGGTTAACACAGGCTGGAACGGTACCGGCAAGCGTATCTCTATCAAAGATACCCGTGCGATTATCGACGCCATCCTGAACGGTTCGCTGGATGACGCGGAAACGTTCCGTCTGCCGATGTTTGACCTGGCTATCCCGACCGAGCTGCCGGGTGTGGACACTCGCATTCTCGATCCGCGTAATACCTACGCATCTCCGGAGCAGTGGCAGGAAAAAGCCAATGCACTGGCGAAACTGTTTATCGAGAACTTCGAGAAATATACCGACACCCCTGCAGGTGAAGCGCTGGTTAGCGCCGGACCGAAGCTGTAACGAAAAGTGCCGGATGGCGGTTTCGCCTTATCCGGCCTACAGCAACAAAAAGGGAGGCATTTTGCCTCCCTTTGTTATGCGTCTTTCGTGTTGCCCGGTGCGCGAGTGAAGGGAACCGGAAGCCATGCACGAATCGACAATCCACCGCGTTCACTGGTACCAATCTCCAGCATACCGTTATGGTTATCAATAATACGCTGCACAATCGCCAGCCCCAGGCCCGTGCCGCTGGTACTGCGCGCGCTGTCGCCGCGGACAAACGGCTGGAACAGGTGCTTACGCTGCTCCGGCTTGATGCCCGGACCATCATCTTCTACCTGGAACCAGGCGCGATGCTGCTCCATTCCGCTACTGACCTTAATCCAGCCGTTGCCGTAGCGGGCGGCATTAACCACCATATTGGCAACCGCACGCTTGATCGACAGCGGGTGCATCTTCACCTGAATGCAGCCCGGCAGCAGCGCAGTTTCGATTTCACGTTCGTAGCCGCTTTCTGCCGCCACCACTTCACCCAGCACCGAGTTCAGATCTGCCATCTCCATTGGCATCTCCTGACCGGTACGCAGGTAATCGATGAACTGCTCGATGATGGCGTTACACTCTTCGATGTCCTTATTGATGGACTCCGCAAGATAACCGTCCTCTTCGCCCATCATTTCCGTCGCCAGACGAATACGCGTCAGCGGGGTACGTAAATCGTGGCTCACGCCCGCCATTAACAGCGTACGGTCATCGGCCAGCTGCTTCACGCCCGCGGCCATATGGTTAAAGGCTCGGGTTACGGAGCGCACCTCTGAAGCGCCATACTCACGCAACGGCGGCGGAATGATACCTTTCCCCACCTGCAGCGCCGCATGTTCAAGATCCACCAATGGCCGGTTCTGGATACGGATAAACAGCCACGCCCCACCGATAGCCAGCAGCATAATCGCCAGCGTATAGCGGAACAGTGGTGAAAAATCGCCCTGATGAATTTCCGTAAGCGGCACGCGTACCCAGATATTGGGCGACAGCCAGGTTTTCAGCCACACGACCGGCGAGCTTTTGTTTACCTCAACGCGGACTTCCGTTGGGCCACCCAACTGCTGCGCCATCTGATGGCTTAAGAATTCATAGTGTTGCGCCCAACGCAGTCCGGCCTCTTCAGCGGCCTCGTTGGAATAGAGAGAAATACCCAGCTCACGATAAATTTCCCGGCGGAATGCGGGCGGCACCACCAGTTGCGTACCGTCCTCCAGCTGCAGTTTATCGGTCATCAGCATACGAACTTCGTACGCCAGGACCTTATTAAACTGCTGGAGGCTCGGCAGAATCGCGAAGTTCAGCACTACCAGGTATGTCGTCACCAGGCTGGCAAACAGCAAGGTGACGATGAGCAATAACGTGCGGGCAAACGAACTTCGTGGTGAGAAGCGCATTCGCCTCATGCTTTAGAACCGTCCGGAACAAAGACGTAGCCCAAACCCCATACGGTCTGAATGTAGCGTGGATGAGCCGGATCTTCTTCCACCATGCGCCGCAGACGGGAGATCTGGACGTCGATAGAACGTTCCATCGCGGAATATTCACGACCACGGGCGAGGTTCATCAGCTTGTCGCGGGACAGCGGCTCACGCGGGTGGCTTACCAGCGCTTTCAGTACCGCAAATTCCCCGCTGGTGAGCGGCATCGGCTCATCTTCACGGAACATTTCACGCGTACCGAGGTTCAGTTTGAACTTACCAAAAGCGATAACCGCTTCTTCCTGAGAAGGTGCGCCCGGCAGTTCATTCGCCTGACGACGCAGGACTGCACGAATACGTGCCAGCAGCTCACGCGGGTTAAACGGTTTCGGGATGTAATCGTCGGCACCGATTTCCAGCCCTACGATACGGTCAACTTCTTCACCCTTCGCTGTGACCATAATGATCGGCATCGGGTTGCTCTGGCTGCGCAGGCGACGGCAAATAGACAGGCCATCTTCTCCCGGCAGCATTAAATCCAGCACCATCAGGTGAAAGGACTCACGGGTCAGCAGACGATCCATCTGCTCAGCGTTTGCGACGCTTCGAACCTGGAAGCCCTGCTCGGTCAGATAACGCTCCAGAAGCGCACGCAAGCGCATGTCGTCATCGACCACCAGAATCTTATAGTTCTCTTGCATTGTTATTACTCCCAAAGGTTCGCAACAATTAAGTGTATATTCTTAAGAAAGCTAACGTGAGTCACCAGCGAATTCTGGTATGAATTCCAGGCTAAATTGTTACAAAGCATATTAAACAGCAGCTTAAGTATACAATGTTTCTCGCAATACATTATTTATTCTGTTGATATGCTCACGTAATACTAATTGTGCGCATCATCACAGAGTCGAAGGTAAAACAATAAGATGAAAACGCCCCTGATAACCCGTGAAGGGTATGAAAAACTTAAACAAGAGCTGAATTATCTCTGGCGTGAAGAGCGCCCGGAAGTCACCAAAAAAGTTACCTGGGCCGCAAGTCTGGGTGACCGCAGCGAAAATGCCGACTACCAGTATAATAAAAAGCGCCTGCGTGAGATCGACCGCCGCGTCCGTTATTTGACCAAGTGCATGGAGAATCTAAAAATCGTCGATTACTCCCCACAGCAGGAAGGCAAAGTCTTCTTTGGCGCATGGGTTGAGATTGAAAATGACGATGGCGACATCCGCAAATTCCGTATTGTTGGCTACGATGAGATCTTCGGTCGTAAGGATTACATCTCAATCGACTCACCAATGGCGCGGGCGCTATTGAAAAAAGAGGTCGGCGATCTCGCAGTAGTAAACACCCCAGGTGGCGAAGCCAGCTGGTACGTGAATGAGATTGAATACGTGAAGTGAGACCGGAACAATCCGAAGCCCCGGCAGATGGCTGGCATTTTTGCCAGTCAATCCGTATAACTATCCCCTGATTTTTTATCCTATAGACGAAGCTATCCATGATGAATGATTCTTTCTGCCGCATTATCGCAGGTGAAATTCAGGCTCGTGCTGAACAGGTAGAAGCTGCCGTTCGCCTGCTTGACGAAGGGAACACCGTGCCGTTTATCGCACGATATCGTAAGGAAATCACCGGCGGTCTGGACGATACGCAACTGCGTAATCTGGAAACCCGTCTGGGATATCTGCGTGAACTGGAAGACCGCCGTCAGGCAATCCTGAAATCTATCGGCGAGCAAGGCAAACTGACCGACGATCTGGCGAAAGCGATCAACGGCACGTTAAGTAAGACCGAACTCGAAGACCTCTATCTGCCGTACAAACCTAAGCGCCGCACCCGTGGGCAGATCGCCATTGAGGCCGGACTGGAGCCGCTGGCAGACCTGTTGTGGAACGAACCGTCTCACGACCCGGAAACGGAAGCCGCAAAATATCTCAACGCCGAAAACGGCGTGGCGGATACCAAAGCCGCCCTCGACGGCGCGCGCTACATTCTAATGGAGCGCTTCGCTGAAGATGCTGCTCTGCTGGCGAAAGTACGTGATTATCTGTGGAAAAACGCCCACCTGGTCGCCACCGTGGTAAGCGGTAAAGAAGAGGAAGGCGCTAAGTTCCGCGACTACTTCGATCACCACGAACCGATTTCTACCGTGCCATCCCACCGTGCGCTGGCCATGTTCCGTGGCCGTAACGAAGGCGTGTTGCAACTTTCACTGAATGCCGATCCGCAATTCGATGAGCCACCAAAAGAGAGCCACGGCGAGCAGATTATCCGGGATCACCTGGGACTACGCCTGAACAACGCCCCAGCAGACAGCTGGCGTAAAGGCGTGGTTAGCTGGACGTGGCGCATCAAGGTGCTGATGCACCTCGAAACGGAGCTGATGGGTACCGTGCGCGAACGTGCGGAAGATGAAGCTATCAACGTCTTTGCCCGTAACCTGCATGACCTGCTTATGGCCGCTCCGGCCGGGCTGCGCGCCACCATGGGCCTCGATCCAGGTCTGCGTACCGGTGTAAAAGTGGCAGTGGTTGACGGTACCGGCAAGCTGGTCGCGACCGACACCATTTATCCGCATACCGGTCAGGCCGCCAAAGCCGCCGTTGCCGTTGCGGCGCTGTGTGAAAAACACAACGTTGAACTGATGGCGATTGGTAACGGTACGGCGTCGCGCGAAACCGAGCGTTTCTTCCTCGACGTGCAAAAGCAGTTCCCGCAAGTGACCGCGCAGAAAGTGATCGTCAGTGAAGCCGGCGCGTCGGTTTACTCCGCATCCGAACTGGCGGCGCAGGAGTTCCCGGACCTCGACGTATCTCTGCGTGGCGCGGTGTCTATCGCCCGTCGTCTGCAGGATCCGCTGGCTGAGCTGGTAAAAATCGATCCGAAATCTATCGGCGTGGGCCAGTATCAGCACGACGTAAGCCAGACTCAGTTGGCGCGTAAGCTGGATGCGGTGGTGGAAGACTGCGTGAACGCCGTCGGCGTCGATCTGAATACCGCCTCCGTACCGCTGCTGACCCGTGTTGCTGGTCTGACGCGCATGATGGCGCAGAATATCGTTGCCTGGCGTGATGAGAACGGTCAATTCCAGAACCGTCAGCAACTGTTAAAAGTCAGCCGTCTTGGGCCTAAAGCCTTTGAACAGTGCGCGGGCTTCCTGCGTATCAACCACGGCGATAACCCGCTGGATGCCTCTACCGTTCACCCGGAAGCTTATCCGGTTGTGGAACGCATTCTGGCCGCCACCGAGCAATCGTTGCGTGACCTGATGGGTAACAGCAGCGAACTGCGTAATCTGAAAGCCGCTGATTTTACCGACGAACGCTTCGGGGTGCCGACCGTCACCGACATCATCAAAGAGCTGGAAAAACCGGGCCGCGATCCGCGTCCTGAATTTAAAACCGCGCAGTTTGCCGATGGTGTAGAAACCATGAACGATCTGCTGCCGGGAATGATTCTTGAAGGGGCAGTCACCAACGTCACCAACTTCGGCGCATTTGTTGATATCGGCGTGCATCAGGATGGTCTGGTGCATATCTCTTCACTGTCGAATAAGTTCGTCGAAGATCCACACACCGTGGTGAAAGCGGGCGACATTGTGAAGGTGAAAGTGCTGGAAGTGGACCTGCAGCGTAAGCGTATCGCGCTGACCATGCGTCTGGACGAGCAGCCGGGTGAAACCAATGCGCGTCGCGGCGGCGGGAATAACGATCGCGCTCAGGGCAATCGCCCGGCACCAAAAGCGGCGAAACCGCGTGGCCGTGACGCACAGCCTGCAGGCAACAGCGCGATGATGGATGCGTTGGCGGCGGCGATGGGTAAAAAACGCTAAGTTTAAACCCTGTGCCGGATGGTGGTGTAAACGCCCTGTCCGGCCAGGTTATCGCAATTAATTTGCAGGCCGGATAAGACGCATGAGCGACGCCATCCGGCATATTTAATCCATGCCCCGCTTTGCACCACAATATATTTATCACTTCATTAACAGATGAAACCTTAATTAAACATTAAGATCCCCAATAATTACTTCCGCGAATCACTCGTTTCCAACCAGAATAAATATTGAGGAATATCAAAATTGGCTCAAATTATTATCCAATTGTACATTCCGTCACATTTATTCTATTGATGATAGAAACCATTCTCATTATCATTGATTTGTTGATTATTTACTCTTTCCTTACGTTGGCTAATCATCTGGTCTCATGCCGCCCTGTCGCCCCATGAGGTTATCATCCAGTTAGCGAGATATAAGTAGGTCCCTATGCAATTCACTCCTGACAGTGCGTGGAAAATTACCGGTTTTGCCCGTGAAATCAGCCCGGCTTATCGTCAGAAACTGTTGTCACTTGGCATGCTACCCGGCTCATCCTTCAACGTGGTACGCGTCGCCCCGCTCGGCGATCCTATCCATATCGAAACGCGTCGCGTAAGTCTGGTATTGCGTAAGAAGGATCTGGCGTTATTAGAAGTGGAAGCGGTTTCCTGTTAATACAGTGAGTCTATAAAAATGAAAAAACTAACCATTGGTTTAATTGGTAATCCTAATTCCGGCAAGACAACTTTATTCAACCAGCTCACCGGCGCGCGCCAGCGTGTAGGCAACTGGGCTGGCGTTACCGTTGAGCGTAAAGAAGGCCATTTCGCCACGACGGACCACCAGGTCACGCTGGTCGATTTACCCGGCACCTATTCTCTGACGACAATCTCATCGCAAACCTCTCTCGATGAGCAGATTGCCTGCCACTATATTTTAAGCGGCGACGCGGATCTCTTGATCAACGTGGTCGATGCTTCAAACCTTGAACGCAACCTCTACCTGACGTTGCAACTGCTTGAGCTGGGTATTCCCTGTATCGTCGCACTGAACATGCTGGATATTGCTGAGAAACAGCAAATCCGTATCGATATCGACGCCCTCTCCGCTCGTCTTGGCTGTCCGGTGGTTCCACTGGTTTCCACCCGCGCCCGCGGCATTGAAGCACTGAAGCTGGCGATCGATCGCTACAAAGAAAACGACACCGTTGAGCTGGTCCATTATGCCCAGCCGCTGCTGCAAGAAGCTGACTCCCTCGCCGACGCAATGGCCAAAGATATGCCGCTTAAACAGCGCCGCTGGCTAGGCCTGCAGATGCTCGAAGGCGATATCTACAGCCGTGCTTACGCCGGTGATGCCGCACAAAACCTTGATGCCGCTGTTGCTCGCCTGAGTGAGACAATGGACGACCCGGCGCTACATATTGCCGATGCACGTTACCAGTGCATTGCTGCTATCTGCGATACCGTCAGTAATACCCTGACGGCAGAGCCGAGCCGTTTCACCACCGCGGTAGATAAAATTATCCTCAACCGCTTCCTCGGTCTGCCGATTTTCCTGTTCGTGATGTACCTGATGTTCCTGCTTGCCATCAACATTGGCGGCGCGCTGCAGCCGTTGTTTGATGTTGGATCCGTGGCACTCTTTATCCATGGTATTCAGTGGATTGGCTATACGCTGCATTTCCCGGACTGGCTGACCATCTTCCTGGCCCAGGGCCTTGGCGGCGGGATTAACACCGTGCTGCCGCTGGTACCGCAAATCGGCATGATGTATCTGTTCCTCTCCTTCCTTGAAGACTCCGGCTACATGGCGCGCGCCGCATTTGTGATGGACCGTCTAATGCAGGCGCTGGGACTGCCGGGCAAATCATTTGTCCCGCTGATCGTCGGCTTTGGCTGTAACGTACCGTCAGTGATGGGCGCACGTACGCTGGACGCCCCGCGTGAGCGTCTGATGACCATCATGATGGCGCCGTTTATGTCCTGTGGCGCACGTCTGGCGATTTTCGCCGTCTTTGCCGCCGCGTTCTTTGGTCAGAACGGCGCGTTGGCGGTCTTCTCGCTGTACGTGCTGGGTATCGTTATGGCGGTGTTGACTGGCCTGATGCTCAAACACACCATCATGCGTGGCGAAGCAACGCCGTTCGTGATGGAGCTGCCGGTATATCACGTACCGCACATTAAGAGTCTGATCATTCAAACCTGGCAACGTCTGAAAGGCTTCGTTCTGCGTGCAGGTAAAGTCATCATCATCGTCAGCATTTTCCTCAGCGCGTTTAACAGCTTCTCACTGAGCGGGAAAATCGTCGACAACATCAACGACTCTGCTCTGGCTTCCGTTAGCCGCGTCATTACCCCAGTCTTCAAACCGATTGGTGTTCACGAAGATAACTGGCAGGCAACCGTAGGTCTGTTCACCGGCGCGATGGCGAAAGAAGTGGTTGTCGGTACGCTGAACACGCTCTATACCGCAGAAAACATTCAGGAAGAAGAGTTCAACCCGGCAGATTTCCACCTCGGTGATGAGCTGCTCGGCGCGGTAGATGAAACCTGGCAAAGCCTGAAAGACACTTTCAGCCTGAGCGTGCTGGCTAACCCTATCGAAGCCAGCAAGGGCGACGGTGAAATGGCTACCGGTGCAATGGGCGTGATGGGCGAGAAATTTGGCAGCGCCGCCGCCGCGTACAGCTACCTGATCTTTGTTCTGCTGTATGTACCGTGCATTTCAGTGATGGGCGCTATCGCACGTGAATCCAGCCGTGGCTGGATGAGCTTCTCGATTCTGTGGGGCCTGAATATCGCCTACTCTCTGTCGACGCTGTTTTATCAGACGGTCAGCTACAAAGAGCACCCGACCTACAGCCTGGTGTGCATTTTAGCGGTCATCCTGTTTAACATCGTGCTGCTGGGCCTGCTGCGTCGAGCTCGCAGCCGCGTGGATCTCGCACTGCTGGCAACCAACAGAACGGCGAGTTCCTGCTGTTCCAGCACGACTGGCGATTGCCACTAAGGTTATCGACAATGGCATCGCTTATTCAGGTTCGTGATTTACTTGCTTTGCGGGGGCGCATGGAGGCGACACAAATTAGCCACACGCTGCATACCCCGCAACCCATGATTGACGCCATGCTGAATCAGTTAGAAAAAATGGGCAAAGCGGTGCGGATTCAGGAAGATGCCGACGGGTGTCTTTCCGGAAGCTGCAAAAGTTGCCCGGAAGGTAAAGCCTGCCTGCGCGAGTGGTGGGCTTTACGCTAATCAGATGCTCTTTGCCGGATGGCGCTACGCTTATCCGGCCTACAAATGATGCAAACATCCAGGCCGGATAGCGCGTTTACGCTGATATCCGGCTTTTTTGCGTAATGGATTCCACACAGATTTCATTATTTCAGCAAAAAAGATCTATCCTCCAGCCAGCCACGCATCGTTATTAATTCGTGGATGATTACTGGTAACCTGGGAAGTAGAGTCTCGTCATCTTTTTTCTCAGGTATAGCACCGCGTTTCCACTGATCGATATCACTGTTGTGCCCGATGACGAGATTATGCAGCATCGCCGGATGGCGCTGTTGGAGCTCATCCAAAAGCATATTCGTAAACGCGATTTGATGGGGCTGGTAGAAAAACTGGCCATCCTGCTTGTTAAAGGACACGCTAATGACAACCAGTTGAAAGCCTTGTTTAATTATTTAATGCAGGCCGGTAACACCACACATTTTGGCGAGTTTCTTCATGAAGTCGCCGAACGTTTACCCCAACATAAGGACAAGTTGATGACTATCGCCGAAAGATTACGACAGGAAGGGCACCTAAATGGTCTTCAGGAAGGCCATAGGAAAGGGTTGCAAGAAGGGTTACAAACGGGTCTGCAACAAGGCAAACGAGAGGAAGCATTACGTATTGCATCAACTATGCAGGCTGATGGTATAGACCCACTAACCATCTTCAGAATTACTGGCCTGACCGCTGAGGATCTGGCTACGCGCAGCCATTAATCTCAGGCCCGGCGAGCATGGCACCACCGGGCAACACATCAAATTTATAGTTTCTGTTTTAACGCCACAAGCGCTGCACAGAATTCGGCGGGATGCGAGATAAACGGCGCATGCGCCGCTTTGGCAAACACCAAAGACTCGCTCTGCGGCCACAGGGCATCCAGCATCGGGACGACTTTGCGCGGCACCAGCCCGTCAAGATAGCCGTACAACCGCAGGAAAGGCATTTCCACCGCGCACAGCGGTTCTCGCAGATCGACCGTTTTCAGGATCTCCAGCCCACCATTGAGCACCTCGACGTCCGGCATGGGTAAAGCCAGTACCGTTTTCTTCAGCGCTCGCGCATCCTGACGCGCAGTTTCTGTGCCCATCGTTTGCAATGCCAGAAAACGCTCCACCGTACGCTGGAAATCTTCGCTCAGCTGCTGCTGGAAGCCTGCCAGCACCTCTGGCTTGATTCCCGGCCACTCATCCCGCGCGCTAAAGCAAGGAGAAGACGCGACGGTCACCAGCGCCTGAACACGCTCAGGATGCGTTAACGCCACCTGACTCGCGACCAGCCCGCCCAGACTCCAGCCGAGCCAGATAGCTTTCTCCGGTGCCTGTTTCAATACCCGCTCAGCCATCTCTTCCAGCGACATTGCACCGAAACCCTGGCTACGACCAAATCCCGGTAAGTCGACAAGATGCAGCGTAAAATGCGAGCTCAGTTCCTCGCTTATGCAATGCCACACTTGCGCATTCAGTCCCCATCCGTGCAGCAGCACAAGATGGCAATTTCCCGAACCCTGGGTCTGCCACCAGATGTCATTCATCAGTTATTGTTCTCTTTTAGCCTGAAAGGATGCATCTATGCTAACAGTACCGGGATTGTGCTGGCTATGCCGAATGCCCCTGACGTTAGGGCATTGGGGGATCTGCTCAGTCTGTACGCGGGCAACGCGTCAACACGCCAGCCTGTGCCCTCAATGTGGACTCCCTGCCGCTCATACCGTCATTCCCTGTGGGCGCTGCCTGCAAAAACCGCCGCCGTGGCAGAGACTGGTTACCGTCAGCGACTATGTTCCGCCGTTGAGCGGGCTTATCCACCAGCTCAAGTTTTCACGACGCAGCGAAACAGCCTCAGCTCTTTCACGTTTGTTGTTGCTGGAGGTACTACAGGCCCGGCGCACCAGCGGCCTTCCTCTACCGGACAGGCTGGTCAGCGTCCCGCTCTGGCAACGTCGACACTGGCGCAGAGGGTTTAATCAGAGCGATTTACTGTGCCGTCCGCTGGCACGCTGGCTGGGTTGCGACTGGGACAGCCGGACCATCTCGCGGGTTCGGGCAACCGCCACACAGCACCATCTCAGCGCCCGATTACGTAAACGTAACCTGAAAAATGCCTTTCGCCTTGAATTGCCGGTGCAGGGACTCCATATGGTTATTGTGGATGATGTCGTCACTACCGGAAGTACCGTCGCGGAAATCGCGCAGCTGCTTTTACGCAACGGCGCGGCGACTGTCCAGGTATGGTGCCTGTGTCGAACCTTGTAGAGCCTCGATGATGGGCGTATTATAACCAAGTAAAATAGTCAACTATTAGGCCATTACTATGATCCATATTTCCGATGCTGCACAAGCGCACTTTGCCAAACTGCTGGCAAATCAGGAAGAAGGGACACAAATCCGCGTATTTGTGATTAATCCCGGCACGCCTAACGCTGAATGCGGCGTTTCTTATTGTCCGCCGGACGCCGTGGAAGCAACCGACACCGCCATTAAATTTGACCTGCTGACCGCATATGTTGATGAACTGAGCGCACCGTATCTGGAAGATGCAGAAATCGATTTCGTTACCGACCAGTTAGGCTCCCAGCTGACCCTGAAAGCACCAAACGCCAAAATGCGTAAAGTTGCCGATGATGCGCCGCTGATGGAACGCGTGGAGTACATGCTGCAATCGCAGATCAACCCACAGCTGGCTGGCCACGGTGGTCGTGTCTCTCTGATGGAAATCACCGATGAAGGCTACGCCATTCTGCAGTTTGGCGGCGGCTGTAACGGCTGTTCAATGGTAGATGTAACGCTGAAAGAAGGTATCGAGAAGCAGCTGCTGGCTGAATTCCCTGAACTGAAAGGCGTTCGCGATTTAACCGAACACCAGCGCGGCGAGCACTCTTACTACTAACGCCCGAACCTGTAGAGTATCCGTAGGCCCGATAAGACGCATCCGCGTCGCTATCGGGCATTAATGCCGGGTGGTAGCGTAATCGCAGTCTCCGGCTTACACCCCAACATTTCTTCGCATTTATCCTGCAACAATCCCCCGCATAATTTGACCAGCTTCTCATATTTTAAATTTTGCCTGTCCAAGTGATTTTCAAGCGCAGCATGTTACCCGTATCATTCGTGTCAGCACCTAACACACACATAATAGCCAGTTAAACTGATTAGTTTTGAAGGCAACCAGCATTGGTGCTGAGAATACTCTGTTCCCGGTCGGGACAATCGGAATTTGTCATCTAAACACTGACGTTACCCATAACAAAGTAAAGGCCAGGTAAATCATGCCATTAGTCATCGTTGCTATCGGTGTAATCTTGTTACTCCTCCTGATGATCCGTTTCAAAATGAACGGCTTCATCGCTCTCGTCCTGGTGGCGCTTGCTGTCGGATTGATGCAAGGGATGCCACTGGATAAAGTCATCGGTTCGATTAAAGCCGGCGTCGGCGGAACCCTTGGCAGCCTCGCCCTGATTATGGGTTTTGGCGCCATGCTGGGCAAAATGCTGGCGGACTGCGGCGGCGCACAGCGCATCGCAACCACGCTGATTGCTAAATTCGGCAAAAAACACATTCAGTGGGCGGTGGTATTAACCGGATTTACCGTCGGTTTTGCCCTGTTCTACGAAGTCGGCTTCGTGCTGATGCTGCCGCTGGTATTCACCATTGCTGCCGCTGCTAACATCCCGCTGCTGTACGTTGGTGTGCCGATGGCGGCTGCGCTGTCCGTTACTCACGGCTTCCTGCCGCCGCACCCGGGTCCAACCGCTATTGCCACCATTTTCCACGCAGATATGGGTAAAACTCTGCTGTTTGGTACGATTCTGGCAATCCCGACCGTTATTCTCGCCGGTCCGGTATACGCGCGTTTCCTGAAAGGCATCGATAAGCCAATCCCGGAAGGTCTGTACAGCGCAAAAACCTTCACTGAAGAAGAGATGCCAGGCTTTGGCGTCAGCGTCTGGACCTCTCTGGTCCCGGTTATCCTGATGGCAATGCGCGCTGTGGCGGAGATGATTCTGCCGAAAGGTCATGCTTTCCTGACGGTTGCAGAATTCCTCGGTGACCCGGTCATGGCAACGCTGATTGCGGTGCTGATTGCGATGTTCACTTTTGGTCTGAACCGCGGACGTTCGATGGATCAGATTAACGACACGCTGGTGTCCTCAATCAAAATCATCGCGATGATGCTGTTGATCATCGGTGGTGGCGGTGCCTTCAAACAGGTTCTGGTTGATAGCGGCGTGGACAAATACATCGCTTCAATGATGCACGGCTCTAACGTTTCTCCGCTGCTGATGGCATGGTCTATCGCTGCAGTACTGCGTATCGCACTGGGTTCCGCAACCGTTGCAGCGATTACTGCAGGTGGGATTGTGGCACCGCTGATTGCAACGACCGGCGTAAGCCCTGAGCTGATGGTTATTGCGGTTGGTTCCGGTTCCGTCATCTTCTCCCACGTGAACGATCCTGGGTTCTGGCTGTTCAAGGAGTACTTCAACCTGACCATCGGTGAAACCATCAAGTCATGGTCAATGTTGGAAACCATTATCTCCGTCTGCGGTCTGGTAGGGTGTCTGCTGCTGGGTATGGTGGTCTGATAAAACTGAGCCTGATGGCGCTACGCTTATCAGGCCTACGTGCTACGAGCCATCACCATAAAAAAGCCGGGGAAATCCCCGGCTTTCTTACTTCTTCTTCGCGGCCGCTTTTCGCCGCTTATCCAAATCCTTAATCAGCTTATTCACGCCCTCATCGGCAAACATCTGCTCCAGCGTGGCGGTGAGCTTACGCCGCCAGTTTTTGTACTGGTCGCTGGTCCCCGGAATGTTGACCGGCTCAGCCATATCCAGCCAGTCTTCCGGTTGCAGGCCCAGTAGCGCACTGTTGCTGTCAGCGATGTAGCGTTGCATGCCGCGATTCAGAATCGGCGTCATCGACATCAGGGACGCCTTGTGACCGGCACGTTTTGGCAGGCAGCCGTATTTGTGCAGCGCGTCCAGCAGCCCCTGTTTCGCCAGTTCCCGGTCCTGATACAACCCGCGCAGCACGACTTCATCCGGATACAGGCCCAGTGCTTTACCCAGCGTCAGATCGCCGCTATCCCAATAACCTTTAAGCGTAGGAAGGTCATGCGTCGCCGCGACTGCCATTGATTGTTCCGGGTACGCTTTCGGCGCACGGAAGTTTTTCTCATGGTCATTCTCAAAATAAAGCACTTTGTAGGAGTAGACGCCACTGTCACGCAGCTTGCTGACGATCTCCACCGGCACGGTACCCAGATCTTCACCAATCACCATGCAGTGGTGACGTTTACTCTCCAGCGCCAGAATTGACAGCAGATCGTCGACCGGATAATGCACGTAGGCACCGTGATCGGCTGTTTCACCGTAAGGGATCCACCACAGACGCAGCATCGACATAACATGGTCGATGCGCAACGCGCCGCAGTTCTGCATATTGGCGCGCAGCAGTTCGATAAACGGCTCGTAAGCGCGTGCCGTGATGATGTGCGGATCCATCGGCGGCAGTCCCCAGTTTTGCCCAAGCGGACCGAGAATATCCGGCGGCGCGCCAACTGAAGCTTTCAGGCAATACAACTCGCGGTCACACCAGGTTTCCGCCCCGCCTTCGGCCACGCCAACGGCCAGGTCGCGATACAGCCCTATCGGCATTGCAAAGCCCTGGCTGGTTTTCCAGCAGTCAGCAAACTGGGTATACGCCAGCCACTGCAACCACAGGTAGAAATCTACGTCATCACGATGTTCTTCGCAGAAGCGTTTTACCTCTGGCGAGTCCACTGACTGGAAAACTTCTGGCCACACCGGCCAGCCCCAGCGCAATGCGTCCTCTTTCACCTGATGCGCATGCAGCGCATCAAAGGCCGCCTGCCAGTAGAGGCTATCCCCTTCCTGAGCCACAAACTGGCGAAATGCCGCCATCTGCTCATCATCACGCGCAGAGAAGCTTTTCCACGCCATACGTAGCGCCGTCATCTTCAATGCGGTAACAGCAGAATAATCAACCCACTCGGCATCGCGGGCGCGTTGCAGAGCTTGCTGAGTCGCGGGTTTCTTCCACCACGCCTGCGCCTCTTTACTCAGACGGAAATCATCTACGGCGTTTACATCAACATAAATAACGTTCAACCAGCGACGTGACGACGGGCTGTACGGGCTGGCACTCTCCGGATTCGCCGGATACAGCGCGTGAATCGGATTAAGCCCGATAAACGCGCCGCCGCGTTGCGCCACATCCACCAGCATGGTGCGGAGATCGCCGAAGTCGCCAATCCCCCAGTTCTTTTCCGATCGCAAGGTGTAGAGCTGAACACATGCGCCCCACAGCTTCTGCCCGGCTAACAACGCCTGCGGTTCATAGCAGCGCTTTGGTGCCACGATGATACGACAATGGGAACGCAGCTCGCCCTGGGTCAGGGTCAACGTGTGATACCCCTCCGGCAGCTTCGCCGGAAGGTTAAAAGATTTACCGCCGACGGCATGCCCTTTGTGCTGCACGCCCTCTTCGGTGGTCAGCAGCCAGTTAAACTCTCCGCTTCCCTCAACCGCCAGCGGCATTTTCTTGCCAGCGGTATAGACCATGACATTCGGCACCGGGGTTACCGCCACCTGAGTGGCAGCGGTGGTGCGATGCATGGCGTCAAGCAAACGCCGTTTGGTTTCGGCGCCAATAGACTGCGGTTTACCGTGGGCATTAATGTAATTGGGGCTGATCCCCGCCGCCAGCGCGGCATTATCCAGACGTTTGCTTTCCATCGCGATTCCTTAACGTTTCGCCTGCCAGATACGAGCCTGATAATCGCGGATGGAGCGATCCGAGCTGAACATGCCGCAACGCGCGGTATTCAGAATCGCCGCTCGGGTCCAGGCGTCCTGGTCACGATACAACACGTCAACCTGCTTCTGAGCTTCAACGTAGGCCGCGAAGTCCGCCATCACCAGATACGGATCGCCGCCCTGCTTGCCGATACTGTGCAGCATCTGGTCAAAGGCATGCTTGTCGCCATCGCTGTATTTCCCGCTTTCCAGCTCTTTCAGGACAGCATCCAGCACTTTGTCTTTTTTACGCCATTTCACCGGGTCGTAGCCTTTGGCTTTGAGCGCCTTCACCTCTTCCACGGTATGACCAAAGATAAAGATATTCTCGTCACCCACCTTCTCGGCGATTTCGACGTTTGCGCCATCCAGCGTACCTACGGTTAACGCACCGTTCAGCGCCAGCTTCATGTTACCGGTGCCGGAAGCCTCTTTCCCTGCGGTTGAAATCTGCTCAGAGATATCCGCCGCCGGGATCAGCATTTCCGCCGCCGAGACACAATAATCCGGCAGGAAGACGACCTTCAGCTTGTCACCGACTTTCGGGTCGTTATTGATGGTTTGTGCAACCTGGTTGATGGCGAAGATGATATTTTTCGCCAGGTAGTAACCCGGAGCAGCTTTTGCGCCAAACAAGAATACGCGCGGCACGCGATCTGCCTGCGGGTTCTCACTGATTTCTTTGTACAACGCCAGAATATGCAGCAGATTCAGGTGCTGGCGCTTGTACTCATGAAGACGTTTAATCTGAATATCAAAGATAGCGTTAGTCGTTATTTCAATACCGGTACGCGCTTTAATAAACTTCACCAGACGCTCTTTGTTCGCCAGCTTGATGTCACGATACTGCTGACGGAACTTCGCATCGTCCGCGTATTTTTCCAGATTGATCAGCTGATCGAGATCGTTAGCCCACTCTTTTTTCAGCGATTTATCCAGTAGTGCGGCAAGCGCCGGGTTGCATTGCTTAATCCAGCGACGCGGAGTAATCCCGTTAGTGACGTTATGGAATTTGTTCGGCCAGAGCTGGTGATATTCCGGGAACAGATCTTTCACCACCAGATCGGAGTGCAGCGCCGCCACGCCGTTGACCGCAAAACCGCTGACCACGCACATATTGGCCATACGCACCTGTTTATTGTGCACCACTGCCAGCTTCGCCCATACTTCAGCATCACCCGGCCAGGTTTTATCAACCAACGTCTTAAAGCGGTCGTTAATTTCTTTGATGATTTGCATGTGGCGCGGCAGGAGTGCTTTCACCAGTTTCTCATCCCAGCACTCTAACGCTTCCGGCATCAGGGTGTGGTTGGTGTAAGCGAAGGTCTTGCTGGTAATCGCCCACGCATCGTCCCAGCTCATCTGGTGCTCATCAATCAGCATGCGCAGCAGTTCAGGGATCGCGATAGTCGGGTGAGTATCGTTAAGTTGAATGACTTCGTAATCAGCCAGTTCGTGCAGCTTACGCCCTGCCAGATGATGGCGGCGCAGAATGTCGGCTACGGAGCAGGCGCACTGGAAGTACTGCTGCATCAGGCGCAGCTTTTTACCCGCGGTGTGGTTATCGTTCGGGTACAGCACTTTCGTCAGTTTTTCAGCGTCGATGCCCTGCTGCTCTGCGCGCAGGAAATCGCCGTCATTAAATTTGGTCAGGTTAAACGGGTGCGCATGGCTGGCCTGCCACAGACGCAGCGGTTGCGCTACGCCGTTACGGTAACCAAGAACCGGCAGATCCCAGGCCTGGCCGGTGATAGTAAACCCTGGCTCCCAGTGCCCTTCTTTGGTGACCTTGCCGCCAATCCCAACCTGCACATCCAGCGCCTCGTTGTGACGGAACCACGGGTAGCTGCCACGATGCCAGTCATCCGGGGCTTCCATCTGTTGGCCATCGGCAAACGACTGACGGAACAGGCCGTACTGGTAGTTGAGACCGTAGCCCGTCGCCGACTGGCCGACTGTCGCCATCGAATCAAGGAAGCAGGCCGCCAGGCGTCCCAATCCACCGTTACCCAACGCCGGATCGATCTCTTCTTCCAGCAGATCAGTCAGGTTGACGTCATGCGCTTTCAGCTCATCGCTCACCGCCTGATACCAGCCGAGGTTGAGTAAATTGTTGCCGGTCAGGCGACCAATCAAAAACTCCATTGAGATGTAGTTAACGTGACGCTGATTTTTTGCCGGTTTCGCCGCAGGCTGGGCGCTGAGTAACTCAGCCAACGCCCCACTCACTGCCTGCCACCACTGGCGCGACGTCATTTCTTGAGCCGACAGTAAACCGAAGCGCTGCCACTGACGCGTCAGGGCAGCCTGAAATTGATCTTTGTTGAAAGTAGGCTGTGACATAGGGGTTCCAGATCCTTAGGTAATAAAACAACGTTATCGCTAGTTTGCCTGGCTCGTTGTTGACATTCCTCATCCTGGCACGGATTAGGGAGGGAGGAGGAGCGGGGATGAGCATAAAAGTGTGATCGCCGCCACTTTATTATTACCAACTACGCCAATAAATCGACTGACTTCGCAGTGCACTGTACCTGAGACGCCTCGCCTGATTTGACAAGAATCAGCATAATACCTTGCAAGACGAGATGACAAATTAATAATTATAACTTTTACAACAATTACTACAGCCGCTATTTTTAAAATAACAAGACGGTTGAAATCAAAATAATTCAAGAGCACACTAAGATAAATCTTCGACATAAAAATAAATCAAACAAATACTATCCAAGGATATATATGGCAAACTTATCTTGGATTACTCTGAAAGGTGAATTACAGGGTAATATTTCCGAAAACTGCGGCTCCAGGTACTCTATAGGAAATAAATCTCAGACAAACCATCTCAACCAAATTATGATTTATGGACTTGAGCATGAAACAACGCGTCAGCAGAACGTTAATCACCACGAACTCCAGATTATCAAACCTGTTGATCGTTCGTCCCCTTTGCTGAACAAAGCGATCAACGATAACGAAACGCTGGAATGCGAAATATCCCTCTATCGAACCACACCAACAGGAATGCAAGAAGTCTATTATAAAATTAAATTATTCAAAGCACATATATCAAACATTAAATTAATAGTCCCTCACAATATCATTGAAAACGGAAACGAAGCACAAGAACGCGTTTCCTTTATTTATGAATCGATTAGTTGGGAACACTGCATGGCAAGTACCAGCGCTTATAGTTTGTGGAGTGAACGAACTTTCTGACGCCAGACATCTCTTGATAAGGAAAAATCATGCGTAAACGTAACTCCATGTTAAATGGCAACTCACTCAGGTTTCGGGACGAACGACCGCAGGCAAGAGATTTTAATAGCTGGCATACCATGAACCCTGTGCAGCGCGATATGGCCTTTATGGATGGCTCATTTATCACGCAAAGTCATCACATCCTTCTGCTCACTCTCGAAGAAGCACAGCAGGTGACGGACGATTTAATCGGCGGAGTGGATAAATTTTTTTCCTACCGCGCAGCACCCGGCAACTTCAAAGATGGCCTGGATGGCTTCCGCAGTCTCTCTAAGCTTACTACCTATTACAATTCCGCACAGGAGTTGGTCTTTAATTTCAGTGCAATCCGCATTAAAGCTATTGAATACAAAATCGGCGGTAAAACCTATATCAAAATTACCGGGTATCCCGCCCTGCGCCGGATTCTTAACGGAACCCGCTACGGAGCAAGCCATCCACAGATGCTGGAAATGGCATTGGGTAAACGTGGGCTTTATAACAATATCCGAAATGGTGTCAAATACTGCATCTACTTCTCACTTGCCTGGCGGGCAATTGAACTGATTTTTAAGTCTGATTATGATCTGGTGGATTTTTTGGTAGATATCTCAATGGATGCTGCAAAGGCGGTGGTGTCGGGGGTAGTGATTGGGGTCATTGCTGGAGGGCTTGCTCTCGCCAGTTCACCCATCATTGTAACTACTTTTTTTATAATAGCCTTAGGATTATACCTTAATAATAGGTTAAATCATATTGAGGATGATATTGGACTATCTGTAGAATTAAAAACAAGAATCCGTGAATATTTCCGTAAAATGGAAAGAAGAGGTTCTGATTATGGATTCAATTCTCAATATTTTTACTCGTTCTAGAAAAGATGACATGAAAAAAATACACTTACGAATCTGGGCTTTTTTTGTGATTATTTTTTTAACCGCTGTCATTTACAGTTTGTTATTTGGAAGGACGATGACTGAATTTTTATCATTAATAAAAATGGGCGATATTATCTCTTATGATAAGACATGCGCACTGATAGGTTCAGTACCACTAATAAGTTATACAATGATTGCTGTCGTCAGAATTTTACTGAGTAAAGATGCACAGTACCGTTCACTTCCCAATCCTTATGAAAGTTTGGTACTCACTGCCATCACTTTTTCCTTTATTATTGGCGTTATTGCTAACTGTTTCGTTCCTTTTTTATTGTTTGGATTATCATACACATCCTGCCCCCAGAAGAAGCTTCATGATTTCTACGTTACAGATATCGAACTGTGTAAAACTATCGTAGATAAACGTGGCTTGTGGTAACGGATTCATCATACTTTTATTAATTTAAGGAATTGAATCGTTATTTTCAAAGAAAATGAGTATAGAACTCTGCAAAATCTATAGTCACCAATGATTTACATTAAAAATTATCACCAACAGTAACAATTAAGATAATTCTATAACAGCAAATCATGCTTCGTCATAAGGGGTTCAATCGCCGCCCTTGGTCAAACACTTCAACAGCCGCGCATCCTGACACCGGTTTCAGTAGGTGTCTATCATCTTAAGAATTTGTGACATAGCGCAAAATAAGACAGTCCAATCCCGGACATAACTTGCAATAAATCTTAATCTGGCCGACCTTATATCTATTAATTACGAAGCGCAAAAAAAATCATTCTTCCCTATTTTCACACAGTGAAGTGACTAACTTATGTTGATTCCGTCTAAATTAAGTCGTCCGGTTCGACTCGACCATACGGTGGTTCGTGAGCGCCTGTTGGCTAAACTTTCCGGCGCGAACAATTTCAGGCTTGCCCTGATAACAAGTCCTGCTGGTTATGGAAAAACGACGCTGGTTTCACAATGGGCGGCAGGGAAAAATGATTTAGGTTGGTATTCTCTGGATGAGGGCGATAATCAGCAAGAGCGCTTTGCCAGTTATCTGATCGCCGCTATCCAACAGGCAACCGGTGGACACTGCACCACCAGCGAAGCGATGGTGCAAAAACGTCAGTACGCCAGCCTGACGTCACTGTTTGCCCAGCTATTTATCGAACTGGCCGAGTGGCACCGCCCGCTCTACCTGGTAGTAGATGATTATCATCTGATCTCTAATCCGGCCATTCACGAAGCGATGCGTTTCTTCCTGCGTCATCAGCCTGAGAACCTCACGCTGGTCGTGCTGTCGCGCAACCTGCCGCAGTTGGGTATTGCCAACCTGCGGGTACGCGATCAACTGCTGGAGATAGGCAGCCAACAGCTGGCCTTTAACCATCAGGAAGCCAAACAATTTTTCGACCGACGTTTGTCCTCCCCCATCGAAGCGGCTGAAAGCAGCCGGATGTGCGATGACGTTGCTGGCTGGGCCACGGCATTACAACTGATCGCCCTTTCCGCCCGCCAGAACAATAACTCCGCTCACCAGTCGGCACGTCGCCTCGCCGGGATCAACGCCAGCCATCTGTCCGATTATCTGGTTGATGAAGTGCTGGACAGCGTTGACCTCGGCACCCGTCACTTCCTGCTAAAAAGCGCCATTCTGCGTTCCATGAACGATGCGCTGATCGTCCGCGTTACCGGGGAAGAAAACGGCCAGATGCGGCTGGAAGAAATTGAGCGCCAAGGGTTATTCCTGCAGCGAATGGATGACGTTGGCGAGTGGTTCAGCTATCACCCGCTGTTTGGCAGCTTTTTACGCCAGCGCTGCCAATGGGAGCTGGCGAACGAACTGCCCGAAATACACCGCGCCGCAGCTGAAAGCTGGATGGCGCAAGGCTTCCCCAGCGAAGCTATCCACCACGCGCTGGCGGCCGGCGACGCCCATATGCTACGCGATATCCTGCTTAATCATGCGTGGGGACTGTTTAACCATAGCGAGCTGACGTTACTGGAAGAGTCGCTGAAAGCCCTGCCGTGGGAAAGCCTGCTGGAAAATCCGCGTCTGGTTCTGTTGCAAGCCTGGCTGATGCAAAGCCAGCACCGCTACGGAGAGGTTAACACCTTGCTGGCGCGCGCAGAGCAGGAAATGAAAGGCGACATGGAGCCGACACTGCACGCCGAATTCAACGCTTTACGGGCGCAGGTAGCGATTAATGACGGCAACCCTGACGAAGCCGAACGCCTGGCGAAACTGGCGCTGGATGAGTTACCCATCGCCTGGTTCTATAGCCGGATCGTCGCCACCTCGGTGCACGGCGAAGTCCTGCACTGTAAGGGCGATCTCACACGCTCTCTGGCGTTGATGCAGCAAACCGAGCAAATGGCGCGCCATCATGACGTCTGGCATTACGCACTGTGGAGTCTTATCCAGCAAAGCGAAATTTTGTTTGCCCAGGGCTTTTTACAGGCCGCCTGGGAAACTCAGGAAAAAGCGTTCCAGCTGATCAAAGAACAGCACCTGGAACAGCTGCCGATGCACGAATTCCTGGTACGTATTCGCGCACAGCTACTGTGGGCATGGGCGCGTCTGGACGAATCAGAAGCTTCTGCCCGTAGCGGTATTGAACTGCTTTCCACTTTCCAGCCGCAGCAACAGCTACAGTGTCTGGCGCTGCTGGTTCAGTGTTCACTGGCACGGGGCGATCTCGATAACGCTCGCAGCCTGCTCAACCGTCTGGAAAACCTGTTGGGTAACGGTCACTATCACAGCGACTGGATCTCCAACGCCGATAAGGTGCGGGTGATTTACTGGCAAATGGTGGGCGACAAAAACTCGGCCGCCAACTGGCTGCGCCACACGCCGAAACCAGAATTCGCCAATAACCACTTCCTGCAAAGCCAGTGGCGCAACATCGCTCGTGCACAAATCCTGCTCGGCGAGTTTGAACCGGCTGAGATTGTGCTGGAAGAGTTGAATGAAAATGCGCGCAACCTGCGCCTGATGAGCGATCTGAACCGCAACCTGTTGCTGCTTAATCAGCTCTACTGGCAGGCAGGGCGCAAAAATGACGCCCAGCGTGTGTTACTCGACGCCCTACAGCTGGCGAACCGTACCGGGTTTATCAGCCACTTTGTTATCGAAGGCGAGGCCATGGCGCAACAACTGCGTCAGCTGATTCAGCTCAATACCTTACCGGAACTCGATCAGCACCGCGCCCAGCGCATTTTGCGTGAGATTAACCAGCACCACCGCCATAAATTTGCCCACTTCGATGAAGGGTTCGTTGAGCGTCTACTTACTCACCCGGAAGTGCCAGAGCTTATCCGCACCAGCCCGCTGACCCAGCGCGAATGGCAGGTTCTGGGACTGATTTATTCGGGCTACAGCAACGAGCAGATCGCCGGAGAGCTGGCCGTCGCGGCAACGACCATCAAGACGCACATCCGCAATTTGTACCAAAAGCTCGGCGTCGCACATCGCCAGGATGCGGTACAACATGCGCAGAAGCTACTGAAGATGATGGGGTACGGCGTTTAGTTAATGCCTGATACGCAACGCTTATCAGGCCTGGAATTACCTTAGCACAGCTCTAACTGGATATGATGGTCAGCAATCACCTGCATCACACCAGCAGGCGGCAGCGTGTCGGTATACACCGCATCCACCATGCTGATGCTGCCCATATTCACCATCGCGTTACGCCCAAACTTCGAGTGGTCCACCACCAGCATCACATGCCGTGAATTCTCAATGATCGCGCGCTTGGTACGAACTTCGTGATAATCAAACTCCAGCAGGGAACCGTCGCTGTCGATGCCGCTGATCCCTAAGATGCCGAAGTCCAGACGGAACTGAGAAATAAAGTCGAGGGTCGCTTCGCCCATAATACCGCCGTCGCGGCTACGCAGTTCACCACCGGCGAGGATTATGCGGAAATCCTCTTTCGCCATCAGCGTGTTCGCCACATTGAGGTTGTTGGTCACAATGCGTAAATTGCTGTGATTAAGCAGCGCGTGAGCCACCGCTTCCGGCGTGGTTCCGATATCAATAAACAGCGTTGAGCCGTTCGGGATTTGCGTGGCAACTTTGCGGGCAATGCGCTCTTTTTCCGCCGTCTGCGTCGCTTTACGGTCATGCCACGGGGTGTTGACCGAGCTGGATGGCAGCGCCGCGCCGCCGTGATGGCGCAAAATCATGTTCTGATCGGCCAGATCGTTAAGATCGCGGCGAATCGTCTGCGGGCTGACGGAGAAATGCTCCACCAGCTCTTCAGTACTGACGTATCCCTGTTTTTTTACCAGCTCGATGATCGCGTCATGTCGTTGTGTTTGCTTCATTAGTGTTCCCTGAAATTTTGCCGGATGCGCTAACGCTTATCCGGCCTACAAAGTTCGTTTCCGCACATTCATCGTATCGGCAAACGCCATTGCCAGACCCACGGCCAATCCGGCGATATGAGCACCATTCGCCATCGACATGCCGAATAGATCAAACCAGCCGGCAACAATCCAGATCAAAGCAAAGATAATCAAACCACGCTGCAGGAAAATACCGCTTTGCGGATCGCGCTCGCCACGCAACCACACGTAGCCCATCAGCGCATATACCACGCCAGACAGTCCACCAAACCACGGGCCGCTAAATTTCTGCTGAACATAGCCGCTCAACAGGGCGCTGATCACGGTAATAACAATCAGTTTTCCACTGCCCAGACGCTTTTCAACCGCACCGCCGAGATACCACCACCACAACAGGTTGAACAGAATATGCATCAGCGAGAAGTGCATAAAAGCGTGGGTGAAATAACGCCAGAATTCAAATTTCAGCGAAGGGTCAAACGGCCATGCCAGCCAGAGCATCACCGCCTGGTCGCCCAGCACGTTCATCGCGATAAACACCAGCACACACGCGGCCATCACCAACCAGGTTACCGGGCCTGCGCGTTCGCGCAATGTGGCCAGGAACGGATAACGCTGGTAGTGCAGACCGCTGTCGGTCTGACCCGACTGCCAGCTTGCCGCTAGGTAGCGCGGATCGCCCGGATTCTCCAGAAATCGCGCCAGTTCAGCATGCACGCGCTCGGCCTGGGACTCATCCGCCAGCCAGACATCCGTTTGCTGATGTTGTTGAATCGTCAGGATAACGCCCTGTGTCGCCATATAATCAACAAATGCCTGCGCCACGCGGGGGTTAGCAAAAGAGGTAATCATCAACATGGTTGCTGTCGCTTATTCCACACAAAAGAGGACAGTATATATATCCTGCCCGTTTCAGGCTGCATCTTTGTTAGCTTACGAACCGTATGCCACTTCTGCCGGAAAATGTCGATGCCAGGCGTCGAAGCCGCCGTCAACGCTGTAAACCGCGTCATAGCCCTGCTGAAGAAGATATTGCGCCGCGCCTTTACTGCTGTTGCCGTGATAACACATCACCAACACAGCGGTGTCGAAATCATGCTCGCGCATAAATGACCCCAGCGTGTCGTTCGTCAGATGAAACGCCTGCGGGGCATGACCCATGGCATAGCTTTGCGGATCACGGATATCCACTAACACCGCGCTCCCCTGATGCAGCTTCTGATGCGCTTCTTCGACATTAATACATTCAAACTGATCCATTGCTCTCTCTTCTTTATATGGCAGGTGATGCTTTTCGGACATGTTACTGCTTAGTTTACGTCCCGACGGCAGTTAAACACCATAATGTTATATGTATCACTGTAAATTGTTTATCCGATGTTACCAATGGCGCGATTCTTTGCTATTATGCTCGATAACGAACATTAATGAGCTATAACGAAAGTGCGAGAGGCCAGCATGGAAACCAAAGATCTGATTGTGATAGGTGGAGGCATCAACGGTGCCGGTATCGCGGCAGATGCCGCTGGACGCGGTTTATCCGTGCTGATGCTGGAAGCGCAGGATTTAGCCTGCGCCACCTCTTCCGCTAGCTCCAAACTCATCCACGGTGGCCTGCGCTACCTGGAACACTACGAATTTCGTCTGGTAAGCGAAGCGCTGGCCGAACGTGAAGTGCTGTTGAAAATGGCACCACATATCGCCTTCCCGATGCGTTTTCGTCTGCCCCACCGCCCGCATCTGCGTCCGGCGTGGATGATCCGCATTGGTTTGTTTATGTACGATCATCTGGGCAAACGCACTAGTTTGCCAAGTTCTACCGGTTTGCGTTTTGGCGCAGATTCCGTAATGAAACCTGAGATTGTGCGCGGTTTCGAATATTCTGACTGCTGGGTAGACGATGCGCGACTGGTTTTGGCAAACGCCCAAATGGTTGTACGTAAAGGCGGAGAAGTATTAACCCGCACTCGCGCCACTTCTGCTCGCCGTGAAAATGGTTTGTGGATTGTTGAAGCTGAAGATATCGATACCGGCAAAAAATACACCTGGCAGGCGCGTGGCCTGGTCAACGCCACCGGTCCGTGGGTGAAAGAGTTCTTCGACGACGGTATGCACCTGCCATCACCGTACGGCATTCGCCTGATTAAAGGCAGCCACATCGTAGTGCCGCGCGTACATACCCAGAAGCAAGCTTATATTCTGCAGAACGAAGATAAGCGTATCGTGTTTGTTATCCCATGGATGGACGAATTCTCGATCATCGGGACGACAGACGTTGAATACAAAGGCGATCCGAAAGCAGTGAAAATTGATGAAAGCGAAATCAATTACCTGCTGAAGGTCTACAACGCACACTTTAAGAAACAACTGGGTCGTGATGATATCGTCTGGACTTACTCGGGCGTGCGTCCGCTGTGCGATGACGAGTCTGACTCACCGCAGGCGATCACCCGTGATTACACGCTGGATATCCACGACGAAAACGGCAAAGCGCCGTTGCTGTCGGTCTTTGGCGGTAAGCTGACCACCTATCGTAAGCTGGCTGAGCACGCGATGGAAAAACTGGCATCGTACTACCAAGGAATTGGTCCGGCATGGACGAAAGAGTGCATTCTGCCAGGCGGTGACATTGGCGGCGATCGCGAAGATTACGCGGCCAAACTGCGCCGTCGCTACCCGTTCCTGACCGAGTCGCTGGCACGCCATTATTCTCGCACCTACGGCAGCAACACCGAATGGGTTATCGGCGAAGCCACCTCGCTTGCCGAGTTAGGTGAAGACTTTGGCCATGAGTTTTATGAGGCCGAACTGAAATATCTGGTCGATCATGAATGGGTTCGTCGTGCGGAAGATGCGTTGTGGCGTCGCACGAAAGAAGGTATGTGGCTGAATGCTGAGCAGCAGTCGCGTATGACCCAGTGGCTGGCGGAGTACATTGAGAAGCACCAGCTGTCGCTGGCGTCCTGATAAAAATGCCGGATGCGGCTAGCGCCTTATCCGGCCTACAAGAGTGCATAAACGTAGGCCGGGCAAGCGAAGCTCCCCCGGCATCGTGTGTTACAACCGCACCGAATCGATATGCCAGATGTTTTCGGCGTACTCTTTGATCGTCCTGTCCGACGAGAAGTACCCCATGTTGGCGATATTAATCATCGACTTGGTGGTCCACTCTTCCGGGTGACGATACAGTTCATCAACCTTATCCTGGCAATCAACGTAGCTGCGATAATCCGCCAGAACCTGATAGTGGTCGCCAAAGTTAATCAGCGAATCCACCAGGTCGCGATAGCGTCCCGGCTCCTCAGGGCTGAATACGCCGCTGCCGATCTGCGTCAGCACCTGGTGCAGCTCTTCGTCTTTCTCGTAATACTCACGCGGCTTGTAGCCCTGGCTGCGTAAAGCCTCGACTTCTTCCGCCGTATTACCAAAGATAAAGATATTTTCTGCGCCCACATGCTCCAGCATCTCAACGTTGGCACCGTCCAGCGTCCCGATGGTCAGCGCACCGTTAAGAGCAAATTTCATATTACTGGTACCGGAGGCTTCGGTCCCGGCCAGAGAAATCTGTTCAGAAAGGTCGGCAGCAGGAATAATCACCTGCGCCAGGCTGACGCTGTAGTTAGGGATAAACACCACTTTCAGCTTGTCGCCAATTTGCGGATCGTTGTTGATCACTTTCGCGACGTCGTTGATCAGGTGAATGATGTGTTTCGCCATGTAATAAGCAGAAGCCGCTTTACCGGCGAAGATATTCACACGCGGTACCCACTCAGCGTCAGGATCGGCCTTAATGCGGTTGTAGCGGGTAATCACATGCAGCACGTTCATCAACTGACGTTTGTATTCGTGAATACGCTTTATCTGCACATCAAACAGCGATTTCGGGTTCACCACCACGTTCAGCTGCTGGGCAATAAGCGTGGCCAGACGCTTTTTATTCTCCAGCTTCGCGCGGCGCACCGCCTGATTTACCAGTGGGTAATCGCAGTGCTGCTCAAGCTCACTGAGCTGGCTGAGATCGGTTCGCCAGGTGCGGCCAATGTTCTCATCCAGCACTTCAGAGAGCGACGGGTTAGCCAGCGCCAGCCAGCGACGCGGCGTCACGCCGTTGGTGACGTTGCAGAAGCGAGTCGGGAAAATCTTCGCAAAATCAGCAAACAGCGACTGCACCATCAGGTTGGAGTGCAGCTCGGAAACGCCGTTAACCTTGTGGCTCACCACCACCGCCAGCCATGCCATACGCACACGACGGCCGTTAGATTCATCGATAATCGACGTCCGCCCCAGCAGAGCTGTATCGTTCGGATACTGTTCCTGTAACGTCTTCAGGAAGTAGTCGTTGATTTCAAAGATGATTTGCAGATGGCGCGGCAAAATTTTGCCCAGCATATCGACGGGCCAGGTCTCCAGCGCTTCGCTCATCAAAGTGTGGTTGGTATACGAGAAGACCTGGCAGCAGACCTCAAACGCATCGTCCCAGCTGAACTTATGCTCATCGATCAGCAAACGCATTAGCTCAGGGATCGACAGCACCGGATGGGTGTCGTTGAGGTGAATGGCGATTTTATCCGCCAGGTTGTCGTAGGTTTTGTGCAGCTGGTAATGACGGCTCAGAATGTCCTGCACCGTGGAGGAGACCAGGAAATACTCCTGGCGCAACCGCAGTTCGCGTCCTGAATAGGTGGAGTCGTCCGGGTACAGTACGCGGGAGACGTTCTCGGAGTGGTTTTTATCTTCCACCGCCGCAAAGTAGTCGCCCTGGTTAAATTTACCGAGATTAATCTCGCTACTGGCCTGGGCATTCCACAGGCGCAGCGTGTTGGTGGCGTCGGTGTCGTAGCCGGGGATAATCTGGTCGTAGGCGACCGCGAGGATCTCTTCGGTTTCTATCCAGCGCGTTTTCTTGCCTTCCTGCTGAATGCGACCGCCAAAACGCACTTTGTAGCGCGTGTTGTGGCGTTTGAATTCCCACGGGTTACCGTATTCAAGCCAGTAGTCCGGCGACTCTTTCTGGCGGCCATCAACAATGTTCTGCTTGAACATACCGTAGTCATAACGAATACCGTAACCGCGTCCCGGCAGGCCCAGCGTTGCCAGTGAGTCCAGAAAGCAGGCCGCCAGGCGCCCGAGACCACCATTGCCAAGACCTGGGTCGTTTTCTTCGTCGATCAGATCTTCAAGATCCAACCCCATACCTTCCAGCGCATTTTTGACATCGTCATAAATGCCCAGCGATAACAGTGCATTGGAAAGCGTGCGGCCAATCAGAAACTCCATAGACAAGTAATAGACCTGACGAGTTTCCTGAGATAATTGCGCACGGTTAGAACGCAGCCAGCGCTCCACGAGACGGTCGCGCACCGCGAACAACGTGGCGTTCAGCCACTCATGTTTATTGGCAATGACCGGGTCCTTACCAATCGTGAACATCAGCTTATAGGCAATAGAATGCTTAAGTGCCTCTACGCTGAGTGTGGGCGATGCATAAGTAAATGGAGCATTCATATAGGTGATTCCTGGATATCTATTTCAAGCGATAGTAAAGCTCACGGTATGACTTCGCCGCGACTTGCCAGCTAAAATCCATGGTCATGGCCTGACGTTGTACAAACCGCCAAAGCGAAGGCCGGGACCACAATACGAAAGCACGCCGGATCGCGCGTAACAGCGACCAGGCATTACTATCTTCAAATACAAACCCACTGGCGATACCGTCCGCCAGGTTTTCCAGCGAACTGTCAGAGACTGTATCAGCCAGCCCACCGGTGCGCCGCACCAGCGGCAGCGTGCCGTACTTCAGTCCATACAACTGCGTTAAGCCACACGGCTCAAAACGGCTGGGAACCAATATCACATCAGCCCCACCCATGATGCGGTGCGAGAAGGCTTCGTGATAGCCGATCTGCACCCCCACCTGTCCTGGATGTTCCGCCGCTGCGGCGAGGAATCCTTCCTGTAATACCGGATCGCCCGCGCCTAGCAATGCCAGCTGTCCACCCTGCTCTAACAACCCCGGCAGCGCTTCCAGCACCAGATCCAGCCCTTTTTGACTGGTCAGACGGCTCACCACGGCAAACAGCGGTACTTTATCGTTGACCTTAAGTCCCATCGCTATCTGAAGCTGACGTTTGTTTTCTGCCTTCTCCTCCAGCGTGTCGCGCGTATATCGCGATGCCAGCAGGAGATCGGTTTCCGGGCTCCAGATTTTTTCATCAACGCCGTTCAGCACGCCGGAAAGACGGCCTTCACGATGACGCTGCTGCAACAGACCTTCCATGCCGTAGGCAAACTGCGGCTCGGTAATTTCCCGCGCGTAGGTCGGACTGACCGCCGTAATGTGGTCGGCGTAGTACAATCCTGCCTTCAAAAACGAAATCTGCCCGTTAAACTCCAGTCCGTGCACATTAAAGAACGACCATGGCAATTGGATGTCATCCATATGCTTTGCATAAAACATGCCTTGATACGCCAGGTTGTGGACGGTGAACACCGATTTCGCCGGATGGCCGCGCGCCGCCAGATACGCCGGAGCCAGACCCGCATGCCAGTCGTGCGCATGCACCACATCCGGGCGCCAGAATGGGTCAAGGCCACAGGCCATTTCACAGCCAACCCAGCCCAGCAATGCAAAACGCTGCACGTTATCGGTATACGCAAACAGGTTAGTGTCGTGATACGGGCTACCGGGGCGGTCATAGAGATGCGGCGCGTCAATCAGGTAAATACCCACGCCGTTGAAATGCCCGAACAGCAGCGTGATACGTCCGGCGAAGGTATCCCGACGCGTTACAACCTGCGCATCGGGAATGCCGCGACGGATATCAGGAAACGCCGGGAGCAGCACGCGGGCATCCACGCCGTCCGCTATTTGCGCTGCGGGTAACGCCCCAATAACATCCGCCAGTCCCCCGGTTTTTAACAGGGGGAACATCTCTGAACAAACGTGTAAAACCTGCATTATCGCTCCTGTTTGATCTGCAGTTTGCGTAGCATTTCACGCGTGACCAGCACAATACCTTCCTCTGAACGGTAGAAACGACGCGCATCTTCTTCCGCGTTTTCACCAATCACCATGCCTTCGGGAATAACGCAGGCGCGGTCGATAATGCAACGACGTAAGCGGCACGAACGTCCCACCCACACTTCAGGTAACAACACTGCCGAATCAATGTTACAGAATGAATTCACCCGCACTCGCGGGAACAGAACGGACTGCACCACCACCGAACCTGAAATTATGCATCCGCCAGAAACCAGCGAGTTCAGCGTCATTCCGTGGCTGCCGGAACGGTCCTGAACAAATTTCGCCGGTGGCAGCGATTCCATGTGCGTACGGATTGGCCAGTCCTGGTCGTACATGTCCAGTTCAGGCGTCACCGAAGCCAGATCGAGGTTCGCCTTCCAGTAGGCTTCCAGCGTACCCACGTCACGCCAGTACGGCTCGGATTCCGGGTCAGACTGCACGCAGGACAACGGGAATGGATGTGCATACGCCATGCCAGCTTCGGTGATTTTCGGGATAATGTCTTTACCGAAATCGTGACTGGAGTTTTCATCGAGGTCATCTTCCGCCAGCAATTCATACAGATAATCGGCGTTGAAAACGTAGATCCCCATACTGGCAAGAGATTTGGTCGGGTCGCCTGGCATGGCTGGCGGGTTGGCGGGTTTTTCAACAAACTCGATAATTTTGTCGCTGTCGTCCACGTCCATTACGCCAAACGCGCTGGCCTCTTCAATAGGCACTGGCATACAGGCCACGGTGCAACGCGCGCCTTTCTCGACGTGGTCGATCAACATGCGTGAGTAGTCCTGCTTGTAGATATGATCGCCCGCGAGGATCACCACATATTCCGCTTTATAGCGTCGAATGATGTCCAGGTTTTGGGTCACCGCATCCGCCGTACCGCGATACCAGTTTTCACCCTGCATTCTCTGCTGGGCAGGCAGCAGATCGACAAACTCATTCATCTCTTCGCTAAAGAACGACCAGCCGCGCTGAATATGCTGCACCAGCGTGTGGGACTGGTACTGAGTGATCACGCCAATACGGCGGATCCCGGAGTTAATACAGTTGGATAAGGCAAAATCGATAATGCGGAACTTACCGCCAAAGTGCACAGCAGGTTTGGCACGTTTGTTGGTTAAATCTTTTAAGCGGGTACCGCGGCCACCGGCCAGGATCAGGGCAACAGATTTTAATGGCAGCTGGCGCGCCAACATTACACGATCGTTCTTCTCTAAACTCACCATGACTAACTCCTTTTTTATCTTCTCTGGAACACACACAGTCCGTGCGCAGGTCCCTGCCAGACAGCCGTAAGCACCGGATTATCCTCTCCGGCAAATGGGGGAACGGCGCACCATTCCCCTTCAGGTAAAACGATATCTGTCACCTCAAGCGTGGCATTTATTGCAATCAGAAAACGGTCTGAAAGCAGGATTTGCATCTGCCTCGGGCCGTTTTGCCACTCATCCGCACTTAAGGGTTGTGCGTACTTATTCAGCCAACAAACATTGCCATCGCCCTCTTCCCACCAGCGATCACCCGTCAGTGCAGGAATTTGCTGGCGAAGATGGATCAGGGCAGCGGTAAATGTGGTTAGTCCGCTGTTTGCCTGCTGCCAGTCCAGCCAGGTCAGGGCGTTATCCTGGCAGTAAGCGTTATTGTTGCCGTGCTGGCTATGACCATGCTCATCGCCCGCCAGCAACATCGGCGTCCCCTGGGAGAGCAACAGCGTGGATAACAGCGCATGAATGCTGTCGCGCCGCCGCTCAATCAGGTCCAGCGTGCCGCCTAATCCTTCTTTACCATGATTGTCGCTGTAGTTATTGCTAGTGCCGTCGCGATTTTCCTCACCATTCGCTTCATTGTGCTTATTTGTGAAGCACACACAGTCGCGTAGCGTAAAACCGTCGTGCGCAGTCACCAGATTGACCGTCGCGCTGGGTTTGCGACCATCGCGTTTAAACACGTCGCTTGATGCGGCAAAACGCCCGGCAAACTCACCCAACGAGAGATTACGCTGGAGCCAGAAGCGTCGGGTCGCATCGCGGAAATGGTCATTCCACTCGGCAAACGGCGGGGGGAAATTCCCCACCTGATACCCGCCTTCACCAATATCCCACGGTTCCGCAATCAGCTTAACGCGTGAGAGCAGCGGACAGTTTTGGATCGCGGTAAACAGTGGCGCATCCTGACGAAACGCAGGTGTACGCCCCATGACGGAAGCCAAATCAAAACGAAAACCATCCACATGGCAGGTTTCAACCCAGTAGCGCAGGCATTCACATGCGTATTCCACAACGCCCGGATGGCTCAGATTGAGGGTGTTCCCACAACCGGTCCAGTTGTAGTAATCACCATCGTCCCTGATCCAATAATAGCTACGGTTATCAATTCCGCGCAGCGAGAAGACGGGGCCTTCGAGATCCAGCTCGGCGCTGTGGTTCAAAACGATATCGAGAATGACCTCAATCCCCGCTTTGTGCAGCGCTTTTACCGCGTCGCGAAACTCATCAAGCGCACTCTCCGGCGAACAGGCATAGGCCGGATGCAGCGCGAACATCGCTACCGGGTTGTAGCCCCAATAGTTCGACAGCCCCAGCCGCTGAAGCCGTGGTTCGCTGGCAAAATGCGCCACCGGCAGCAGCTCCAGCGCGGTAATGCCGAGGCGCTTGAAGTAATCGATCATCACTGGATGGCCCAGCGCTTTGTAGGTTCCGCGAATCTCTTCCGGCAGCTCAGGATGCAAATATGTCAACCCTTTGACATGCGCTTCGTAAATCACGGTATTGCCCCACGGCGTGCGCGGCGGGGTATCATCCTCCCAGTCATAATGATCGGACACCACCACGCCCTTCAGCGCGATGGTGGCATTATCATGATGATCCGGTTCATTTAGCCCACCGTGCAGCAGCGGGTTATCTTTTAACTCGCCATCCACCCGACGGGCGCAAGGGTCAAGCAGCAGCTTGGCCGGATTAAACCGGTGGCCCTGCTGCGGTTGCCATGGGCCATGAACACGATAGCCATAGCGCAGACCGGGCCGGGCGTTGGCCAGATAGCCGTGCCAGACATCACCGCTACGCCCCGGCAGGTCATAGCGAAGTTCGCACCCTTGCTCATCGAATACGCATAATTCAACGCGTTCAGCGTGGGCTGAGAAGAGTGTGAAATTGACACCATGGCCGTCATACGTTGCACCATGGGGGGTGGCGTTGCCGGTTGCCAGTTGCGTCATTACCCCTCCCGAACCAGCCAGATCGTTGCCAACGGCGGTAACGTGAGGCTCAGTGAGTGCTGACGACCATGGCTGGCGATTTCATCGCTGTGCACCGCACCGCCATTGCCGGTATTGCTACCGTGGTAATGCATCGAGTCGGTATTGAGGATCTCACGCCATTTGCCTGGCTGATTGATACCGAAGCGATAGCCGTGGCGGGGCACAGGCGTAAAGTTACTGACCACGATGATTTCATTGCCGACCTTGTCACGACGCACGAAAGCCAGCACCGAACGTTCGTTGTCATCCACCACCAGCCATTCAAAACCATAGGCGTCAAAGTCGAGCTCGTGCAGCGCTTTGTGATGACGGTAGGTGTGGTTCAAATCGCGCACCAGACGCTGTACGCCGTGGTGCCAGTTATCGCCACCTTCCAGCAGGTGCCAGTCGAGGCTGGCGTCATGGTTCCATTCACGTCCCTGCGCAAACTCGTTGCCCATAAACAGCAGTTTTTTTCCCGGGAAGGCCCACATCCAGCCGTAGTAGGCGCGCAGGTTGGCAAACTTCTGCCATGCGTCTCCCGGCATGCGATCGAGAATGGATTTTTTACCGTGTACCACTTCATCATGCGACAGCGGCAGGACAAAGTTTTCGGTGTAGTTGTACAGCATGCCGAAGGTCAGCTTGTCGTGATGGTACTGACGATGAATCGGGTCCAGCTTCATGTAGTCCAGCGTGTCGTGCATCCAGCCGAGGTTCCACTTATACCAGAACCCTAAACCGCCCATATCCTGTGGTCTTGAAACGCCGGCAAAGTCGGTGGACTCTTCCGCCATACTCACCGCACCAGGAACTTGTTCGCCAAGAATGCGGTTGGTATTGCGCAAAAACTCAATGGCTTCAAGGTTTTCACGACCGCCAAATTCGTTTGGGATCCATTCCCCTTCTTTGCGGCTGTAGTCGCGATAAATCATCGACGCCACGGCATCCACGCGCAGCGCGTCAATACCAAAGCGTTCAATCCAGTACAGGGCGTTGCCCACCAGGTAGTTGCTGACTTCACGGCGACCATAGTTGTAGATCAGCGTGTTCCAGTCCTGGTGATATCCTTCGCGCGGGTCGCTGTGCTCATACAGGTTGGTGCCATCAAACTCTGCCAAACCAAAGTCGTCCGACGGGAAATGACCCGGCACCCAGTCGAGAATAACGTTCAGCCCCGCCTGATGCGCGGCATTCACGAAATAACGGAAATCATCGCGCGTCCCGAAGCGACGGGTCGGCGCATACATGCCGGTAGGCTGGTAGCCCCAGCTACCGTCGAACGGATGCTCGTTAATCGGCAACAGTTCGAGGTGGGTAAAGCCCATCCATTTGGCGTACGGCACCAACTGATCCGCCAGCTCGCGGTAGCTCAGCCAGAAGTTGTTATCGGTATGACGACGCCATGACCCCAGGTGAACTTCATAGATAGAGATCGGTGCATCAAACTGGTTGGCTTTTTTGCGCGCCTCGCTTTGCACTACTTTTTCCGGCAGACCACAGATAAGCGACGCGGTTTCCGGACGCATTTGCGCTTCGAAGGCGTAAGGGTCCGCTTTGATTCGCAGCTTACCGTTGGCATCGATCATCTCGTATTTATACAGCTGACCATGCTGCGCGCCGGGGATAAACAGCTCCCAGATACCGCTTTCTTTGCGCAGGCGCATTGGGTGGCGACGGCCATCCCAGTAGTTGAACTGCCCAACCACTGACACGCGTTGAGCGTTAGGCGCCCAGACTGAGAAGCGCGTACCGGTTACGCCATCCATGGTATCCGCATGCGCACCCAGCGTTTCGTAAGGTCGCAGGTGCGTACCTTCAGATAACAGCCAGGCATCCATATCCTGGATCAGCGGGCCAAAACGATAAGGGTCATCAATCAGATTCTGCTGTCCATGCCAGACAACGGCCAACTGATAGCGAAAGAAATTTTTACGACGGGGAAGTACTGCACAGAAAAAACCGCGAGAGTCGAGGCAATCCAGCTTGCCGACTTTGCGTCCGGTTTTGGGTTCGATCACCCACACTTCGGTGGCGTCAGGTAATAGGGCGCGGACTTCAAGTCCAGCATCAGTTTGGTGCATACCGAGTACGGAAAAAGGATCCGCAAAATGGCCTGCAATTAGCGCATTAATCACGTCTCTATCGATACGAACGGACATGGTTGTCATCCTGTTTTATGGCGTCACCCCTTCCAACTGATTTTCGACATCAGGTAGTGACACTTTTTTTGACCTGAACGGCGCAGCACAATTGTGCATCCTCTCTGCGTCGTCCCACCTTCAGGCAACAACTTAATACCTCCGGTACTAAGTCACCCTTAAAGAATAGCCAATGCTTTATCTTACTCCTGGTAAAAAATGAAACATCTGCGCTTACTCCTGTATTACGCAAAAAAAGGGGTGATTCCTCACCCCTTGATCGTTAACAAACTATTACGCCAATTGGCGCAGCATACGGCGCAATGGCTCCGCAGCACCCCACAGCAACTGGTCGCCCACGGTAAAGGCTGACAGGAACTCCGGTCCCATGTTCAGCTTACGCAGACGGCCTACTGGCGTGGTCAGCGTGCCGGTAACGGCCGCCGGGGTTAACTCACGCATGGTGATATCCCGATCGTTTGGTACAACTTTGGCCCACGGATTGTGCGCCGCCAGCAGTTCTTCCACGGTCGGAATAGACACATCTTTTTTCAGTTTAATGGTGAACGCCTGGCTGTGGCAGCGCAGCGCACCGACGCGCACGCACAGGCCATCAACCGGGATCACGGAAGACGTGTTGAGAATTTTGTTGGTTTCCGCCTGTCCCTTCCACTCTTCACGGCTCTGACCGTTATCGAGCTGTTTGTCGATCCACGGAATCAGGCTACCGGCCAGCGGTACGCCAAAGTTATCAACCGGCAGTTCGCCGCTGCGGGACAGGGTCGTCACTTTACGTTCGATGTCGAGAATAGCAGAGGAAGGGGTCGCCAGTTCCTCGGCCACATGGCCATACAGATGACCCATCTGAGACAGCAGTTCACGCATATGGCGCGCGCCGCCGCCGGAAGCCGCCTGATAGGTCGCTACGGAAACCCAGTCAACCAGGTCATTGGCAAACAGGCCACCGAGGGACATCAGCATCAGGCTAACGGTACAGTTGCCGCCGACAAAGGTCTTAATGCCTTTGTTCAGGCCGTCGGTGATGACATCCTGGTTAACCGGATCGAGAATAATGATGGCATCGTCTTTCATACGCAGCGAAGAGGCTGCGTCAATCCAGTAACCCTGCCAACCGCTTTCACGAAGCTTTGGATAGATTTCGTTGGTATAATCGCCGCCCTGACAGGTCACGATGATATCGAGCGCCTTCAGCGCATCCAGATCAAAAGCGTCCTGAAGTGTGCCGGTCGCGGTGCCACCGAACGTCGGTGCCGCCTGCCCAAGCTGGGAAGTAGAAAAGAAAACAGGGCGAATGGCGTCGAAGTCACGCTCCTCAACCATGCGTTGCATGAGAACAGAGCCGACCATACCGCGCCAGCCGATAAAACCAACATTTTTCATAGCGTTTTTTCCTGCAGAGATGTGTGCTGTGTATGCTAACCAGTATCCTACTGGCCTATCCTTCACCATACAAAAAGCAGCCAAAGTCGCAAGTGAAATTAATCAATGATAGCGAAGCCATCAGTAATGCGACTTATCCCGCTGCGCAAGCAAGCAGAAAGTCCGCGGTAATTATCAGGGAATTTGAGTTATGAATGAAATCATTTCAGCGGCAGTTTTATTGATCCTGATTATGGATCCGCTCGGAAACCTGCCCATTTTCATGTCCGTATTGAAACATACCGAACCAAAACGTCGCCGCGCGATTATGATTCGCGAGCTGTTTATTGCGCTGTTGGTGATGCTGATATTCCTGTTTGCGGGCGAGAAAATTCTGGCATTTCTTAACCTGCGCGCGGAAACCGTATCGATCTCCGGGGGCATCATTCTGTTCCTGATCGCCATTAAGATGATTTTCCCCAGCGCCACCGGGAATAGCACCGGGCTTCCGGCTGGTGAAGAGCCATTTATCGTACCGCTGGCGATTCCGCTGGTAGCCGGGCCGACAATCCTGGCCTCATTAATGCTGTTGTCGCATCAGTACCCAAACCAGATGGGGCATCTGGTGATTGCGCTGCTGATCGCCTGGGGCGGTACATTCGTGATTTTGCTGCAGTCTTCGCTGTTTTTACGCCTGCTGGGAGAGAAAGGGGTTAACGCGCTGGAACGCCTGATGGGGCTGATTCTGGTGATGATGGCAACCCAGATGTTCCTCGACGGCGTTCGGATGTGGATGAAGGGGTAACCGTTTTGAAGCTGGAGAGCATAGCATTTCAGAGAACGATTCCGTTCACGTTATGTTCATTGCTTCTCTGAGATCTCGTCACCAGTGAACGTGTTAAGGGGGCTACGCAGCCCCCTTAACAATCCCGGCTCCCGGCAGGAAAATTGCCACTTCGTGGTTCCCTCCACTTATTCCTCCAGGCTACCGGGCCGGGCGCGAGGCAGCGTCCATGCAAAACGCGCCCTGAACCCGCATCCCTGCGGGTTCTCCCGGCCTTACGGAAACGCGTCGGCAATTTTCAGCCGGACCAGCCCACACCTGACCACCTGAGCTTTTACTTGAATACCTGTGAACAGCAAAACGGATATAGCTGAAAGCCAGAGCGCTGAAGCGACACCCTGGTCCGGCTGAAAATCGATGAGGTGTTGACGGCTGACCGGGTCTGCCCGCAGGGATGCGGGCAGAGGGGACGGCCTGCATGGATGCAGGCTCGGCCCCGACCCGACAGGCAGACGGCATAAGACGAATAACTCGCGCAGCGACGATTTTCCCGCCGGGAGCCTGGGTTGCAAGGGAGGCGGCGGTGAGCCTCCCTTGCACGTTCACGGGCATCAGCGCTTCAGAGAAATGACACCACTGAGGTGAACGGAACCCTGAGCAATAATCACATGTTCACCCTACATGCTTAACTGAACGGCATTGCACTGTAATACCAGGTATTCCTTATGCTTTTAAACCGCTGAGAAAACGTATTTTCATTTCTGCGAAGCGCCTTCCGGAATGCCCTCTTGTCAGCATCACGGATAAGCATTATCTTCTCGCTGCACCTGCAAAATCAGGTGCCAGAATTAGCCTTCTGAACTCCTTCATCGGTGACGCAAGTATTTTTGTGTCGCACGCTTAGGTACACTCCAATGGTGGACCGGGCGGGGGCGTCGCAAGACGCGCCGGTATCCGATGAGGCCGGTAAGGCTAACCCTGTTCGGCTCCACCTCCAGTGAGATTAGCCTCTCCAGTGGTGGATGAAAATCACTCATCGGAGGCTGCCCTATGGCTACTACCCCTCTCTTTTCATACTCTTTATTTACCCTTCCCTTTAGCCATGCCACGGACTTCACCGAACTGGCGGATAACTGTGAGAGTTTTGTCGAAGGGCTTGTTGAATGTCATGACCCGGTAGAAAAACTGGCGATTTGTGCGCGCCTGTCGGCCTGTCTGGCACTACTACAACCAACCTTAACGGAACCTGTACCGCAGCATCTACAGGCTAGCCTGACGGTAGAAACCTTACCGACCCGCTCTCCCCTCTTTGAACCCGAACCAGATCAGATGGGGCGTTACTGCCAGCTTTTAACGCATTTGCTGATGAGCAAAACGCTTTCTGATGATATGGAGCGGGTGGCGGGTGATTTGCTGCAGGATTTGGTGGATTATTTCGCCGACACACTGAAAGCGCCGCGCTGGTTGAAAACCGAGGATGGGGTGATGGTGCTGTAAAAAAGCCGGGTGGCGGCTTCGCCTTACCCGGCCTACGGTGTCGATATGTGCTCGTTTCCAGGCCCGGTAAGCGCTAGCGCCACCGGGCAATGCCATCAGCTCAACAGCTGGAAAGCAATCATACCGACAATCGCGCCGACCGTACCGAGGATGGTTTCCATCATCGTCCAGGTCTTCAGCGTTTGCGCTTCAGTCGCGCCGGTAAATTTACCGAACAACCAGAAACCGGCGTCGTTAACGTGGCTGACCACGATAGAGCCGCCCGCGATACAGATAGACAGCGCTGCCATCTGGGCACCGGAGTAGTTCAGTTGCTCAATCACTGGCATCACCAGACCGACCGCCGTTAAGCAGGCCACTGTCGCGGACCCCTGAATGATACGCACCGCCGCCGCCAGCACGAAGCAGGTGATAGCGATCGGCAAGCCCATACCGGTTAACGCTTCGCCCAGTGCAGGGCCAACGCCGGAATCTACCAGTACCTGTTTGAACACGCCGCCCGCACCAATCACCAGCAGAATAATCCCCGCTGGCTGCAGCGCATGGCCGCAGATTTCCATCACGCGGTCTTTTGGCATGCCCTGGCGCACCGCCAGACCGTAAATCGCCACCAGACAGGCAACCAGAATCGCGGTAAACGGATGACCGATAAACTCGAACCATTCGTAGGTTGAAGAACCGACCGGAACAAAGCGTGCGGCGATGGTTTTCAGACCAACCAGCACCAGCGGCAGCAGGATAAGCGATAAGCTGAAGCCAAAGGAGGGCATTTTGCCTTCGCCCAGATGCGGCTCGGTAATGTCTTCCGGTACGTGCAGCTCAACGTAACGGCTGATGAAGTTACCCCACAGCGGCCCGGCGATAATCATGCCCGGAATCGCGGCGCACAGGCCAATCAGGATCATCCAGCCAAAGTCGGCGTGCATCTGAGAGGCCAGCAGCATCGGCGCAGGCCCCGGCAGCAGGAACGCTGCGGCAGCCGCCACGCCCGCAAACAGCGGAATGACCAACTTAACCAGGTTAGTACCGGTATGGCGCGCCATTGAGAATGCTACGCTAATCAGCAGCACAATCGCCACCTCAAAGAACAGCGGCAGCGCGCAAATCAGACCGGCCAGGCCAATCGCGTAATGTGCGCGGCTATGACCGAAGGATTTCAGCATTTTGACGGCAATCTGATCGACCGCGCCGGTCTCATGCAAAATCTTGCCGAACATCGCCCCCAGCGCCACCACAATCGCCAGGAAACCGAGCGTGCCTCCCATCCCTTTTTCCATGGTCGCCGCGATTTTATCGAGCGGCATACCGGAAAAGAGACCTGCACCAATGGATACCACCATCAAAGCAACGAAGGCGTGCATACGCGCCTTCATCACTAAAAACAGCAGTAATAAAACGGACCCTACTGCTGTTAAAACAAGCGTTAATGTGCTCACTACTTACTGCCTTGGTTAATAACCTCAATGGTGCTGGCGACCACACCGTCCAGTGGTTGATCGATATCGACCACCAGTACATCGTTTTCATTCGCACCCGGTTCTTCCAGCGCTTCAAACTGGGTAACCAGCATCTGCGTTTTGAAGAAGTGGCCTTTACGCGCCTTCAGACGGCTTTCGATAACGTCAAAATCCCCTTTCAGATAAATGAAAGAGAGGTTCGGGTTACCGTCGCGCAACTGGTCGCGGTAGACTTTTTTCAAGGCAGAACAGACGATCAGAGAAACCTTATTGGTACGCTGCATCGCAAAAGCGGCGTCATTAAGCGCCTGTAGCCACGGTTTACGGTCGTCATCGTTGAGTGGCTCACCGGAAGCCATTTTCATGATGTTGCTGCGCGGATGGAGAAAATCGCCATCAAGAAACGCGGCCTGCAGTTGATGCGCCACTTCGCTGGCGACAGCAGATTTACCGCTGCCCGATACGCCCATCAGAACGTAAACGTGGTGATCATGATTAGTCGTGCTCAAAGCGTTGCCCCCACTGGTACAAGAATCAGGAAATTGTTACGGGTAACTGTTATCGGTAACATTGTCCAGCCGGATAAATAGAGAAGCAATATCCATTCGTGCTCGAAGTGTATAAGTGTGAGCTACTTCAAACTTGTTGGCTTAAATAGATCCGCCCGGTGACAAGGTGAAACCTAAATCTAACATTTTAGGCGTGACTGCTTCACCACGAATGCGCGCCAGCAGGCGTTCTGCGCCAATGCTGCCCATCCGTTCACGTGGCGTGAGCACACTCGCCAGACGCGGCTCCATCACCTGCCCGATGTCGTGACCGTGGAATCCGGCAATCGCCATGTCATCCGGGATTTTCAGCCCTAAACGCTGGCATTCGAAGGCCGCCCCTACCGCCAGGTCATCGTTGGTACAGAAAACGCCGTCGAGCTGCGGGTATTCACGCCGCGCCTGACGGATGAGTTCAATACCGGAGGAGTAGGAAGAAGACTGTTCCACCATCACGCTGTACGGCACCAGGTTGGCATCGCGCATTGCCTGCTCGTAGCCTCTCTGTTTGATGATAGTACGTTCATCAAGACGAGCGCCAAGATAGGCTACATGACGGTGCCCGCGGGCGATAATAGCGGCAGTCATCTGACGCGCGGCTTCGAAGTTGTCGAAACCGACGGCGATATCCAGACACGGAGACTGGCTATCCATCAGCTCAACCACCGGGATACCGGCAACTTCAATCATTTTCAGCGTACGGGGCGTATGGCTACGTTCGGTGAGGATCAGGCCATCGATATTCCACGACAGCATCGATTCCAGGCGCTCTTGTTCCATCTCAGGCTTATAGCCGTAGTGCGCGAGCATGGTTTGATAACCATGGGCGTCGGTGACAGCCTCAATGCCGCGTAGCACTTCAGCAAAAACCTGGTTAGTGAGAGACGGTAACAGCACGCCGATAGCGCGGCTGGTAGCGTTAGAAAGGATATCAGGAGCGCGATTGGGAATATAACCCAGCTCATCAAGTGCAGCGGCAATTTTGCCCCGCAGCGCCACGGAGACCTGCTCCGGGTTACGCAAAAAGCGACTGACCGTCATTTTGGTCACGCCCACGCGGTCGGCTACATCCTGAAGTACGGGTCTTTTCTTTTTCATCGTCCTGAAGCGTTAAAAAGGGATAGATTCTCCCAGTTTACCACGGACGTGCGTGAACCTTTGCAGAGAAAAAAAGGAGTTTTTATTGTGATAAATACACAAAATCATTCGAGTTGCATCAAGGCGGCGACGCAGTGACAAATTCGTCAGGAACGAATTTGAACAACCGAAGGTTGCCTCTGGTGAGGGACAAGGATGTCCCTCATTAAATCCCCGGGAGCGTACATTAAGTACGCGACCGGGGTGAGCGAGGAAAGCCAACACAGATGCGGCTTGAAGGATGACGTGTATTTTTATACTGGCGGCAGGTCAAACAGCAACACTTCACTGTCGCTGTCGGCATGAATAGAAATTGCCTGTTCATCCCAGATTGCCAGACCGTCGCTGGTGGTCGCTTTGGTGCCGTTAATCGTCACGTTGCCTTTTACCACCTGGATCCAAACGCGGCGTTCAGCGGCAATCTGATGCACCGACTGCTCATCTTTGACCAGCGCCCAACGGTACAGCTCCATATCCTGGTACACTTTAAGTGAACCATCACGGGCATCCGGCGACAGCACCAGTTGTTTACCCTGAGCGGCATCGAAACGACGCTGTTCATAGCGCGGAGTAATACCGTTCTCCTGCGGCATGATCCAGATCTGATACAGATGCAGCTTCTCAGTATTGCTCGGGTTGTACTCCGAGTGACGGATCCCCGTCCCGGCGCTCATAATCTGAAACTCACCGGCCGGAACCTGCTCTTTATTGCCCATGCTGTCCTGATGCTCCACCGCGCCTTCCAGCACGTAGGTCAGGATTTCCATGTCTTTATGGGGGTGAGTACCAAATCCCTGACCTGCATCGATCACGTCATCGTTAATCACGCGCAGTGCCGAGAACCCCATAAAGTTCGGGTCATAGTAGTTGGCAAAAGAGAAGGTATGCCAGGAATCAAGCCAGCCATGATTAGCGTGGCCACGGTCGTTAGCTTTGCGTAAGTAGATCATTGTGTTCACCCCCAGATGTTTTCGATGGAGTAAGTGTGGACTCAATCCGTCTGGGATCATAGAGGGTGAAAATTGACTCCTCTGTTCAAAAAATATGAACAAGCCCAGAGGAGTCTGTGCAGGCTATTTGGCGAGGGTTATCGTGGCAGGCGTTGCCTGTTCAAAGGCGCGTTCGATGATCTCCAGGTTGGTAAGAACTTCAGATTCCTTGACGTAATTAGGCGTACCGGTGGTCAGCGTCTGGTACAGCGCGTCATACACGCGACCGTAATCCCCCACTTCCGGCTTTACCTCTTCTTTTACCGTGATGCCGTCATCGTTGACGTACTCTAGCATCCCAATGGAATCATCAGCAGCGAAACCTGGCTCGCCCGGCATGATATTGGCCTTCAGGCTGGTTTCCTGCTGGTCGATGCCGTACTTCACAAACGAGCCTTTGGTGCCATGGACGATAAACTTCGGATAGTCGATTTTCACCAGATGACTGGTTTTAACAATGGCTTTCAGGTCGCCGTAAAACAGCTGCGCTTCAAAGGTATCGTCCGGGTTCGCTTTGTTGCGCAGGCTGCGGATGTCATAGGCCACATGATCGGGACGTCCGAACAGCGAGATAATCTGATCCATGGTGTGTACGCCCAGACCATAAAACGCGCCGTCCTGCGGCAGTCCCGGCTTGGTTTCTGCTTCAGGACGGTAGTAATCGAAATGGCTTTCAACCTCAACAATCTTGCCGAGCTTGCCGCTCTCAATGGCTTTTTTCGCGGTGAGGAAGCAGGAGTCAAAACGGCGATTCTGATACGGCGTAACGGTCAGTCCTTTGCTTCGCGCCAGTTCGAACAGCTCTTTTGCTTGCGCAAGCGTCGGCGTGAAGGGTTTCTCAACCAGCACATTTTTACCCGCTTCCAGCGCGCGTTTAGCATATTCAAAATGGCTGTCAGCATGGGTACAGACGATCACCAGTTTCACCTGCGGATCGTTTAAGATCTCGTCGAGGTCGCTGGTGAAGTGAATATGCGAATACTGCGGCGCCTGCTCTTCCGGCCTGGCGTTGCGGCGGAAAATGTGCGCGACGTGCCAGCTATTTTTGCGGTTGAGGACGTACGGCAAATGGTAGCGGGTGGTGCTTTTACCAAAACCAATAAATGCGCAGTGTAAGGTCATGAGACGATCCTTTTGAAGGTGATTGTCTACACCATAGCGCAAAGCGGCTGGAGACTGAATCCATCCTGTCATCGTGCCGGATGCGGCGTTGCCTTATCCGGCCTACCGCATTATACAGCCAAAAGATCGGGCGTAAGTGGCGTAGGCAGATTATTCACGGCCTGCGCGCAGCAACCGGAGCGTACACAGAGTACGTGAGGATTGCGAGCACAGCCCGGGATTAAGCTGGTAAGCAAACTAGCCCGAAACCCAGCCAAAAAAAAAGCCAGCAAAAGCTGGCTAAAGTAATACTGGAAGCAATGTGAGCAATGTCGTGCTTTCAGGTTCTCCGTAGGGGTTCCCCTGAACGCAGAGCAATAATAATCATTCTCATTCGCACTTGTCTACTTCTTTTTGCAAAAAAATGCAGTTGACGGATTTTTCTTTCTCAGCGAGTGTAAATGCACAATTAACCCTGCAGGAGATAAGGAATGAGTGAGATAGTGATACGCCACGCTGAACCGAAAGATTACGACGCAATTCGTCAGATCCACGCCCAGCCGGAGGTGTACCACAACACGCTACAGGTTCCTCATCCTTCTCTCGAAATGTGGCAAGCGCGGCTAACCGAGCAAGCCGGTGTCAAACAGCTGGTTGCCTGCATTGATGATATCGTCGTGGGGCATCTCTGTATTGAGGTCGCGCAGCGCCCGCGCCGCAGCCACGTGGCCGATTTTGGTATCTGCGTGGATGGCAGGTGGCACAATCGTGGCGTTGCCAGCGCGCTGATTCGTACGATGATCGACATGTGCGACAACTGGCTGCGCGTCGAGCGCATTGAGCTGACAGTATTTGTTGATAATGAGCCTGCTGTAGCAGTCTATAAGAAGTACGGCTTTGAAATCGAAGGCACCGGTAAGAAATACGGCCTGCGCAACGGTGAGTATGTTGATGCCTACTTTATGGCGCGCGTGAAATAAATTTAAGGGCGAGCCTTATCGCCCTGCTTATTGAAAGGACGCAATAGTGAAAAAGTTTCTTCCCCTGGTTTTGCTGGCCTCGCTCTCCCCTGCTTTTGCCACTACCGTACAAAATCTCGATTCCGTAGCCAGTGCCATCCAACATCCTGAAGGTAAACAGATTTTTGCTGAGCAAATGGCAGGAGCAACCCCTGCGAAAGGATTTGGTGAGCTTCCTCAGGGCTTATCCGAAAAGCAGTGGATTGCATGGGTTGCACCGAATGAAGATCCTGACAACCTGATCCTGACCGGTGCTAAATCTTGGGGAAAAGACGGTAAATATATTGGCATTGCTTGTTTTGCCGATAATAAGGCTGACGCCGAGCAAGCAAAAAAATACGCGGATAACACCTGCCCGGAAAACTACAGCAACGGGCGCGCTAATAAATTATATCTCGGCGTTTTTTCCTGGCAGAATCCACAGCTAACGCCGATTGCACGCTCGGAAAAACCGTTAAACCAGCTCTCGGAGTGGAATAAAGCCGCCGAAAAAGAGAGCGATGATGAGTCCATCAGACCGCTGGCTTATTATACAAAACTGGATCTGGCACCGTACCGGATCGCCCCCGATACCCTGGCGTTCGGGGTGCGTGGTGGATACTCTGATGCGTATTCCGGCGGCGGCGCATTTTACGAAGTGCTGGAGCTCTATGCGATCAAAGACAACAGGATAATCAACGTTTATTCCGACCTTGTTTATCAATATACGGACATCGCCGGAGACTGGAATAAAGACGGCACAAGGCAGCACGACATTAGCGAAAGTAAGTACATTCTCAAAATGCGCTCGGCAAAGACGCACGGATTTTATGACTTAGAGCGCGTTAGCCTACAGGATAAAAGCAGCCAAATATTCCGCTGGTCCGAATCACTGCAGCGATATGCGCCATAACCTACCAGTCAGGCCTACATCGTTCAGAACGCTGTAGGCTGTTGATATGGGTTAATAAACATCAATAAAAACTCCATTAATAACCCTCCATTATAAAATAAATAAAAATAACCCCCTTAGCTATTTATATTCGGATTCCCCTCAAGAAAATTCACTTAAAGTGAAACGTTTTATTTCTTCTATATACTAACGACATTAGAAAGCGTAATAAAAAGCAAAGATAAAAATTACCATTTTTACGACAACACGTAATAAAAGGATAAGGATGTCATGAGTGATATCGTCTATCTGATGGTTTCAGGACAACAGCAGGGTGCTATTTCTGACGGATGTGGAACCGTTGCATCTGTGGGTAACCGCTGGCAATCAGGGCACGAAGACGAGATTTTTGCTTTTTCGCTCTCTAATAGTATAACCAGTACTGGCAGAGGTTCACATTTTCACGGACTGCAATTTTGCAAACTGATAGATAAAAGCACCCCATTGTTTGTAAACGCTATTAACAACAACGAGCAGTTGTATATGGAGTTTTATTTCTACCGCATCAATAGGTTCGGTAGATGGGAGAAATATTATTATATTCAACTGCGGGGAGCATTTCTATCAGCCATTCAACACCAATTCAGCGACAATAATTTAGATACAGAAACAATAACCATCAGCTATGAATATATCCTCTGCAAACATCTTATTGCCAACACTGAGTTCAGCTACCTGGCGTTGCCCGAAAACTATAACCGCCTGTTTATCCCCAGCCCAAAAACCCCCGCAGACAACGGCCTCAAAACGTTAAACAGCAAAGGAGTTGGCAGACTGCTTGCCGCCGGAGGGATCTACAACGGGAATATCGACGGCTTCAGGGAAACGGCCGAAAAGTTGGGGGGCGATGCTCCTGCGGGTTACGAGCAGGTTATGGATAACAAAGGATTGCTGATCCTTGGTGCTTCAGTAGCTGCAGGCTTAACTATGGGAAGGATGAAATTTCCTGAATTAGAAAAACTGGAGCAGTTTGGGGCCAGGGGAACAGCATCAGGACGAACATTCGATCCTGAGCTTGCCGGAGGTCCCATAGAAAACCTAACAACTGATGGTGTCATCATAAACAGTAAAGGTATCGCTACAGTTGAGAAACATATTTCCAGGTTCATCCATGATCCTGCAAATGATGTAATGATCGGCAGGTTGAAAGACATTGAGAAAGGGAAAATGCCTCCAGAACAGGTCGATCTGAATTACTATACTCATGAATGTCGAGAATATCAGCGCTACTGTAATCTGGGATGGGAGTTTGGGCAACCTGAGGGGGATGCAGGATATAATCTATGGAATCACGCCCATACAGCCACGCTGGAAGATTACAGACTCAAGGGAACGGTTGATGACTTATACCACCAGGATGCACTTAACTATGATAACTGAAACAGAGCTTAACGTCCTGAAAGTTATGGCTGAAAAAGATATTAACTGGAACTGGATGAATCTGGATCGCACGCTATCTATGAAAAGAATCCCGGGATTCAGTAATGTCGTTAATATTGTGAATAAATTGGCTAGCGAGGGATTGGTAAATATCGAGGACAGCGGGCATAAGTCCATGCCTTACTATCGCGTATCTGAAAAAGGGTACAGGCTAATAAAGAATACAGATGCTGACAATAACGAACCATAACCACGTGAAGAATAATGCTGTTGAACCGACAAGCCCTCTCCCATCGAAGAGGGCCGTCATCCTTAGTATCCCGCCGTTAAGTCATCCACGGAACGCGGGTCGGACGCACCATACAGTGCGCCATCCGGTCCAACCATAATACTCTGCGTGCTACCCATCGCCTCTTTCAGCGCTACTTTCTGTCCTTTTTGCTCCAGCAGCTTGATTGTATCCGGGCTGAAGCCCTTCTCGATGCGCAGTTCATCCGGCAACCATTGATGATGGAAGCGCGGTGCGTTGGTCGCTTCGGCGACGTTCATCCCGAAATCAATGCTGTTGACCACCATTTGCAGTACGGTAGTGATGATTCGGCTTCCACCTGGGCTGCCGGTCACCAGCCAGGTTTTCCCGTCTTTTACCACGATAGTCGGCGACATCGATGACAGCGGACGCTTCTTCGGCCCAACCGCGTTGGCATCACCGCCCACCAGTCCATAAACGTTCGGCACGCCCGGCTTAGCGGAGAAGTCGTCCATTTCGTTATTCAGCAGAATACCGGTGTTACCCGCCACGATGCCGGTCCCGAAGGTGGTATTTAGGGTATACGTTACCGCCACGGCATTGCCGTCTTTATCCACGACCGAGAAGTGCGTAGTCTGGTTGCTTTCATACGGGGCGAGCTTGCCCGGTTTGATCTGGCTGGAAGGCTTAGCCTTGTTGATATCAATCTGATCGGCAAGCGTTTTAGCATATGCTTTGTTGGTCAGCGCTTGCCACGGCACTTTCACAAAATCCGGGTCGCCCAGATATTCTGAACGGTCGGCGTAAGCATATTTCTCCGCTTCAGCCATAACCTGCATAGCATCGGCGCTGCCAAACCCGTACTTCTTCATATCGAAGTTTTCGAGAATATTGAGGATCTGCACGATGTGAATACCGCCAGAGGACGGCGGCGGCATGGAGAAGACCTGATACCCGCGATAGTCACCGCCGATCGGCGTGCGCTCCACGGCTTTATAGCTGGCTAAATCCTCTTTGGTCATCAGCCCGCCGTTCTTCTGCATTTCCCCGGCTATCTGATCGGCAATCGCCCCTTTATAAAACGCATCCGGACCATTCTCGGCAATCATTTCCAGACTTTTCGCCAGATTCTTTTGCACCAGCTTATCGCCCTTTTTCAGCGGCTCGCCGTCCTTCCAGAAAATGGCTTTGCTGTTCTCGTGATTAGGGAGCACCTCGCTGCCATAGGTTTTCAGATCGTCGGCCAGCGCGTCATTAACCACAAAGCCCTCTTCCGCCAGCTTCATCGCCGGGCGCACCACTTTGTTCAGCGGCATCGTGCCGTATTTCTCCAGCGCCAGCGAGAAACCCGCCACTGTACCCGGCGTACCGGATGCCAGATGCGACGTCAGCGACTTTTTCGCATCGGCGTTGCCCTGCTCATCGAGGAACATGTCACGGGTCGCGCCAGCAGGCGCCATTTCACGAAAATCGATCGCTGTGGTGTTACCGTCTTTGGTACGCAGCAGCATAAAACCACCGCCGCCCAGATTGCCCGCCTGGGGATGCGTCACCGCCAGCGCATAGCCAACGGCCACGGCGGCATCAACGGCATTCCCACCCTGTTTAAGAATGTCCACACCAACCTGGGTAGCTAAAGCATCCACAGAGGCCACCATTCCGTGCTTAGCGCGTACGGGATGGAACACATCTTCCTCGACTCCGTAAGATACCGGCGGTGGCGCAGCCGGCGCGGCAGCAACGCTAAAACAACTTCCTGAGAGCAGAGCAGCAATGGCTACCCGGCGTAAAAACGTCGGTTTTATCATCGTTATTCTCCAGATGTATGGGGGTCGGCCCCCACTAAGCCTGGTGCATAACTCTGAAATAATCATCGTAACGGCGAGAAAGGAGTAAACTTAAGAGATCCCCGAGAGGAGAAAAGCGATGAAACGACTCTTACTTTTAGCCATGCTGTTGCCGTTTGCAGGCTTTACACAGCCCATCAACACTATGAATAACCCGAACCAACCCGGTTATCAGATCCCGAGTCAGCAGCGTATGCAAACCCAAATGCAAACGCAGCAAATTCAGCAGAAAGGGATGCTCAACCAACAGTTGCAAACGCAGACGCGTATGCAGCAACAGCATATGGAAAACCAAATTAACACCAACTCCCAGCGGGTCCTTCAGTCTCAGCCAGGCGAGTTGAATCCCAGCCAGCAGCAAATGCTGCCCAACAGCAACGGTGGGATGTTGAGTGGAACCCGTAACCCGGACAGCTCTCTGAATAAGCAACATATGCTGTCAGAGAAAAAGAACGGCGACATGCTGAAGCCCTCCAGCACGCCGCAGCCTAACGTTCCGTTAAAAACGATTGGGCCTTAAAAAGGTTGGAAATCCGGACCAATCGTATCAATGGCATCGGTACAGATGCAGTCCACGCCCCAGCGCAGCAGTTCCGCCGCGCGCTGGGGTCGGTTGACGGTATATACCAGAATACGTAGCCCCGCATCACGCAGCGCATCCACACGCGCTTCATCCAGCAGTTTGTGATTAAGATGAATAGAGACGCAGCCAAGCCGCGTGGTCAGCTCGCGCCAGTCCTCGCGCCATTCATCAAGCAGCAAGCCTCTCGGCAGTTCAGGTACCGCCTGCTGCGCCGCTTCAAGTGCATCAATTTCAAAGGATGACAATAGTGGCGGCGTCATTCCCGCCCACAGTTCCCGCGCGGCCAGCGCCACGACTTTGCCGGTTAACGTTCCGGTGCCGGTTGTGGGTTTAATTTCAATATTCGCCATCATACCGTGCTGACGGCAGCGCTCGGCCACTTGCGAGAGCAGCGGCAGCGGTTCACCTTTAAACTCACCGCTAAACCAGCCGCCGGCGTCCACGCGCAATAAATCCTGCCAGTTCAGCTCGCCTGCCACGCCCCACCCGTTGCTGGTTCGCTCCAGGTTGTCGTCATGCAGTAAGAAGATCTCACCGTCTTTCGACAATTTAGCGTCAAACTCGATCATGGTATGCCCGTATCGCGCCCCCACGTCGATCGCCGCCAGGGTGTTTTCCGGGGCCAGCTTACCGCCGCCACGATGGGCGACAATATGGGGGTAAGGCCAGTTACTCATACGCGTTGTCCTGTTTCGCCATCAAAAAGATGCAGATGATTTTCCGGCAGATGCAGCCACAGCGTGCTGCCTGCCGTTGGGCGATGCTGATGCGCCAGTCGCACCACCAGCTTTTGCTCGCCCCAGCGTCCGTGTGCCAGGTTATCTGCGCCCAGCATTTCCAGTGTATCAACAACCAACGGCACGCCGCCTTCGGCCTGCGAGCTTAGCGCAATATGCTCTGGGCGGATACCCAACGTCATTTTATGCCCAATAGACTCTCTCGCGCTTCTGCCGATGGGTAGCGTCATGCCGCCCTCCAGTTCAAAATGGGTGCCCGAGGTACTGATGCACCCGTCCAGCAGGTTCATCGCCGGGCTGCCGATAAAACTCGCCACAAAGCGGCTGGCAGGCTTTTCATACACCTCAACCGGTGTACCTATCTGCTCGGCAATGCCTTTGTTCATCACCATCACCCGTTGGGCGAGGGTCATCGCTTCAACCTGGTCGTGCGTCACGTATAGCGAAGTGGTTTTCAGGCGGCGATGCAGATGTTGTAACTCCAGACGCATCTGCACGCGCAGCTTGGCATCGAGGTTAGAAAGCGGCTCATCGAACAGGAATACCGCTGGGTCACGCACAATCGCTCGCCCCATCGCTACGCGCTGGCGCTGACCGCCAGAAAGTTCGCGCGGACGACGTTTGAGCAGCTCACCCAGCTCGAGAATACGCGCCGCCTCATTTACCCGTTCAGCAATGTGCTCCTTGCCCATCCCGCGGATTTTCAGCCCCCAGGCCATGTTTTCTTCCACGCTCATATGCGGGTAGAGCGCGTAGTTTTGAAAGACCATCGCAATGCCGCGATCCTTCGGCTCCATCTCGGTGACGCGTTTATTATCAATCCAGATATCGCCACCGCTCACCCGCTCCAGCCCGGCCACCATCCGCAGCAGCGTAGACTTTCCGCAGCCGGATGGGCCAACCATCACGATAAATTCCCCGTCCGCGACGTCCAGCGTCAGCGGTTTAATCACCTGGGTTTTGCCGTCCCAGCTTTTGGTTACTGCCTGTAGTTTTAAACCAGCCATTTTTATTTCTCACTATCGACCAGACCGCGTACGAAGGCACGCTGCATGGCTAACACGATGATTACCGGAGGGATGAGCGTCAGCAGCATGGCAGCCATTACCTGGTTCCACTGCGTGGTGCCTTCACCGGTGGCGATCATGCCTTTGATACCCGCCACCGCAGTGCCCAAATTGACGTCGGTAATAATTAACAACGGCCACAAATACTGGTTCCAGCCGTAGATAAAGGTGATAACGAACAGCGCCGCCAGATTGGTTTTTGACAGTGGTAGTACGATATCGCGGAAAAAACGCATCGGTGACGCACCGTCAATTCGCGCGGCCTCAACCAGCTCATCCGGCAGGGTCATAAAGAACTGTCGGAACAGGAAGGTCGCAGTAGCCGATGCCATCAACGGCAGCGTCAGACCCGCATAGCTGTCGAGCATTTTCAGGTTGGCGATAACCTCCACGGTGGGGAAGATTCGCACCTCAACCGGCAGCATCAGGGTGATAAAAATCATCCAGAAGAACAGGTTGCGCAGCGGAAAACGGAACCAGACGATGGCGAATGCGGAGAGCATGGAGACGGTGATTTTCCCTACCGTAATACTGAACGCCATGATGAAGCTGTTAAGCATCATCAACCAGAACGGCGCGCTGTTGACGCCCACACCGTTGACCCAGATGTATTTCATGTTCTCCAGCAACTGCGTGCCGGGAACCAGCGTCATCGGCGTTTCAAACACCGCTTTGTTGTCCAGCGTCGCCGCGACAAACGCGACGTACAGCGGAAACAGGATCACCATGATCCCCATAATCAACATGGCATGGCTGAATATTGTCAGCCCACGACGGTTCTCAATCATTGGTAACGCACCTTACTTTCCACATAGCGGAACTGCACCACCGTCAAAATAATGACCAGGAACATCAGCACCACCGATTGTGCGGCGGAAGAAGCCAGATCCAACCCGACAAACCCTTCACGGTAGATCTTATAAATCAGCGTGGTCGTCGCCTGCACCGGCCCACCCGCCGTGGCGGCATCAATAACCGGGAAGGTATCAAAGAAGGCATAAACCAGATTCACCACCAGCAGAAAGAAGCTGACCGGGGCTATCAGCGGCAGCGCCAGCTTAAAGAAGCGGCGAACCGGCCCTGCGCCATCAATCGCAGCAGCTTCGATCAGCGATCGCGGGATAGACTGCAGTGCGGCAAAGAAGAACAGGAAGTTGTAACTAATCTGCTTCCAGACCGACGCGAACACCACCAGAAACATTGCCTGACCGCTGTTTTGCGCATGGTTCCAGTCATAGCCAAACTCACCGAGAAAATGGGTAATCAGCCCGCGTCCTGGGTTAAACAGGAAGATCCACAATACGGCGGCGACGGCGGGCGCAACGGCATAAGGCAACAACATCAGCGTCTGGTAAAAACGGCTGCCGCGCACCACGTAATTCACCAGCGCCGCAAAAAATAACGACACCAGCAGACCGCTTACCGTGACTAACGTACTGAACTTAATGGTGGTCCAGAATGAGTCGAGGTAGTACGGGTCATGAAACAGCGCGACAAAGTTTTCCAGTCCGACAAACCGGCTGGAAAGACCAAACGGATCAACGGATTGTAGCGAGTACCACAGCGCTTCACCGGCGGGCCAGATAAAGAAAATAACGGTGATAACCAGCTGCGGAGCTACCAACAAATAGGGAAGCCAACGCGAGCGGAATACCGGACGGGATGAAGACATGTAGGTTCTTTCCTGGAAGGTGCCGGATGGCGGTGCAAGCACCTTATCCGGCCTACAAACTACGAACTTGTAGGCCTGATAAGCGCAGCGCCATCAGGCACTTATACACTTAAGACTTGGTCGATTGCTCAAAGCGGCGCAGTAACTGATTGCCACGCTCAACGGCGGCGTCCAGTGCCTGCTGCGGGGTTTTCTTCCCGGTCCAGACGCTTTCCAGCTCTTCATCCACAATGGTGCGGATCTGCGGCATATTGCCCAAACGCAGCCCTTTGGTGAACGGCAACGGCGGCTTGTTCAGCATCTGGCGGGTGGCGATATCAGCCCCAGGGTTCTTCTCATAGAAGCCCTGTTCACGGGTCAGGTCGTAGGCAGCGGTGGTGATCGGCAGATAGCCGGTCTTCTGGTGCCATTCCGCAGCAATTTCAGGCTTCGCCAGGAAGTTGAGGAACTGCGCCACGCCTTCGTAGGTTGCTTTGTCTTTACCCTGCATCACCCACAGGCTGGCCCCACCGATAATCGCATTCTGCGGCGCGCCCTTCACATCAGCATCGTACGGCATCATCCCGACGCCATAGTTGAATTTAGCGTAGTGACGGATGTCGGCCAGCGAACCGGAAGAGGCGGTGGTAATGGCACAATCCCCGTTGTAGAACTTCTCAGTGGATTCGTCCTTACGCCCGAAGTAGCTGAAATCACCTTTTTTGTTCAACTCCTCCAGCAGAGCGATATGTTTCACCTGTTCCGGTTTATTGAACTCCAGCACCGCGTCAGTACCGTCAAAGCCATTGTTTTTGGTTGCTACCGGCAGACCGTTCCAGGCGCTGAAGTTTTCAATCTGAATCCATCCCTGCCAGCCGCTGGCGTAACCGCACTTCATACCTGCGGCTTTCAGCTTCGCGGTATATTCCGCCAGATCCTGCCAGGTTTTCGGCGGCTGCTCCGGGTCTAAACCGGCTTTTTTGAAGGCATCTTTGTTGTAGTACAGCACCGGAGTGGAGCTGTTAAACGGCTGGGAGAGCAAGTGTCCGCTTTTAGAGTCGGTGTAGTAACCGGAAACCGTCGGTACGAACTGAGACTCATCGAAGTTAATGCCAGCCTCTTTGAATACTTCATAGACCGGTTTAATGGCTTTTGAGGCCATCATGGTTGCCGTACCCACTTCATAAACCTGCAGCAGCGCAGGCGCGTTTCCGGTACGGAAAGCAGCAATTCCTGCACTCAGGCTCTGCTCGTAGTTGCCTTTGTACTGCGGAACAATTTTGTAGTCGGGATTGGCTGCATTAAAACGTTGCGCCAGTGAATCAACTTCTTTACCCAGTTCGCCTTCCATTGAGTGCCAGAACGGGATAGTGGTGACCGCCAGTGCCTGACCTGCAAATGCCAGGCTAAGTGCCAGTCCTAAAGCTGTATGTCGTAACGATATCATCGGTTATCTCTCTTGTTGTGCCGGATGCGCGATATCACGCGTTTTATGCTCGCGGGGGTAACATGACATGCTCGAATGACAGAAAAATAACTTTTTTATTACAAAAAAAAGATAGTAAGGCGACAAACAGATGGCAAGGCGGTGACGGTGCTAAGGAAGGAAAGTGGGAGCTGTGACACTTATAGCGAAAGTGCCTACGAACCGCCGGATGGCGATGCTAACGCATCTTATCCGGCCTACAATGGCTTCCGCCGGAGTTAACCACGCAGGCGAGAGGCTATTTGTTCCAGCGTCAGTTGGCCCGCAGCCGCTTCAACCGTCATGGCGACAAAATCCGGGTTTGCAGGCACAGCTATCCCGTTACGCTTTAAAAACAGTAATGTAATAAACAAAGCGGTACGTTTGTTACCATCATTAAAAATATGCCCACGTGAGATAGCCAGTAAATGCATTGCGGCCAGCAACCACACGTCGGTCACACCTTCGTATTCAATTTGATTTAACACTCGATACATCAGCGCTTCAGCACGACCAGGATCAGGCATGCCCGCAACGCCAGGCGTTACGCGTAGCAGCCTGTCGTGAAACTGGATTATCTCTTCCGCTGAGATAATTTGTAGGGTCATTTATCCGCCAGCTCCCTGATTTCATTACCATGTACCATCATGATATCGGCAAATTCATCATCAAGTCTTGCAGCCTGATAGCGTTCGAACTCTTCCGCGCTGATGATTACGGCAGGCTTATGACCACGACGTGTAATAGTGACAGGAACGCCGGTGACAGCGCTCTCCAGTACTTCAGCCAGATTTTGTCGGGCTTCGCTATAGTTCATGGTACGCATCAAAACCTCCTCATATGTACAACTCAATTGTACATCTAAGATGTACAAAAAAGAAGCATCACTCAGGTTGTGCGAACGTAAACTCCAGCGCCAGTCCCAGGATCTGCATACCGTGGATATTATCTTCCGGCGATATCGCCACCAGACTTTCCAGAAACTTGAGCCGTCGCGACTGGGCGTTAATGATGAGCTTTCCTCGTAGCGCGGGAAGCTTCAGTGAAGAGATGGGGTACACCACGCGCCCGCAAACATCGACCGGCAATTTGCGTAAGTCAACCTGCTGCAGCACTCCGACAGAGGAATACAACAGGGCAACTGGCGTAACGGCAAGCAACGGCGCACTACTGATACTGACGAAATCCAAAAGTAGTTCGGGGTGCAGATAGTGCAGCCCATAAACTCCGGTAAAATTAATCCCGACGCCAGCGTCGCTCATATTCATTCTGTAAACGCTGCTGCTCTCGCCGTTCACGTTCACGTTGGATATCCGATTTATCATCATCCCAGCCTGGGCATACCGAGCTGGTAAACACTTCGCAGGGCGAGTCGGATTGCGCTAACGGGTTATCCGGTTTCTCTTCCCAGATAGCGGGATCGCGCGGGTCAAACGCTGGCGGTGTTGAGGCCTTGGTGGTTAGTGAAAGCGTCAAAAACAAACTGCCAATCATCATGCAGGTACCTGAACGAATCATCCATTCTCCATGTTCATTTTTATTATTGATAACTATTCTCAATAATAACATAGAGCAATAAAAAGGGGCCACAGCGGGCCCCTTGTCTATTCAGATAATGATTAACCGCCCAGATACGCACTACGCACCGCTTCGTTAGCCAGTAACGCATCACCGGTGTCTTCCAGCACCACATGACCGTTTTCCAGCACGTAGCCGCGATCGGCGAGCTTCAGCGCCTGGTTGGCGTTCTGTTCGACGAGGAAGATGGTCATCCCCTGCTCGCGCAGTTGTTCGATAGTATTAAAAATCTGCTGGATGATAATCGGCGCCAGACCCAGCGACGGTTCATCAAGCAGCAGCAGCCTCGGCTGGCTCATCAGTGCACGGCCTATCGCCAGCATCTGCTGTTCACCGCCGGACATCGTTCCCGCACGCTGAATACGACGCTCATGCAGACGGGGAAACAGGTCATACACCCATTTGATGCGTTCCTGAAACTGGTCTTTTTCGGCAAAGAAGCCGCCCATCGCCAGGTTCTCTTCCACCGTCATGCGGGAAAACACGCGACGCCCTTCCGGCACAATCGCTACCGCTTCGCGCATGATTTTCGCCGTCTGCCAGTCGGTAATGTCTTTACCATCAAAGACGATTCGCCCGCTAGTCGCTCGCGGGTCGCCACACAATGTGCCGAGCAGCGTGGTTTTTCCCGCGCCGTTAGCACCAATCAGAGTAACGATTTCACCCTGGTTGATATACAAGCTGACGTCGTGCAGCGCCTGTATCTTGCCGTAGTGGGCGTTGACTTTGTCGAACGATAACATCGCCTTATCCATATTAATCCTCGCCCCCATTATGCTTCACCTAAATAGGCGCGGATAACATCCGGGTTATTACGAATCTGTTCCGGCGTCCCATTCGCCAGCGGCGTGCCCTGATTCACCACGTAAATACGGTCGGAAATCCCCATCACCAGCTTCATGTCGTGCTCAATCAACAAAATGGTGGTGTTGTGATGGTTACGCAGTTCAGCAATCAGCTCGTCCAGCTCCTTGGTCTCTTTCGGGTTGAGTCCAGCAGCGGGTTCGTCAAGCATCAGGATTTCCGGCTGGGTCACCATGCAGCGGGCAATTTCCAGACGACGCTGGTCGCCATAGGCCAGGTTACTGGCCTGACGGTTGGCATGCTCCAGCAAGCCAATACGCTCCAGCCAGGTGGCCGCGCGATCCAACGCTTCACTCTGCGCGCGACGGAACGACGGGGTTTTCAACAGGCCGGAGAAGACGCCGGTTTTCAGTTGCTGATGTTGCGCCACCAGCAGGTTTTCAATCACCGTCATTTCGCGAAACAGACGCACGTGCTGGAAAGTACGTACCACGCCCATACGCGCGATTTGCTGACCCGGCAGCCCTTCCAGGTGCTGGTCGCGCAGCTTAATCGTCCCGCCGGTCGGCTTATAAAAACCGGTCAGACAGTTAAAGACCGTGGTTTTCCCCGCACCGTTCGGGCCGATTAACGAAACGATCTCCTGCGGTCGCAGTTCCAGTTCAACGTTGTTTACCGCCAGCAGACCGCCGAAGCGCATCATCAGGCCGTTAACGGATAATAATGGCTGACTCATGCCTGCTCTCCTTTTGCTTCCCCGTTTTTCAGCTTCAACTGTGGACGGGTCATCGGCAACAAGCCCTGCGGACGCCAGATCATCATCAGTACCATCAAACCACCCAGCATTAACATGCTGTATTCGTTGAAATCACGCATCAGTTCGCGTGACACCACCAGCAGGATGGCAGCGAGGATCACCGCAAACTGCGAGCCCATTCCGCCCAGTACCACAATCGCCAGCACAAAGGCCGACTCGGCAAAGGTGAAGGATTCCGGGCTGACGAAGCCCTGGCGCGCGGCAAACAGCGTACCGGCAAAACCGGCAAACGCGGCGCTGATGGTAAAGGCTGTCAGCTTAATGCGCGTAGGGTTTAAGCCCAGCGAGCGACAGGCAATTTCATCTTCACGCAGCGCTTCCCACGCACGACCCAGCGGCATACGCAGCAAACGGTTAATAACAAACAGCGAGAAGACCACCAGCAGCAGCGCCACCAGATAGAGGAAAATGACGCGGTCAGACGGATCGTACTTGACGTTAAAGAAGTTGCTGAAGGTATCCCAGCCGCCTTCACGGGCGGTACGGCTGAACTCCAGACCGAAAAAGGTCGGTTTCGGGATCTGGCTAATACCGTTTGGACCGCCGGTTATTTCGGTGTTGTTGAGCAGCAGGATGCGGACGATTTCGCCGAAGCCTAAGGTCACAATCGCCAGATAATCACCGCGCAGGCGCAGTACCGGGAAGCCGAGCAGGAAGCCCGCAGCAGCGGAAACCAGTCCCGCCAGCGGCAGACAAGTCCAGAAGCCGAGTCCGTAATAGTGGTTCAGCAGCGCGAAGGTGTAAGCGCCGATGGCATAGAAGCCGCCGTAGCCCAGCACCAGCAGGCCCGAAAGCCCTACCACCACGTTTAAGCCGAGGCCGAGGATGATATAAATCATCGTCAGCGTGGCGATATCCACCGTACCGCGTGACACCATAAACGGCCACGCCACGGCAATCACCAGCAGCGCCACCAGGAACAGCTTCTGTTTAACGGTGGAGCCGTCAATCGCCGGCAGAATAAACTTTGGTCCGGAGACGCTCTTCAGGCCTTTCTGGAAGGCTGGACGCAGCAGTTGGAAGAGAAAGACCACGCCAGTGCCGATAAACACCCACTGCCAGCGGATATCCGCGGCGGTATCGACCACCAGCTTGGTACCGTCCAGCTCTAACTGAACGCCCATAAAGACGCCCGCCAGGACGAAGAACATAGCGGCAGAGAGCAGCGCCATTGCAAAATGCATCGGTTTCATACTTTCTCTACCTCCGGGCGACCCAGAATACCGGTCGGCATCACCAGCAGCACCAGAATCAGCAGCGCGAATGAAACGACGTCTTTGTATTCGGTACTCAGATAAGCAGAGGAGAGCGCTTCCGCAACGCCCAGAATCAGGCCGCCGATCATCGCCCCTGGAATGCTGCCGATGCCGCCCAGTACCGCCGCGGTAAAGGCCTTCATCCCGGCCATAAAGCCGATGTATGGGTTAATTACGCCATAGAACTGACCGAGCAGCACGCCCGCTACCGCCGCCATTGCCGCACCAATCACAAAGGTCAACGCAATCACGCGATCGGTGTTAATGCCGAGCAGGCTGGCCATCTTCAGGTCTTCGGCACAGGCACGGCAGGCGCGGCCCATACGGGAGTAACGGATAAACAGCGTCAGCGCCAGCATTGCCAGGAAGGTTACGATCCAGATAACCAACTGCATGGTGGTGATGGAAGCAGAGAAGTTATCGCTACTGCCTACAGTCCACTGGCCATTAAACAGGCTGGGCAGCGCCACGTCGCGCGAACCTTCCGTCAGGCTGACGTAGTTTTGCAGGAAGATGGACATCCCGATAGCGGAAATCAGCGCGATCAGGCGCTTGGAGCTGCGCACGGGCCGATACGCCACGCGTTCAATGCTCCAGCCGTAGGCGCTGGCAATGACAATCGCGCCGACGAAGCCCGCCGCGACCAGTAGCCAGCTGGAATCGATGCCCATCATCATTAGCGCTGCGATGATCATAAAGGAGACATAGCTGCCGATCATATACACCTCGCCGTGGGCGAAGTTGATCATGCCGATAATGCCGTACACCATCGTGTAACCGATGGCGATCAGCGCGTAGGTGCTTCCCAGCGTGACGCCGTTAAACATCTGCTGCAAGAAATAGAGGAACTGCTCGGACATAAGGTAACCTTTTTAAACCCGCCCGTTTTGCACGGGCGGTGGGATAACTCGTCTTCAGGTATTACTTCGCAACGGTCGAAGAACCGTCTGCATGCCACTGGAAGACACCAAACTCAAATCCCTTCAAATCGCCTTTTTCGTCCCATTTCAGCGGCCCAATCACGGTATCAGCCCCGTGTGCTTTCAGATCTTTCACCAGGTCCAGCGGCTCTTTACTACCGCTGCGATCCATTGCTGTCGCCAATGACTGGACGGCTGCATAAGTGATCCACACGTATGGTCCGGTTGGATCTTTCTTGTCAGCTTTGAGCGCATCGACGATAGCCTTATTCGCCGGATCCTGGTCATAGCGTTTTGGCATGGTTACCAGCATGCCTTCAGCAGCATCACCGGCGATGTTAGACAGCGACGCATTGCCGACGCCCTCAGGTCCCATAAACTGGGTTTTCAGCCCGACGGAACGCGCCTGACGCAACATTTGCCCCATTTCCGGGTAGTAGCCGCCGTAATAAACAAAGTCGATATTTTCTTTTTTCAGGCGGGCGATCAGCGCAGAAAAATCTTTTTCCCCGGCGGTGATACCGTCAAAGAAAACGATGTTGGCTTTGCCCGCTTTCAGGCTGTCCTGCACCGAACGCGCCAGGCCTTCACCGTATTGCTGTTTATCGTGAATGATGGCGATACGCTGTGGCTTCACCTTCTCCAGAATGTATTTCGCGGCGGTCGGCCCCTGAGAGGAGTCCAGGCCCGCTGTACGCATAATGTGAGCGTAACCGCGCTGGGTCAGTTCCGGGTTTGTGGCACCCGGAGAAATCATCAGAATGCCTTCATCTTCATAGATATCTGATGCGGGCTGCGTGGAAGATGAGCACAGATGTCCAATAACGTACTGAATGCCGTCATTGACGATTTTGTTCGCTACCGCAACGGCCTGTTTCGGATCGCAGGCATCGTCATATTCCACAGCAACCAGTTTGTCGCCTTTGACCCCGCCTTTGGCATTGATATCTTTAATGGCCTGACGTGCGCCATTAAATTCCATATCGCCCCACTGCGCGACCGGACCTGACATCGCGCCGACAACAGCGACCTTGATATCTTCCGCCATGACCGCGTGTGACATTGCCAGTGCTATCACCCCTGCGATGATTGTTTTCGCATTCCGTTTCATTACCTGAATCCCCATTCGTGACGTAATTAATATTTTGTATTTATGTGGTTAAAAAGCAGTCTGTGCTTTTTTTGAACTGCACTATTTTTACCAGTCTCATTAATGGTTTAGCGCAGTTTTTTAAGCAAAATCAGGCTAAAATCTCTATTTTTCAGTCGATTAAGAAAAGATAATATTCTGCTTTTCACTATAGATAAACAAAAAAAAGCACGTTTGTCAGCATAAAATAACGGCACAAAGAGCCGAATAAAATGCTGCATTCCAGGGTATTATTCTGCCTGTTTTTCAATCTCTACGGTTTCAAACTGTCATTACCGTTGTTACAAAATTATTAATCTGGTTATTCACATAAAAAAGAGAAAGCATCCGGGCGAATTATTTCGGTACACTCATTCCATCTTTTGTGATTTGGACATGCTGTTAATGAAGCTGACCATCGTTCGTTTAGATAACTTTAGCGACCAGGACCAGATTGATCTGGGCAAAATCTGGCCGGAATATTCCGCCTCATCGTTAAGCGTAGATGAAACGCACCGGATCTACGCCGCACGCTTTAACGAGCGTCTGTTAGGCGCAGTTCGCGTAACCCTGAGCGGCACGCAAGGTGCATTAGATTCATTGCGCGTACGCGATATCACCCGCCGTCGCGGCGTCGGGCAGTATTTGATCGAAGAAGTCATCCGGGAAAACCCTGACGTGAGTTCATGGTGGATGGCCGACGTCGGCGTTGAAGACCGCAGCGTGATGGCCGCGTTTATGCAGGCGTTAGGGTTTACAGCCCAGGAGAATGGCTGGGAAAAAAGATAAAAAAGCCGGATGGCGCTGACGCTTATCCGGCCTACATGCTGGGAGCAAAAAATAAAAAACCATCTCGCAATTTTCCAGGAATTTCACGTTGCAGGAAGGCGGCAAGTTATGAAGTCCCCGGGAGCTTACATAAGTAAGTAACCGGGGTTGAATAACGTAGCCAACGCATTTGCAGCGCGAAAGGCACCTGGAAAATTATTTGGCGTCGGTCGCCGTCCCGTTTGCATGCCAGTCAAACACGCCGAATTCAAAGCCTTTCAGATCGCCCTTCGCATCCCATGACAGCGGCCCCATTACGGTTTCCACTGAGTTTGCTTTCAGGTATTTGGCAATTTCAGCCGGGTCGTCAGACTGGTTCAGACCGGCCTGTAAGGATTGCAGCGCGGCGTAGGTGGTCCATACGAATGCGCCGCTCGGATCCTGTTTCTTGGCTTTGATCGCGTCCACAATCGGTTTGTTCGCCGGAACCTGATCGTAGTTCTTCGGTTTCGTTACCAGTAAGCCTTCTGCAGACTCACCCGCGATGTTAGACAACGACACGTTCGCTACCCCTTCTGGCCCCATAAACTGGGTTTTCAGACCCGCAGCGCGTGCCTGGCGCAGAATCTGTCCCATTTCCGGGTGGTAACCACCGTAGTAAACGAAATCGATATTCTCTTTCTTCAGACGCGCCACCAGCGTAGAGAAATCTTTCTCGCCAGCGGTGATCCCGTCGAAGAACACCACGTCAGCGTTGGCTTTCTTGAGGTTGTCCTGCACGGAACGCGCCAGGCCTTCGCCGTACTGTTGTTTGTCGTGAACGATCGCAATGCGCTTCGGCTTCACTTTTTCAACGATATATTTGGCAGCGGTTGGTCCCTGATCGGAATCCAGACCGGTGGTACGCATCACCAGGTTATAGCCGCGCGCGGTCAGCTCAGGCGCCGTTGCCGCTGGGGTGATCATCAGAATGCCTTCGTCTTCATAGATATCTGACGCAGGCTGAGTGGAAGACGAGCACAGGTGGCCGATAACATATTTAATCCCGTCGTTGACCACTTTGTTAGCTACCGCTACCGCTTGTTTCGGGTCACAGGCATCGTCATATTTCACCATGACCAGTTTGTCGCCTTTCACGCCGCCTTTGGCGTTGATATCTGCAATCGCCTGCTCTGCGCCAGTAAATTCCTGATCGCCATACTGCGCTACCGGACCGGACATCGCGCCGACGACGGCAACTTTAATATCCTTAGCAAACGTCATATTGCTCAAAGACAGGGCGATACATCCTGCCAATAACGCTTTACCCTTCATATTCATCCTGACAATCCCCATTATTGTGGTTATTACGTGTGTTGTGATGTTGTTGTTCAGCACTTTATTTCGATTATTGGATAGCCACCCGTGCTTTAGCAGCATACTCTGCTAAAACATACCCGATTTTTATTATTTTGGAATAGCTAAATTTACATCCAGATAACAAATTCGTATCTGGGGAGGGGAGGAAAGGTCGTAGGCCCGATAAGCAAAGCGCCATCGGGCAAAGGTGTTGCCGGATGGCAGCGTAAACGCCTTATCCGGCCTACAAAAAACAAAACCCCCGAATTCACATTCGAGGGTTCATTGGCAATGCGCGAAGATTACGCTTCGATCGCCGCGCGCAGTTTTTTCATGGCGTTCTTTTCAAGCTGACGAACACGTTCAGCGGAAACGCCGTAGCGATCGGCCAGTTCCTGCAACGTCGACTTGTTGTCTTCGTCCAGCCAACGGGCACGAATGATGTCCTGGCTACGCTCGTCCAGACCTTCCATTGCGTGGGTCAGTTTGTTCGCGGCCTGATCTTCCCAGTTATCTTCTTCAATGCCGTCGGCAAAGTTAGAAGATTTATCCTGCAGATACAGCACCGGGGCCATCGGCTGGCTGTCAGACTCATCGTCTGAAGACATGTCAAACGTCATGTCCTGTGCCGCCATACGGGATTCCATTTCGCGCACGTCTTTGCTGGAAACACCCAGCTCGCGAGCAACCATTTCAACTTCGTCCTGGTTAAACCAGCCCAGACGCTGCTTGGTTTTACGCAGATTAAAGAATAGCTTACGCTGTGCTTTGGTGGTCGCAACTTTAACGATACGCCAGTTACGCAGAACGTATTCGTGGATCTCAGCTTTGATCCAATGCACGGCGAAGGAAACCAGGCGCACACCCACTTCCGGGTTGAAACGGCGCACAGCTTTCATCAGGCCGATATTACCTTCCTGAATCAGATCCGCCTGCGGCAGGCCATAGCCCGCATAATTACGAGCAACATGAACAACAAAGCGCAGGTGAGACAGGATCAGCGTTTTAGCTGCTTCCAGATCGCCCTGGTAATGCAGCTTTTCAGCCAGTGCCCGCTCCTCGTCAGCCGACAACATCGGCCACGCGTTCGCAGCCCGGATGTAAGATTCCAGGTTACCAACAGGGGCTAAAGCTAAATTTTGCATTTCTTTGGTCATTCAAATCCTCTCAATCTTTTCATCTGGCGCATTGGCTTAAAACTAATTAACAAAAACCAGTAGCAACAACCATGCCAGAGCTTATGAGCAACGAGAATATCATTCAATCTTTTATCAGACAGTGATTTTATCCACAAGTTCCATGTCGTAATGTGTATAGATTACGCACAAAATGTGACATCACAATGAATACGCCGGGAAGAGATCACAGGGACTCTTTCCCTGCAGAGCGAACTACTCAGTGCAGGGAAAGATTATACCAGAGATTTTTTAATCGGGGGTAAAGTGGCGTAAATGTTGAACCGTGGCAAGCCAGGCTGCCACCCAGCCAATCATTGAGCACACCAGCAGCAATAACAGGCACTCGTCGAATGATAAGCCATTGATATCAAACTTGGTTCCAAATACCTGTGCCACCTCAGTCACCGCTGACGACAGACGCATCACCAAAATTTCTGACAAAATCAGTGAAAGAAATGCACCGGAAAAACCGAGCAGTGCACCGCCGTAGAGGAACGGACGCAGGATAAATCCATCCGTCGCGCCAATCAGTTTTTGCACGTTAATGGTATCGCGTCGCGCAAAAATACTCAGACGCACGCTGTTACCGATGACTAGGAAGACCGCCGCCACCATCAGCACGCCGATCATCGCTGAAACGCGTCCGACAAGGCCCGTCAGCGCCGCCAGGCGAGCGAACCAGCTGTCATCCATTCGCACTTCATCAATACCGTTGATTTGTGCGATGCGGTCACGCAGCGTGTTCAGCGACTCCGTACCCTGGAAGTCCAGTTTCGGGATAACAACCGCCACGGCCGGAAGCGGGTTCTCTTCCAGCATATCCAGCGCGCCGCCAAAGCCAGACCAGTTACGGAATTCGCCCAGCGCGTCGTCACGAGAAAGATAATTCACTTTCTCCACGCCCTGCTCGGCCTGCAACTGACCAACCACCCGCGCCGCCGCATCATCATCCAGCGTTTTTTGCAGGTAAACGGTGATCTGCGGAGACGGATAATACTGGCTTGCCGCATGGTTTACGTTCTTATAAACCATGTAGCATACGCTTGGCAGCGTCAGGGAGATGGCAATGACCATCACCGTCAGAAACGTCGCCAGCGGCTTGCTTTTCAGGTCCTGTAACGCGCCCTGAAACGCATAACGTACCTGCTCGTTAAAGACATTAGTTTTACGCGAGTTCGGCTTTGGCGCGGCTTTCGCACGCTTTGGTGCGTTGCGACCGCCGTCACCCGGCGCACCGCCAGATTTACGAAAGCGATCCAGTCGGCCACCGAACTGTTTAATTTGGTTAATAGCGTCACGTCTATTCATGCGCCAGGCCTCCATGCAGATGTCCATCGCTCAGAACCATTTGGCGATAGGAGCGACGGGAGATCAGGCCAATATCGTGCGTGGCCATTAATACCGTGACCCCGACGCGGTTAAACTCTTCGAACAGGCGAAGGATCCCTTCTGACAGCGCGTCATCCAGGTTCCCCGTTGGTTCATCCGCCAGCAGCACCGCAGGTTTATTCACCACCGCACGGGCGATGCCGACGCGTTGTTGTTCACCGCCGGAGAGTTGAATCGGGAAGTTTTTCGCTTTGTCCAACAGCCCGACCTTATCCAGCGCCGCTGACACGCGACGACGAATATCGTCCCCGCTGGCACCCGCGATGATCAGCGGGATTGCCACATTGTCAAACACGGTTCTGTCCATCAACAGGTGGTGATCCTGAAAAATCATGCCAATCTGGCGACGCAGAAACGGCACTTCACGGTTTTTCAAACGGCTGATGTCATGCCCGCTAAAGTAGATTTTCCCGGCGCTGGGCCGTTCAATTCCACAAATCAGCTTCAGCAGGGTACTTTTCCCCGCGCCGGAGTGGCCGGTCAGAAACGCCATCTCGCCAGGCTGCATATGGAAGGTCACTCCCTGCAGCGCTTGTCTCCCACCGAGATAGGCCTTGCTGACATGTTCAAAGCGAATCATTGTTAATCCTCTCGGGCAAAAAGTGCCTCTATAAAATCGTCCGCTTTAAACGGACGTAAATCCTCGATACGTTCGCCCACACCGATATAGCGGATAGGGATGCCAAACTGATCGGCTACCGAGAAGATAACCCCGCCCTTCGCCGTACCGTCCAGCTTGGTCAGGGTGATACCGGTTAAGCCCACCGCTTCATGGAACAGTTTGGCCTGGCTTATCGCATTCTGCCCGGTGCTGGCGTCGATAGTCAGCATAACTTCATGCGGCGCATCTTCGTCCAGCTTCTTCATGACGCGAACGATTTTTTTCAATTCTTCCATCAGGTGCGATTTATTCTGCAAACGCCCTGCGGTATCAGCGATCAGCACGTCTACGTTACGCGCCTTCGCCGCCTGGATGGCATCAAAGATAACGGACGCGGAATCCGCGCCAGTATGCTGAGCAATCACCGGGATGTTGTTACGCTGACCCCAAACCTGCAGCTGTTCTACTGCCGCCGCACGGAAAGTATCACCTGCCGCCAGCATTACCGATTTACCCTGCTGCTCAAACTGACGCGCCAGCTTACCAATAGTGGTGGTTTTACCCACGCCGTTGACGCCAACCATTAAGATAACAAATGGTGTTTTGCCATCAACGTTCAGCGGTTCGTCAACCTTCGCCAGAATCTCGCCCATCTCTTCTTTCAACAGACCGTACAGCGCTTCCGCATCTTTAAGCTGCTTACGGCTGGCGCCTTCCGTCAGATTCGCAATGATCTTGCGGGTCGTTTCTACACCCACATCAGCGATCAGCAGCTGCTCTTCCAGCTCTTCAAACAGATCATCGTCGATTTTTTTACCACGGAACAGACTGATAAATCCGGAACCGAGGTTTTCTTTTGTTTTCAGCAGGCTGCGTTTCAGACGCGCAAAGAAACCTTCTTTGGTTGGTTTTTCCTGCTCCTGGACCACCTCTTCTTCTACCGGTTCTTCTACAGCAGGTTCTTCTACCGGCACCACCATAACCGCTTCTTCAGCAGCCTCAGCGGCCAGCGCCTGTGCTTCCAGCTCTTCGTCGGTCAGTTGCGGTTCGTTTTCAGCTTCTTCTTCAGCCGCCTCAACGATTTCCACGGTTTCCGCTTCGGCCTGCCATTCTTCGGCAGAAACTTCTTCAGTTTTCACCTCTTCCGGCAGCGGCAATTCTTCGCGTTCGATAACCACCGCTGCTGGCGTTTCCACTACAGTTTCAGCAACGGGTTCAGCAACCGGCTCAATCTCCGGCTGCGCTTGTTCGGCGACAGGTTCTTCTTCCGGCTGCAGTTTTTCGATTTCCGCAACCTGTTCAGTTACTTCAACGACTTCAGCTGCAAAGGCTTGCGTTTCAGCCTCGCTACGGGTTTCCTCGACGTGCGGCTGTTCGTCAACGACGGTAGTTTCTTCAGCAACCGGTTGTTGTTCTTCATTTTTTACTTCTGTCTCGTTTTCCGGTGCCTGCTCTTTTTGACCAAAGCCCAGCCAGGAAAAAAAGCCACGTTTTTTCTCTTTCGCCATTTGCGACTACACTCCCCCGCTGTTGCTTCATGGCACAGCGTCAACGCTATGTACATAGCAGCTAAAAAAATGATGAAATAGTCTATCACTTAACTTAACTCACATCACCGCCTGGAATGACATGCTATAGGCGGATTGAGCAATAATAGAAATGAAAAAACCGAATCACTCTGGTAGCGGCCAGATCCGCATTATTGGCGGGCAATGGCGTGGCCGTAAACTCCCGGTTCCGGACAGCCCCGGCTTACGTCCGACCACCGACCGTGTGCGCGAAACGTTGTTTAACTGGCTGGCCCCGGTAATGGTCGATGCTCACTGTCTGGACTGCTTCGCCGGCAGCGGCGCGCTGGGGCTGGAAGCCCTCTCTCGCTATGCGGCAAATGCGACGCTTCTGGAGATGGATCGCGCGGTATCTCAGCAGCTACAAAAGAATCTCGCCACACTGAAAGCCTCCCATGCCCGCGTCGTCAATACCAATACGCTGACATTTTTGGCTCAGGCAGGTACGCCGCATAACGTGGTATTTGTTGACCCGCCGTTTCGCAAAGGATTACTGGAAGAAACATTAACTCTTCTGGAAACTCATGGCTGGCTGGCAAATGAAGCGTATATTTACGTTGAAAGCGAAGTAGAAAACGGCTTACCGCCGGTTCCGGTGAACTGGTCGCTATACCGTGAGAAAGTCGCCGGACAGGTCGCCTATCGCCTGTACCAACGTGAAGCACAAGGAGAGCACGATGCTGATTAACCTGGGACGCCTGTTGATGCTGTGCGTCTGGGCATTTTTACTACTGAATATTTTCCAACCCTTTCCACGCCCGCTTAACATCTTCGTTAACGTCGCACTGATATTTATGGTGCTGATGCATGGCATGCAGCTGGCGCTGCTAAAAAGCACCATGCCTAAAGATGGCCCGCAGATGACCAACGGAGAGAAAATCCGTATTTTTCTGTTCGGCGTCTTTGAACTACTGGTGTGGCAGAAGAAGATTAAAGATCAGTTGAAGAAGTAGCTGTGATCTTTTCGCCCGGCGGCACGTTGCGGGCCGGGCTGGGCCTGCAACTCACCATCACGGTGGTAATATACCGTCCAGTTGATCTTTCAGTTTTGGAATATCTTTACTGGCTCTTGTTTTCCGCAGGTGTTTCACCTGCTCGCAAATCTCTTCGGTCCGGGTGTAATAGGTGCCAGACGTCGGGCCTGGACGCTCACATAAAACATAGTTAGTACCAAGAGGATAAAAAATAACAATAAAAGAGAGGATAGTACCAATAACAAATCCTACCCCCGCGACGTGGAAAACAATGGTAAATGTCCTGTCGAAGAATTTTGGCGGCTGCATGCTTTTCGCAAAAGCCAGATAGGCAGTGCCCAAAGTAAAGCAACCCGTCACCGGAATCATGAAAAACATGCAAAATGAACCCCAGAAAAAGTAGACGATGCTTCTGGATTCAATGAGATCGGTGAGATCCGGTACGCTGGCAATATACTCCACCCAAGTCCCCCCCCCAAAAATGAATATACAGAGAAATAAGTTGCATCTCTTCTTAATATTCACCAGATTAATATTATGCTTCATGTCAATAATTTCCGCCATAAAGGGAGCTTCTGTACCCCAGCCGTTGGATGTTCCTCTCTTCGATTCTTTGCCGTTCTTTAAGTCCCTCACGAATACACGCTATCAGTTTGTCTGATAGCTCATATTTGTTGTCCACTTCATTCAGAGACCAGGTAATAATAAAACCTAATACAACGACACCGACAATTTCTCCCCAAACCGGAACGGCGGCGCTAGAGAACAATAGAGGTACAGCTAACCCAAGAGTACTACCCACTGATTGCGAGACAAAAACACTTACAATCACCTTCGCCACATCCATCGTCACGTTTCCCAGCAATGCGGCAACGTCATGCTCGGATTTAAAGGCCAACTCAATCAACCGCCAGCATGCGGAAAACCAGATGCAGAATCTGGCCCCTGACATTATGCCATTTCGAAACCCGGCGCTGCCAATGCCCACTTCAAGTACCTTAGGATGATTTATCCGGTAACGGGTTCCGTTAAGAATGCGCCGCAGAGAAGGGTAGCCCGTAATCTTCACATACAGCTTTCCCTGATAAGCATATTGCGTTGCTTTAATCCCAAGGCCTTTTAAAGTGAAGACAATCTTTCCGGCCTGTTGATAAGAAAAAAGCTTCGACAGCTTTTTAGTCGCATCAGCCGCATCTTTGATATTACCTGCATAATTGGTCGAAAAACTGACAGATTTGCTGCCCAGCAAATCATCAATCACGCCCTGCGCCTCTTCAAGCGTTAGCAGTATAATGTGTTGTGTATTGCTATTCAGATTATTTTTCAGCGTTCTGATTTCGTTCTCAATACGCTGATTACGTTGCCGGTTATTACCTCTAAGAATATCTTCACGGTGATTCCCTATCCAGTCATAATACATTTCCATCATTACTCCTTAATAAATTCGCTCATCCCAAAGGCTGTATGCACTGGTTCCCGCCATAATGTGATCCCAGGTAATTGACTCATAGGAAAGCTCAATGACTTCTTCTGGCTGACCCGCACTGTCATCGACAGTATGAGGCACCTGTAAATGGATGCTAGATATTCTGGCATTGATAAGTTTTATCGCGTAATAACACTCATTTAAACCCGCAGGACTCGTGCGATAGAAGCTAAATTCACAGTTCAATGTTTCATTGTCAGTTATGGCTTTCCCTAATAACGGCGAGGATTTATCTACTGGCTTTATAAACGTCAAACATTGATGGTTCACATTCTGTACCCGACTCATGCCATGATTCACTGTCATGACCATTATCTGATCACGGTGGGCCGTTTGTGATTTATTTCCTATCGAATTTACCGATGCACAACCAGCAGAAATCAATCCCTGCGCCTGCCCATTCAAGGTCAACCACATTGTATTCGCCATTTCAATTCCTTAGCCATTTTAATTACATGTTTATATTCATGCGACAACGTTGGAATAATAGGATAGTGAAAGGCGGATAGCAGAATGGTGATACAATCGATATTTTGGTCACACAAAAAAAATATAATACCAACGTTATTTTCACAGAAGAATAAATAATAACTATATTTGAATAGTGTTATATATTTCAGTTGAATTTATTATCGGCACTGGCAAGATAAATACAGTGCCGATCGGCTTTATTGCCCATGCGTAAAATCAACAAATCGCGAACCTTTGTAACTCAGCGTGCCTTTATCCCCGACCGTTAACGCGTGGTACTGCTGGGCATCCAGACGAAACGTCTGCTCCATCCCCCCGTTTTGTGGCTTAAAGCTGGCTTCATAGCGCATGCTGGTTCCTGCCGGGCTTACTTCCTGCTGACGGGATCGCCGATCGTTTAGCGGTTTTTCCCGTTTGTTACTTACCACCACCTGCTTTTGCACCAGCGGCGCCGCATCATTATCGGCTTTTTCTCGCCGCTGCTGAACAAAGCGAAACGACGCAGCGACAACGATTAAGACAATGATAACAATGAAAAAAAGTGGTGGTTTGCTCATATAATTAACCCATCAGAAAATGCGGAAATAAGCATACATCGCCTGTTATGGTGTTGTCATCTGGCTGTGTCGACCTCTACACTGGACAGTAGAGCCGTGAGCACCCCGCTTACGAAAAAATAACGAATTCAAGGAACTAAGATGCTTTGGTCGTTTATCGCTGTCTGTCTTTCCGCATGGTTGTTCGTGGATGCTTCCTATCGTGGACCTGCCTGGCAACGCTGGGTCTTTAAGCCCCTGACGTTACTCCTGCTGACACTGCTGGCCTGGCAGGCGCCAATGTTTAACGCTATCAGCTATCTGGTGCTGGCTGGCCTGCTTGCCTCGCTGCTGGGCGATGCGCTGACGCTGTTACCGCGCCAGCGCCTGCTGTACGCCGTGGGGGCATTCTTCCTGTCGCATCTGCTGTATACCATTTACTTCGCCAGCCAAATGACGCTGTCGTTCTTCTGGCCTTTGCCGTTGGTGCTGGTAGTGCTGGGGGCGTTGCTGATCGCCGTGATCTGGACGCGTCTGGAAGAGCTGCGTGTCGCTATCTGCACCTTTATCGGCATCACGCTGATGATGGTCTGGATGGCCGGTGAGCTGTGGTTCTTTCGACCGACCGCCCCGGCGCTGTCGGCATTTATGGGCGCATCGCTCCTGTTCATCGGCAACATTGTCTGGCTGGGTAGCCATTATCGTCGCCGCTTCCGCGCCGATAACGCCATTGCCGCCGCCTGCTACTTCGCCGGACATTTCCTGATTGTTCGTTCGTTGTATCTTTAAAACGCTTGACTCTGGAGTCGACTCCAGAGTGTATCCTCCGGTTAATACGAAATGATTATCAACCGGAGGATGCCATGTCGACACCCGATACCCGTGGCAAAAAAGTCCCACAATTCTCTTCTTTCAAGCCAGCGCCTGCACCACAAAAGGCGGATGACTGCTGCTGCGAAGGAAGCTGCCCCACTACACCAACCGTATCCGATACCGTAATAGGTACCCGCTATTCCTGGAAAGTGGCAGGCATGGACTGCGCAGCTTGCGCCCGCAAAGTAGAGAATGCGGTCCGCCAGGTCAGCGGCGTCAACCAGGTCCAGGTTCTGTTCGCCACTGAAAAACTGGTGGTCGATGCCGGTTCCGATATCCGCCAGCAAGTTGAAAACGCGGTGCAAAAAGCAGGCTATACCCTGCGCGATGAGCACGCAACGGACGCCGCACCCGAGTCACGTTTTAAAGAAAACCTGCCGCTGATTTCGCTGATTATCATGATGGCGATTAGCTGGGGGCTGGAGCAGTTCAATCATCCTTTCGGTCAGATAGCGTTTATCGCCACCACGCTGGTCGGCCTGTATCCCATTGCCCGTCAGGCCCTGCGTCTGATGAAAACCGGCAGCTACTTTGCCATTGAAACGTTGATGAGCGTCGCCGCCATTGGTGCACTGTTTATCGGCGCGACGGCGGAAGCCGCTATGGTGCTGCTGCTGTTTTTAATTGGCGAGCGTCTGGAAGGATGGGCCGCCAGCCGCGCCCGTAAAGGGGTCAGCGCTCTGATGGCGCTCAAACCGGAAACCGCCACACGCTTGCGTAACGGCGAACGCGAAGAGGTGGCTATCAATACCCTCCGGCCTGGCGATGTTATTGAAGTTGCCGCGGGTGGGCGTTTACCTGCCGACGGCAAACTGGTCTCCGGCTTTGCCAGCTTTGATGAGAGCGCCCTGACCGGCGAATCGATCCCGGTTGAACGCGCCACCGGCGAGAAAGTCCCGGCGGGTGCCACCAGCGTGGATCGTCTGGTTACGCTGGAAGTGCTCTCAGAACCGGGTGCCAGCGCCATTGACCGTATTCTGAAGCTGATTGAAGAAGCGGAAGAACGCCGCGCTCCCATTGAGCGCTTTATTGACCGTTTCAGCCGAATTTATACCCCAGCTATTATGGCGGTTGCGCTGCTGGTCACCCTCGTACCACCACTGCTGTTTGCCGCATCCTGGCAGGAGTGGATTTATAAAGGGCTGACGCTGCTGCTGATTGGCTGCCCTTGTGCATTGGTGATTTCAACGCCCGCAGCCATTACCTCTGGTCTGGCCGCTGCGGCGCGTCGTGGGGCATTAATCAAAGGCGGAGCCGCGCTGGAACAGTTGGGTAGAGTCACGCAGGTGGCGTTTGATAAAACCGGCACCCTGACCGTCGGTAAACCACGCGTCACGGCGATTCATCCGGCAAGCGGTATTGGTGAGGCTGAATTGCTGGCACTGGCGGCAGCGGTAGAGCAAGGCGCGACACACCCGCTGGCACAAGCAATTGTTCGGGAAGCACAAACGCGCGAGCTGACTATTCCTGTCGCAAAAGAGCAACGGGCGCTGGTTGGCTCTGGAATTGAAGCGCTGGTCAACGGCGAACGCGTACTGATTTGCGCCGCTGGTAAGCAGCCTGCCGACGCCTTTGCCGGGCAGATTAGCGAGCTGGAAAGCGCGGGCCAAACGGTGGTGTTGGTGCTGCGTAACGATACTGTACTCGGCGTACTGGCCCTACAGGACACGCTGCGCGATGACGCTCGCAGCGCCATCAGCGAGCTTAATCAGATTGGCGTGAAAGGCGTGATCCTGACCGGTGATAACCCGCGTGCGGCCGCCGCCATTGCCGGTGAACTGGGCCTCGAATTCAAAGCGGGACTCTTGCCGGAAGATAAGGTGCAGGCCGTTACCCATCTTAACCAACAGTCGCCGCTGGCGATGGTCGGCGACGGCATCAACGACGCCCCGGCAATGAAAGCGGCTACCATCGGTATTGCGATGGGAAGCGGGACCGACGTCGCGCTGGAAACCGCCGATGCCGCCCTGACCCACAACCGTCTGCGTGGTCTGGTGCAAATGATTCAGCTGGCGCGGGCCACCCATGCCAATATTCGCCAGAACATTGCGATTGCGCTGGGTCTGAAGGGGATTTTCCTCGTCACCACGCTGCTCGGGATAACCGGACTGTGGCTGGCGGTGCTGGCGGATACGGGGGCGACGGTGCTGGTGACCGCGAACGCGCTGCGGTTGTTGCGTAAAGGGTAGTGCCTGTTTCTCGCCTGATGGCGCTTCGCTTATCAGGCCTACAGGTTACTCAGTCTTTATAGGCCGGAGAAGCGTTAGCGCCATCCGGCATAACAAGATTACTGGCCTTTGCGCACCAGATAGCGGTACGGCAGCGAGTCGGTCTCTTTGGCCACCAGCTCATGTTCCATAAAGGTACAGAAGCCAGGAATATCGCGGGTTGTTGCCGGATCGTCGGCGACAATCAGCAGCGTTTCACCGGCCTGCATGCCGCGTACGGTTTTACGCACCATCATTACCGGTTCCGGGCAGCGCAGCCCCTGGGCATCAAGAGTATGGTCGGGGGAAGTAAACAGGTCGCTCATCGTCGTCTCATTCATACAAAAACGGCGTTATTTTACGCTCTGTTGTGGCGTAAGCCAATCAGGTTAACGATTGCGTGAAAAACAACCATTGCAATGTGCTCTTAAAGCAGTATCATGCGACGGTTTTTTATTGGGTTCCCTCACCCCATCCAACAAAAAGGTCACAATATGACTCCGTTTACACAAACTCAGCGCGTAAAAGCGTTGTTCTGGCTATCGCTATTTCATCTGCTGGTGATCACCTCCAGCAACTATCTGGTGCAGCTTCCAATCTCCATTTTTGGTTTCCATACCACATGGGGCGCGTTTAGCTTTCCGTTTATTTTCCTCGCGACCGACCTGACCGTGCGTATTTTTGGCGCGCCGCTGGCTCGACGTATCATCTTTGCGGTTATGATCCCCGCACTGCTGATCTCCTATGTCGTTTCATCGCTGTTCTATATGGGATCGTGGCAAGGATTCGGCGCACTGCTGCACTTTAACCTGTTTGTCGCCCGTATCGCCGCCGCCAGCTTTATGGCCTACGCGCTGGGACAAATTCTGGATGTGCATGTCTTTAACCGCCTGCGTCAGAACCGTCGCTGGTGGCTGGCACCGACGGCGTCCACGCTGTTTGGCAATATCAGCGATACGTTGGCCTTCTTCTTTATCGCTTTCTGGCGTAGCCCGGATGCCTTTATGGCCGAGCACTGGATGGAAATCGCACTGGTCGATTACTGCTTCAAAGTGCTGATCAGCATTATTTTCTTCCTGCCAATGTATGGCGTGCTGCTGAATATGTTACTGAAAAGGCTGGCAGATAAATCTGAAATCTCTGCATTGCAGACGAGTTAAAGGTTCATTTTCCGAGTTGTGATAAGATGGACGAATGAGCCGTTATGGCCGTTTATCGAAAGGAAGAAGTCAATGCGCAATCTGGTTAAATATGTCGGTATTGGCCTGCTGGTTATGGGGCTTGCGGCCTGTGATAATAGCGATACAAAAGCGCCAGCCGAGGGTGCTGCCGCAGAAAGTAACGCCACCGGACAACCGGTCAGCCTGCTGGACGGCAAACTCAGTTTTTCCCTGCCAGCGGATATGACCGATCAGAGCGGCAAACTGGGCACCCAGGCGAACAATATGCACGTATATTCTGACGCAACCGGCCAGAAAGCGGTGATTGTGATTGTTGGCGACAACACCAACGAAGATCTGGCCGTGCTGGCAAAACGTCTGGAAGATCAGCAGCGTAGCCGTGATCCGCAGCTGCAGGTCGTCACCAATAAATCTATTGAGCTGAAAGGCCACACGCTGCAGCAGTTAGACAGCATCATCTCGGCCAAAGGCCAGACCGCATACTCTTCCGTGGTGTTGGGTAAAGTGGACAACCAACTGTTGACGCTGCAAATCACGCTGCCTGCTGACGATCAGCAAAAAGCGCAGACTACCGCAGAAAACATCATTAACACGCTGGTTATCCAGTAACGGTTAAGACGATGACGCGGCCTCCGGTGACACCACCTGAGGCCGTTTTTTTAACCGCCAGGTCAGCAATAACGCCATCGCTACCAGCCCTGCCGCTGCCAGATAGATAACCGGCACACCCGCCCACGTCATGACCAGCCCGGCCAGCGGCCCGGTAACCCCCAGCGATAAATCCATAAACACCGTGTAGGTCGCCAGCGCAGCCCCCTGATTTTGCTGAGGAACGGCTTTTACCGCCACCACGCCCAGCGCCGGGAAAACCAGTGAGAACCCAGCCCCGGCCAGCAGAACGCCGATTTTCGCCATCCACGGCATCGAAGCCATCCCGACCAGTAACAGCCCGACAATCTCGACGCTAAAGCAGATCATCGCCACATTCAGCCCGCCTAAACGGTTGATACCATTTGGGAACAACAAACGAGTACCGACAAACGTGCAGCTAAAAAGCGTCAGCGCGAATGCGGCGCCATCCCAGCCTTTGGCATCATAGAACAAGGTAATGAAGGTAGCGATTACCCCAAATCCGGCGGAGGCCAGGGCCAGCGCCATACCATACAACCAGACGCGCCCAAGCACCGCGCGAAATGGCAACGGTTTGCCTTTGCTGGCCTTTACCGCCGGACGAGGGAGCGCCAGCAGGATTGCCAACAGTGCCACGCCCATCACGGTCAGCGCCAGCCCCTGTAAGCCACCCCAGGCATAAAACAGAACACCCAGCGGCGCGCCTATCGCCATCGCGCCATAGGTCACGATACCATTCCAGGAAATCACCCGTCCGATGTGCATTGAGCCAACCACCCCCACGCCCCACAGCGTAGAGCCGGTCCCGGCAAAGCTTTGCCCGATCCCGAGAATCACGCGCCCCAGACATAGCAGCAGCAGACTGGCCAACGGCCAGCCGTTCGTTGATCCCGCCAGTAAATAGCCCAGGCCACTTAAAAAGCAGCCGCACAGCCCAAATACCACAATCTTCTTTGGCCCCAGCAGATCGGCATAGCGACCGGCATGCGGACGGCTCAGCAGCGTAGCGAAATATTGCAGGCTGATGACCAGCCCAGCCCAGAAAGCGCTAAATCCCATTACATCATGGACGTAGCCAGGCAACACCGCGAGCGGCAGGCCGATGGTCAGGTAGCTGGCGAAGTTAAACATCACCACAGAAACAATACGCAGGTTCAGGCGTAAACCGCTAAGCGTCGGTTCAGCGACGGGTTCGGGCATGGAGGGTCACCACGTTTTCACAACAGTGTTTCATTTCTACCATGTTGCAGAGCAGAAATCAGTAGCCAGTTTAGGAATATCAGTCGCAAGCCAGCCGCTACACTTAATGCAAAAACGCAAACAGGAAGAAGACATGATAACCACCCAGCCCGATAAAACGGGTTTGCACATTTTGCTCAAACTGGCCGCTCTGGTGGTGATCCTCGCAGGTATCCATGCTGCGGCGGATATCATTGTGCAGCTGCTGCTGGCCCTCTTTTTTGCCATTGTATTGAATCCACTGGTCACCTGGTTTATCCGCCGGGGAATCGGTCGCCCAATCGCTATTACCTTAGTCGTGGTGGTGATGCTGATCGTTCTTACGGCGTTGGTTGGCGTGCTGGCGTCGTCAATCACTGAATTCATGGACCTGCTGCCAAAATACAATAAGGAGCTAACGCGCAAGGTTCTGTATTTGCAAGAGATGGTGCCTTTTCTGAATCTGCATATGTCCCCGGAACGTATACTGCAACGCATGGACTCTGACAAGCTGATGACCTTCACAACCACGCTGATGACGAGTCTTTCTGGTGCCATGGCCAGCGTCTTTCTGCTGGTGATGACGGTAGTTTTTATGCTGTTTGAGGTGCGTCATGTCCCCTATAAGATGCGTTTTGCGTTGAATAATCCGCAAATCCACATTGCGGGGCTACATCGAGCGCTGAAGGGTGTGTCACACTATCTGGCGCTGAAAACGCTGCTCAGCTTATGGACCGGTTCCATAATCTGGCTGGGACTGGCACTGATGGGGATTCAGTTTGCTCTGATGTGGGGCGTACTGGCATTCCTGTTAAACTACGTGCCCAACATTGGCTCGGTCATTTCCGCCGTCCCGCCAATGATCCAGGCACTGCTATTTAATGGCATTTACGAATGTCTGTTGGTTGGCGCACTGTTTCTGGTGGTGCATATGGTGATTGGCAATATTCTCGAACCCCGAATGATGGGGCATCGGCTGGGATTATCGACGCTAATCGTCTTCCTCTCTCTGTTGGTATGGGGATGGCTGCTCGGTCCGGTCGGCATGTTGCTCTCCGTGCCGTTAACCAGCGTATGTAAAATCTGGATGGAAACCACCACAGGCGGCAGCAAACTGGCGATTTTGCTGGGGCCCGGCAGGCCCAAAAGCCGGCTTCCCTGAAAAACTACCAACCGAGGTAGTTTTTATATTTTTATATGACCGTTAAAATGACGCTAACGCAGTTATATATAGAAGCTTATCTTAAATAAAGAGTGAAAGGGATTTCATTTTTTATAAAGAAAATACATAAGTCAAGATGATGGTTTCTTTACCAAAACGCATAAAAATAATGAATACCCCCCAAAGCATTTAACTTAAGCTATCTACTTAGCTTTAAAGGTTATTTTATTTGATACATTTTCTCTAAAAATCTATACTTCTCGCCAATGATGATGCTGAAAAATTTCCGTTGAAGAAAGTCTTGGGATATTACTATCCGGTCATCTCATTACCTTGCTACCAACTATATGAAATAAAATGCTAATTTAGCTTAAATATAATCATAGGCAATACAAGGTGCCCATGATTTCGGAGTTTATTATTTAACACGTATAAACGGTACTTTGATAGGGAGCTTTAATGAAACAGTATATTAAGTGGTTTGCGGCCATTGCCGTTGTCGGTGCTCTGGCGGGTTGTGCACGTACTGCGCCGATTGATCAAGTTCACACCAGTGTGAGCGCGGGGCATACTCAGGACCAGGTTAAAACCGCAATCCTGAAAGCCGGTATTCAACGCCAATGGGTCATGTCTGAAGTCGGACCAGGTGTTATTAAAGCTCGCCAACAAACCCGCGATCATGTAGCTGAAGTCCGTATCACTTATACCGCCACCAGCTATGACATCAAATACGACAGCAGCCTTAACCTGCAGGCATCTGGTGGAAAAATTCACAAAAACTATAACCGCTGGGTACGCAATCTGGATAAAGACATCCAGCTTAATCTGTCAGCCGGCGCCAATCTGTAATTATGCCTAAAGTCGGGCCGAAAAGGCCCGATACTCTTATTATCTGCCATTTAACAGGTTGTCCCCACATGTACGAACAGGATTCGCTTAGCGCACTGGATGCCATTACTGAAGCACAACGTATCGCCTTTGCCCCTATGCTTTTTCAAACCGCGTTGTGTCTGCGAAATGCGGGAGTACTCACCTGGCTAGACAAGCAAGGTAAACGCGGCGCCACGCTCGACGAAATTACCGAAAACAGCACCATCAACGAATATGCCGCCAGCATCCTGTTGGATATGGGGTTAAGTGGGCGAATCATTACCCACAAAGAAGGATATTATTACCTCGCTAAAGTCGGTCATTTTCTTTTACATGACACCATGACGCGCGTGAATATGGACTTCACTCAGGATGTTTGCTACCAAGGATTGTTCTATCTTGAAAATGCGTTGAAAGATGGAAAACCCGCGGGACTAAAAATTTTTGGCGACTGGCCAACAATCTATCCTGCGCTATCACAATTACCGCTGGCTGCGCGTGAAAGTTGGTTTGCTTTTGATCATTACTATTCAGATGGCGCATTTGATGCCGCATTGCCATATGTATTCGCCAGCGCCCCTGCAACCCTGTACGATGTCGGTGGAAATACCGGGAAATGGGCATTACGTTGTTGTCAGCATGATGACAATATTACAGTCACCCTCTTAGATTTGCCGCAACAAATTGCACTTGCCCGCGAAAATATAGAAAATGCAGGATTATCTCATCGCATAAATTTCCATGCTGTGGATATGCTTAGCGACTCGCCTTTACCTGACGGCGCTGATATCTGGTGGATGAGCCAATTCCTGGACTGTTTTTCCCCGGAACAAATTATCGCTATGCTAAGCAACGTTGCTCGGGTGATGAAACCGGGCGCGAAGCTGTGCATTATGGAGCTGTTTTGGGATGCCCAAAAATTTGAGGCGGCCTCATTTAGCCTGAATGCGTCTTCGCTTTATTTTACCTGTATGGCGAATGGCAACAGCCGTTTCTACAGCGTAGAGAAGTTTTATCACTATCTGAATCAGGCAGGTTTTCAGGTAGATGAACGCCACGACAACTTAGGTGTTGGGCATACTTTATTGATATGTCAGAAGAAAAAATAAGAAACAATCGGAACAACCGATTTACCGCGGATACGCGTTGATGAAATTTGCTTTCAACATTATTGACTGGCAGGCCAAGGCACCAGGGTTAAGCGAAACAGAACAGTGGCATGAATGGTCACGGCTTTCGCACGCCATCGATCCCACCGCGCCGTTGGCTAAGCTCCATGAGTTACCGATGATGACAGCTCGCCGCCTCAGTTCCGGCAGCAAACTGGCCGTCGATTGCGGTCTGGCGATGCTACGCCGTCATGATATCAATGCCGTTTTGTATACCAGCCGCCATGGTGAACTGGAGCGTAACTACAGGATCCTACACGCTCTTGCAACTGAGCAAGCGCTCTCACCGACCGATTTTGCCCTTTCTGTCCATAACTCTGCTGTGGGTAACTTGACCATCGCCGCAAAAAAACCGATTGTCTCCTCCTCGCTTTCTGCTGGCAGGGATACATTCCAGCAGGGGTTATGCGAAGTCATCGGGCTGTTGCAGGCGGGATATCAGCGCGTATTGATGGTCGATTTCGACGGTTTTCTGCCCGAGTTTTATCACCCACAGTTACCACCAGACATGCCAACGTGGCCGTTTGCCGTCGCGCTGGTTATTGAATCCGGTGATAGCTGGCAATGTGAAACCCGTCCACACAGCGCACAGGACGAGACAACGTTGCCGCAAAGCCTGTTGTTTTTACAACATTACTTACAAGATGCCAGGGCGTTTACCCTGCCTGGCGAACGCGTACAGTGGCAGTGGAGTCAGTGATGAACACGATGATCCTGCGGCTTAACCGGGTATGGCGACTGGTGATGACCGGTTTTTGCTTTGCCCTGTTTGGCCTCGGCGGGCTCCTCCTATCTACGATTTGGTTTAACGTCCTGCTGATCGCGGTATGGGATAAAGCCCGACGTCGGCGTATCGCCAGACGCAGTATCGCCGCCAGTTTTCGTCTCTTCTTAACCGTGGCGAAGCGGCTTGGCGTGCTGAATTACCAGATTGAAGGGCGAGACATTTTACGCAACGAACAAGGGTGTCTTGTCGTCGCCAACCACCCGACGCTGATCGACTATGTCCTACTGGCCTCGGTCATGCCAGAAACCGACTGTCTGGTGAAAAGTGCACTACTAAAAAATCCTTTTCTCGGCGGCGTAGTCCGGGCCGCAGATTATCTGATTAACAGCCAGGCTGATGCGCTATTGCCCGCTTGCCAGCAACGTCTGGAGCAAGGCGATACCATTTTAATTTTCCCCGAGGGAACCCGTACACGCCCCGGAGAAGCAATGACGTTACAGCGTGGTGCGGCGAATATCGCCGTGCGCTGCAGCAGTGATTTACGCATAGTGACTATTAACTGCAGCGAACAAATGCTGGATAAAGAAAGCCAATGGTACAACGTCCCATCTGTAAAACCGATGTTTACCATTTCAGTACACGAACGGGTTAAGATCGACCAATTTTACGACGCAAACTCACAAGAACCGGCGCTGGCCGCAAGGCAGTTGAACCGGCATCTTTTGCTTCAATTACAACCAGGTACTTTACCTCTTTCAGGAATTAATGATGCAAGCGCTTTATCTTGAAATCAAAAATCTCATTATAACGACATTGAATCTCGACGAACTGACAGCTGATGATATTGAAACCGAAGCGGCACTCTTTGGCGATGGCTTAGGTCTGGACTCAATCGATGCCCTGGAGCTGGGTCTGGCGGTGAAAAACGAGTATGGCGTGATCCTCTCAGCAGAGAGCGAAGAAATGCGTCAGCACTTCTTCTCCGTCGCCACGCTGGCATCTTTCATTCACGCGCAACGTGCCTGAGGATAGTCCGTTATGACCGAACAAAAAGCCATTTACGCAGAAGTCTCCTCGCTGCTGGTCAAGCTGTTTGAAGTTGACCCGCAAGATATCAAGCCTGAGGCGCGCCTGTACGAAGATTTGGAACTCGATAGCATCGATGCCGTCGACATGATCGTGCATCTGCAAAAGAAAACCGGTAAGAAAATCAAGCCGGAAGAGTTCAAAGCAGTACGCACCGTACAAGATGTCGTCGATGCGGTAGAACGCCTTCTCAAAGAAGCGTAATTCTCCGTGTCGGGCACACGCTCGTTGCCAGTCGTACAACTGCTGACAGGTCTACTGTTGCTAGCCTGGCCGTTTTTGATCTGGTTTGGCCTGGCGCATAACAGTCTGCACTGGTTGCTACCGTTGATGGCGCTACTCCTTTTTTTACGCTTTCGCCAGACCCGGCGACAGGCGGGGCCGCTGCGCGTCGTGACACAGGTAGTGGCGGTCGCGGGTATCACCTTGTGCATTGCCAGTTATCTGCTCAAAACGCACCAGCTGCTGCTGTTTTATCCGGTAGTGGTAAACGCCGTTATGCTGTCGGTTTTTGGTGGATCGTTATGGTCAGCAATGCCCATTGTTGAACGTCTGGCACGACTGCGCGACCCAAATCTGCCCGATGCGGGCGTGCGCTATACGCGCCGTGTGACACAAATCTGGTGCGCCTTTTTCATCATCAATGGCAGCGTTGCGCTCTTTACCGCACTGAATGGCGATATGACCCTGTGGACCACCTGGAACGGCATGGTTTCCTATCTGCTAATGGGAACATTGATGGTAGGCGAGTGGTTAATTCGCCAACTGGTGATAAAACGAGATACCCAATGAAGCAGCCCCTCACACTCGCTCAATGGCTCTGTGCCCCACGTCCGGATGACGTTCCTGTTGCGTGGCAGGAAGAGCATACCTGGACGCTTGGCCATCTGCGCCATGATGTGGCCCAGTTGATAACATATCTGCGACAGCAGGAAGGTGAACGCTGGGCATTGTGCTTCGAGAACAGCTATTTATTCATCGTCGCGCTGCTGGCAACGCTCCATGCCGGCAAAACACCGGTGATCCCAGGACATTGTCGCGTTTCGTTGTTAAACGAGCAGCACTTGCTGTTTGACGGCGTACTGAGCGATAAAGCGATGGACTGGCAGGGAACGCTGCGGGTGGTCAGCTCCGCCATGACATCCGTGGCTCACGACATCACGTTCCCAGCAATACGCAGTGACGCCTTTGTGGAGCTATTCACTTCCGGTTCGACCGGCCAGCCGAAACGCGTGATCAAACCGATCGCTCGTCTGGATAGCGAAGCGGCATTGCTCGCTACACGCTTTGCCGATCGTCTGGCAGGTTGCCGGGTGGTCGCGTCAGTGGTACCGCAACATCTGTATGGCTTGACGTTCCGTATCTTTTTGCCGATGGCCTTAGGTCTGCCGCTGCACGCGGCGATGCTTTGGTATGCCGAACAACTGGCGGCGCTGAGCGCTGAGCATCGGTATGCGTTTATCAGCAGCCCGGCGTTTCTGAAACGCCTCGACCACAACCTGACACCGCCGCCGGTCGAACTGATTCTGTCTGCGGGCGGCATGCTGCCCTGGCAGGACGTCACGCAGGCTGCTGACTGGCTAAATGTCTGGCCCGATGAGATCTACGGCAGCACTGAGACCGGGATCCTTGCGTGGCGCTATCGCCATCAGGATGATGTGGCATGGCTGCCCTTTCCCGGCGTCAGATTCCAGTCAGAAGACGACGCATTTCGTGTGTTTTCACCGCTAATTAACGCTGATGATGGCCTGTTACTCGATGACGTTCTGCAGTTTATCGAAAATGGACAGTTCCGCCTGATGGGCAGACGCGGGCGGGTGGTCAAAATTGAAGAGAAACGTATTTCACTCAGCGAAGTGGAACAACGTTTACTGGCACTGGATGGTATCTGTGAAGTCGCGGCATTGCCGGTCTCACGTGGAGGACGTCAGGGCGTTGGCGTCCTGCTGGTACTGGATGACGAAGCCCGGCAACGCTGGCTTGAGTGCGGTGGTAAACCGCAAGAACTGACCTGGCGACGTTCGCTGCTGCCCTGGCTGGAGCCTGTCGCGGTTCCCCGCTACTGGCGGGTGATTGATGAGATTCCGGTCAACAGTATGAACAAGCGTGTCTATGCGCAATTACAGGAGTTATTTCATGAAACCCCATGAAATCGAGCGCCATCAGGCACTGCCTCATCAGGCTGAGATTGTTTTACAACTAGACCCTTCTCTGTTTTGGTTCAGCGGGCATTTTAGCGTGCAGCCACTGCTGCCGGGCGTTGCACAGCTGAACTGGGCGATGGATTACGCCACCACGCTGCTGGCCCCTGGCTGGCGTTTTCACAGTATTCAAAACGTGAAGTTCCAGTCGCCGTTATTGCCAGAGGCCACCGTCACCCTGAGTCTGAGCTGGCAGGAAGCGCGTCAGATGCTCTCTTTTAGCTACCAGCGCCACGACGGTGACGTGCGCCATACCGCCAGCAGCGGGAAGATTCGGTTATGCCGCTAACCTTTTCCCCGTGCGTGTTGATCCCCTGCTACAACCACGGCGCGATGATGTCGGACGTGTTGGATCGTCTTCAGCCGTTCAATCTCCCCTGCATTGTGGTGGACGATGGCAGTGACGAGACTACACGAGATGAACTGGCACGCCTGGCGGCAGAATACAGCAATCTGACGTTAATTCGCCTGCCCATCAACGCAGGCAAAGGCGCGGCGGTTATTCGCGGAATGCAGACGGCGGCAGATGCCGGGTTCAGTCATGCCGTGCAAGTCGATGCCGACGGGCAACATGCCATTGAAGATATTCCCAGGCTGCTTGCATTGGCAAAAGAACATCCGACAGCACTGATTTCCGGGCAACCGATTTACGATGATTCGGTTCCTCGCTCGCGCCTGTACGGTCGTTGGGTAACCCATATCTGGGTGTGGATAGAAACGCTCTCGTTGCAGATCAAAGACAGTATGTGCGGCTTCCGGGTGTATCCGGTGGCCCCCACGCTGCAACTGGCACAGCGCGTAACGCTCGGCAAACGGATGGATTTTGATACTGAAGTGATGGTGCGCCTCTACTGGCAAGGCAACACCAGCTATTTTATCCCCACGCGAGTCACCTATCCGCAGGACGGGCTATCCCATTTCGACGCGCTTAAAGACAATTTGCACATTTCATTGATGCACACTCGCCTGTTCTTTGGCATGTTGCCACGCATCCCCTCCCTGCTTTGTCGTCGTTCATCGACACACTGGGCGCAGCAACAGGAAGTCAAAGGGTTGTGGGGAATGCGCCTGATGCTACTGGTCTGGCGTGTACTGGGTCACAAAGCCTTCTCCCTGCTACTGTATCCGGTCGTCGGCGTATACTGGCTCAGCGCTTCAACTGCCCGAAAAGCCTCTCAACGCTGGATTAGCCGCGTAAGGGCGCAACTGATCACACGGCGGATGCCAGTACCGCCAAACCTGACCAGTTATCAGCATTTCCTGCGTTTTGGCGGCGCGATGCTGGATAAGATCGCCAGCTGGCGTGGTGAGCTGCACTTCGGTCGCGATGTGATTTTTGCACCAGGTGCAGAAACGACGCTGAATATCAGCGATCCTCGGGGAAAACTACTACTGGCTTCACATCTTGGCGATGTCGAAGCCTGTCGGGCACTGGCCCAGCTACAGGGCAGTAAAACAATCAATGCGCTGGTATTTAGCGATAACGCCCAACGCTTTAAACAAATCATGCAAGAGATGGCCCCGCAGGCTGGATTAAATCTGCTCCCGGTGAACAGTATTGGTCCAGATACTGCCATTCTGCTCAAAGAGAAATTGGAGCGCGGTGAATGGGTAGCCATCGTAGGCGATCGCATCGCAGTCAATCCCCAACGCGGCGGCGAGTGGCGCGTGTGCTGGAGCCGCTTTATGGGGCAAAACGCGCCATTCCCTCAGGGCCCGTTTATTCTCGCGTCTATTTTACGCTGCCCTGTAGATCTGATTTTTGCCCTGCGCCAGCAGGAGAAACTCCACATCTACTGCGAACCGTTTGCCGACCCGCTGCTCTTACCGCGTGCCACACGACAACAGGCATTACAGAATACTGTCGATCGCTACGCCGAACGCCTTGAGCACTATGCGCTTCAGTCGCCCCTAGACTGGTTTAACTTTTTCGATTTCTGGCAACTGCCGGATACCAATGACAAGGAGTAAAGGGTGCTTAACGATCCCCGCTTTACGGCTGAAGTCGAGCTAACTATTCCGTTTCACGACGTCGATATGATGGGCGTAGCGTGGCATGGTAACTACTTCCGTTACTTCGAGATTGCCCGTGAGGCACTGCTGAACCAATTCGATTATGGCTATCGGCAGATGAAAGAATCTGGCTATCTGTGGCCCGTGGTCGACACTCGGGTGAAGTATCGCAATGCGCTGACTTTCGAGCAGCGTATCCGTGTACGCGCCCAAATTAAAGAGTACGAAAATCGCCTGCGTATTGGCTACGAAATTTTTGATGCCGAAACAGGTAAACGCGCCACAACAGGCTACACCATCCAGGTCGCCGTCGACGAAAAAAGCCGTGAACTGTGCTTTGTCAGCCCGGATATTCTGTTTGAACGGATGGGAGTGACACCATGAAATTATGGCCATTGCTCGTGCTGCTCGTCAGCCCTTTCGTCAGTGCCCTGACGCTCGACTCCCTACAACAGCGTTTTACCGAACAACCGGTGGTTCGCGCCCACTTCGATCAAACCCGGACGATAAAGGATCTGCCGCAGCCGCTGCGATCTCAGGGCAAGATGTTGATCGCCCGCGACCAGGGGTTGCTGTGGGATCAAACGTCCCCGTTCCCCATGCAACTGCTGCTGGACGACAAACGGATGGTTCAGGCAATTAACGGTCAACCACCGCAGACCATTACCGCTGAGAATAACCCGCAAATGTTCCAGTTTAATCATCTGCTACGGGCGTTATTCCAGGCGGATCGTAACGTGCTGGAACAAAACTTCCGCGTGGAGTTTGCAGACTTAGGAGAAGGTCGCTGGACGCTACGCCTGACGCCAATCACCACACCGCTGGATAAGATTTTTGCGACGATTGATTTAGCCGGAAAGACTTACCTGGAGAGTATTCATCTCAACGATAAGCAGGGGGATCGCACCGATATCGCGCTTTCCCAACACCAACTAACGCCAGCGCAACTGACCGATGACGAACGCCAACGCTTTGCCGCCCAGTAAACGCCCCGCGCTGTTATGGGGAGTCGTCTGCCTGCTCCTGCTGGGCATCTTTCTGACGCTGCTACCTCAGGCCCGCCTTAACAGCAGCGTGCTGGCCATGTTGCCAAAGCAGACGCTGGGCGCTATACCTCCGGGTCTTAACGAGGGATTTATGCAGCGCCTTGACCGTCAGGTGGTCTGGCTAGTGAGCCCCGGTAAGCAACCGGACCCAGCTATAGCCCGGGACTGGCTGGCTTTACTGCAAAAATCGCACGCGCTAGCCCAGGTAAAAGGTCCAATGGATGCCGACAGCCAGCAAGCCTGGGGGGCATTCTTCTGGCAACATCGTAACGGCCTGATAGATAACGAGACCCGCGCCCGGCTGCAAAACGGCGGCGAAGCGCAGGGCCAGTGGATCCTGTCCCAACTTTACTCCGCATTCTCCGGCGTCAGTGGCAAAGAGCTACAAAACGATCCCTTCATGCTGATGCGAGGCTCGCAGCTGGCCATGGCCAAAACCGGGCAGCGTCTGCGCCTGATGGACGGCTGGCTTGTCACCCAGGATGAGCAAGGCAACTATTGGTATCTGTTACATGGCGAGTTGACCGGCTCATCGTTTGATATGCAACAGACGCATCAATTGGTCACCACGCTGAATACGCTGGAGGGTGAGCTCAAAGCCCACTATCCACAGGCTCAACTGCTGTCTCGCGGGACGCTGTTCTATAGCGATTACGCCAGCCAGCAGGCGAAACAAGATATCTCTACCCTCGGCATAGCCACTGTGCTCGGGGTGATCCTGCTCATCGTGGCTGTATTTCGTTCGCTGCGTCCGCTGCTGCTGTGCCTGATTTCGATTGGCATTGGTGCGCTGGCGGGGACCGTCGTCACGCTGCTGATTTTTGGCGAGCTCCATCTGATGACGCTGGTGATGAGCATGAGCATCATCGGTATTTCCGCCGACTATACGCTCTACTATTTGACCGAACGGATGGTGCACGGTGCGGAAACATCGCCATGGCAAAGCCTTGCCAAAGTGCGCAATGCCCTGCTCCTGGCTCTACTCACCACCGTAGCGGCTTATCTGATTATGATGCTGGCCCCCTTCCCCGGTATTCGCCAGATGGCGGTATTCGCGGCGGTAGGTCTGAGCGCCTCCTGCCTGACGGTCATTTTCTGGCACCCGTGGTTGTGTCGTCGGTTGCCGGTACGCCCGGTGCCGGCAATGGTACTCATGCTACGCTGGCTTGCTGCATGGCGGCGGAATAAGAAATTATCCGTTGGCCTGCCGGTGGCGCTGACGTTGTTCTCGTTGGCAGGTATGGCGACGCTACGCGTAGATGATGATATCTCCCAGTTACAGGCGCTGCCGCAGGGTATTCTTGCTCAGGAAAAAGCGATTACCGCCCTGACCGGGCAAAGCGTCGACCAGAAGTGGTTTGTGGTGTACGGCAAATCCGCTCAACAAACGCTGGAGCGGATGGAAACCTTTATCCCCGCGCTGGAACAGGCAAAAAAAGATGGTTTACTCAGCGGATATCGCACCATTCCGCTCAATTCACTCGCCCAGCAACAGCAGGATCTGTCTCTGCTAAAAGATGCCGCGCCCGCCATCACGAAAGCCTTAAACAACGCCGGTCTGGCAACGGTGAACCCCGATCTTAGCGCCATGCCCGTAACCGTCGATGCCTGGCTTGCCAGCCCGGCCAGTGAAGGCTGGCGCTTGCTATGGTTGTCTCTGGCTGATGGCGAAAGCAGCGTACTGGTTCCCGTTGAAGGGGTGAAACAAAGTGATGCATTAAATACGCTCAGCGCGAAATATTCCGGCGTGGCGTGGGTGGATCGTAAGAGCAGCTTTGACAACCTGTTTGCCCTTTATCGCCATATTCTGACCGGTCTGCTGTGCATTGCGCTGGCGGTGATTGCCTGTGGCGCCGTCATTCGGCTTGGCTGGCGTAAGGGCTTAATTAGCCTGGTCCCCTCAGTGCTGTCTTTAGGTTGCAGTCTGGCGGTGCTGGCCCTGAGCGGTCATGCGCTCAACCTGTTCTCGCTGCTGGCACTGGTGCTGGTACTGGGAATTGGCATTAACTACACGCTGTTTTTCAGTAATCCACGCGGTACGCCACTGACATCGCTGCTGGCTATCACGCTGGCAATGATGACCACGCTCCTGACGCTCGGCATGCTGGTCTTTAGCGCCACTCAGGCAATCAGCAGTTTTGGCATTGTGCTAGTGAGCGGTATTTTCACCGCCTTCCTGCTGTCACCGCTGGCGATGCCAGGAAAAAAAGAGAAAAAAAGAAGATGATTAAACAGACATTCTGGCGCACCGCTGCGCTCGTCGCCACGTTGCTGCTGGCCGGTTGCAGCCACTCGCAGCCGGAACAGAAAGGCCGCCCGCAAGCCTGGTTAGAGCCGGGGACTCGTGTAACGCTACCTACCCCAGGGATTTCTCCCGCGGTGAATTCACAACAGCTACTAACCGGAAGTTTCAACGGCAAAACTCAGTCACTGTTGGTCATGCTCAATGCTGATGACAAGAAAATCACACTTGCCGGGCTGTCATCAGTCGGCATTCGCCTGTTCCTCGTGACTTACGATGAAAAAGGACTGCACACCGAGCAATCGATCATCGTTCCACAATTGCCGCCAGCCAGCCAGGTGCTGGCTGACGTGATGCTCAGTCATTGGCCGATTAGCGCCTGGCAACCGCAATTACCCACAGGCTGGACGCTCGTCGATACGGGTGACACGCGTGAGCTGCGCAATGCCCGCGGCAAAGTGGTCACGGAAATCACGTATCTGAATCGAAAAGGAAAACGCGAACCGATCAGCATTGAACAGCACGTTTTTAAATACCACATCACCATTCAATACCTGGGTGACTGAGATGATCTACATTTCTGCCGTTGGCATGATTAATGCGTTGGGCAATAACACTGATGAAATCGCAGCCAATCTCACTCGTGGCATAGCGCCGGGAATGCGCCCGCGCACGGGCTGGCTGCAAGGACACCCATCCGCCGTGTTAGCAGGCGTTGACGGTGAGCTGCCCGCTATTCCTCAGCACTTTAGCGCTCATCGTTCGCGCAACAACCAGCTATTGCTGGCAGCCCTGATGCAAATCCAGCCGCAGGTGGACGACGCTATCGCCCGATTTGGTCGCGATCGTATTGCTGTTGTTCTCGGCACCAGCACCTCCGGCCTGGATGAGGGTGACGTTCACGTAGATTTGATGCTCAACGGCAAAGAGAGCACTGACTGGCGCTATCCGCAACAGGAACTGGGCGATCCGTCGCGTTTTCTTAGCCACTGGCTGGCGCTGGATGGCCCAGCCTTTACGCTCTCAACCGCCTGCTCGTCCAGTGCAAGAGCTATCATGAGCGGACGTCGTTTGATCGAATCTGGTCTGGTCGATATCGCCATTGTCGGCGGTGCGGATACGCTAAGCCGAATGCCAATCAACGGATTCCACAGTCTGGAATCACTCTCCCCAACGCTGTGTCAGCCGTTTGGCCGCAACCGTTGTGGGATCACCATTGGCGAAGGCGCCGCATTGATGGTATTAACCCGCGAGCCACAGCCTATCGCGCTCCTTGGCGTCGGCGAATCCAGCGACGCGTACCATATTTCGGCTCCCCATCCACAGGGGGAAGGTGCCATTCGCGCCATCGGCCAGGCGCTTAACGACGCAGGAATGACGCCGGAACATGTGGGCTATATCAATCTGCACGGTACCGCCACACCGTTAAACGATCAGATTGAGTCCAACGTCGTGAGCGCGCTATTTGGCGAAACGGTCCCGTGCAGTTCAACCAAACACCTGACCGGGCACACGCTGGGCGCTGCGGGGATCACCGAAGCAGCGATCAGTATGCTGATTCTGCAACGCGAACTGCCGCTGCCACCGCAGGATTTTAGCCAGTCGCCACGCGATGAAACATTGCCACCCTGCGGCATCATTGAACAGCCGCAGCCGCTGACTCGCCCGGTTATCTTGTCTAATTCGTTTGCCTTCGGTGGCAATAATGCCAGCATCCTGCTCGGGAGAACCTCATGAGCCACTTTTTACCACCGGGTGATTATTTACCGCATGATGCGCCGATGCTGCTTCTTGAAGAGGTCGTCAGTGTGGCGGACGAAACCGCCACCTGCCACGTGATGGTATCAGCAAACAGCGTACTGGCCCCTTTTCTCGACCTTGATGGCAATCTGCCTGGCTGGTTCGCACTGGAACTGATGGCGCAGACCATTGGCGTCTGGTCTGGCTGGCACCGCCAGCAACAAGGTCAGGCGAGTATTACGTTAGGCATGGTACTGGGCGCACGTGAGTTAGTCTGTGCTACAGGTGTTCTGCCTGCCGGGAAGACGCTGAGCATCCATGTCAAATTGCTGATGCAGGATGCACGATTCGGTAGCTTTGAATGTGCCATCCAGGCAGACAACGAGACGCTGGCAACCGGTCGAGTCAACACCTTCCAGCCGACATCAGAAGAAATTAACACGCTATTTCAACAAGGAGCGTCCACATGAGCCGTTCAGTTTTAGTTACGGGTGCCAGCAAAGGTATCGGTCGCGCCATCGCCAGACAACTGGCCGCGGACGGTTTTGTGGTCGGCGTACACTATCATCGCGATGTGCAAGGAGCACAAGAAACGCTGGATGCTATCCTCGCCGCTGGCGGCGCAGGGCGCCTGTTGACATTTGACGTTGCCAATCGCGAGCAGTGCCGTGAAATACTGTCGCAAGATATTGAGGCAAACGGCGCATGGTACGGTATTGTCAGCAACGCTGGAGTCACTCGGGATGCCGCTTTCCCTGCGCTCAGTGATAACGACTGGGATTCGGTGATCCATACCAACCTCGACAGCTTTTACAACGTCATTCATCCGTGCATTATGCCGATGATCAGCGCACGCCAGGGGGGCCGTATCATCACATTGTCTTCGGTTTCGGGCGTGATGGGCAACCGCGGTCAGGTCAATTACAGTGCGGCAAAAGCCGGAATTATTGGTGCCACCAAAGCGCTGGCTATCGAACTGGCAAAACGCAAAATTACCGTAAACTGCATTGCACCGGGACTCATTGATACCGGGATGATCGAGATGGAAGAAGCCGCATTGAAAGAGGCGATGTCGATGATTCCCATGAAACGAATAGGTCAGGCTGAAGAAGTGGCCGGGCTTGCCAGTTATTTAATGTCGGATGTGGCGGGCTATGTAACTCGCCAGGTGATTTCCATCAATGGAGGGATGTTATGACACGTCGTGTCGTGATTACAGGCATGGGCGGCGTCACCGCCTTTGGGGAAAACTGGCAGGCTGTCTCCGCCAGGTTATTGGCATATGAAAATGCGGTACGCAAAATGCCGGAGTGGCAGGTTTATGACGGACTGCACACACTGCTGGGAGCGCCGATCGACGACTTCACTCTGCCGGAACACTATACCCGCAAGCGAATTCGCGCCATGGGGCGCGTATCGCTGATGTCCACCCGCGCAACAGAGCTGGCGCTTGAGCAGGCCGGGCTGATTGGCGATCGGGTACTGACTAACGGTGAAACCGGGATCGCTTATGGTTCATCAACCGGTAGTACCGGTCCAGTGAGCGAGTTCGCGACCATGCTGACCGAGAAACACACCAATAACATCACCGGCACGACCTACGTGCAAATGATGCCGCATACCACTGCCGTTAACACCGGATTGTTTTTCGGTCTGCGTGGGCGAGTCATCCCGACATCCAGCGCCTGCACATCCGGTAGCCAGGCAATTGGTTACGCATGGGAAGCCATTCGACACGGCTATCAAACGGTGATGGTCGCCGGCGGCGCAGAAGAACTGTGTCCTTCCGAAGCCGCCGTGTTTGATACGTTATTCGCAACCAGCCAGCGCAACGACGAGCCGAAAACCACCCCATCCCCGTTCGATGAAAAACGCGATGGTCTGGTCATCGGAGAAGGTGCAGGTACGCTAGTGCTGGAAGAGCTGGAACACGCTAAAGCACGCGGAGCAACGATTTATGGTGAAATCGTTGGCTTTGCCACTAACTGCGATGCAGCCCATATCACCCAGCCGCAGCGCGAAACAATGCAGATTTGCATGGAAAAATCACTGAATATGGCAGGTATTAGTGCCCGGGATATCGGCTATATTTCAGCGCACGGAACCGCAACCGATCGTGGTGATGTTGCAGAAAGTCAGGCAACCTCTGCAATTTATGGTGATAATGTTCCGCTATCCTCGCTTAAAAGCTATTTTGGACATACCCTTGGCGCTTGTGGCGCACTAGAGGCCTGGATGAGTCTGCAAATGATGCGTGAAGGCTGGTTTGCGCCTACGCTAAATTTGAGTCAGCCAGATGCCAATTGTGGCGCGCTGGATTACATTATGGGTGAAGCCCGCAAGATTGATTGCGAGTTTTTGCAGAGCAACAACTTTGCGTTTGGCGGCATAAATACTTCTATCATCATTAAACGTTGGCCGTGATATGTACCGGATCGTTCTTGGGAAAGTTTCTGTTTTAAGCGCTGGTGCACTGCCTGCCGCACTGAGTGAGCAAGCGCCGCAAGGTGCTCGCCGTGCGCGCTGGCTGGCCGGTCGCGTGCTGCTTTCCCATGCCCTTTCGCCATTACCAGACATCGTCTATGGCGAGCAAGGAAAACCGGCCTTTTCTGCTGACACGCCGCTGTGGTTCAATCTCAGCCACAGCGGTGATGATATCGCCCTGCTGCTCAGCGACGAAGGGGAAGTCGGCTGCGATATAGAAGTCGTTCGCCCGCGCGATAACTGGCAAACGCTGGCAAATACGGTATTCAGTCTTGGTGAACATGCCGAAGTCGAGGCCGAACGCCCGGAGCAACAGCTGGCGGCGTTCTGGCGCATCTGGACGCGTAAAGAAGCTATCGTGAAACAGCGCGGCGGTAGCGCCTGGCAAATCGTCAGCGTCGACAGTACCGCGTTAACTTCCTCACTCTCCGTCAGCCAGTGCCAGCTTGATACCCTGAGCCTGGCGGTGTGCACCCCCACGCCGTTTACCCTGACCGCAGACGCCGTGCAGCGACTGGAAGCCTTAGCGTAAATTTTCCGGGAAGTTTTTCGGCAGCTCGCTCGCCGCACAGGCAATAACGTCATCATTGTTCGCGCCGCAGTCACGTACGAAAGTGATGGTCGCGAACTCATCAATCACCTCGGTGGGATACGCCGGGCCGGCATCGCGGTACGACATCATCAGCGGAATATGGTCATTCTGGAAGCAGACCGTTTTTTCCGGATTATTTATCACCCAGCGAGGGAAAAAGATGGTGCCGTGAAAGAGTTTGTCACCCAGGTTTACGATCAGACTGACGTCGGTCCCGGTCGGTTCGGTCCACGAAATTTTATAAACGCTCTCCCCCACCCGCACAATATAGGCCCGCTGATCTTTCACCCAACGATTCCCCACAATACCGCTGTGAATGCGGTAATCCAGCGTAGTGTCGTTTTTCACGTAGATCTCGTAATTCCAGCCATTATCGTAGGTATAGACCAGATGTTTGCCGACAAATCCGCTTAAATCATGTTTATCAAACGCGCTCATATTCGTTCTCCTCTTACTTGATGCGAGGATCTTAACGCTTCAAAAATTGGATGAATAACGCTATGTTTGCATCAAATTCATTCAATTATTAGATGAGTTATGCACAAAACAACCCTCGAGCAGTGGGCCATATTGGAGAAAGTGGTGGAGCTGGGCAGCTTCGCTAAAGCGGCGGAAGAGACCAACCGTAGCCAGTCTTCGGTAAGCTACAATCTGGCACTGTTACAGGAGCGACTTGGCGTAACGCTGCTGACCCCGGAAGGGCGCAGGGCTGTCCTGACACCGGCCGGAGAGCTATTGCTCAATCAGGTCAAACCGCTACTGAAGGCCTTTTTATGGGTGGAAACCCGGGCCGCAACGTTACAAAACGGTACGCGAACGCGGCTGGATTTGATGGTAGATAGCATCTTCCCACGCAAACGCCTGTTTGCCATTCTCAAACAGTTTCAGCAGGCCTGGCCGCAAACGCAGGTGCGTCTGACCGAAGTCCTGGAGAATGGCGATGCTCGACTGGCAGCACATGCCGATGCGGACGTAATGGTCCTGACCCGGCGTCAGGATGTCACCGGACGCGGCGAATGGCTGATGAATATTGACTTCGTGGCCGTGGCCCACCGCGATCACCCACTCTGCATGCTGGATGCGCCGCTGAATGAAGACGCATTACGCGCCTGGCCGCTGATTCGCATTGCCGATCGCGACAACCCACAACAACCGGTGCGCGATGCCTGGACCTTCTCGACCATTGATGCCGCGATTGATGCGGTGATGTATCAGGTCGGTTACGGCTGGCTGCCCGAGGAACGTATTCAGACGCAACTTGATCAGGGGCTTTTACGCCCACTGCCGTTAAGCCATGGTGCTCGTCGCGCCACGCCTTTGCATCTGATCGTTAAAGATACGCTCGCTCCGCTGGATGAACAGGTCAGTACCCTCCTGCGTTTATTACGATAGCATTAACCTTTTCCCCGGATGCCGGACGTGTGTTACAAAATACGCTATTCCCCTTACTCCCTGTGCGCCAACGCGCCACATGAAAGGTTAACTGCAGATGCAACGAGTCACCATTACCCTCGATGACGATTTACTGGAAACGCTCGACGGCCTGAGTCAGCGCCGTGGCTACAACAACCGTTCCGAAGCGATCCGCGATATTCTGCGTGGCGCACTGGCGCAGGAAACTACCCTTGAACACGGCACTCAGGGCTTCGCGGTGCTCTCGTATGTTTATGAGCATGAGAAGCGTGATCTGGCCAGCCGTATTGTTTCTACCCAACACCACCATCACGATTTATCGGTCGCCACGCTGCACGTGCACATCAACCATGACGACTGTCTGGAAATCGCCGTGCTAAAAGGCGACATGGGCGATGTACAGCATTTTGCCGATGACGTGATTTCCCAGCGCGGCGTGCGCCACGGCCATTTACAGTGCCTGCCGAAAGAAGAGTAATTGCCTGTTTCGTTGCGGGATGCCGGATGGCGGCTACGCCTTATCCGGCCTACGTCCGTTACCGTTTGTAGGCCAGGCAAGCGAAGCGCCCCCGGCAATAATGATTACGCCATCGTACCAATCGTCTTTCTGAAACGCAGCAGTGCTATCAGGAAGAACGCGCTGCCAATCGCCAGCAGCGTCAGAAACTGCGGCCAGACAATGCTAAACCCGGCGCCGCGGTAAAGTATCGCCTGCGCGAGACTGACGAAATGGGTAGTCGGCATGGTCAGCATAATGTCCTGCACCGCCTGCGGCATGCTTTCACGCGGTGTGGAGCCACCTGAAAGCATCTGTAACGGCAGCAGCACCAGAATCATCAGCAGCCCCAGCTGCGGCATAGAGCGCGCCAGCGTCCCCATAAAAATGCCGATCGAGGTGGTGGCGAACAGGCTCAGCGCCACGCCCAGCATAAACAACGGTATCGAACCTTCAATCGGCACCCCGAGCACGCCTTTTACCATCAGCATCAGCGACAGACCGGAAACCACCAGCACCACCAGCCCCATCGACCAGATTTTTGCCATCATGATCTCAAACGGCGTCACCGGCATCACCAGCAGATGTTCAATGGTCCCGTGCTCGCGTTCGCGGATCAACGCCGAACCGGTCAGCACAATCGCCAACATAGTGATGTTGTTGATAATCGCCATCACCGCGCCAAAGCGGGCGGGTTCCAGATTAGGGTTAAAGCGCATGCGCATTTCCAGCGCCACCGGCGGCTCATTGTTATCGCGGTAACGCGCCACAAAGCTGTTCACCTCGCCGCTGATGATATTCTGGATATAGCTGTTGCCGGTAAACGCCTGGCTCATGCGCGTGGCATCGACGTTAACCTGTATATCCGGTTGTCGTCCGGCCAGCACATCACGCTGAAAATCAGGCGGAATGTTTACGGCGAAGGTATAGCGCCCGGCGTCCAGCCCGGCATCCATTTCATCGGCAGTGATCATCTCCGGCGGTAAAAACCACGGGCGATAAAAGCTGTTCACAATCCGATTCGACAACTGCGACTGGTCCATATCGGCAATAGCAATCGGTGCCAGATGCAGCGAACCCGGCAGGACGGTCGCGGAAGAATAAACCGAAATCGTGAAGGCGAAGACGATCAGCGTCAGCATCGCTTTGTCACCCAGCAGGCTGCGCAACTCTTTGATGCCGAGGTTATAAATATTGCGTAATCGGCGCATCACCCCTCCTGTTTTTTCAGCAGTAATACGCTCAGACCAATCACCACCGGAATGGCTACCGCCAGCGGAATAAACAGCTGCCAGAGATCGGTCAGATCCAACGCTTTAGAGAACGTTCCACGCGCGATGGTCAGAAAATGGCTGGTCGGATAAATTTCACCAATCCACCGACCCGGCCCTTCCAGCGAGGCAACTGGATCGATCATTCCGGAAAACTGCGTCGCCGGGATCAGCGTAATAATCGCCGTACCAAAAATGGCCGCGATCTGGCTTTTCATAAACGTGGAGATTAACAGCCCCAGCCCGGTGGCAATGGTGACGTACAGCAGCGCAGCCAGCGTCAGGGTCACAAAGCTCCCCTTATGCGGAACGCCGAATACAAACACCGACAGCGCGCACAACAGCAGGAAGTTCAGCATGCCCAGCACGATGTACGGCAACTGTTTGCCGAGTAAAAACTCGCTGCGGGTCGTGGGCGTAACGTACAGATTGATAATCGACCCCAGCTCTTTCTCACGCACCACGCTGAGGGCGCTGAGCATGGAGGGGATCATCATCAACAGCAGTGGGATCACTGCCGGAACAATCGCCGGCAGGCTCTTCACATCCGGGTTGTAACGATAGCGAGTTTCAATGGTCATCAGCCCGTTTTGCCCGCTGGCATTTGGCTGGCGCGCCATCACATCCTGCAGCCAGGTCTGGTGCATCGCCTGCACGTAACCCCTGACCGTTTCAGCGCGGCTTGGCATTGCGCCATCGACCCAGACGCCAATCTTCACCGGCGTTCCACGCGCGATGTCGCGGCCAAAATTTGGCGGAATTTCAATTGCTACCGCAACTTCGCCTGAACGCATCCGTTTGTCCAGCTCGTCATAACTGGTGAGCGGCGGTTGTTCGATAAAATAGCGCGATCCCGCCAGATTCAGCGTCCACGCCTGGCTGCTGACGGTCTGGTCGCGGTCGAGCACCGAAAAACGCAGGTTTTCCACATCCATGCTGATGCCGTAGCCCATGATAAGCATCAGGATCACCGTGCCCATCAGCGCCAGCGTGGAGCGTACCGGATCGCGCCGTAGTTCCAGCGCTTCACGGCGGCTGTAGCTGAATAAGCGCCGCAGGCTAAAACCTTGCCGCGGCGGCTTACTGTTTTCATGCACTGTCGGGACATTGGCTGGCGCTAACTGAGTTTCCGGCGCCGGGCCTGCCGCTTCCTGCAACCAGGAGATAAACGCCTCTTCCAGACTGGCAGCTCCACGCTGTTTCACCAGTTCCTGCGGCGTACCGCTGGCCAGTACTTTTCCGGCGTGCATCAGCGACATGCGGTCGCAGCGCTCCGCTTCGTTCATAAAGTGGGTGGAGATAAAAATGGTCACTTTGTCCTGGCGCGACAGATCAACCATCAGTTGCCAGAACATATCCCTCGCTACCGGATCGACCCCGGAGGTCGGTTCATCAAGAATGAGCATCTCCGGGCGATGGATCACCGCCACCGCCAGCGACAGGCGTTGACGGATCCCCAACGGCAGCGCACCGGGCAGCGCATCTTCGACATCGGTCAGCGAAAAGCGCTCACTCATCTCCTGCACCCGCCCAGGGATTTCTGCTTCAGGGATATGGAACAGCCGCGCATGTAGTTCGAGGTTTTGCCGGACGGTCAGCTCGCTGTAGAGCGAAAATGCCTGCGACATATAGCCTACCCGGCGGCGGGTATCGATATTCTTCGGATCAACCGCTTGCCCAAACAGCCACGCCTCGCCTTCGCTTGCGGGCAGCAGTCCGGTGAGCATTTTCATGGTGGTGGATTTACCGCAGCCGTTGGAGCCGAGAAAACCGAAGATTTCCCCGCGCGGAATGCGGAAGTTAACGTGGTCCACCGCCACAAATTTACCGAAGCGCATGGTCAGGTTTTTCGCCTCGATGGCAATCTCTTCCTGCTCAGCGTGATACGGCGGGATCACTACCGGTTTATGCGCCTGGCGCTGGGCTTCAGGTAACAGCGCGATAAACGCCTGCTCCAGCGTGTTGCTGTTGGTTTGCTCACGTAGCTGCTGCGCGCTCCCGGTGGCTAACACCTCCCCGGCGTTCATCGCCACCAGCCAGTCAAAGCGCTCGGCTTCTTCCATATAAGCAGTCGCAACCAGCACGCTCATGTTGGTCTGCCGCTGACGAATACTGTTAATCAGATCCCAGAACTGGGCGCGGGACAGCGGGTCGACCCCGGTGGTGGGTTCATCGAGAATTAACAGTTCCGGGTCGTGGATTAACGCGCAGCACAGCCCCAGCTTTTGCTTCATCCCGCCCGAGAGTTTCCCGGCAGGACGGTCACGAAACGGTGCCAATCCGGTGCTATTCAGCAGCTCGGTAATCCGCGCCTCACGCTCCGCTTTGTCATGCCCAAACAGGCGGGCAAAGAAATCGACGTTCTCATATACCGACAGCGTGTGATACAGGTTTTTCCCCAGCCCCTGCGGCATCCAGGCAATGCGCGGACAGACATCCCGGCGATGTTTTGGGTCGCGCATATCGCCACCCAACACCATCACGTTGCCGTGTTCAATGACCCGCGCGCCGGAGATGAGCGACAGCAGGCTCGATTTTCCGACGCCATCCGGGCCAATCAACCCCACCATACAGCGGGCAGGGATATCCAGCGTGATATTGTTCAGCGCTACCGTTTTCCCGTAATGCTGACTCACGCCGTCAAGGTGCGCCACGGGAGGAACGGGAACCAGCGCCAGATGCGTCATTGCGGCAACCTCACCACCAGGTCGTCAGGCCAGGCGCGACTTTCATCAACACGCACCCACGCCATGCCCGGCAGACCGGTTTTCACGTACTCCAGATGCTGCTGCAACAGCTCTGGCGGGATACGCGCTTTGACGCGAAACATCAGTTTCAGCCGTTCATCGCTGGTTTCGACCGTTTTCGGCGTGAACTGCGCGACGCTAGCCACAAAGCTGATGGTCGCCGGAATACGCAGATCCGGCGCAGCATCCAGCACCAGACGCGCTTCTCCGCCAATCTTCAGTAAACCAGCCTGTTCGGTTGGCAAGAAGAACGTCATGTAGACATCGCTGAGATCGACCATATTCAGCACGCGACCGCCCGCGGAAAGCACCTCGCCAGGTTCAGCTACGCGGTACTGTACGCGACCATCTCGCGGGGCTTTCAGCTCGCTGTCATCAATATCAGCCGCAATACGACGTTCGGTAGCCTGCGCGGCTTCTACGCGGGTTTGTGCCTGAATGATACTGGTGCGAGCGGCTTCAATGGCGGCTTTTGCCGCAGAGACCTGCGCCTTTGCGGATTCCAGTGCAGCGCGTGCGCTTTCTGCCGCAGCCCTGTCGTCATCCAGCTGTTGCTCAGACACTGCCCCACGCTGAGATAGCGAACGGGAGCGGACGTGGCGTTTAGAGACCGACTGCAGTTCCGCCTCACGCTGTTTTACCACCGACTGCGCGGCGCGCATTTCACTTTGCCGCTGCTCTAACAGCGCCCGCGCTGCCGCCACCGCACTTTCGGCCTCTTTGATTTGGGCTACGGCTTCCAGCCGCTGCTCCTGCAGCACGCGGGTATCCATTTTCGCCAGCACCTCACCCTGACGGACGAACTGCCCTTCCGACACGAGGATCGTGTCAATTCGCCCGGCAATCTTGGTGGCAATATCCACTTCAGTGGCTTCAATTCTGCCGTTGCTGGCTGCAAACCCCTCCGGTATTCCTGCAGGGCGAAGCATCCACCATGCTATCGCGGCCACCACGACCAGGATGCCCGCCACCCACCACATCATATGACGTTTAAACTTATCCATATTCGACCCGCCGTAATCCCTGTTATCAAACGATGCGTGTCACAAAGCCCACTGAACAGCTATTCAGCGGGAGATTCCATCCGGGATAAGAAGGAATGAGAAACAATGGCCAGAGAGCAGACAGGCATGTAAGCAACCTGCGCCGCGAAGGAAGTGAATGATGAAAATGCTGTGAAATCGGGTAGTAATGTTGTCATCATCAGCGTTCCTGGCCGGAAATGAAACACGCATACTCATTACTGCTGTCTATTGAATACTAACACCTGGATTCAATATGTCTATTCGGTTGTAGCAGGTATGTTGCAGGCAAAAAACCGTGCCCGGCAATCCATTTACCGGGCAAATTTCACAAGTGAGCTTTATGTAAAACGCAGCGGGTCCACGCTCAACGTATCGTCTTCGCTTATTCAGATACCAAATCCTGCGCACATGCCCAGGCACTCGACCATGCCCACTGGAAGTTATAGCCACCCAACCAGCCGGTGACGTCCATCACTTCACCGATAAAGTAGAGCCCTGGCACTTTGCGGGCTTCCATCGTGCGCGATGACAGCTCGTTGGTATCGACGCCGCCCAACGTGACTTCAGCGGTACGATACCCTTCCGTACCGTTCGGCTGCACCCGCCACTCGGTCAGCGTTTCAACCAGCGTTTGCTGATCGCGTACGTTAAGCTGCTTCAGAGACACGTCAGGAATTTGCCCTAACTGCTGCAAGCATTCCACCAGACGCTTTGGCAACTGCATTGCTAAGGTGTTCTTTAAGCTCTGGTTAGGGTGTGCGCTACGTTGTTCGTCGAGGAAGCTCACCAGGTCAACATCCGGCAACAAATTAATGCTGACAAATTCGCCTGGCTGCCAAAAACTGGAAATCTGCAAAACAGCTGGGCCCGAAAGTCCTCGGTGTGTAAAGAGCAGATTTTCACGAAATACGGTGCCGTCTTCGGCGGTGATAACGGAGGAGACCGACACGCCAGAGAGCACCTGAAGCTGCTCCAGCAGTGGCTTATGCAACGTAAAGGGCACCAGTCCCGCGCGCGTTGGCAACACCTTCAGACCAAACTGTTCGGCAATTTTATAACCAAACGGCGTTGCCCCCAGACCCGGCATGGAAAGCCCACCGGAAGCGATAACCAGTTTTTTCGTGCCGACCGTCATGCCGTTCAGTTCGAGGGTGAAACCTTCATCATCCTGCACCACGCTCAGGACTTCGCTCCGTAACCGCATAGTTACGTTACCTTTTTCACACTCGTCTACCAGCATATCGACAATTTGCTGAGCGGAATCATCGCAGAACAGCTGACCCAGCGTTTTTTCATGCCAGGCAATACCATGTTTGCCCACCAGGTCGATAAAATCCCACTGCGTGTAACGCGCCAGTGCCGATTTGCAAAAATGGGGGTTTTGGCTCAAATAGGCGGCCGGTTCGACATAAAGATTGGTAAAGTTGCAGCGTCCCCCGCCAGACATGAGAATCTTGCGTCCTGGCTTTTTACCATTATCAATAAGCAGTACTCGACTACCTGCTTGTCCTGCCTGCGCGGCACAAAACATACCCGCTGCGCCAGCGCCTATAATAACGGTATCAAACCTTTCCACGTTGCGATCCTCTCTAAAAAGCGGGTGTGAATTGTAAAGATTCCTCAGTGGTCGCACCAGCACCAAACTACCGATAAAGGGTATTTAACTGAAATATATAGGATAATTCTTTAGTGGTGTAAAACAAAGCAGGAGACAAATCAAAAAAACTCTATATTTCACTTTGCCCGCGCCGCCAAAGTCACTGATAATGCGCCGCGTTCATGTCCTCAAAATGGCGTAACGTCCTATGCTACATTTGTTTGCTGGCCTGGATTTACATACCGGGCTTTTACTATTGCTTGCTCTGGCTTTTGTGCTGTTCTACGAAGCAATTAACGGCTTCCATGACACAGCCAATGCTGTCGCAACCGTGATCTATACCCGTGCAATGCGTTCGCAATTGGCGGTGGTCATGGCTGCGTTGTTCAACTTCTTTGGTGTTTTGCTGGGTGGTCTCAGCGTGGCGTATGCCATCGTGCATATGCTACCAACGGATCTGCTGCTTAATATGGGATCGTCACATGGCCTTGCCATGGTGTTCTCCATGCTGCTGGCGGCAATTATCTGGAACCTGGGTACCTGGTACTTTGGTTTACCTGCATCCAGCTCCCACACGCTGATTGGCGCCATTATCGGTATTGGTTTAACCAATGCACTGATGACCGGCACCTCGGTGGTGGACGCACTTAACATTCCGAAAGTTATCGGTATTTTTGCTTCGCTTATCATCTCGCCAATTGTTGGTCTGGTGGTTGCAGGCGGTCTTATTTTCATTCTGCGTCGTTACTGGAGCGGTACAAAAAAACGTGCCCGTATCCACCTGACGCCAGCAGAACGTGAAAAGAAAGATGGCAAGAAAAAGCCGCCGTTCTGGACCCGTATTGCACTGATCCTCTCCGCTATCGGCGTAGCGTTCTCTCATGGCGCTAACGACGGGCAGAAAGGCATTGGTCTGGTGATGCTGGTGCTGATTGGCGTAGCGCCTGCAGGCTTCGTGGTGAATATGAATGCTTCCGGTTACGAGATTACCCGTACCCGTGATGCAATCAATAACGTCGAAGTCTTCTTCCAGCAGCGCCCTGACCTGCTTAAACAGGCCACAGGCGTAGACCAGCTGATTCCGTCCCCGACGGACGCGGCACCCGCGACGACGACAGAGTTCCATTGCCACCCGGCGAATACCATCAACGCGCTGGAACGTGCGAAAGGTATGCTGGCGAACCTGGAAACCTACGACAAATTAAGCGTCGAACAGCGTGGTCAGCTGCGCCGTATTATGCTGTGCATCTCTGATACCACCGATAAAGTGGTTAAGCTGCCTGGCGTAAGCGCTGACGATCAGCGTCTGCTGAAAAAACTGAAAGCTGACATGCTGAGCACCATTGAGTACGCGCCTATCTGGATCATTATGGCCGTCGCACTGGCGCTGGGTATTGGTACGATGATTGGCTGGCGTCGTGTTGCCACCACCATCGGCGAGAAAATCGGTAAGAAAGGCATGACTTATGCCCAGGGGATGTCGGCTCAGATGACCGCCGCAGTCTCTATCGGTCTCGCCAGCTACACCGGTATGCCCGTTTCCACCACCCACGTTCTCTCTTCTTCCGTTGCGGGGACGATGGTTGTTGATGGCGGCGGATTGCAGCGTAAAACGGTAACCAGCATTCTGATGGCCTGGGTCTTCACCCTGCCAGCTGCGATTATTCTTTCCGGGGTGCTGTACTGGCTCTCCCTGAAGCTTATCTAAGCGAATGCACGGTAAAAAAGCGGGTCAGGAAGCTGACCCGCTTTTTTTGTATCTGTTGTTGGCATCAGTGCCAGATAATCAGCGCAACCATGCTGATTAGCACCAGGCCGCATAGCGCGCTGGTGAGAATGAACTGACCGCGAACCCGCTCACAGCGGCGAATAAATTCATCATCATGATGATCGCGGTAACGCTGAGCGTAGATATACCACACCAGACGCATCTGCTTGTTCGGTTGCCCATGCGAGGTAAAAAAGCCCCCTCCATCTACATACTGGTAAAGTAATGGATCGCAACCACGAAGTACCACTAACAGTGCGCGTAGCGAAGAAAAATAGCGCGCCATATTAACAATGCAAACGACACATAAAGCCCAGAATAATGCAATGGTGCTTATCATACCTCCTCCCCGGCGACCCGCCCACGGAACTCCTTTCCGGGACTACCGCTCCCCGATACCCTGCCAAACCATTCAATGAAGAGTGCAGCCGAAACCGTTCGTGTTAGTATCACGCATCCGAACGCCTCTTTAGATAGTGTAGGAGATTAGTTAATTTTTTTGCCATAAGGTTAATCGCTATCAATGCAATTAACTAAAAAATTTGTTTAACTATTTGGCAAGCAAGGCGGATTGACGGATTATCCTGGTCGCTATAATGTAAGGATAGTCCTTATATGGTACGTTTTTACGACTGGGCTAGCCCCGCGCACAAGGTTCGCAGGACGCGGATGACGCGGCGGCATATAACGCCAGCAGGCTAGTCATCGACAACTTATGGAAGGAGTAACACTATGGCTTATAAACACATTCTTATCGCGGTTGATCTTTCTCCGGAAAGCAAAGTTCTGGTTGAAAAAGCGGTTTCTATGGCGCGACCTTACAATGCTAAAGTCTCCCTTATCCACGTTGACGTAAACTATTCCGACCTGTACACCGGGCTCATCGACGTGAATCTGGGCGACATGCAGAAACGCATTTCTGAAGAAACCCACCACGCGTTAACCGAGCTGTCCACCAATGCAGGCTACCCTATCACCGAAACCCTGAGCGGTAGCGGCGACCTGGGTCAGGTTCTGGTTGATGCCATCAAAAAATACGACATGGATCTGGTCGTCTGTGGTCACCACCAGGATTTCTGGAGCAAACTGATGTCCTCCGCGCGCCAACTGATCAACACCGTCCACGTCGACATGTTGATTGTTCCGCTGCGTGACGACGAAGAAGCATAAAATGCTTGCCGCCGGAAGTTAACCCGGCCCACTGCAAGTCGTTAAGCTTGTAAACGCCCGCCTTCGCGGGCGTTTTTGTTTTTATCATTCGGTCACAATTAGTACATCAATCCAACAAACAAATCATAATTAGTGTGATCAACTAATTGGATCGAAAACTATCTCTATAATACTCTACCCTTGCGGCCAATAACCGCAGTCTATAACAAAATAAGACTTTTTCGGCGCGTTTAAGCATACGCGTTCATACTTTTCGGGATGGCTTTGAAAGGCGATGGAATATGAATAAAACTGCACCTACGGGCTTGCTGCAGCAACCTCGTCCGTTCTTCATGATCTTCTTTGTGGAATTATGGGAACGATTTGGCTATTACGGCGTACAGGGCATCCTGGCGGTATTTTTTGTTAAGCAGCTCGGATTTTCACAAGAACAGGCATTTGTAACCTTTGGTGCCTTTGCCGCACTGGTTTACGGCCTGATCTCGATCGGCGGCTACGTCGGCGACCACCTGTTAGGCACCAAGCGCACGCTGGTACTCGGTGCCATTGTGCTGGCAATCGGCTACTTCATGACCGGGATGTCGCTGCTTAAGCCGGATCTGATCTTTATTGCTTTGGGTACCATTGCCGTTGGTAACGGGCTATTTAAAGCCAACCCGGCAAGCCTGCTGTCAAAATGCTATCCCCCGAAAGACGCCCGTCTGGACGGTGCTTTCACTCTGTTTTATATGTCGATTAACATCGGTTCGCTACTGTCACTGTCGCTGGCGCCGGTGATTGCCGATAAGTTTGGCTACGCTGTGACTTACAACCTGTGCGGAGCCGGACTAATCGTCGCGCTGCTGGTCTACTTTGCCTGCCGCGGAATGGTGAAAAATATCGGCTCTGAGCCAGACCATAAGCCACTGAATTTCCGTAACCTGCTGTACGTGCTGGCCGGTACGGTAGTGATGGTATTTATCTGCGCCTGGCTGATGCACAACGTGCAGATTGCCAACCTGGTGCTGATCGTCCTGTCGATTGTCGTGACCATCATCTTCTTCCGTCAGGCATTCAAACTGGATAAAACCGGGCGCAACAAGATGTTCGTGGCCTTTATCCTGATGCTGGAAGCGGTGGTGTTCTACGTGCTGTACGCGCAGATGCCGACATCGCTGAACTTCTTTGCGATCAATAACGTACACCATGAAATTCTGGGTTTCGCCATCAACCCGGTGAGCTTCCAGGCGCTGAACCCGTTCTGGGTGGTACTGGCGAGTCCGGTACTGGCCGCAATCTATACCCGTCTGGGCAACAAAGGCAAAGACCTGACCATGCCGATGAAATTTACGCTCGGTATGTTCCTGTGCTCATTGGGCTTCCTGACGGCCGCCGCTGCCGGGATGTGGTTTGCCGATGCACAAGGGCTGACGTCGCCGTGGTTTATCGTGCTGGTGTATCTGTTCCAGAGCCTGGGTGAACTGCTGATTAGCGCCCTGGGACTGGCTATGGTCGCCGCTCTCGTGCCACAACACCTGATGGGCTTCATTCTTGGGATGTGGTTCCTGACGCAGGCCGCAGCCTTCCTGATGGGGGGTTATGTCGCTACGTTCACCGCCGTACCAGAGAACATCACCGACCCGCTGCAAACGCTGCCTATCTATACCAACGTCTTCAGTAAGATTGGCCTTGTCACCCTGGCCGTAACGGTCGTGATGGCGATTATGGTGCCATGGCTGAACCGCATGATTAATACGCCGAGCACCGAGCAATAACCTTCAGTGCCGGATGGCGGCTATTGCCCCTATCCGGCCTACATTCAACATGCCCGGTCGCCTTGCGCTATCGGGCATTATCACTCACTACCCTTTACGCGCGTCTATCCACTCCTGCACTTCCACCACAAAAGTGTCCGGCGCTTTACGGTACATTTTGCGCGCCAAGTCCAGAATCGTATGCTGACCGAGCGCTTCTTCCATTCGCTGCTGGGCCATGTCCATTACCGAACGCACGCCACAAATGCCTTCACAGGCCCACTCCGGTGGATGTTCCTCAAATACCGCCAGCCGCTGGCGAATTTCACGACACTCAAAGATGCGCTTATCGCCATCAATAGCATTCACCACATCCAGCACCGTGATGTGTTCAGCGGGTTTAGCTAACTGGAAACCGCCACCTTTGCCTTCAATGCTGCGCACCAGACCCGCTTTGGACAGACGGGTGAAAATTTTTGCCAGATAGTCATACGGTACGCTTTGCAGTTCGGCTATTTCCCGCACGCTCATATCCCGCGCGTCGCCCTTACTGTCGACCATACACATCAGGCTATGAATGCCGTACTCAACTCCCGAACTGTAGAATGCCATTCTCTTATCTCAGCCAAAATGAATCTGAGTTTATTGTAACTTTTTCATCTCATTCATTCCAGACAGCAAAGTAACCCCTTTTCACAACAGAACTTTAAATGCATACTTATCAATCAGATAATCAAAAAACATCACCCTTTGAGGCAAAAAGGATCTCGATCGCATTGCAATTCCTAACTACGACAAATAAAATCCGAGTAAATAATTCGTAGTCACCAGTGAGAAAACCCCAATGCGTAAACAAATTCTGATCGTGGGCGCCGGCTTTGCCGGTATGTGGGCAGCATTAAGCGCCGCACGACTGGCGGATAAACATCAGCAGGCAATTGATATTACAGTAATTGCTCCACAGCCGGAGCTGCGTGTCCGCCCACGATTTTATGAAAGCGCCGTTCATACGCTGGTCGCACCACTGCAACCGTTGTTTGACGTTACCGGCGTCAACTTCCTGCAAGGTCACGTCGAGCAAATCCTCCCGGACTCTAAAGAGGTGAGCTGGAAAGATGCCAACGGTGACACTCATCTGCGTCGCTATGACCGCCTGGTGCTCGCCAGCGGAAGTCACGTAAACCGCGACGCCGTCGCCGGTGCCGCCGAGCACGCGTTTGACCTCGACCAACTCGAGAGCGCCGCTGTACTGAAGCAGCACATTAATAATCTGGCATTACAACCGGAAAGTGAGGCTCGTAATACCGTGGTGGTCTGTGGTGGTGGTTTCACCGGGATAGAGATGGCGCTGGAATTACCGGGTCGTTTGCGCGAAATATTGGGCACTGATGCTAAGACCAGAGTTGTCGTAGTTGAACGCGGTGCTCAGCCAGGCGGACGCTGGAGCCAGGAATTACGTGACGTGATTATCGAAGCCTCTGCTGAACTGGGCGTCGAGTGGCTGGTCAATGCGGAAGTAGAGTGCGTGGATGCCTCCGGCGTCACGCTGAAAGATGGGCAGGTGATTGCCTCTCAGACGGTTATCTGGACCGTCGGCGTACAGGCTAATAACCTGACAGCACAGATTAACGCCCCGCGCGATCGCCAGGGCCGTCTGCATGTGAATGCTAATCTGCAGGTTGTGGGTCACGATGATATCTACGCCACTGGCGATGTAGCCTATGCCGCCACCGACGACAAAGGCAACCATGCGTTAATGACCTGTCAGCACGCGATTTTGTTGGGTAAATTTGCCGGTAATAACGCCGCAGCGGACCTGTTGGACGTAACGCCATTGCCATATCGTCAGGAAAACTACGTCACCTGCCTGGATCTTGGTGCCTGGGGCGCAGTGTATAGCGAAGGATGGGATCAGCAGGTGAAACTGACGCGCGCAGAAGCGAAGAAGCTGAAGGTGTCGATTGTCAGCGAGCTGATTTACCCACCGAAAGCAGACCGAGCAGTAGCATTTGAGATTGCCGACCCGCTGGCACCGTTTGTTTAATAGGTTATGCCGGATGCGGCTAACGCCTTATCCGGCCTACAAACCACACGCTGCCGTAGGCCTGATAAGCGTAGCGCATCAGGCAATTCAGCGCACCAAGCCGGATGCGGCTAACGCCTTATCCGGCCTACAAACTATGCTGTCCCAGCGTAGATATCAAACCGATGTCCTTTCGTGACTACCGCATTCGGCGTAGCGACATCCGCCAGCGGCGGCGCGTAGTCTGGGCGCTTCACCACCACACGTTTGGTGGCCAACTGACGCGCAGGCTCCAGCAGCCCATCCGCATCTAAATCCGGCCCCACCAGCGACTGAAACACCCGCATTTCTTTTTTCACCAGCGCGCTTTTCTGCTTATGTGGAAACATCGGATCGAGGTACACCACCTGCGGGCGCGGCGTGATATCGGTTAACGCCGTCAGACTCGACGCGTGGATCAGCTGTAAACGTTCCTGCAGCCACGGACCGATTTCCGGGTCGGCATAGCCGCGCGCCAGGCCATCATCAAGCAGCGCCGCCACTACCGGATTACGTTCCAGCATTCGTACGCGGCAACCTACCGAGGCCAGTACAAACGCATCGCGCCCCAGCCCTGCGGTTGCATCAACCACATCCGGCAGGTAATCGCCTTTAATGCCCACCGCCTTCGCCACCGCTTCACCGCGGCCACCGCCAAATTTGCGCCGATGGGCCATCGCACCACCCACGAAATCCACGAAGATACCGCCGAGTTTGGGTTCATCACGTTTGCGCAGTTCCAGATGTTCCGGCGTCATCACCAGCGCCATCAGGTTATCTTCATCGTGTTCCAGTCCCCAGCGGGCGGCAAGAACAGATAAGGCGCCGTCTCCGGCGCCTGTTTCATCTACTAAGCAGATTTTCAATTCCGCTTTACCCTAAATAATTCGAGTTGCATCAAGACAACAAGTGAAGGAATCCCTGGGAACGTACAAATAGTACGTGACCAGGGTGAGTGAGCGCAGTTGCCGAAGAGGCAGCTTGAAGTATGACGGGTAAATCAGCCTTTGATCCCGTAATGCTCCAGCATTGCATCCAGCTGTGGCTCGCGGCCACGGAAGCGCTTGAACAGTTCCATCGGCTCTTCAGAACCGCCACGGGTGAGGATGTTATCGAGGAACGATTGTCCGGTTTGACGGTTGAAAATCCCTTCATCTTCGAAGCGAGAGAAGGCATCAGCCGCCAGTACGTCTGCCCACAGATAGCTGTAGTAACCCGCTGCGTAGCCACCAGCAAAAATGTGGCTGAAGGCATGCGGGAAGCGGCCCCACGTTGGGCCCGGCACCACGGCGACCTGTTTTTTAATTTCCGCCAGCGTCTCGAGGATTTTAGCCCCTTGCTGCGGGTTAAACTCCGCGTGCAGACGGAAATCAAACAGACCGAACTCCAGTTGACGCAGAATAAACAGCGCTGCCTGGTAGTTTTTCGCCGCCAGCATTTTATCCAGCAGTTCCTTCGGCAGCGGTTCACCGGTCTCAAAGTGACCAGAGATAAACGCCAACGCTTCCGGCTCCCAACACCAGTTCTCCATAAACTGGCTCGGCAGTTCGACCGCATCCCATGGCACACCGTTGATACCGGAAACGCCCGCAGTTTCGACACGGGTCAGCATGTGGTGCAGACCGTGGCCGAACTCGTGGAACAGGGTGATCACTTCATCGTGGGTAAACAGCGCCGGTTTGCCGTTCACCGGACGGTTAAAGTTACAGGTCAGGTAAGCGACCGGCTTTTGCAATGTGCCGTCGGATTTACGCATCTGGCCGACACAGTCGTCCATCCACGCCCCGCCGCGTTTGTGTTCACGGGCATACAGATCAAGATAGAAGCTACCACGCAGCTCGTTGTTTTCATCGTACAGCTCGAAGAAACGAACTTCCGGATGCCAGACGTCAACATCGGTGCGCTCTTTGGCGGTGATGCCATAAATACGTTTAACGACTTCAAACAGACCGTTAACGGCTTTGTTTTCCGGGAAGTAAGGACGCAGCTGCTCGTCGCTGATGCTGTAAAGGTGCTGTTTTTGTTTCTCGCTGTAGTAAGCGATATCCCACGGCTGTAGCTCATCAACACCAAATTCCGCTTTCGCGAAGGCGCGCAGCTGAGCCAGCTCTTTCTCACCCTGCGGACGGGCTCGTTTCGCCAGGTCAGTCAGGAAGTCGAGTACCTGCTGCGGGTTCTCCGCCATTTTGGTAGCCAGAGATTTAAAGGCGTAGCTCTCAAAGCCCAGCAGTTGTGCCAGTTCGTGGCGCAGCGCGAGGATCTCTTCCATTATCGGGCTGTTGTCCCATTTGCCCGCGTTTGGCCCCTGGTCAGATGCGCGCGTGGAGTATGCACGATACATCTCTTCACGCAGCCCCTGGTTATCACAGTAGGTCATCACCGGCAGGTAGCTTGGGATATCCAGGGTTAACAGATAGCCTTCCTGCTCTTTGGCTTCAGCCTGCGCTTTTGCGGCGGCCAGCGCGCTTTCCGGCATCCCGGCAAGTTCCGCTTCGTCGGTCACCAGCTTGGTCCAGCCCATCGTAGCATCGAGGACGTTATTGCTGTACAGGTTGCCGAGCTCAGACAGGCGGGTGGCAATCTCACCATAGCGCTGCTGTTTTTCCTTCGGCAGACCAATACCAGAAAGCTCAAAATCGCGCAGCGCGTTATCAACCGCTTTTTTCTGTGCGGTGTTCAGGGTGGCGTAATGATCGCCATCACGCAGGTCGCGGTACGCTTTGTACAGGCCTTCATGTTGTCCAACCCAGGTACTGTATTCAGACAGCAGCGGCAGCGTTTGTTCGTAGGCTTCACGCAGTTCCGGGCTGTTTTTCACCGAATTCAGATGGCTAACAGGAGAGAAAATACGCCCCAGCACATCGTCAACTTCCGCCAACGGCTGGCAGAGGTTTTCCCAGGTGTACGGCGCGCCCTGTGCGACTACGCGCTCCACATTCTCGCGACAGTCGTTCAACGCCTTAGTGACGGCAGGCACAACGTGCTCTGGCTGAATTTTAGAAAACGGCGGCAGTTCGAAGGGAGTCAGCAATGGATTGGTCATTAGCGCGGTCCTGTTGAAAAGAGTGAATGAAGCGCGTATCCGGCGCTGTGCATATTAATTTGTACAATGGGGTTAAGTGTAGAGGATTTCAATGCTAACCGTGATGGAAAGACGCCCGGTGACGCTGCGCTTACCGGGCCTACGGGTAATCCGTGTCGATCTGCTGTAAACTGTGGCAAATCGTCATTTCAGCGGAATTTCATTACCCATGCTCAGTTATCGCCACAGTTATCACGCAGGCAACCACGCCGACGTCCTTAAACACACCGTTCAGAGCCTGATCATTGAATCGCTCAAAGAGAAAGAAAAACCGTTTCTTTATCTGGACACCCATGCTGGTGCTGGCCGTTATCAGCTGAGCAGTGAGCATGCCGAACGCACCGGTGAATACCTGGAAGGAATCGCGCGTATCTGGCAGCAGGACGATTTGCCTGCCGAACTGGAACCCTACATTGGCGTAGTGCAGCACTTCAACCGTAGCGGTCAGTTGCGCTACTACCCAGGCTCTCCGTTAATTGCTCGCCAGCTGCTGCGCGAACAGGACAGTCTGCAATTAACTGAACTGCACCCGAGCGACTTCCCTCTGCTGCGCGGCGAATTCCAGAAAGATGAGCGCGCTCGCGTGGCCAAAGCCGATGGTTATCAGCAGCTGAAAGCAAAATTACCGCCGGTTTCCCGTCGTGGGTTGATCCTTATCGATCCACCCTACGAAATCAAAAGCGACTACCAGGCAGTAGTGACCGGTATTAACGAAGGCTACAAACGTTTCGCGACCGGCACCTATGCGTTGTGGTATCCAGTGGTTCTGCGCCAACAAATCAAGCGCATGATCCACGATCTCGAAGACACCGGCATCCGCAAAATTCTGCAAATTGAGCTGGCAGTACGCCCGGACAGCGATCAGCGCGGCATGACGGCATCCGGCATGATTGTGATTAACCCACCGTGGAAGCTGGAGCAGCAGATGAACAACGTCCTGCCGTGGCTACACAGCAAACTGGTTCCGACAGGAACCGGGCATACTTCCGTAAGCTGGATAGTGCCGGAGTAATCGCAGCCATCGGTGGAACCTTTTAATATCAGGTATACAATCGCGAATATTTTGGCGGATGGCGTAACGCTTCTCCGCCCTACAATGAACATAAAGGAGCGGTCATGACCAAGCACTATGATTACATCGCTATTGGCGGCGGCAGCGGCGGTATTGCCTCCATTAACCGTGCAGCAATGTACGGTCAAAAATGCGCACTGATTGAAGCCAAAGAGTTAGGCGGCACCTGCGTTAACGTTGGCTGCGTACCGAAGAAAGTGATGTGGCATGCCGCACAGGTCCGCGAAGCGATCCACATGTACGGTCCGGATTACGGTTTCGACACCACCATCAATAAGTTCGACTGGGATAAACTGATCGCCACGCGTACCGCTTATATCGATCGTATTCATACCTCGTACGACTACGTGCTGGGCAAAAATAATGTCGATGTGATCAAAGGCTTTGCGCGCTTCGTTGATGCAAAAACCGTTGAAGTGAATGGTGAAATCATCACTGCCGATCATATTTTGATTGCCACTGGTGGTCGCCCGAGTCGCCCGGCTGTCCCTGGCGCGGAATACGGTATTGATTCTAATGGTTTCTTTGAGCTGCCAGCGTTACCAGAACGCGTGGCTGTTGTTGGTGCAGGCTACATTGCCGTTGAGCTGGCTGGTGTGATTAACGGCCTGGGTGCCCAAACGCACCTGTTCGTACGCAAACACGCGCCGCTGCGTAGCTTTGACCCGATGATCGTCGACACGCTGGTTGAGGTAATGAACGCCGAAGGCCCGACTCTGCATACTCACGCGATTCCAAAAGCGGTTGTTAAAAACGCTGACGGCAGCCTGACCCTGCAACTGGAAGATGGTCGTAGCGAAACGGTAGACTGCCTGATTTGGGCGATTGGTCGTGAGCCAGAAACGGACAACTTCAATCTGGCTGTTACCGGCGTGAAAACCAACGAAAAAGGCTACATCGTCGTTGATAAATTCCAGAACACCAGCGTGCCGGGTATTTATGCCGTCGGCGACAATACCGGTGCCGTTGAGCTGACGCCGGTTGCCGTTGCCGCGGGCCGTCGCCTGTCCGAGCGTCTGTTTAATAACAAGCCGGACGAGCATCTGGACTACAACAACATCCCGACCGTGGTCTTCAGCCACCCGCCAATTGGCACCGTGGGCCTGACCGAGCAGCAGGCTCGCGAACAGCACGGCGATGACCAGGTGAAAGTGTATAAATCATCATTTACCGCGATGTATACCGCTGTCACCACACACCGTCAGCCGTGCCGCATGAAGCTGGTATGCGTCGGTCCGGAAGAGAAAATTGTCGGTATTCACGGTATTGGTTTTGGAATGGATGAAATGCTACAAGGCTTCGCGGTCGCGCTGAAAATGGGCGCAACCAAGAAAGACTTTGATAACACCGTTGCGATTCACCCAACGGCGGCAGAAGAATTCGTTACCATGCGTTAATCTGAATGACCGGTGTCAGGAAATGAGCAATTCCCCGACACCGGTACACTCTTCAAAAACAAACATCCTCCGATGCACATTCAGCAGACGCATTCCCGCCACATTGCAACGTCGTAGAACCACAGGCTGTACGATCACGCAGTATGAAAACCAAACATTCCGCATGACACAATCTTCGAAAATAAGATTTTCAAGATAACAACGATTCAGAGTTAAATTTGCGAAAAGAATATTATTAAAACTACTATTAATTAAATTACTGCGAAAGAATATCGCTTTTACAGGCTGACTCTGAATATGCTGATCTATGAATTGCTGGTGTTCTTGCAAGCCATTCACAGCAAATTGCGTGGATTTATCTCCTTGATGTTGCAAAGTATTCTTCTCACGAGTATTTTGCAAACACAAAGGGGTAATCCCCTGACGCTTAGCGTTAAGGTTCATAAAGATTCCAATAATTGTGACGTTATCCGGACAGATAACAAATAAGAGGGACCTTTAAATGACCTGTTTAGCTACCTGGAAACAAGACCGTTTTTATCCAGTTATTTGCAGAGTTGCGTAACGATATAAAAGTTCAAAAACACAGTTATTACACAAACAAAAAAGAATAATTTCACTTAGGTGTATATTTCATGCCAAAAAGTAAAAGCAGTAATTGTATCCTGGTCATTGAATCCCCTTGGAAACTGGATGACCATGATTCCAATCGTTCTTCGGTCGTTCCATTTATTCAAGGAATCGCCAGACTCCAGGGCGACACTGAGGTCTATTTTCTAAATTTCTACAATAAGAAGAGTTTCGAAATTGCCCTTAAGTGCCTGTGTATGCAGGTTTTTCGCAATACAATTGTTTACGTCGCAGCGCATGGTAGCGAATCACACATTGGCGGCATTTTGCTGAAAGATATTCTAAAAGCAGTCAGTGAAAAAGCCGCAGACAATAACATCAGTGGGTTGATGCTGGGATCGTGTTTTGCAGGAACCAAAACTCAGCTGTTGAAAGAGTACACTCAGGGAAGTGGTTTGCGCTGGTGTGCAGGTTACTCTTCATCATGTGACTGGTTGACCGGAACAATGATTGACAGCGCTATCATCAGTAACGCCCTCAGCATTAAGAAGTCACATTACGCGAGTCGCGAGAAAATGGTTCAGGCTTTCGCTTGTGCAGTTGCGCCTTTTGCGCCCGGTGCCGTCATCGGCCAGAACAAAAAAGACAACAGCGTTCCCCTTTATCAATCGTTGAAGATTGTTATTCAACCTGAAGGTCAGGGGTACCATGCTCTCGTTTCCTCTGAAGAAATATTTGCGCAAGCACAAGCAAACTATGTGCAGGAAGAAGAGGAATACATTGCTTAACTCATCACCCGATATCGACGTGCTGTTGTAACCGAGCAGGCATGTTATACCGGTTCATGGAGAAGAATTATCCAGCCTGCAAAACGCGTCAGGCTGGATAACGCCAGAGGTTATTTACCCTGCATATATGGCGTATACACGCCGTTTAAGCTTTCGAGGAACGCCACGATATCGTCGATATCTTCCTGCGGCAGTTCTTTACCCACCTGATAACGCAGCATCAGTTTTACCGCGCCATCGAGCGTAGGCACATCACCGCGATGGAAATAAGGCGCGGTCAGCGCAACGTTACGCAAGCCCGGGACTTTTTGACGCAGCTTGTCACGTAATTCATTAGTGACGTTCATGCGGCCAATATCTGCGGCAGTGACCTCACCGAAATTAAAGTCCTTTTTCAAACCCAATGGCTCAAATGAGCGCCCGCCTAAAATAATACCGCCATGACAGGTCGCACACTTATTATCTTTAAACAATTGATAGCCATGTTTCTGCTGAGCAGTTAACGCCGCTTCATCGCCGCGTAGCCATTTATCAAACGGCGAATTTGGCGTAATTAGCGTTTTCTCAAACTCAGCAATCGCATCGGTAATATTATCCCCGCTGAATCCCTGCGGATAAACCGCGATAAACTCTTGCTTCAATTGCGGATCTTTATCCAGTTTCTGGATAATTTCATCCCAGGATTTAGACGCCATTTCGATAGGGTTCAACGGCGGGCCGCCTGCCTGCGCCTGCAATGTTGGCGCACGACCATCCCAGAATTGTTCAACGTTGAAGACCGAGTTAAACACCGTCGGCGCATTAATCGGGCCAACGGCGCCACCTACGCCGATCGACGTTTTCCGGCCATCCACGCCGCCTGCATTCAGGGCGTGGCAATGCGCGCAAGAAATCGTGCTGTCGCCTGAAATACGCGGGTCGTGGTAAAGCGTAAAGCCAAGCGCTACTTTGCGGGCATCGGTCGGGATACTTTCTGGTATCGGTTGTACCGGTTCATTACGATGCTGCGCGGCGGTATCGTTACTGGCGTAATACTGCTCACGCTGTTTCGCAATCCAGCCCAGGATCTCGGCTCGCTCCGTATCGCTGACCTTCCCGGCCCAGTGCAGCGCGGTATATCGCGTTGGCGGCATGGTGTCGTACTGCATCACCCATTCAATTTTATTCAGGTCGCTTTGCGAAACGGGTTTATCTGCGACCAGCGCCGCACGAACGGCTTCAAGATTGAATGATTTGTATCCCAGTTGAATATCATAATTCATCAACTGCTTAGCGACAGGAAAAGAAGAATAGAAAGGTAATTCAGCTGAAGGCGTGTGACAATAATCGCATCCTTTTTCGCGTAAAAATCCTAATACCTTATTATTTTCTTCCAGCGTAGAGGCCTGAACATCAGCCTGTTTGCTACGTTGATTATCGTGATACCACACATAACCGGATAATCCAAAATAACAAATCACGACGCCAGCTATGGCAATCGCGGTAAGACGGGTAATGATTTTCATTATTTTACCCTCACCGTTGTGAGTTATTGTGACCCAGAAAAATTAGAATAATTAATGCACAGTCTTTGTCAGACCTGACCATCATAGGAAATAAGGGGATTACTATTTTGATAAGTATCAAGCAATTACATGGAGGAGAACTATCAATAGAATAGCCTGCGCCTATTATAGAGATAAGGCGCTACCTGTCTTTGTTCACACCTCGTTGCAATCGAATGCTCTGAAAATGGAATATATTCAGATCATGCAGAACTTTGAATTATCCATTATTTTCATTGGGATAGTCTGATTCTTTAAATTTTGCTCAACATTAAAACGTGATCAACCGCACGCTTTACTCACCCGACACCGAAGCGAGTGTCTACGCTTAACTGACGACCGGGCAATAGCCTTAATCTTTCAACGTCCATCGGAGGTCTTTCTCATTATGCTCAACCAGAAACTACCCCACGCCCCTTCTGAAGAAATGACGATCGACATCGATCTGCTTTATGAAATGGATCCGTGCGAGTTAAAGCTGGATGAAATGATTGAGGCGGAGCCTGAGCCGGAGATGATTGAAGGGCTTCCCGCTTCAGATGCGTTAACTCCTGCCGATCGTTATCTCGAACTGTTCGAACACGTCCAGTCATCCAAACTGTTTGCGGATAGTAAAACCTTCCCTGATTGTGCGCCCAAAATGGACCCGCTGGACATTTTAATCCGTTATCGCAAGGTTAAACGCCATCGGGACTTCGATCTGCGACGCTTCGTCGAGAACCATTTCTGGCTCCCGGAAACGCCCTCCAGCGAATACGTTTCTGACCCGGAAAGTTCGCTGAAAGAGCATATCGATCAACTGTGGCCGGTGCTGACGCGCGAGCCGCAGGACCACATTCCCTGGTCCTCGCTGCTGGCGTTACCGCAGTCATACATTGTGCCAGGCGGGCGTTTTAGCGAAACCTACTACTGGGATTCCTACTTTACCATGCTGGGTCTGGCAGAGAGCGGCCGCGAAGATCTGCTGAAATGTATGGCAGATAACTTTGCCTGGATGATTGAAAACTATGGTCACATCCCGAATGGCAACCGTACTTACTATCTGAGTCGCTCACAGCCACCCGTTTTTGCCCTGATGGTGGAGCTGTTTGAAGAAGATGGCGTACGCGGCGCGCGTCGTTACCTTGATCATCTAAAAATGGAGTACGCGTTCTGGATGGATGGCGCCGATTCCCTGGTACTCAACCAGGCCTACCGCCACGTGATCAGAATGTCGGACGGCTCTCTACTTAACCGCTATTGGGACGATCGTGATACGCCGCGCGATGAGTCATGGCTTGAAGACGTCGAGACCGCCAAGCATTCGGGTCGCCCGCCCAATGAAGTGTATCGGGATTTACGCGCGGGCGCGGCTTCTGGCTGGGATTATTCATCGCGCTGGCTGCGCGACGCAGGCCGCCTTGCCAGCATACGCACCACGCAGTTCATCCCAATTGACCTGAACGCATTCCTCTACAAGCTGGAAAGCACTATCGCCAATATTTCCGCGCTGAAAGGTGACAAAGAAACGGAAGCGCTGTTTCGCCAGAAAGCCAGCGATCGTCGTGATGCGGTAAACCGCTATCTCTGGGACGATGAAAACGGCTGCTATCGCGATTACGACTGGCGGCGCGAACAAATGGCCCTGTTTTCTGCCGCCAGTATTGTGCCGCTGTATGTCGGTATGGCAACGCATGAACAAGCCGATCGGCTTGCTAACGCAGTTCGCAGTCGCCTGCTCACGCCCGGTGGCATTTTAGCCACGGAGCATGAAACCGGGGAACAATGGGATAAACCCAACGGCTGGGCGCCGCTGCAGTGGATGGCGATCCAGGGCTTCAAACTGTACGGTGACGACCATCTCGGGGATGAAATTGCCCGTAACTGGTTGAAAACGGTGAATCTCTTTTATCAGGAACACCACAAACTTATCGAAAAATACCACATAGCCGACGCAGCGCCGCGCGAAGGCGGCGGTGGGGAATATCCGTTGCAGGACGGCTTTGGCTGGACCAATGGCGTGGTGCGCCGACTCATCGGTTTGTATGGCGAACCCTAGCAGCTGACGGTCTGAGTCATCAGGCTTTTAGTTAATCGCATCGTACAGCTCGGCGTGAATTTTCTGCCATTTCTTGTTCTCAGGGCTTGGCTGGGCGCGAACACGCAGCTCGGCCTGCTCAAGATCATATTGCTGACGCGCAACGACCGCAGGCACGGAACAAAAACTTTGCAGATAACTTTTATGCAGCGAAGTGAGCGATGCCCCATTCGACATCGCATGGCTGAGCGTAGTCATAAACTGTCGGCATGGTTTGCTTTCATCCATCTGCGAAGGGTAACGCAGCAGCAGTCTCAACACCTCTGTATTGCCCGCCGAAAACGCCTGCTCCGTCCACGCCAGCTTCCAGTCCATCCCGCCCTGCAGGAACAGTGACGTCACGCGGGTGTCATTGCGGTCGATAGCCGCCCGCATGTTAAAGGCATCCCAGGTGATGCCCATTCTGGTCACCGCCTCCCGTGCGCTGGGGGCATCGCGTCGCGGTTCCTCCTGCACAATTTCAACGGATTGTCCGGAAGACGCCTGTGGCGCTGGCGAAGTGAATAACCAGAACGCACCCAGCGAAATCGCCAGCACCATCACGCCGACCGCTACCCACAACATACCGGAAATCAGCTGTTCACGTTCTTCCGCAGTGCGCTTGGCCCGCTTTTCCGGCGGATCAATACTGTCTGCGATTTCATGCTTATCGCCTCCCGCTTGCTCGTCTTTTTGCTTTGCTGTTTCCCAAAACTGGCGGACCATGGCCTCATCAGATTCCAGATACGACGCAGGATTAATGCGCGTACGCCGTTCTTCAAATGCCCGTTGCACAGGATGAGTTATCTGTCGGTACTGGTAGTCCAGCAACATCAGTTGTACCGACGTCAGCGGCTGCTGCGCGATAACGCAGTTACGAGCCAGGCGGCAATCATCCAAAAACATGCGTAGCGTGATACGCGGCTCAACAAATGACATGAGCACTGAGGTATCGTTAAAAATCTGCGTAAAGTGGCGAACGAATAATTTCTTATCGACGACCATCAGCGCCAGCTCGCTAAACATCATACCGTCCAGCGCATCTCGTCCTTCGCCCAACTTTAGCCAGCGACGCAGACGTTCACCACCAAAGTGCTGTTTCAGAAAGCTGTTGAGAGGATGTTGATCCGGCCATACCCGTGCAATCAGAGATTTGAGGGTTAATTCTATTGCGCGAAGTTGACGCTGCGCCCGCATCTGAGCATCCGGCTCCACAGGTGCAATTTCGGTTTGATACTTCAGGATGGGCTGTTGCTGGCGTAATTGTTCCAGAGAAGCCACAAAGCGCAGCGCTGAAATCAGCTGGTTTTCACTGACGTCCTGGCCATTTTCATATTGGGGTACACTCTGTTGAAGATGACGTAGCCGCAGAGTGAACTGGCTCAATTGCGCATCATTCATCTGCAACCGTCTGGCGACAGCCCCCCAGCCGCCCAGATTCAGTCGTGCCTGATCCAGTTGCTCGAGAAACCACCGTGGGTCTTTGCCTTCTGCGGCATGTACGCCTAGCAGCAGTAATATTTCAACCGACGCCTGGCGGATAATCCCCAGACAATGTTCAAAGGGTGTACATGTCGCTTGTAACGCGCTATTGGTCATCATCTTCCCTAAAAGGACCCAAAACGTGCGGCCTCACAATGGTATGTAATTATCTTTTTTAAACGCAACGTTGTGCCGATGTAGACTAGAACACATTCATATAGCAAATAAATAAGTTTTACAGTGACTTCCGCACAATCATTGAAAATTATTCTGGAGATAAGCCTGTGCCTGTACTGCAAACATCACGTCTGCTCTACCGCCCACTGACAGAAAATGACTGGACGTTCTTCTTAACGCTACAGCAGAACCCAGATGTGATGCGTTTTGTCGCTGACGCACGTACTGAAGAGGAAATACGGACAGCCTTCGACTCCCGCCTGCCTGAATGGTTTCCCGGCAGCCCGCACTGGCTATGTCTGCTCCTGTGCGATAAGACATCGGGAGCACCGCTTGGCGTGACTGGATACATTCAGGAGGGCAATGAATGTGCCGAGGTTGGCTTTCTGCTCGCCCCAGAGGCGCAGGGTAAAGGGTATGGCGCTGAATCTCTGCATGCCGTGTGTGAATACGCATTTGCCAGCGGCGGTCTGCGGCGACTGACCGCCTGTGTCACCGCAGGAAACGAAGCCTCACGGCGTCTGTTGGAAAAGGTCGGGTTCATTCATGAAGGCACGCTACGCGCAAGCTACTGGCTACATCATACCTGGCACGATGACTGGATTTTTGGTCTGTTAAAACAGGAATATCAGCCGCCCACGGCATAGGTCGTTTTGCGGTAAATACTGGCTGTCAGGCAACTAGCGTAACGGCGTGTTTTTTTTAGAATAGGTCTCTTTGCACAGAGACTATTATGCCGCTGCGTTCGACGCATTTCACGCCCGCTTGTATTGCATTTATTAAGCAATGGCAGGGCCTGTCGCTGGAAAAGTATCAGGACAAAAAAGGCATCTGGGTCATTGGCTACGGACACGAAATCACCGCCAATGAATCCTTTGATACCCCAATTACGGTGATGCAGGCAGAAACATTGCTGCTCGCAGATATGAGGATCTGCGAGGCATTCATCCATAAGGAAATGACGCAAATAAAAGACAGGTTTCAGCTGGAAGCATTAATTACGTGGATATTCAGTGTGGGAATTACCCAATTTTGCGCTAAAAAAATCTGGCCGGTGTTTATTTCACAGCCAGAAATATTCTGACTGTGAAATATGTTCCTAGTAAATGGTGTTGTTTAACATCATTGCCGCCTGCGTACGGTTTTTTACCTCCAGGCGCTGGTACAACGATTCAAGATGGGCTTTTACCGTTCCGGTACTGATATTTAACAGTCGACCAATTTGTTTATTAGATTCTCCGGCGGCCAGCATGGTCAAAATCTCCCGCTGACGCGCGCTGAGCAATCTGATATTTTGCCCACCGCTTTCGGTAGCGGTTATGCAGTCTCTGGGGATAAACATCATACCCATCGCGACGCTATTGAGGGCCAGCGTAAAGGTTTCCGCGTCAGAATCGCGCGGAACAATGGCCAGCACGTTCAGTTTAGTGACCTCTTGCAGCCATTTTTTACGGCAGTCCGTTGCGGTCACCAGCACCTTCACCATCGCAAAGCGCTCTGCTATCTGTTGCAGCAAGCTACAGCAGAACTCAGCATCAAGGTCGCCATCCAATATAACTAATGCCTCGGGTTTATCTTCCAGCGTCAGCCAAAGTTCATCTGCCTGACTGACACCCTGAACATCCACTCCTGGAATACGTTGCTGCAAACTTACATTCATTCCATGAATAAATATTGACTGCCTGTCAAACATTACTACCTGCATTATTTATCTCCATCCGAATAGGATATTAGCCTTAACATGCGGAAGGGTATTACCCATAGGGTAAAATAAGAAGTCACCATTTGGCGGGGGGCCATTTTACCGATAGACGGAGAAGAAAGAAGCAGAAGTTATGAATAGTTACAGCTCAACCCGAAGGATCATACAAAGGAACAAAAACAGGTTCGAAAACTAGGGAAAGTCTTAATATTCGACGCTCATGATAAGACAATGAATATTAATTAATATGATTTTATATTTTTAGCTAAAAATAAGATATCTACGACAATGGATAAATCTGTTACAAAATACAATCTAGCATTAAGTGCTTATTCAACGCATGCCGTGACCTGTTGAATAAGCACCTTATGGGTTTACAGGAACATTCCGCCGGATACCTCGATACGCTGTGCCGTCATCCAGGCCAGTTCATCGCTAAGCAGCGCAGCAATGGCATCGCCGATATCATCCGGCAAACCAACGCGTCCCAGCGCCGTTTGCGATGCAATGTACGCATTCAATTGCGCATTATCCCGCACATTTCCGCCGCTAAAATCCGTTTCTATTGCGCCTGGCGCAATAATATTCGCCGTTATGCCGCGCTCTCCCAGCTCTTTTGCCTGATAACGGGTTAACACTTCCATCGCACCTTTCATGGCTGCGTATGCGCTGTAACCCGGTAGCGCAAAGCGGGCAAGCCCGGTCGAGACATTGAGGATGCGACCACCTTTATTCATCAGCGGTAGCAGGCTCTGCGTCAGGAAAAAGGGGCCCTTAAAATGGATGTTCAAAAGTTGGTCAAATTGCGCTTCAGTAAATGCCGGATACGGTGCGTTAATGCCGATTCCGGCATTGTTCAATAAATAATCAAACACGTTACTTTGCCACTGCGTTTGTAACGTTCCCTGCACCTGTTGAACAAACTGAGGGAATGTAGAAATATCACCGACATTCAAAGGTAATGCCGCCGCTTTACCGCCTGATTGGCGTATTTCATCCACAACCTGCTGCGCTTCTTTTTCATTGCTGTTCCACGTCAGGATAATACCGATTCCTTTACTCGCTAGCTTCAGCGCCGCGTTTTTACCGAGTCCACGGCCGCCGCCAGTCACCAATGCGATACGTTGCGTCATAAGAAACCTCATTTCAGGTGTTGTGAAGATTGAGACAAAGCTTATTAGGTGATAGAAGAACAATAAATACTGCTAACTGCGCATTACTGTTTCATTTAGAACAACAATAGGGCATGAGAATGGATAAAATTCACGCAATGCAGTTGTTCATCCGCGTCGCAGAACTGGAGAGCTTTTCGCGTGCCGCAGACACCCTCGGACTTCCTAAAGGTAGCGTATCGCGCCAGATCCAGGCTCTGGAAAATCATCTGGGCACGCAGTTGTTGCACCGCACAACACGCCGCGTTCAGCTCACGCAAGACGGCATGATCTATTACGAACGCGCGAAAGATCTGTTGAGTAATCTGGATGAGCTGGATGGGTTGTTCCATCACGATCCGTCCAGCATCAGCGGCAAGCTGCGCGTTGATATGCCGGTCGGTGTAGCAAGAAACCTGGTGATGCCCCGCTTACCGAGCTTTTTGCATCAGTATCCGGGCCTGGAACTCGAACTCAGCAGCAGCGACCGTCTGGTGGATTTGATCCGCGAAGGTTTCGACTGTGTGGTACGCGTGGGTACGCTGAAAGATTCAGGGCTGATTGCGCGCCCGCTGGGGAAACTCACGCAGATTAACTGCGCCAGCCCGCAATACCTCGCCCGCTTTGGTTATCCGGAAAATCTGGAGGATCTTACCTCGCATGCAGTGGTGCATTACTCGGTCAATTTGGGAACGCGTGCGCAAGGTTTCGAAGTGGCGACAGAAAACGGCACGCAATGGGTTAAAACCGGCGGCATGCTAACGGTAAACAGTACCGAAACCTATCACGCGGCATGCCTTGCCGGTCTGGGCATTATTCAGGTGCCGCGCGTTGGCGTGCGTGATGCCCTGCGCGCCGGTACGCTGGTTGAAGTGTTGCCGCAATATCGCGCCGAGCCAATGCCAGTCTCTTTGCTTTATCCGCATCGGCGCAACCTCTCCCGCCGGGTACATCTGTTTATGGAATGGCTGACTGGCGTGATGAAAGACTATGTGGATTAGTCCATTTTTCAGGATGCGCCCCTGAGCAGGCTATAATGTCATGAGTGAACAAAATAAGGACAACCGATCGGATGACGCAGGAACAAGACGCAAAACACCCTACGCCAGAACATAAACCAGCCTCCGCCGCGCCGGAGAAAAACGCTAAAGCGAACCAGGCGCTGAAAACCGCGCTGACCTTCGCCGATAAAATTCAACGCCAGCCCATCATCGCCCATCTTATTCGTGCCGCAGAGCGGTTTAACGATCGTATGGGAAATCAGTTTGGTGCCGCCATTACCTACTTCTCGTTTCTGTCGATGATCCCAATCCTGATGGTGTCGTTTGCCGCCGCGGGTTTTATTCTCGCTTCGCACCCTACGCTTTTGCAGGATATCTTCAGCAAGATTCTGCTGAACGTCAGCGATCCGACGCTCGCCTCTACGCTGAAAAACACCATCAATACCGCCGTTCAGCAGCGTACGACCGTAGGTTTGGTTGGGCTGGGTATCGCGCTCTATTCCGGCATTAACTGGATGGGGAACCTGCGCGAAGCGATTCGTGCCCAGTCGCGGGATGTTTGGGAACGTACGCCGCAGGATCAGGAAAAAATTTGGGTCAAATATCTGCGTGATTTTGTTTCCTTGATTGGCTTACTGGTTGCACTGATTGTTACTCTGTCCATTACCTCTATCGCCGGTTCCGCCCAGCAGATGATTATCTCTGCGCTGTATCTCGACGGTATCGAATGGCTGAAGCCCGCCTGGCGGCTGATCGGCCTGACCATCTCTATTTTCGCCAACTACCTGCTGTTCTTCTGGATTTTTTGGCGGCTACCGCGTCACCGACCGCGTAAGAAAGCGCTCATTCGAGGTACCTTTATCGCGGCGCTGGGGTTTGAAGTCATCAAAATGATCATGACGTATACGCTGCCATCACTGGTGCAGTCGCCGTCAGGCGCGGCATTTGGTTCCGTGCTTGGACTGATGGCATTCTTCTACTTCTTCGCTCGTCTGACCCTGTTTTGCGCAGCCTGGATTGCCACGGCGGAATACAAAGACGACCCGCGTATGCCGGGGAAAACACACCGCTAATCTTTGTTAACTGGCCGGATGGCGCTGCGCTTATCTGGCCTACGGGAGAGTTTTGTAGGCCGGATAAGCGCAACCCCATCCGGCAATTATAATGCCGCCTGCTCTCACTGATTTAGTGAATAAATCCAACCCGTAACTTTTATTTAACCAAAAACCAGTTTTATCATCCAAGTTTTAAATTGTGTGAAGCATTTCATGGAAGTGAAATCTCAAGCCTAAAAATTATCCCCTTTTTGCTCCATTTTTGACCGACCTCAAAGTTTGTTACAGATTGAAATGTCTCTTTTGCTGTGCGTAATATGACCTTTCGTTCGGCCAAAAATAAGAAAATATTATGCAAGCAACAGCCACAACACTCGACAACGAACAGGAACACACCCCGGTCAACTCGCGCAATAAAGTTGTCGTCGCCTCGCTCATTGGCACCGCCATTGAGTTCTTCGACTTCTATATTTACGCCACCGCCGCGGTGATCGTGTTCCCGCATATCTTCTTCCCGCAGGGGGATCCGACCGCGGCTACGCTACAGTCCCTCGCCACTTTTGCTATCGCCTTTGTGGCCCGACCAATCGGTTCCGCGGTGTTCGGACATTTCGGCGATCGCGTCGGCCGTAAAGTCACGCTGGTTGCTTCACTGCTTACCATGGGGATCTCGACAGTCGTCATTGGCCTGCTGCCGGGCTATGAAACTATCGGCATTTTCGCCCCACTGCTGCTGGCGCTGGCGCGTTTTGGTCAGGGTTTAGGTCTGGGCGGTGAATGGGGCGGCGCAGCGTTGCTGGCGACGGAAAACGCACCACCGCGCAAACGTGCGCTGTACGGATCATTTCCGCAGTTGGGCGCGCCTATCGGTTTCTTCTTCGCCAACGGTACCTTTCTGCTGCTCTCCTGGTTGCTGACCGACGAACAGTTCATGAGCTGGGGCTGGCGCGTACCGTTCATCTTCTCCGCGGTGCTGGTGATTATCGGTCTGTACGTCCGCGTTTCATTGCATGAATCCCCGGTTTTCGCCAAAGTAGCCGCGGCGAAAAAACAGGTGAAAATCCCGCTAGGTACTCTACTGACAAAACATGTTCGCGTGACGATCCTCGGCACGTTCATCATGCTGGCGACCTATACGCTGTTCTATATCATGACCGTCTATTCGATGACGTTCAGTACCGCCGCAGCGCCTGTAGGGCTTGGCCTGCCGCGTAGTGAAGTGTTGTGGATGCTGATGATGGCGGTCATTGGTTTTGGCGTCATGGTGCCGGTGGCGGGCCTGCTGGCCGATGCGTTTGGTCGCCGCAAGAGCATGCTCATCATCACCACGCTGATCATTCTGTTTGCGCTGTTTGCCTTTAAACCGCTGCTCGGCTCTGGCAATCCGGTGCTGGTGTTCGCCTTCCTGTTGCTGGGCTTAAGCCTGATGGGTCTGACATTTGGCCCGATGGGCGCACTGCTGCCGGAGCTGTTCCCGACCGAAGTGCGCTACACGGGGGCGTCGTTCTCATACAACGTTTCGTCGATTCTCGGCGCATCGGTTGCCCCATACATCGCTGCATGGTTGCAGGCGAATTATGGTCTGGCGGCTGTTGGTACGTATCTGGCATCGATGGCGGCGTTAACGCTGATTGCACTGCTGTTGACCCACGAAACCCGCCATCAGTCGTTGTAATTCTTTTGCCGGATGCGGCGTAACCACCTTATCCGGCCTGGGTTGAACATGAAATCCAGGCCGGATAAACATCCGGCCAGACATCACTTCTTCATCTGCGACAGGATCGTCCGGCACTGATTCGCGTCACCCTCTGACGGCGAAATCAGCGCCAACAAGGCTGCCGCGGGAGTGACTAACGTGGCTAATGCGGCAGCAACCGCACCGCGCGCAATCAGCGGTCCGGCCTTCACGCCAGCCTGCGGATTCTTAAAGGTGCCGCGAACATACAGCGGCGAACGCAGAGTAATAATACGAATCCCTTTGCTCTCCGGATCGATGGTTAAATCCAGTTGCTCCGACGCAAAGCTTGCCGTACCAGTGACATTGATGACTGCGTTTTCCGTGTCGAAAGCAAAAATCTGCGGACGCGCCACGCCGTTAACAATATCCAGATTCGCCGCCGCGCAGTTCACCCGCACTTCGTCATCACCAAATATCTGCCCGACAAGATAGTTCCCCAGATTCAAGCCCACAATTTCCATCAGATTCCGGCTGATCAAGCCGTCATTCATCAGCAGTTTCAGGTTGCCATTGCTGTTACCCAGCAGCGCCGCTACCGAGTTTCCACTTCCGCTAAACCGGGCGTCCCCGTTCATTTCACCGAGCGTTTTCTGCATCAGTTCCACATCGGGCATCAGCGCTTTTAGCTTCAGCCGCCGCGCCTGAATATCCGCCTGTCCCCGCATCGGCTTTTTATCCCCTTCCAGATGGATGCTGGAGACAATGCTGCCTCCCGCAAGACCAAATTTCAGCGGTTGCAGGCGCAGGTCAGCATTTTTCAGGATGATATGAGTGGAGAGATCGCTGATCGGCAGGCTACTGCCATGCTCAATACGCCGTCCTTTGAAACGCACGTCAGCGTCCATCACATTCCATTTATCGGTTTCAAAACGGTCATACGGCAAGACCTTGTCCGCTGGCTGAACGCTCTTCTCACCTTTGCGCTGTTCAGATTGTTTTGCCCGTTCCGCCCCTTTGCCTGAATCCACCCCGATCAGCGGCCCCAAATCGGCCAGCCTCAGCTGGCGTGATTCCACATCGCCCTTCAGCATGGGTCGCGGCTTACCGGTGGTATAGGCCAGCGTTCCGTGAATATCGCTGTCGCCAATGCGGCCATTGAAATCGCGATAATCAAAAACAGAGGATTTTTCCGGGTCAATTTTCGCCACCAGACGTCCGTCGGTTTCAAACGGCGGCGTATCCGGGAGCAGTACGCCGGTCAAATCGTACAAATCCCCTAGCGAATCTCCCGAGAATTTAAGCCGCAGATCCGCCCCGCCCATATTCATCGGATCGTTTATCGTGCCGATAAACGCTACGCGCGTATTGCCCGAACGGAAATCAGCCTGAATCGGGAAAGGCGTATCTTCGCCACGCAGCGCCAGCATTCCGCCTATTTTTCCGCTACCGCTTAGCGGTTCGCCGTTATATCGTCCTTGCGCTTTCAGCCCAAACACGTAGTCCTCGACGCGGGCGTTGCTCTCTTTACCTTTTGCACCGGTCACTTCGCTAAAGGGTAACGGTTTACCCAGCGGATCGACCAGGATCTCAATCTCCGACTTCGTCACCTTATCGTTAATGGCGATACGTCCCTGGTCGAACAGAATGTTATCCAGCCGGAAAGACCATGCGGATGGCGGCGCATCAGGATCGCGGTTTTCGTCCCCAGCTAAGTTAAAGGTCCAGTTATTGTTTTTCTCCGACAGACGGATCAGCCGCGCATCGGGTTTGACCAGCTTGACCCACGGGAGCCAGACGGTTTTTGTCAGCAGTGCCAGCGGGGCGAGCGTAGCTTCAACACGCGGAAGATGCACCATGGTGACGTCGGGAATGTCCGGCGGGTTGCCGAGGATAATATCTTCAGCATGAACATGCGGCCACGGAACCCAGCTACGCCAGCCAGTTTCCTGCTTCTGGCGTTCCCAAACCACGCCCAGGTCACCCCGTATAGCAAAGGGCCGGTTGAGTTCTGTAGAGACTTTCTGGTTGATGGTCGGTTTGAGCCGGTTCCAGTCAAATGTCGCAATCACAATGATGAGTACGACGATCAACAACAAGAAAACCCCTATTACTGAAGTGGTTATTTTACCTGTTCTCGTCATGTCTAACCTCCTTACTTCCTTCCTTGCCTGTCCTAAAGATAGTCCAGCAGGATGAAAAGGAGGTGCACTACGCCCTCATCAAAGCGACAGGATCACCTCTTCAAGCGTATCCAGAGGCACTGGACGAGAGAGAAAATAGCCTTGCGCAGCGAAAGCCGGTGAGTTTTGCACATCGCGCCACTCTTCCAGCGTTTCAACGCCTTCGACAATGACACCGCGGCAATAGCGGTTCATGAGCTGTAATAGTAGTGTGAAGAGATTACGTCCCTCCGGCGTCTTGCGCAGCATGACGAACAGATCCCGCGCCACTTTGATATAGTCATAACTCACTTCACTAAGCGCCGAGAAGTTCGCCATTCCGGTACCAAAGTCATCCAGCCAGAGCGGGCCGAACTCGCACATTGAGGCGAACGACGACCCCTTCGGCAAGCGGATATGTTCCACCAGCTCAAAACGCAGCCACGGCAGGCCTTCAATTATTTTCAGGATTTCGGGATCCTGACGCATCGCAATGAGTGTTGGTCCATCGACATTCACTGAAGCCAGCAGGTTGTTGGCTCTGAAAAAGCCCCCTTTCAGCTCAAGCTGCAGAAGTTGCTCTTTCACTACATCAACACGATGCCGTACAGCCACTTCAGCAAAATAGCGGTCTGGTGCAATACGTTGGGAAGGGTTATCAGGATGGCTCACGACGGTCAGCAGTTCAACGGCCATCAGCCGTCCGTTGGTCTGGTAAATTGGCTGGTAGGTGTAAGCACGCTCGCACTGCAGCCAATAGCGTCTTTCCAGCAAGCTTTCAATACTCGCATCGGGCGTAATGAGCTGCTGGGTAACCTGCTTTATCATCTGAGATGTCCTGTAAATAAGAGTGTGACTGACCGGACTCGTCAAAGGTTATCGGCGCTCAGACGAAGAACTTTACGTTCAGCTGTGCGCAAAAATAAAAACTAAGCGGCAAAAACAACGCAGAACACGTGCTGGCTCAAAAAAATAATGGAACGATGTTTTAATATAGTTGACCACTTAACACCCACAGCGCACACTAACGCTAATTTTTTTCAGAGCAGGTTACGACTATGTCCAGAAAGATTGCCGTGATTGGCGAATGCATGATTGAGCTGTCACAGAAAGGCGCTGACGTTCAGCGCGGATTCGGTGGCGACACGTTGAATACATCCGTTTATATCGCCCGTCAGGTCGATGCGGCGGCACTTTCCGTACACTATGTGACTGCACTGGGTACCGACAGTTTTAGCCAACAAATGCTGGAGTCCTGGCAGGGTGAAAACGTAGACACTTCATTAACCCAGCGCATGGAAAACCGCCTGCCAGGTCTCTACTACATTGAGACCGACAGCACTGGCGAGCGCACCTTCTATTACTGGCGTAATGAAGCCGCCGCAAAATTCTGGCTGGAGAGCGAGCAGTCTGCCGCGATTTGCGAAGAACTGGCGACATTTGACTACTTGTATCTGAGCGGAATCAGCCTGGCGATTTTAAGCCCGGCAAGCCGTGACAAGCTGCTGTCATTGCTGCGGGAATGCCGTGCCAACGGCGGAAAGGTCATTTTTGACAATAATTACCGCCCACGTCTGTGGAGCAGCAAAGAAGAAACCCAGCAGGTGTATCAGCAGATGCTGGAATGTACCAATATCGCATTCCTTACGCTGGACGATGAAGACGCACTGTGGGGTGAAAAGCCCGTTGCCGAGGTGATTGCCCGTACTCACGCAGCTGGCGTTCAGGAAGTGGTAGTGAAGCGCGGCGCAGACTCTTGCCTGGTTTCCATTGCAGGCGAAGAACTGATCGACGTTCCGGCCGTTAAATTGCCGAAAGAGAAAGTGATCGATACCACTGCGGCCGGAGACTCCTTCAGCGCCGGGTATCTGGCGGTCCGTCTGACCGGTGGCGATGCCGCCGAAGCCGCAAAACGCGGCCACCTGACGGCAAGCACCGTCATTCAGCATCGTGGGGCGATTATCCCCCGCGACGCCATGCCGCAATAATTTATTGTTCCTGTAGGCCGGATGAGGCGTTAACGCCGCATCCGGCACTGGGTAAGCCAGGAGCGCTTCACTTGCCCGGCTTACAGGTTACGATACCCTTTACTGTACAGGCGGGATATCCGTCACTTCAGGGTGTGATTCATCCGTTTCAACAGACGTTGCCGCTGCGGTAACGGGCGCCATAATGCTATCCCACGTCGCCTGCAGATCCTTCATATTGAATTCAGGTTCACCCTTCGGCTGCAGCAGAATTAACGCCATATCTTGCGACAGCTGCTGACGCAGGTCCTGATTCAGCATCTCAACGCTCAGGCTGTTGAGGAAGCTCTGGCGTAAACGCTGGTACTGTTCAGGCGCAATATCCACCACCTGATTTTGCAGCGAGCGCAAACGCTGGCTGATCAAAATATCGGTATCGGTACGACCATAGGTGGCAAACAGCTTCTGCAGTTCCAGATTCTTTTGCGCTACCAGCGCATTGAACTCTTCTTCCGGCAGTCCCTTATCACGCACTTTCGCCAGCTCACGCGCAACCGTACCCAGATTGGCGTTCAGCTTATCGTTCGGCGACTCCACGTTAATCGCGCACTGCGCGCGCAGGAACAGCACCCGGCAGTCAAATCCGAGGCCAATGTCTTTGGCATTGTTTTTGGTTAGCTCTTGCTGAATGTGCCAGAACAGCGCCTCACGAGCTAAATCAGCGCGCCAGTAACGTAACAGCGCGGCAGATTCACGGATCGGCTGCCACGGCGTATCCCACATAATAGACAGGCGATCCTGGCGTACCGCATCGGTCATAATACTCACGGCTTCAGCTCGCAGCGGAGAGAGCGTGGGAACCGGTGCAGGCGTTTCGCGTTTTCCTTTTAACTCGCCAAAGGTTTTATTGATTTGCTCAGCTACGCTGCGTGCATCAACGTTACCGACGATGATCAGCGTCATCGCGTCCGGGGTATACCATTTCTGGTAGAAAGACTGAATTTTCGACGCGTCTACCGGCGTTTTCAGCGGATCGGCGGGATCGTGCCCCAACAGGGTCGATCCCTTCAGACGGTAACGCCACCACCCTTCTTTGGTATCTGACGGCCAGGTTGCAACCATATCTTCGCTATTCAGCGCATGATTGACCGTTTCAGAGGTGATGCTCAGTTTACCGGAGATATTCGCCAGATAAGAAAGTGACTCTTTCAGTAGGTCGTTACGGCTGTTAGGCAGACTGAGGTTATACAGCGTGGAATCATAGGAAACGATAACCGGCGGCATGGGACGTTTGGGATCGAACCCCTGCTGCCACAGTGAACGGGCTTGCGTGGCATCGAGGCCACCGCTTTGCGTCAGCGCGATACGCGGGATCGCATGGCTGAAACCACTCTGTTGCGCACTTTCGGTGAGTGAACCGGTATTGACCAGCAGGCGAACCTCAATACGGTCGCTCGGACGCTGGGGAGTGGCTAACACTTGCCACTGTAAACCATTTGCCAGCGTGCCCTGTTGCCACGCTGGATCAGGCTGGAGCGCATCTGCCTGCACATAGCCGGCAGTGGCCATCATCAGCAAGCCGCCCGCTAAAAGTCGAATTTTTGTGCCCTGCATGTGAACCCCTGATCAACTATCCTGGAAATAAAAAGACAGCCCTCGAAAGGACTCTCTGAATATGACGTTAAAAACACTTCGTGTTAGACCGCGAGAACATAAAAATGTCACGGAAGAAGTGAAAAAATCCCGAGCCGCCGAATCGACGGTTTCAGGCACAGGGGGTAATTATGCGCAAACGCCCGCAGTCCTGGAAGGGACTACGGGCATAAGTGACGAGATTAAGAGGATAAATCGTGCGTTTTGCCATCCGGCGCACGATTATTCAGCGTGTCATCCAGCTTTTTGGTATCCAATTCTTTCACCCATTTAGCCACAACGACAGTTGCAACACCGTTACCAATCAGGTTGGTCAGCGCACGGGCTTCAGACATGAAGCGGTCAATACCAAGAATCAGCGCCAGGCCAGCAACCGGTAAATGCCCCACCGCAGAGATAGTCGCGGCCAGAACAATGAAGCCACTCCCGGTCACACCCGCTGCACCTTTTGAGGAGAGCAGGAGCACCACCAACAGGGTTATCTGATGGAAGATATCCATGTGGCTGTTGGTCGCCTGAGCGATAAACACCGCCGCCATAGTCAGATAGATTGATGTCCCATCAAGGTTAAACGAGTAGCCCGTGGGTATAACCAATCCGACAACCGACTTCCGACAGCCCAGTTTTTCCATCTTATCGAGCATACGCGGCAGCGCAGACTCGGAAGAAGAAGTACCCAGAACGATCAGCAGCTCTTCACGGATATAGCGGATGAATTTAAAGATACTGAAGCCGGTTGCGCGCGCAATTGAACCCAGCACCAGCACCACAAACAGAATACAGGTGATGTAGAAGCAGATGATTAGCTGACCCAGTTGCACCAGCGTTCCGACGCCATATTTACCGATGGTAAAGGCCATAGCACCGAAAGCACCGATAGGCGCCAGGCGCATGATCATATTGATGATGCCGAAAATAACCTGCGAGAAACTTTCAATCACGTTGAAAATCATCTGGCCCTTGCTGCCCAGACGATGCAGCGCAAAACCAAACATTACTGCAAACAGCAATACCTGCAGGATGTTACCGCTGGCAAACGCGCCAATGACGCTCGCCGGGATAATATCCATCAGGAAACCTACGATCCCCTGGTCTTTTGCCTGTTCGGCGTAAATCGCAACCGCTTTGGCATCCAGCGTCGCCGGATCGACGTTCATTCCGGCACCGGGTTGCACCACGTTAACAATGATAAGACCGATGATCAGCGCAATCGTACTGACCACTTCAAAATAAAGCAGTGCAACCGCACCGGTGCGGCCTACGGCTTTCATACTTTCCATGCCTGCAATGCCGGTAACGACAGTACAGAAGATGACAGGTGCGATGACCATCTTGATGAGCTTAACGAAGGCATCACCAAGCGGTTTCATTTGGGCGCCTAATTCAGGGTAGTAATGGCCAAGGAGAATACCAATGGCAATCGCTGTCAGGACCTGAAAGTAAAGGCTTTTGAATATAGAGGTTTTCATAGGGTGTCCTTAAAGTAAAAACCACAGGTCTTGTAAGGTTTTGTTTAACCTGCGGCCTTAAAGTAACACCCACACAACTTGACAGAAATGTACCTGGATCATAATTGATACAAAAATGTTAAAAATTTTGAGCTGGCTCGCACAAGCGAGACCTTTTTTAACTTTTGTAATCAGCGCTTTCCGGCGCCAGATAACGTTCTTCGAAGATATTTGCCGGAACCGGTCGGGCAAACAGGAACCCTTGTGCCACTTCCACCCCGGCTTGTGATAGCCATTCACGCTGCGCTTCGGTTTCGACACCTTCGGCGATCATCTGCAAATTAAGGCTGTGGGCCAACTGAATGATGGCGGAGATCATGCTGCAATCCTCAGGTACTCCGTCGACAAACATCTTATCGATTTTGAGGACATCCACCGGTAGCGACTTCATGTGCTGCAGCTGTCGCAGGCCCGCATACCCCATGCCAAAGTCATCCAGTGCGATACGTACTCCCGCATTACGCAATGGGCGCAAAATGGCCACCGCGGCGTGGGGATCATCGATATGTCGGCTTTCAGTCACTTCCAGGATCAACGTACCAGGCTTGATGCGATAGCGGTTTAACAACTCCAGCAGGTCCGAGACCATACTCGGGTGCATCAGCTGTAGTGCGGACAAATTCACCGACAGCGGCAGCATCAGACCCCGTTCCTGCCACGCTGACAGCTGGCGGCACGTCTCTTCCAGCACCCAGTAACCAACCGTCACCATCAGGCCGCAGGACTCAATTCTGTCGATTAACCCTTCGGGCAGCTCCCAGCTTCCGTCCGGCTGCTGCATCCGCAATAATGCTTCTGCGCTCAATACCTTACCGCTGGACATTTCCACCTGCGGTTGCATCCAAAGCGCGAACTGCTGGTTATCCAGCGCGCTGAGAATATCGTTCTCTTCCGTCAAACGCTGCTGCGCCTCTTCCATCTGTAACGGATCAAAGAACTGAATTTGATTTTTACCCTTATGGCGCGAGGTTAACACGGCCGAGAGAGCGCGGCGGTAAAGCTGTTCTGCGGTCAAATCACCATAGAACATTGCTACCCCAATGTTGCAGGTAGGACGCAGTTGAATACCCTGAATAGGTAATCGCTCGTTAACGATAGTGAGTACTTGCTGACCTAGAGTAATAGCGTGCCAGGGTTCTTTTACACCATGGGCGATGATGGCGAAGTCATAGCCACTCACCTGGGAAAGCACCATCCTGGGGGCTAATACCGACTTGAGTTTTTCGACCAGCGTAAGCAGCAGGATTTCCCGCTGAGTTTCAGTTAACACCCCCGCGGTGTCACGTAGGGTTTCGCAGGTGACAATCATCAGCGCCGTCGTCTGCTGGCGGGTAACAACCTGCTCCAGCAACCCCATTAAAAACGACTTATTGGGCAGTTCGGAAACCGGGAAACGCATTGCAAAGTCGCTTTGCTCTTCGCTATGTCGCTGAATCAACTGCTGATTAAGATTGTAGCTACGCACCAGCATACCAATCTCATCATCCTGATGTAGACGCGGCAATGCCAGTTGATAGCCAATCAGATCCTGCTGTTGGATGTCGTTCAGCTCACGGGCAATTTTACGTAAGGGGTGCACAATCAAGCGGTTAATGCACCAGGAGATAGCGACGGTCAGTATTAACGATAAAAGTAAGTAAATGGTCACTAACGTCGAGAGCGTACTCATCACGAATTTGTACATGCGGTACGAATCCGCCTGCAGTACCAGATACGCCAGCGGTTGCGGGTTAGCTGAACGCTCAAGAGAATAGATCGGCAGCGAAATTTGTACCGGAAGCTCAAACAGGCGAGTCACCGTAACAGGAACGGGGCGTTCAGGGATAAAACTCATCCGCAACGCCTGAAACTGATTGGGCAGCACCACATCGGCGCGACTGACTACACCCGCTGGCCGAATACTTTTTAAAATGGCTTCCGCTTCGGGAATATCCCCTTTCAGGATAGTGTCCGACAGAGGCTCACGGACGGAGCGAGCGATACTTTCCAGTTGCGTAGCCGTGTTATAGCGGTTTTGCTGGACCAGATGGAACAACAAAACGGTGCAAAAAATAAAAACGAACACCATAACAACGGCCGCAACCATTGCCATCTGCTTAATTGTTAACGAGCGACTGACACGCAAACTGACTCTCCACGGATAGACGAAACTGCCGTCAGAGTATACCCGATCGTAGCGGTATTAAGAGAGGCGGTATCTGAAAACTTCCCAGCGTGCATTATCGCGACAGGATAGGCACCTGGCGACGAGATTTATCTGCATTTAAGCCGAAAAAGGCCGCAAGGTCGCCCCTGCGGCCTGGTTCGGGCGCATGTTGCCATCACGGCAGGCAGACGCCTAAAAAGCGCATTACTTCCTGTTACGCAGCCAGCTCACAATCAGGCTGGCAATGGTGCCAGCGATGATGGGAGCCGCTAAATCGTGCCAGAAGGCCACGCCTAACTGTGCGAGCGTCATATGGCCGCCTGTGTTGCAATGGCAACTGTTCACGGCTATCCTTGAGTTGTTCAGGTTCAAGTCAGCCCCCGTTTTGTTGCCAGGTTTATACCGAACAACGTGCGGGGGTTTTCTCTTTCCAGCAACCGATGCCGCCGGGGATCAAGCCCCCGCAACATTGCGCCTCACCGGGAATTCCCGGCTTGCCGCTGATTCTACGGCAGCCCACTTGCCATATCACTGCGCAATATTGCGCTCTGCGTAGCGCCTCGCAATTCACCCATTTTCTTACCAGCACGCTGGAAAGATTCTTTCCAGTTGGCAACATTCCTGCCGACCATTAGTTCAGACAAAAACATAACACATTGATATCTATCAGTTCATTTTCTGGCACAGCGATTGCTATTTGACTGTGAGCTGTTCTGTTCCGAATTAAAGGAGATATCATGTCTGACTGTCGTACTTACGGATTCAACACCCAGATCGTTCACGCGGGGCAACAACCCGACCCTTCAACTGGCGCGCTTAGTACGCCTATTTTCCAGACCTCAACGTTTGTTTTTGACAGCGCCGAACAAGGTGCCGCCCGCTTTGCGCTCGAAGAGTCCGGGTACATTTACACCCGTTTGGGTAACCCCACCACCGATGCGCTGGAGAAAAAGCTGGCGGTACTGGAAAGAGGTGAAGCCGGGTTGGCAACCGCGTCCGGTATTTCTGCTATCACCACAACGCTGTTGACGCTTTGCCAGCAGGGTGACCATATCGTTTCCGCCAGCGCGATTTACGGCTGCACCCACGCGTTTTTGTCGCACAGCATGCCGAAGTTTGGGATTAACGTCAGCTTTGTCGACGCGGCAAAGCCTGAAGAAATCCGCGCCGCGATGCGACCAGAAACCAAAGTTGTGTATATCGAAACGCCCGCCAACCCAACGCTGTCGCTGGTCGACATTGAAACGGTTGCCGGTATCGCCCATCAACAGGGCGCATTGCTGGTGGTGGATAACACCTTTATGTCGCCGTACTGTCAGCAGCCTTTGCAACTGGGCGCGGATATTGTGGTTCACAGCGTCACCAAATATATCAACGGTCACGGGGATGTGATTGGGGGCATCATTGTTGGTAAGCAGGAGTTTATCGACCAGGCGCGGTTTGTAGGCCTGAAAGATATCACCGGCGGCTGCATGAGTCCTTTCAATGCGTGGTTAACACTGCGCGGCGTTAAAACGCTGGGCATTCGTATGGAACGCCACTGTGAAAATGCGCTGAAAATCGCCCGCTTCCTCGAAGGGCATCCATCTATTACTCGGGTGTATTATCCTGGCCTGACTTCGCATCCGCAGTATGAGCTGGGCCAGCGGCAAATGAGCCTGCCAGGTGGAATTATCAGCTTCGAAATCGCCGGCGGCCTTGAGGCTGGTAGGCGGATGATCAATTCTGTAGAATTGTGCCTCCTCGCGGTCAGTCTCGGTGATACCGAAACCCTCATTCAGCACCCAGCGTCTATGACACATTCGCCCGTTGCACCTGAGGAACGGCTCAAAGCAGGTATTACCGACGGGCTTATCCGTCTTTCTGTGGGTCTTGAAGATCCAGAAGATATTATTAACGACCTTGAACACGCCATCAGAAAGGCAACATTCTGACCAATATGGCCTGAACCGACGCCGTTCGGTTCAGGTTGTTGAGAATCAAGGCACAACAGTCTGGCAATACACGCGATCCTCTTTCGGGGAGAACGTGTATTTTGGGCAGGGGGTTCTATGCAGGACAACACATTACAATTAAGCAACAATACAGCAACCGCCGTACCATTCTCAAAAAAAATACCGTTTACGAAATACGATTTTGGCTGGGTATTACTGTGTATCGGCATGGCCATTGGTGCCGGAACGGTACTGATGCCGGTACAAATTGGCTTAACAGGCATTTGGGTATTTATCGTTGCCTTTATTATTGCTTATCCGGCAACTTATATTGTGCAGGATATTTATTTAAAAACATTATCAGAAAGCGAAACCTGTAATGACTACACGGATATTATAAGTCATTACCTGGGAAAAAACTGGGGCGTATTTCTTGGCGTCATCTATTTCCTGATGATTATTCACGGCATATTTATTTATTCTTTATCCGTGGTTTTTGACAGCGCCTCATATATTAAAACCTTCGGCTTGACCGAGGCCGATCTTTCGCAGTCGATAATCTACAAAGTGGCCATTTTTGCCGTGCTGGTCGCCATTGCTTCCGGGGGAGAAAAGCTGCTGTTCAAAATCTCCGGCCCGATGGTGGTGGTCAAAGTAGGTATCATCATCGTATTTGGTTTTGCGATGGTTCCGCACTGGAACTTCGCTAATATCAGCGCCTTCCCTGAAGCATCGGTCTTCTTTCGTGATGTACTGCTAACCATCCCGTTCTGCTTCTTCTCGGCGGTGTTTATTCAGGTGTTGAACCCAATGAACATCGCCTACCGCAAACGGGTGGCGGACCGGGTGCTGGCTACGCGTATGGCAATCCGTACGCATCGCATCAGTTACATTACTCTGATTGCTGTCATTCTGTTTTTCTCCTTCTCTTTTACCTTTTCCATTAGCCATGAAGAGGCCGTTTCGGCTTTCGAACAAAATATTTCAGCACTGGCGCTGGCGGCTCAGGTCATTCCTGGGCAGATTATTCATATCACCTCAACGGTATTAAATATCTTCGCCGTATTAACCGCGTTCTTTGGTATTTATCTGGGATTCCACGAAGCGATCAAAGGTATTATTCTCAACGTTCTGAGCCGCGTCATTGACATTGAGAAAATTAATCCGTTGGTGCTTACGCTGGGTATTTGCACCTTTATTGTTATCACCCTGGTCATTTGGGTGTCATTTCGCGTATCGGTACTGGTGTTCTTCCAGCTAGGTAGTCCGCTTTACGGGATTGTGTCGTGTATTATTCCGTTCTTCCTGATCTATAAAGTAACGCAACTGGAAAAACTGCGCGGACTGAAAACCTGGTTGATCCTGCTGTACGGAATTCTGCTGTGCCTGTCGCCCTTATTGAAGCTGATTGAATAACCCATGTATATCGCGCCGTCAGACGCTGGCGGCGCTTAACCCACACTCTCCAGCTGATAGCCGCGAATTTTATTCAGCACCGTGGTGTGCGACACGCCCAGCGCTTTGGCGATATGCCGTGACGACACATTATCTTCCACCATCTGTTCAATGAGCTGGCGTTCAGCACACAGAACCTGCTCTTTAAAAGGACGTTCTGTCGGGCCCCGCTCAACGGCAGGCAAATTCACCATCCCTAATTCTTCCCGCGTAATGACATCGGATTCCGCCATCAGCATCAGGCGAATAATGGTATTTTCCAGTTCGCGCACGTTTCCCGGCCAGCTGTGATGGTGCAGGGCATCAAAACAGGCTTTATCCAGAATGATCCGCCGCTGGAATTCCTTTGCGTATTTCTGCACAAAGTGGCGAATCAGCAGGCTGATATCCTGTGGACGCTCGCGCAAAGGTGGAATGGTCAGTGAAAGCACGTTGATGCGGTAATAGAGATCGGCGCGCAGCAGACGTTGTTCTACCATCTCTTCCAGATTGGCATTGGTTGCCACAATAATACGCACATTGACCGGAATAATATGCGCTCCGCCAACGCGCCGAATCCCGCCATCCTGAAGCACGCGCAGGAGTTTAGCCTGTAAGCTCAGCGACATTTCGCCAAACTCATCGAGAAAAAGGGTGCCTTTATCGGCCATTTCAAACAGCCCTTTTTTGCCTTTACAATCCGCGCCGCTGAAAGCCCCTTTCTCATAGCCAAAGAATTCACTCTCCATTAGCGACTCAGGTAGCGCAGAGCAGTTGACCGGAATAAACGGATAAAAACGTCGCTGCCCGGAATTATGGATAGCCCGGGCCAGCAGCTCTTTACCGGTCCCCGTATCGCCACGGATCAGAACGGTATATTTGCTGTCGGCAATTTTTATCGCCTTTTCGATAAGCGCGTGCATGCTCTGGCTGCTGCAAATAATGTCAGAGAAATAGCGCGGGCGTTCCGGCTCCGGCGTTGACAGTTCGCTTATCTCCTCACAGAGGTAAGCGACATGAATAATATCGGCGCGCTGGCTTAAACAGGATTGCACACAGGAAATATCCTGTAGCTGGCGGCACCAGGATTTAATCAGGATCCGCCCAGGCGTGACTTTCATGGAGATGATATTGATATCACAGCAGGAAAATTCCTTCAGGACATCCTCAACCATCGACAGACGATCAATTGTTTTAATATCCCAGCGTATCGTGACCACATTTGCTCCTGGTAGTTAGCAACTGCGAAATAGATATTTTTGTGACTAGAGGGAATCTGACTACATTCTAGACACTGTGGAATAATGTTCTGCCAAAGGACTCACATTGTGGACGTAAAGAGAAAATATAAAAAAACCGGAGCACAAGGCTCCGGTTATCGGGTCATAACCCAGGTTTATTGCTGTGGGTTCTCATCCTGGTCAACGGCAAAACACGCCACCAGTTGACCGCCGTAATCTTTCAACTGCGGCTGAAGCTGGGTACACGGACCAAAGCGACGACGGCAGCGGGCGTTAAACGCGCAGCCCGGCGGCGGATTCAGCGGGCTTGGCAGTTCACCGGTCAGCTTGATACGCTCACGGCGATCGTCCGGGTTCAGACGCGGCGTTGCGGAGAGCAGCGCTTGCGTGTACGGATGACGCGGATTATTGAAGATTTGGTCCTTCGTCCCTTTCTCCACGCAGCGGCCTAAATACATCACCATCACTTCATCGGCAATGTGCTCAACCACCGACAGGTCGTGCGAGATAAAGACGTATGACAGCCCCAATTCCTGCTGCAAATCCATCATCAGATTCAGCACCTGCGCACGCACCGAGACGTCCAGCGCTGAGACCGGTTCATCGGCAATCACCACGTCCGGGTCAAGCATCAGACCGCGAGCGATGGCAATACGCTGACGCTGACCGCCGGAGAACATATGCGGATAGCGGTCGTAGTGTTCGGTTTTCAGCCCCACTTTCGCCATCATCGCCAGCGCTTTTTCACGACGCTCCTCTTTGCTGAGCGTGGAGTTGATCAGCAGCGGCTCTTCCAGAATCTGCCCCACTTTCTTACGCGGGTTCAGGGAACCGTACGGGTTCTGGAATACAATCTGGATTTTCTGCCGACGCAGCTTTTGCGCCTGCGGGTCGTGCTTAAGCAGATCCTGTCCCTGGTAATACAGCTCACCGCCGGTCGGGACTTCAATCATCGTCAGCAGGCGGCCAAGGGTGGATTTCCCACAGCCCGACTCGCCTACCACCGCCAGCGTTTTACCGCGTTCTAAGGTAAAGGAGACGCCGTCCAGCGCTTTCACCAGGCGCTCCGGGGCGAACATGCCCTTTTTCACCGGGTAGTGTTTTTTCAGATCAATAGCCTGCAACAGCGGCTGTGACAAAGTGGCCTTTTGCGTACTCATAGCCCAGGCCTCCCGGCATCATCAAGTGGGTAGTGGCATTTCGACTGACGACCGCCTTCCAGCAGGTTCAGTTCAGGTTCTTCAGCGCGGCATTTGTCGGTCGCATAGGGGCAGCGTGGGTTCAGCAAACAGCCGCTCGGGCGGTCATATTTCCCGGGAACCACGCCCGGCAGCGAGGCCAGACGTGCTTTATCCTGAGCAAACTCAGGCAGCGCGCGCAGCAGCGCCTGGGTGTAAGGATGACGCGGCGCGCGAAAGATATCCTGCGCGGCTCCGGTTTCTACCACCTGACCGGCGTACATCACGATGATTTTGTGTGCCGCTTCAGCCACCAGCGCCAGATCGTGCGTGATTAAGACCAGCGCCATGTTCTCTTTTTGCTGCAATTCCAGCAGTAGCTCGATGATCTGCGCCTGAATAGTCACATCCAGCGCCGTTGTCGGTTCGTCGGCAATCAGCAGTTTCGGACGACAGGCTATCGCCATCGCGATCATCACGCGCTGACTCATCCCACCGGACAACTGGTGCGGATATACATCAAGACGCGAGGCCGGATCGGGGATCCCCACCAGCGTCAGCAGGTCTATTGCCCGCTGAACACGCGTTTTTTTGTTGCCGCCCTGGTGCACTTTAATGGCTTCCATAATCTGGTAGCCGACGGTGTAGCAGGGGTTAAGGCTGGTCATCGGGTCCTGGAAGATCATCGCCACTTCCGCCCCCACTAACTGGCGACGCTCTTTCTCAGAGATGCGCTTCAGGTCGCGACCATTAAACTCCAGATTTTCGGCCATAACGCGGCCTGGGTAGTCAATCAGTCCCATAATCGCCAGCGAACTGACGGACTTACCAGAGCCGGACTCTCCTACAATGCCAACCACTTCACCCTGATTCACACTGTAGCTAATGCGGTCTACGGCGCGGAATTCGGAACCTACGTCGCCGAAATGCACCGATAATTTATCTACATTTAATAACGCCATCTCGAACCTCTTACTGCTTCAGTTTGGGATCGAGCGCGTCACGCAGACCGTCACCCATCAGGTTAAATGCCAGCACCGTCAACAGGATCGCCAGCCCCGGGAAGGTCACAACCCACCAGGCGCTTTGGGCAAACTGCAGAACGTCAGAGAGCATGGTGCCCCATTCCGGCGTAGGCGGCTGTGCGCCCATCCCCAGGAAGCCGAGGGCAGCCATATCGAGAATGGCGTTAGAGAAGCCAAGCGACGCCTGAACAATCAGCGGCGCAAGACAGTTAGGAAGAATGTTGACGAACATCTGGCGCATCGCGCCGGCTCCCGCCACGCGAGATGCAGTGACGTAGTCGCGGTTAACCTCCACCAGCACGGCGGCGCGCGTCAAACGGACATAGTGCGGCAATGCCACGAACGTCAGCGCCAGCGCGGCGTTGCCAATCGAGGGGCCAAATACAGCCACCAGCACCAGTGCCAGCAACAGGCTCGGCAATGCCAGCATGATATCGACCACACGCATGATGACGTTATCGACAATCCCGCCAAAGTAACCGGCGATCAGCCCAAGAACCACGCCCATCAGCAGGGAGAGTACTACCACCAGACAGCCGACCAACAGCGACAGACGCGCACCGTACATCAGGCGGGACAACACGTCGCGGCCCACATCATCAGTACCAAACAGATGGGCCATGGTACCGCCTTCCTGCCACGCGGGAGGAGCCAGCAGCGTATCGCGGAACTGGTCTGCAGGGTTGTAGGGTGCGAGGACGTTGGCAAAGACCGCAATCAGGATCATCACCACAACGTACACCAGCCCAACAACCGCACCTTTGTTGCGTTTAAAATAGTGCCAGAACTCCTGCAGCGGAGTCATCGGCACCGGTGCAGCAATAACTTTATTTTCAGTAACCTGTGACATGATGGCCCCTTACTTCTTATGCCGAATACGCGGGTTCACCACGCCGTACAGCAGGTCTACCAGCAGGTTGACGAGGATAATCATCGTCGCGACCAGCAGCACCCCGCCCTGCACCACCGGATAATCGCGGCGTTGCAGCGCATCGATCAGCCAGCGCCCCAGCCCCGGCCACGAGAAGATGGTCTCGGTCAGAATCGCCCCGGCCAGCAGCGTACCAACCTGCAGGCCGATAACGGTCACCACGGGCAGCATCGCGTTACGCAGAGCGTGAATAATGATGACGCGCATACGGGTCAGGCCTTTGGCGCGCGCGGTACGGATGTAATCTTCACCCAGCACTTCCAGCATCGATGAACGGGTCATACGCACAATGACCGCCAGAGGAATGGTACCCAGCACCATCGCAGGCAGGATCATATGCGCCAACGCATCAATAAAGTTACCCTCTTCACCCCAGATGGCGGTGTCGATCAGCATAAAGCCGGTTAGCGGATTGGAATCATCAAGGAACACCATGTCGCTCACCCGCCCAGAAACTGGCGTCAGGTTCAACTGCACGGAAACCAGCATGATCAGCATCATGCCCCACCAGAAAATCGGCATAGAGTAACCGGTCAGCGCCAGGCCAACTGCCGTGTGATCGAAAATGGAGCCGCGCTTAACGGCAGCAAGTACACCCACTGGGATACCCACTGCGACGGCGAAAATCATCGCGCAGACGCCGAGTTCCAGCGTTGCTTTGAAGCGAGGTACGAACTCTTCCCACACCGGTAAGCGGCTTTTCAGTGAGATACCTAAATCACCATGCATAACCCCCCAGATATAGTGGAGGTACTGCTGCCACATCGGCTTATCCAGACCGAGTTCAGCCAACAGTTGAGCATGACGCTCAGGGGAGATCCCACGTTCACCCGCCATGATCATAACCGGATCGCCGGGGATCATATGGACGAAGGCAAAGGTGAGAAGAGTGATACCGATAAACGTGGGGATGACGAGTCCCAAACGTCGGAGAATGAACTGCAACATAACCCGGATTCTCTCTAATGACGCACGGCCTGGAACCGTGAGTCTGTATTGCTCACAAATCTTATCCCACGCAAACTGCATCGCGGGTAAAGCATTACGCCGGAGGGCGCTGCGCTTATCCGGCCTAAACAACACCGGGGCGCAGCGCTTCCTTAATTGCTTTTAATTATTCGACAGAGACGTTTTCGAAGTGGTGTTTGCCTAATGGATCAACCACATAGCCTTTCACTTCTTTACGCACTGGTTCGTACACGGTGGAGTGAGCAACAATCAGAGCCGGAGCCTGGTCGTGCATAACAACCTGAGCTTGCTTGTACAGTTCAATACGTTTGTTGTGATCGTCGGTCGCACGCGCCGGCTGGATCAGGTCTTCAAACGGCTTGTAGCACCAGCGAGAGTAGTTGGAACCGTCTTTCGCTGCCGCACAGCTGAACAAGGTCGCGAAGAAGTTGTCCGGATCCCCGTTGTCACCGGTCCAGCCCATCATCACCGCCTGATGTTCACCCGCTTTGGCGCGTTTCAGATACTCGCCCCACTCGTAGGTCACAATCTTGGCCTGAACGCCAATTTTCGCCCAGTCAGCCTGAACCATTTCTGCCATACGACGTGCGTTCGGGTTATATGGACGCTGTACCGGCATAGCCCACAGCTCAACGGTAAAGCCTTTGTCCTGACCCGCTTCCTTCAGCAGCGCTTTAGCCTTCTCAGGATCGTAGGTGTAGTCTTTAACGTCGTCGTTATAGCCCCACATGGTCGGCGGGATCAGGTTTTTCGCGGCAACGCCAGCGCCCTGATAAACCGCTTTGATGATCGCTTCTTTGTTTACCGCGTAGGTCAGCGCCTGACGGACTTTCACGTCATCAAACGGTTTCTTCTCGGTGTTGAAAGAGAGGTAGCCAACGTTCAGACCCGCCTGCTCCATCAGGTTGATGTTTTTATCCTGCTTCATGCGCGCGATGTCTGCCGGGTTCGGGTACGGCATCACCTGGCACTCGTTCTTCTGCAGTTTGGCGTAACGCACGGAAGCGTCAGGCGTAATGGAGAAGACCAGACGGTCGATCTGCGGCTTGGTGCCCCAGTAACCTTCGAATGCTTTATACAGAATACGGGAGTCTTTCTGGTACTGCTGCAGCTGGAACGGACCGGTACCAATTGGGTTCAGATCCACTTTCTCCGGAGAACCGGCTTTCAGCATGTTGTCAGCATATTCTTTGGAAAGAATAGAAGCGAAGTCCATCGCCAGGTCAGCCAGGAACGGCGCTTCCGGGCGAGTCAGCACGAACTGAACGGTTTTATCGTCCACTTTTTTCACTTCGGAGATCAGATCCGGCAGACCCATCCCTTCGAAGTATTCATAGCTGCCGCCAGAGACTTTATGGTACGGGTTCTGGGCATTCTTCTGACGATCGAAAGAGAACACCACGTCATCGGCGTTAAAATCGCGCGTCGGTTTAAATTCTTTGTTGTCCTGCCACTTCACGCCCTGACGCAGGTGGAAGGTGTAGGTTTTGCCGTCTTCGCTGATTTCCCACTTCTCAGCAAGGCCCGGGATCACTTCAGTCGTACCGGTTTTGAACTCGACCAGGCGGTTATAGATCGGTACGGAGCTGGCATCATAGGTGGTGCCAGAGGTGAAAAGCTGCGGGTTAAAGCCTTCAGGAGATCCTTCTGAACAATAAACCAGAGTTTTAGCCTGTACGCTTGCTGCGACGGTCATAGCCACCAGGCTCAGACCAAGCTTCAGCATCCCTGACTTCTTCAAGGAAATACTCATTCTTCTGCTCCAAATGTGATGTTTGTTGTTTTACCCTTTGCAGTGGGTTTGCACCGCCTGGCCTTTTTTGTTTTTTACCCGGCCGGGTCGGCGTTAAGAGGATGGGGATTCCGTTCACATAAGCGACTGAGTTGCAGTGCGGATTCTCCATGAAATGCCCCTCATACCCTACAATCTGTCAACAGAATGTGAAAACGTCAATACAGGTCACCGTGATTTACGCCAACGGTGAGAATTCACAAACAAAGATTAAAAAAAGTGCGGAAGGACATTTTCAGCAGGGAAATTTGTGCTACGCGCACTATGCCAGAATAAACATCTTCATATTTCGCAACATTTGGTGATTAACATTTATGCAATTTATTCAAACTTTCTAAATTAATGCTGCATATCTGAGCGATTAATACCATGAACGTTAAAGCGCACAGCGGAAAATGCCAGCTTCAGCCATAAGTAGCGCAAAAAAAGTTTCAAGCAAATATAAAAAAAGGCAATGGAATATGTCACAGAATCGTTAACAGTCAGTGGGAAGTGGTGCACAATTTTTGCAGATAAAATGAAGGTCAAACGTGGGGTCGGAAAAACACAAAATACGCCCTGCCAGCGCTTCGCCTGTAGGCCGGATAAGGCGCTTGCGCCGCCATCCGGCAATGTCTGTTATAGCGTGATGTTTTGCCTGATGGCGCTTCGCTTATCAGGCCTACAAAAGCCACAAATGCAAAAAGCCCGCTCAGAGAGCGGGCTTTTCTAATTTGGTCGGTGATAGAGGATTCGAACCTCCGACCCCTTCGTCCCGAACGAAGTGCGCTACCAGGCTGCGCCAATCACCGAATGCGGGGCGCATCTTACTGCTCAGCTGCGCGCCCGTCAATCCCTTAGTATCAAAATGCCATTTGATCGGCGAGAAAGTCAGCAGCTCAGTTACTGGGCTGTAGCCTTATTCGCGTCCGGGATACGACACCAGTTGTTATTCTCGTTAATACCGCCATTTGGCGAGGTATAACCGAGGCAACCCAAAATGGTGTCGTACAGTTCCACATGACGACGCGGCACCTTCATATCAGCTTCTTGCTTAAGGTGTGCAAACGCCTTCGCATGGTCGGGGTCTTCCAGATATTTGTCAGACATCCACACCATCATAGGAACGCGGAACTGCTCAGGTGGCGCCATTTTACGCGGCGTACCGTGCAGGTGCTCGCGCTCGTTAATCGACTCACCGTGATCGGCGGCATAAAACACGATCGCTTTCTTATCGCGTAGTTGATCAAACACTTTGGTAATAAAGTGATCAACATAGGTTACCGAGTTATCGAATGAGTTGATCATCTCAGCTTTCGAGCAACCGCTATCAACATTGACACATTCCGGCTTCCACTGCGCATAATCACGGGTATAGCGCTGGGTGTAGTTAAAATGCGAGCCCTTGGTATGCAGAATAATTAGATGCTTGCCACCATCTTCATTATTTTGCAGAGACTGCTGCATCTCGGTAATCAACAGCATATCGTCAACGTTCTTGCCACGGTTACGTGGCTCTGCGCCAATCTGCTCACGATAGGCGATGTTCTCCGCCATGGTATTACTGTAGAACCACATCTCGCTTTGCATCGCGTAAAGATCGGTCTTGAACCCTAACTGGCCGAGCACGGAGAAGACGTTTTGTTCTTTCAGAGTACGCTGCGGGTTTTCTTCTGCCCCACCCTCACGCACAAACATGCAACGCAGCGAAAGTTTGGTTGCCGTATCACAGGAATATCCACGGAAGGCGGCCAGATTTTTCTCCTGGGCGAGCCTTGGCGTGGTATTACGCTCATAGCCAAAAATCCCCATATGATCCCAGCGGGTCGTTTCGCCGATAATAAAGACCACATAGGTGTCGTCGAGGTTTTTGGGGGCAACATAGGTAAACTTCTTCGCCGGGTTCATCAACGATTTGTTGTCTGAGGATTCATCCACCTGTGCCCAGGCGTACAGACCCAGCGCGGAGAGCCAGTTTGACGGCAGATAGGAATTCGCCACTACCCCGCCATAGCTGGGTAAATCGATTCCCGTTGCTCGCTCAACGCTTCTCTGTTGCATGCTCAGCAGGCGAATCGGGACCCATACCATCAGACCAGCCAGTAAAACTACCGCCACGCTGCGCCATCTCATGCCAGGCGTACGGATCTGTTTCATCAGGGTATAGCGGCAGCGATTACTCCAAATCAGAACCAACGGTAAAATGCTGACCGAAACCAGCCACACGACAAAATGCCAGCCAACCACTTCTTTCGATAAATCAATATCCGTGGTCATTACGGAGGCAATAATACCGTAACCAATTACCACGTTCAGGAAGGTCATGTAATAGCTGGCACCGGCAGAACACAGCACCACTAACGTTGTCAGGACACGCCAGGCGCGCCGACCAAATAAAGAGAGAAGTCGTAGTAAAAAGAAGGTCACCAGCACAGTGCCGGCTAATTCAACAACCGCAGAGAGTCCTTTCCAGACGGTAAACTCGTGTGCATATCCGCTAAAGCGCCGGAAAAATACAGCACAGTTCATAAACAAACCGATATAGATTGCCAGCAGGAAACTGAGTTTCTGCTGCGTCATCGACTTAATATATCTCATGCAAACAAACCCTGGGAATCGGGATTAAAACACCCTGAGCAGTAGTCAAACAGACCAGGCAGGGGAAAATGCGACAACAGCAGAAGTGAAATGTCTACGGGCGCGGGTAAGTAGACCACAGGAGGGGGAAAAAGTGCTTATGGAGAATGCAAATGACGCATATATTTTTGTAAATATATGCGCCAGGTATTAATCAGACTACTAATAGGTTTAGGCGTGCGCCTCGGTATATACGCTACGCTGTGGCTGGCGGATGGTGGTGGAGAGTGCCAGCGAGATAATTAACAGCGCAAAGATAACGCAGAAGGTCACATAGAAACCGCCGAACAGCGAGGCGATAATGGAACCACAAATGCTGCCGATACCGAAACCTAAGTAAATGACGCCGTAGTTTTTAGCCAGGTTATTCAAACCGAAGAACTCGCTCACCAGTGACGGGAACACGGTGATGGTACCGCCAAAGTTAAATGCTACACAGGCAATCGCCGCGAAGAAGGTCGCATCATTCAGCGGGGCGAACAGCAGTGCCGCCATACCGACCAGCGAAACGACCTGCCCAATGGTGATAACGCGAATACGAGAGATTTTGTCGGACAGAATCCCCAGCACCAGACGACCTGACAGGTTAGCGATAGAAATGACGGTAACCGCATTTGCCGCCGTTGCCACATCCATATGCGCCAGGCTTTGTGCAATATCTTTCGCCACGCCAATCACATACAGCCCACTCATACACGCCGTCAGGAACATCACTGCCAGCATCCAGTACTGCGGTTTACGCATGGACTGCGCCAGGGTGTAGTCATTCTCAACCACGCCATTTTTCGTTTTCACTTCCTGATTCGGCGCGTCTTTCATCAGCGTGGAGCCAAAGACGATCATCACCAGCACAATCGCGCCCCAAATCATGAAGGTTTTTTCCAGACCCACAGTGCTCAACAGTTGGCTGTCGATGAATTTAAAACCGAGGCTGCCAAGACCGTAAGAACCGATGGCAAAGGCGGAAATCAGCCCTTTACGCTCAGGGAACCATTTTACACAGTTGGAAAGTGTTAACAGGTAGCCTGCGCCATCCGCCAGACCAACCAACACACCGGCGCTCAGCCACAGCATAATCAGGCTGTCAGAGTGGGCGGTTAAGAAGAAGCCGACACCCAGTAAAATACCGGAGGCCATGGTGACGCGTTTCACGCCAAAACGTTCCTGCAGTTTCCCGGCGACGGAAGAAGAAATTGCCAGCCCGAGGCTCAGCAGGCCAAAGGAAAAGGCAACCTGACTCACCGGCGCATCAAGCTTAGAAGAGAGCGCACCGTTAAACAGGCTCCAGGTATAAACAGAACCTAAAGCAAATTGGGTAATGATGGTGCCGATCAGTGTCAGCCAGCGGGTACGCTGATAATCAGAAGTTTTCATGGCAGTCTTCCTGCATAAACAAAATGGGAAATTCTCTGCCAACAACCATACCGAAGCGCTTTTATGAGCAGGAGAAAACGGCATGAAATGCCGCCAGGACGGAATGAAATGCCTGGAATGCGGAATGAATGACGAGACAAAAAGTCGGGTTACTGAATTTTATCGCATGAGTTAGTACACGCTATCGCTGGAGTGCGTGTGATTGTTGATCTCAACATGTAATCAAGATGTTTATATGCTGATTACTTACGTTAAAATTTGGCACTCACTCCCATGGTGTACATATAGTCGCTGTTGTTGGTACTGTTTTCCGCCTGCGAAAGCGCCGCGTAAGCCGCCATGTGCGGGTTCAACAGCATATCTGCACCGACGGTGACATCCACCCAGTTACCGTCCTGACCCGCTGCTGACATACGGCTGAGACCCGACTGCGCCTTCCAGATATTCTCGCCAAACTGCTGGTTATAGCTGATTTGCGCCCACGGTCGCACATCACCGAACTGCGAATTGACTCGCCAGCCCAACGAACTCACGCTGGCATGCCACAGCGGATCGTTCTGCGTTACCGAAGTCGCGCTATCGCCAAATTCGTTGTAAGTAGATGTGGTTGAACCGTCATAATGCAGTGCGGCAACCGGACCAGTTGTCACCTGCCTTGAAAGCGGGAAGTTCCAGCCCATACTCATGCCGCTGGTCGCATCCATAGGCGTCTCATCCGCCAGATTCACCACGGGACCAGCCACGTTCTGAGTGGAACGAATACGTTCTTCCAGAATGTCGTTATAACGTGGTTGGTGATCGCTGTCCCATGTATAACGTTCAGCCGTATGCCCTGACATCGCATCAACGATATATTCTTGTTGCCAGCCATATGCTGTATTGATGGACAGCGCACAAACTACGACGCTCGCCAGAGTTAACCTTTGGCGACCACTACTGTTTCTTATAATCATCAACGCGACTCCAGAAAAGAGCCGAATTCGGCGATATTATTGTCATTGTGTGAAGGATATTGGGCCCATCAGGCCCTGTATTAAATATTGTCTTTTTAGCTGGCGCGTCAAGGCGGGCCGAATGAAATTTTTACGCCAGTAAAAACAGCGAGGAAGAATATGCAGCGTTGCGGATGGGTCAGCCAGGACCCACTTTACATTGCCTACCACGACAAGGAATGGGGCGTCCCCGAAACCGATGGTAAAAAGCTGTTCGAAATGATCTGCCTTGAGGGCCAGCAGGCCGGGTTATCGTGGATTACCGTGCTCAAGAAACGGGAAAACTATCGCCACGCCTTCCACCATTTTGACCCGGAAAAAGTGGCGGCCATGACCGAAGAGGATGTGGAAAGGCTGGTACTGGATGCCGGCATTATTCGTCATCGCGGAAAAATTCAGGCCATTATCGGCAACGCTCGCGCTTTTCTGACGATGGCGCAAAACGGAGAGTCGTTTAGCGAATTCGTCTGGTCATTTGTTGATAACCAACCGCAAGTGACTCGTGCCGCCAATCTGAGCGATATTCCCACCTCCACGTCTGCGTCAGACGCGCTGTCTAAAGCGTTAAAAAAACGCGGATTTAAGTTTGTCGGCACCACCATTTGTTACTCCTTTATGCAGGCGTGCGGCCTGGTCAACGACCATGTCACCAGCTGCATCTGTTATCCGGGAGAACAACATGATTCGTGAATCCAAGGCTGAAGATCTGCCGTCAATTCTGGCGCTGTGGATGGAAAGCACAATCCATGCCCATCCATTTATCGAAGAGCGCTACTGGCGCGAAAGTGAATCCGTGGTGCGGGATGTTTATCTGCCAGCCGCGCAAACCTGGGTTTGGGAAGAAGAAGGCGAGCTCAAAGGCTTTGCCAGCGTGATTGACGACCGCTTTCTCGGCGCGCTGTTTGTCGCACCTGCCGCCATCAGAAGCGGGATCGGCAAAGCGCTGGTGCAGCATGTCCAGCAGCGCTTTTCGATACTCAGCCTTGAGGTCTACCAGAAGAATCAATCAGCGGTGAACTTCTACCATGCGCTGGGTTTTCGTATTGAAGACGGCGCATGGCAGGAAGAGACTCACCACCCCACGTGGATTATGGGCTGGCAGGCGGATCAAACGCCGTAAGCGCCAACGTTGGTCCGCTATATTTTTCAAGCCACGCCAGCGCGGTGTTGCCCGCGCAGCCATTCCCCAGCTTCGAGCTGGGGAGATCTTTGGTCAGCACGTTGACGGCACCATTTTTACAAATACCGTTCGCTGCGAGATCCAAATCAGGCCAGGCGCCTTCATGAATACAGATGACGCCGGGTTTAATACCCGCCGTCACCACCGCGCCCGCCAGAACTTGCCCGCGCTGGTTCCACACCCTGACCGTATCGCCATCCGCAATGCCGCGCGCGTGGGCGTCCTGCGGATGAATCGTTATCGGCTCACGATCCGCTACCGCGTACTGCTCACGTAGCGCACTGTAGTTAAGCTGACTATGCAAACGGTGCGCCGGATGGGCGGAAAGCAGCTGTAGCTGGTCCGGTTCAGCGTTACCGAACCACTCATCCGGCTCCAGCCACATCGGGTGCCCCCCGCAGTCCGCGTAGCCGTAACCTGCAATCCTCGCGGAGTAGATTTCAATTTTCCCGCTGTCCGTTTTCAGCGGATGCGCCTGCGGGTCGCAGCGAAAATCCGCAAAACGGATAAACTGTGCGCTGGCGGCGTTTTCCGGCATTTCGATCAGGGCGTTGTGCTGCCAAAACTCGGCGAAAGGCGGCAATGTCACCTGCTGACTGGCCCCACGTTGCCCGGCAATATTGTAAAAAGTCTCCAGCCACGCCAGTTCGCTTTTACCTTCGGTGAACCGTTCATATCCGCCCTTTTCCCAGCGCTCACTCAGCTCGGCAAAGACATCAAAATCATTTCGCGCTTCGTCCTGCGGCGGTACGACCTGCTTCATCGGCACCAGGTGCTGGTTGCTGTAATCGCCAGTCATGGTCAAATCATTACGCTCAAAGGAGGTGGTTGCTGGCAGCACGATATCAGCATGCTTTGCTGCTGCGGTCCAGAAACACTCCGAGATGACCACCAGCTCCGGTTTTTGCCAGGCGCGAATTAAACGGTTAGTGTCCTGATGATGGGTGAAGTTAGCTCCACCCGCCCACCACAGCATACGGATGTCCGGGAAATGGCGGTCCATGCCGTTGTGCTGGTAAAAACCGCCGGGATTTTCCAGCGCTTCGACAATTCGCGCCACCGGGATTTTATCTACCGCGTCGGTGCCGCCTTTAACGCTGCCCTGCATTGAAGCCAGCACCGCAGCCCGGCGCGTTGGGTTGCCGCCGTTGGCAAAATGGTACGACAGCCCAAAACCGCCGCCTGGCGTCCCGATTTGTCCGAGCATGGCGGCCAGGGTGACAATCATCCAGTGTTTCTGCTCGCCATACTGTTGGCGCTGCATGCCCCATCCGGCCATCAGCATGGTGGTATTTTGGTGAAATATCGCTGCAAGTTCGCGTATCTTCGCTGCCGGAATGCCACAAATCTCTGCCGCCCATTTTGCCGTTTTTGCAACATCGTCAGATTTACCCAGCAGATAGTCGGCAAAACGGTCATATCCGGTAGTACACCGGGAGAGAAAGTCCTCGTCATGCCAGCCGTTTTCCACCAGCGTATGCGCGATGCCCAGCATCAGCGCTACGTCGGTCCCCATATGCGGGGCAATCCATTCCATCTTATCGCCAAAGAAATCGACGCTTTCCGATCGCATCGGATCGATACAGATCAACCGTTTACCGCTGTCGCGCAATGCCTCAAAGTACGCGAGGCCCTGCTCATCGGACGCGTTCCAGGCAATCTTCAGGGTATTCAGCGGATTGGCGCTCCACAACACCACCACCTCGCTGTTCTCCAGCACCACCGGCCAGCTGGTTTGCTGCTGGTAAACTTCGTTCCCGCCCACCACGTACGGCATGATCGCTTGCGCAGCCCCCGTCGAGTAATCCCCCAGATGCCCGGTATAACCGCCCGCCAACGCCATATAACGCTGTAACAGGGTCGCCGCTTTGTGTAACACGCCGTTGGAACGCCAGCCGTACGAACCGGCAAAAATTGAGGCCGGGCCGTAGCTGTCACGGATGCGTTTATGCTGCGTATGGATAAGATTCAGCGCGTCGTCCCAACTGACGCGAACAAACTCATCCTGCCCACGTATGCCCTGTGGGTTCTCCGGCGAGGCGAGAAACCCTTTACGCACCATCGGAAAACGTACCCGCGTTTTACTGTGAACCTGGTCGCGCACCACGGTTTGCAAAGAGTTGGGATGAGTGGTGGGCAGCGCGCCACGCGAGGAGAAAACTGTCTCCCCATCAGTGTCGACGAGGATTGGTCCCCAGTGGGCGGCGGTTAACACCGAGTAATGTGCGGGTGAATTAGCCAAGATGGCGCTCCTGAATGCGATGTGACGGATTATTTATTATGCCGTTCAATGTTACTTACAAATTTCAGAGTCTTCCCTGGAATTTTCTTCATGTTCACACGTCATAATCAACCGCCACGGTCGCTGTGGCAAAGAAGAAAAAGTCATTAAGGAATTAAGATGAAGAAACGTGTATTTGTTATTGCTGCCATCGTGAGCGGCGCCCTGGCGGTTTCTGGCTGCACAACAAACCCTTACACCGGCGAACGCGAAGCAGGTAAATCCGGCATTGGCGCAGGTATTGGCTCTCTGGTCGGCGCGGGCATTGGCGCACTCTCTTCTTCGAAGAAAGATCGCGGCAAAGGCGCACTGATTGGCGCAGCGGCTGGCGCGGCCGTTGGCGGTGGTATCGGCTATTACATGGACGTGCAGGAAGCGAAACTGCGCGAAAAAATGCAGGGAACGGGCGTCAGCGTGACGCGCAGTGGCGATAACATCATTCTGAACATGCCAAACAACGTCACCTTCGACAGCAGCAGTGCCAACCTGAAGCCTGCGGGTGCTAACACCCTGACCGGCGTGGCGATGGTACTGAAAGAGTACAATAAAACCGCCGTCAACGTGCTGGGCTTCACCGACAGCACCGGCAGCCAGGATCTGAATATGCGTCTGTCGCAGCAGCGCGCAGACTCCGTAGCCAGTGCCTTGATCACTCAAGGGGTCGCAGCTAACCGCATCCGCACTCAGGGTATGGGCCCGGCAAATCCGATCGCCAGTAACAGCACAGCGGAAGGTAAAGCGCAAAACCGCCGCGTAGAAATTACCTTAAGCCCGATCCAGTAACGTTTTGTGCCGGATGGAAGCAGACCGTATCCATCCGGCATGAAGCACTTGCCATCGTTGATTTTCGCGTTAAGGTGTTGTCACCAAATTCAGGGAAATCAGCGATGAGCAAATCAACACGGGCAACCATCAGCGATGTGGCGAAAGCTGCAAAAACCGGCAAGACCAGCATTTCACGTTATCTCAACGGTGAAAAGCACCTGCTTTCCGACGCGCTGCTGGCCCGCATTGAACAAGCCATTGCCGATCTCGACTACCGTCCCAGCCTGATGGCAAGAGGCCTGAAACATGGTCGTACCCGCCTGATTGGCCTGATCATCGCCGATATTACTAATCCCTACTCCGTCAACGTGCTAAGTGGTATTGAAGCCGCCTGTCGCGATAAAGGCTTTACCCCGCTGGTGTGTAACACCAACAACGAAGTGGATCAGGAGCTGCATTATCTCGATCTGCTGCGCAGCTACCAGGTCGAAGGGATTGTGGTCAACGCCGTCGGGATGCGCGAAGAGGGGCTGAACCGCCTGCAACAGTCTGCGCTGCCGATGGTGCTGATTGACCGTAAAATTCCCGATTTCGCCTGTGATATGGTCGGGCTGGATAACACCCAGGCGGCAACGGTTGCCACCGAGCATCTGGTAGAGCAAGGTTTTGAAGCCATCCTGTTCCTCAGCGAACCACTCGGCATGGTGAATACCCGCCGCGAACGCCTGAGCGCTTTTCGTGCCACGCTCGCGCAATACCCCGGCGTGATCGCGCAAAATGCCGAAGTCCCGCTCACGGACAATACGCAACTGGACGACACCTTGCGCCAGTTTCACCAGCAGCATCGTGGAATGCGCAAAGCCGTTATCTCTGCCAACGGTGCCCTCACGCTACAAGTAGCCCGCGCCCTGAAACGCATTGGCCTCAACTGGGGGAGCGACATTGGCCTACTCGGTTTTGACGAGCTGGAATGGGCCGAGCTGGCGGGCGTTGGTATTACCACATTGAAACAACCCACCTGGCAGATTGGTTACACCGCCGTTGAGCAGGTTGTGCGCCGGATTGATGGCGGCTCCGCTGCCATTCAGGAACAGGTCTTCTCCGGCGAGCTGATCGTGCGCGGCTCTACCGCCCGTTAAATTACCTTCGTGATGGTGATCATAAATTCGACATCATGGGCTTTTCTTTGGAACCGGTTCCATCTAGCGTTATAACAAGAACGCTAGTCTGGAGTTTCCATGAAAAGAAAAATTATGGTGGTCACCGCCGCTTACGGCCACGACCAGGTACGGGCCGCAGGCGGGCAAACGGCAATGCTGCCCATCATCGCTGAAGCCGGTGCTGACGGCGTTGAAATCCGCCGCGAGCTATTAACCGACGCCGAGCTGAAGACGCTGTCAACGATGGCCTCTGCGATCGAAATCTTCGGCCTGCTGGCCTGTTACTCTGCGCCTGAACCGTTGTTCCTTGAAGACGGTAACCTCAACCCCCGTCTTCCAGAACTACTTGAGGAAGCGCAGGCCTTGCAGGCGCTGTGGTTAAAAGTCTCCCTCGGCCATTTTTCCCATACCGAACAGTTCGACGTTCTACGCCAATGGCTGGACAACAGCGGAATGGAGCTGGTTGTCGAGAACGATCAGACCGACTACGGACGCCTGCAGCCAATGCAGCGCTTTAACGAAGCCTGTCAGGCGCAAAACCTGCCGATATCTCTGACCTTCGATATGGGCAACTGGCTGTGGGTGGGCGACTCCCCGGAACAGGCGGCGCAGAACCTGGCGTCAACCGTTGGGTATATCCATGTCAAAGCCGCAGTTGCACATCGCGACAGCTACCGCGCCGTGCCACCTGATGAAGCCGATCCGCGCTGGCTGGCGCTGCTAAAAACGCTGCCCAACGATGTCCCACGCGGCATTGAGTTCCCCCTGGAAGGGCAGGATTTGGCGGCGGTTACCCGCCGCTACGTCGAGCTGTTACGCGAGGAGTAACGCATGAAAAATTCACTGGATGTGGTCACTATTGGTGAAGCGATGGCGATGTTTGTCGCCACGCAAACCGGCGAACTGGCGGATGTGGAGCAATTTATCAAGCGCGTTGCAGGCGCGGAGCTTAACGTAGCGACCGGTCTTGCCCGTCTGGGCCTGAAGGTCGGTTGGGTAAGCCGCGTTGGCAACGACAGTTTTGGACGTTTTATCGTTAAGTCGCTGGAAAAAGAAGGGATTGATGCGCAGGGAGTCACCCAGGACGGGCGTTACGCTACTGGCTTTCAGCTTAAATCTAAGGTCGAAAATGGAACCGATCCCATTGTGGAATATTTCCGTAAAGGTTCCGCTGCCAGCCACCTCAGCATTGAGGATTACCACGAGAACTATTTTGCCAGCGCGCGCCACCTGCACCTGAGTGGCGTAGCGGCAGCGCTTTCTGCCAGCTCTTATGAACTACTGGCGCATACCGCCCGCACCATGAAGGCCCAGGGGAAGACCATCTCGTTCGACCCGAATTTGCGCCCGGTATTGTGGAAAAGCGAAGCCGAGATGGTGGAAAAACTGAACCGGCTGGCATTCCAGGCTGACTGGGTTTTACCAGGGTTAAAAGAGGGCATGATTTTAACCGGTCAGCAAACGCCTGAAGCCATCGCCGACTTTTATCTGCGCCATGGAGTGAAGGCCGTGATCGTGAAAACCGGGGCTGATGGCGCCTGGTACAAAACCGCCAGCGGCGAACAAGGCTGCGTGGCACCGGTAAAAGTCGACAATGTGGTCGATACGGTCGGCGCAGGAGATGGCTTTGCCGTAGGCGTTATTAGCGCCCTGCTGGAAGGCCGCTCGTTGCATCAGGCGGTGACCCGCGGCAATAAAATTGGCGCACTGGCCATTCAGGTTCAGGGCGACAGCGAAGGATTACCCACACGTGAACAATTAGGGGAATAAACTCCCGGCCAACTCTGTACCCTACATACAGAGGCGGCGTATCAGCATAACCAGAGGGCAGTCTATGAATAGCTCAACTAATGCAGCAAAACGCTGGTGGTACATCATGCCAATCGTGTTTATCACGTATAGCCTGGCGTACCTTGACCGCGCGAACTTCAGCTTCGCCTCCGCCGCCGGTATCAACGAGGACCTCGGCATTACCAAGGGGATCTCTTCCCTGCTGGGCGCACTGTTTTTCCTCGGCTATTTCTTCTTTCAGATCCCGGGCGCAATTTACGCTGAACGCCGCAGCGTACGAAAACTGATTTTTGTCTGTCTGATCCTCTGGGGCGCATGCGCGTCGTTAACCGGCATGGTCAGCAATATTCCAATGCTTGCCGCCATCCGCTTTATTCTTGGCGTCGTTGAAGCCGCCGTGATGCCGGCAATGCTGATTTATATCAGCAACTGGTTTACGAAATCTGAACGCTCGCGCGCAAACACTTTCCTGATCCTCGGTAATCCGGTCACCGTTCTGTGGATGTCCGTGGTTTCCGGTTACCTGATTCAGGCGCTGGGCTGGCGAGAAATGTTCATCATCGAGGGCTTCCCAGCCATCATCTGGGCGTTCTGCTGGTGGGTGCTGGTAAAAGACAAACCGTCTCAGGTCGGTTGGCTGTCAGAATCTGAAAAAGCCGCTCTTCAGGCACAACTGGAAAAAGAGCAGCAAGGCATCAAAGCCGTACGTAACTATAGCGAGGCTTTCCGCTCACGTAACGTCATCCTGCTGTGTATGCAGTATTTCGCCTGGAGTATTGGCGTTTATGGTTTTGTCCTGTGGCTGCCGTCGATTATCCGCAACGGCGGCGCAAACCTGGGGATGGTGGAAGTTGGTTGGCTGTCATCCGTACCGTATCTGGCGGCAACGGCGGCGATGATCCTCGTCTCCTGGGCGTCCGATAAGCTGCAAAACCGTAAGCTGTTTGTCTGGCCACTGTTACTGATCGCGGCGTTCGCGTTTATCGGCTCCTGGGCCGTAGGCGCAGACCACTTCTGGATTTCTTACACGCTGTTGGTTATTGCAGGCGCGGCAATGTATGCCCCCTATGGTCCCTTCTTCGCCATCATCCCGGAAATGCTGCCGCGCAACGTCGCCGGTGGGGCAATGGCGCTGATCAACAGCATGGGCGCGCTAGGTTCATTCTTTGGTTCATGGTTTGTCGGCTACCTCAATGGCGCTACCGGCAGCCCGTCTGCCTCGTACATTTTTATGGGGGTAGCGCTTTTTGTCTCAGTGTGGCTAACTCTCATTGTTAAGCCTGCTAATAATCAACAGCTACCTATTGGCGCACGCCACGCTTAAATTTTAACTTACGGAGATTCGCATGAAGCCGTCCATTATTCTCTATAAAGCGTTACCTGACGATTTACTGCATCGCCTGGAAGAACATTTTACTGTGACTCAGGTGCCTAACCTGCGCCCGGAAACGGTCGCACAGCACGCCGACGCTTTTGCCAATGCAGAAGGTCTGCTGGGCTCCAGTGAAGCCGTCAATACCGCTCTGCTGGAGAAAATGCCCAGGCTGCGTGCGACATCCACGATTTCCGTAGGCTATGACAACTTCGACGTCGATGCCCTCAACGCGCGTAAGGTGCTGTTGATGCACACGCCAACCGTGCTGACGGAAACCGTCGCCGATACGGTAATGGCGCTGGTGTTAAGCACCGCTCGACGCGTAGTGGAAGTTGCCGAACGGGTAAAGGTCGGCGAATGGACCAAAAGTATCGGACCGGACTGGTTTGGTACCGATGTACACCACAAAACGCTGGGGATTGTCGGTATGGGCCGCATTGGGCTGGCGCTGGCACAACGTGCGCATTTCGGCTTTAGCATGCCGATTCTCTATAATGCGCGCCGTCATCATCAGGAAGCAGAAGAGCGCTTCAATGCACGTTACTGCGACCTCGATACACTGTTGCAGGAGTCTGATTTTGTCTGCCTGATCCTGCCGTTAACCGACGAAACGCATCATCTGTTCAGCACCGAGCAGTTTGCCAAAATGAAGTCTTCCGCCATTTTCATTAACGCCGGACGTGGCCCGGTGGTCGATGAAAAAGCGTTGATTGCTGCCCTGCAAAAAGGCGAAATTCATGCCGCTGGCCTGGATGTATTTGAGCAAGAGCCATTATCGGTAGACTCACCGCTGCTGTCACTGCCCAACGTGGTGGCCGTACCGCACATTGGTTCAGCCACGCACGAAACGCGCTACAACATGGCGGCCTGTGCGGTGGATAACTTAATCGATGCGCTGCAAGGACACGTTGAGAAGAACTGCGTAAACCCGCAGGTCGCATCATAAACAAAAGGCCGGGTAGCGCTTACGCTCACCCGGCCTTTCATGTATTACCGTATCTTAATTACTGAGCGGCATTCACCGCAGCAGTCCAGGCCTGATTAAATGCCTGATGCTGAGCAGCCAACGGGCCAATCAGCGTATTGTACTGACTTGCCTGCTGTGACGTTGGGAACTGGATACCGTTGGCGACAAAGCTCACCTGCGTATCCTGCTGGGCCACAAAATCACCAACCTGCACCAGCTGCTGCGTGAAAATTTGCGCGGCAGGGATCAGCGGCTGTAAGGCCTCTGCTGGTGCAGTAACAACTTTGTTGTACACCTGATCAAAGACCGGTTTCAGATCTTCGCCCTGCTTCAGCGCGCCATGCGCAGCATCTGCCTGTAGTTTCGCATTCTGCAACTGTTGCCCTAATACACCTAGCGCACCATTTGCCTGACGCAGCGGTTCACGCTGAGTCACATAATCCTGAGGAACACGAATCGCATTTACGCTATCAACCACCGGACGCAGACCGGAGTCCATCGCCTGATTAACCTGTTGCGAATAGCCATACAGAATCGCGTAATCGGACACAAACGGGCCAAACTGTTTTTTCTGATCGGCGGTCAGCGTTGGTAAACGCTCTCCGCTACGCATTGCAGTATTCTGCAGAAAATCGATAAACGCTTTGCGTTGATCGCCTTCTTTATCAAAACACCCACTCAGGCCAACTACCATTAAGAGCGCCAAAACAGGCGCAAACCAGCGAGAGCAGGACTTACCTGTCGCCATTTTAATACTCCTTTCACCCAAAAATGCGCACAACGACACCCGCGTGCCTGACGTTGACAAGGATAGTCCAGGTCAGCCCCGCAAGATACCCTTTCCGCGTAATCTTGTGGGGGAAAATAACCGTTCCCGCCACCGTTCGTTTTGCTAAACAATGCTGCATTTACCACTCGGCGTCATATTTTAGTCATCTTTACAATCGGAATCGATCGTTCGGAGATCCCGACCTTTATCAGTTCGTTAGCCAGCAAAAGATTGTCACCTGCGATCCGCTGAAACGAATCCATCACACAACCCTTAAATCCGGCTTCATTTTTTCCGACTACTCTTAATGAGCTTCGAAGAAATTCACGATCCCGCTGTGTGATTTGTAGGAGTTCTCAATGGAATACAAAGATCCTATGTTTGAACTGCTAAGCAGTCTGGAGCAGATTGTTTTTAAAGATGTATCGCAGACGGTCACTCTGCCGCAAAAAACCAACCCTTTCACCGAATTTGAACAGCTACGACGAGGGACAGGTTTAAAAACAGATGATTTTGCCCGAGTGATGGGCGTGACGGTCGCGATGGTTCATGAATGGGAGTCTAAACGCGTAAAGCCTTCCACTACCGAATTGAAGTTAATGCGCCTGATTCAGGCAGACCCTAGGTTAAGTAAGCAACTGATGGATTGAACTATTTTTCAATTTTGCTTAAGAACGGTCCTGTTTCAGGGCCGTTCTCTTACGAAGGTTATCCACAAAAAAGAAAATAGTAGTTGCATCCACATGCGTAAAATGAGTTAATGCCCTCAACGGTTTGACGTACAGACCATTACAGCAGTTAGTAAGGCAAGTCCCTTCAAGAGTTATCGTTGATACCCTTCGTAGTGAGCATTTCCTTTACTGTTAAAAAATCTGTAAAGCACGCCATATCGCCGAAAGGCACACTTATTTTTTAAAAGGTAATACACTATGTCCGGTAAAATGACTGGTATCGTAAAATGGTTCAACGCTGACAAAGGTTTCGGCTTCATCACTCCTGACGATGGCTCTAAAGACGTGTTCGTACACTTCTCTGCTATCCAGAACGATGGCTACAAATCTCTGGACGAAGGTCAGAAAGTTTCCTTCACCATCGAAAGCGGCGCTAAAGGCCCGGCAGCTGGCAACGTAACCAGCCTGTAAGCTTAAAAAGCTCAAAATTCTGAATCCCTGCCAAACGGCGGGGATTTTTTTTATCTGTACTTCGCAGCACATCCCACCTAAACGCTTCTTTGCATTACTTTACCCGTCGCCCCTTTGACCTTTCCCTAAGGGTAAGCTTTATAGTGAGCCAGTCTATATTCCACAATTTTCACAAGGAATTGAAGCTATGTCGAAATCCTCACTGCTGCTGATTTTAGGTTTGCTCACTACAGGTACTGCGTTCGCGGCAACGCCGGAAGCTACTTTTCTGGCCGAACACGGGCTTAGCGGGAAATCCGTCGAACAAATCGTAGAGACGATTGATCAGTCACCGCAGAGTCGCCCGCTGCCGTACTCCGCGTCCATCACCAGCACCGCGTTGAAGCTCTCTTCGGGCGATCAGGTTTATACCCTGCCGCTCGGTGACAAGTTTTATCTGTCGTTTGCCCCGTATGAATGGCAAACACATCCTTGCTTCAACCACAGCCTTTCTGGCTGCCAGGGCGAAATGCCGGAGAAGACATTCAATGTCAAAGTGACGGATAACAAGGGTGATGTGGTGGTACAAAAAGCGATGAAGAGCGGCCGTAATGGCTTTGTCGGGGTATGGCTACCGCGCAATATGGAAGGCACCATCGCAGTGAGCTACAACGGTAAAACGGCGGAGTATCCTATTAAGACGATGGAAGACAGCCAGACCTGTCTGACAAAATTGCAGTTGCGCTAATAACATAAAAAAATGCCGGATAGCGCAATGCTTATCCGGCCTACTGGTGTTTCTCTCGTAGGCCGGATAAGGCGAAGCCGCCATCCGGCATTTTCTAAGTCAGCGCAGGGTCGTTACTGCAGCAGAGAAATATCTGCCACGCGCAAGAACAGCTCGCGCAGTTTTTCGAGCATAGACAGACGGTTAATACGCAGATCTTTATCTTCTACGTTGACCATCACTTTCTCGAAGAACGCATCAACCGGTTCACGCAGTTCCGCCAACTCAACCAGCGCTTCCTGGTAACGACCGGCAGCGAAGACAGGCTCCAGCTTATCGCGCAGCACAACCACCTGCATCGCCAGCGCAATTTCTTCCGGCTCTTTCAGCGTTGCCGCATTCACGCGGTCATTCAGCGTCTCTTCAGACTTCGCCAGGATGTTCGATACACGCTTGTTCGCGGCAGCCAGCGCGGACGCGGCTTCCAGCGTACGGAAGTGCGAAACCGCCTTCATACGTGCGTCAAAATCAGCCGGACGAGTCGGACGACGTGCCAGCACGGCCTGAATGGTGTCGACGGTATAACCTTCGTCCTGATACCAGGCGCGGAAGCGACCGAGCATAAAGTCGATAACGTCATCCACCACGTTGGCGTTGGTCAGCTTGTCACCATACAGACGAACCGCTTCTTCGGTCAGCGTTTGCAGATCCAGATTCAGGTTCTTCTCAACGATAATACGCAGCACACCCAGCGCAGCACGACGCAGCGCAAACGGGTCTTTGTCACCTTTCGGATGCTGACCGATACCGAAGATACCCGCCAGGGTGTCCATCTTGTCAGCAATCGCCACGGCACAAGCTACCGGGTTCGACGGCAGATCATCACCGGCAAAACGCGGCTGATACTGCTCGTTCAGCGCCACAGCTACATCTTCCGCTTCGCCATCGTGACGCGCATAGTGCATGCCCATCACACCCTGGGTGTCGGTGAACTCGAAGACCATGTTGGTCATCAGGTCACACTTGGACAGCAGGCCAGCACGCGTTGCGTGGTTAACATCAGCGCCAATCTGACCAGCAATCCAGCCCGCCAGCGCCTGGATACGGTCAGTCTTGTCGCGCAGCGTACCCAGTTGCTGTTGGAACAGCACGGTTTGCAGACGCGGCAGATGGTCTTCCAGACGTTTTTTACGGTCGGTATTGAAGAAGAACTCGGCATCCGCCAGGCGCGGACGAACGACTTTCTCGTTACCGGAGATAATCTGGATCGGATCTTTCGATTCGATGTTGGCAACGAAGATAAAGTTCGGCAGCAGTTTGCCGTCGTTCGCGTAAACCGGGAAGTACTTCTGGTCACCTTTCATGGTGTGAACCAGCGCTTCAGACGGAACTGCGAGGAATTTCTCTTCGAATTTCGCGGTCAGCACTACCGGCCATTCTACCAGCGAGGTGACTTCTTCCAGCAGGCTCTCGCTCAGATCAGCGTTACCGCCAATCTTACGCGCCGCTTCTTCAGCATCGGCTTTGATTTTCGCTTTACGCTCAGCGTAATCCGCAATTACTTTGCCGCGCTCACGCAGGATTTCCGGGTACTGATCGGCAGAATCGATGGTGAATTCCGGCTCGCCCATAAAGCGGTGTCCACGGATCACGCGATCGGACTGAATGCCCAGAATCGTTGCCGGAATCACTTTGTCGCCCAACAGCAGGGTCACGGTGTGAACCGGACGCACGAAGTGGACATCAGACGCGCCCCAGCGCATCAGTTTCGGGATAGGCAGCTTCGCCAGTGACGTGGCGATCATGTTTGGCAGCAGCGTTTCTGCGCTTTCGCCTTTTACATGCGCACGGTACAGCAGCCATTCGCCTTTGTCGGTAGTCAGACGCTCAGCCTGATCAACCGTGATGCCGCAGCCACGTGCCCAACCTTCTGCCGCTTTGCTCGGTTTACCTTCAGCGTCAAACGCCTGGGCAATGGCCGGACCGCGTTTTTCAACTTCGCGATCGGGTTGAGATTCCGCCAGATTCGCGACTTTCAGCGCCAGACGACGCGGCGCGGCGAACCACTCAACGTTGCCGTGCGCGATGCCAGCGTTATCCAGCTCCGCGGTAAAGTTTGCAGCAAAGGACTCAGCCAGGCTGCGCAGTGCTTTTGGTGGCAGCTCTTCAGTGCCGATTTCCACCAGAAAAGTTTTCTCAGACATGGCCGCCTCTTATTTGTCTTTGTTGCACATCGGGAAGCCAAGGGCTTCACGGGAAGCGTAGTAAGCTTCTGCCACTGCTTTGGTCAGGGTGCGAATTCGCAGGATATAGCGCTGACGCTCAGTGACGGAGATGGCTTTACGCGCATCCAGCAGGTTGAAGCTATGGGCGGCTTTCAGAATGCGTTCATACGCAGGCAGCGGCAGCGGATTTTCCAGCGCCAGCAGCTGCTGCGCCTCTTTCTCGTACTGCTCGAAGCAGGTGAACAGGAAGTCCACGTCGGCGTATTCAAAGTTGTAGGTGGATTGCTCCACTTCGTTCTGATGGAACACGTCGCCGTAAGTGGTTTTACCCAGCGGGCCGTCGCTCCAGACCAGGTCGTAAACGCTGTCTACGCCCTGAATGTACATGGCCAGACGTTCCAGACCGTAAGTAATTTCCCCGGTTACTGGTTTACATTCCAGGCCACCAACCTGCTGGAAGTAGGTGAACTGCGTCACTTCCATGCCGTTCAGCCACACTTCCCAACCCAGACCCCAGGCACCCAGCGTCGGGTTTTCCCAGTTATCTTCCACGAAACGGATATCGTGAATGGTCGGGTCCATACCCAGTTCTTTCAGAGAACCCAGGTACAGCTCCTGAATGTTGTCCGGAGACGGCTTAATCACTACCTGGAACTGATAGTAGTGCTGTAAGCGGTTCGGGTTTTCGCCATAGCGGCCATCGGTCGGACGACGAGAAGGCTGCACATAAGCAGTCGCCATCGGCTCCGGCCCCAGCGCACGCAGGCAGGTCATTGGGTGAGATGTTCCCGCGCCGACTTCCATGTCCAATGGTTGAACGATGGTGCAGCCCTGGCGAGCCCAGTAATCCTGTAAGGTCAGGATCAAGCCCTGGAAGGTCCTGGTATCAAACTTTTGCATATTATTTCGTGCTGGATACGTGTGGATTTAAAGGAAGCGGTCAGTATACCCGCTGGCTGCAAGATATACAGTACGAAACGGGAAAAAGGGGGAACTTAGCGCATGGAAAGGTGCAAAAACTGCCCGTCTGCATCAAAAGAGCAGACAAAACTCTCTTTACGGAAGGTAGAACCACGCATCTCATAGCTGCCCTGGAATTGCTCCAGGCCGGAGATATCAATTTTCTGCGCGCCAGTGTTGTAGCGTTGCGCCGCCTCATTTTTGCACAATGACTCCATATCCAGCGAACGTGTGGCACTGACCTTAACCTTTTGCGCTTTCTGCGCAGGTGCAGACGATTGTGTGTCAGCGCACGCTACCAGCAAAAGGGCAGCGATCGCGGGAAAGAAATACTTCATCATCATTTTATTACCGCCTGGTTTGCTGGTCAGTCTTATTATTAGTGTCTGGAAACAGATCCTATTTTGAGAATCTCATCAGACCATCTCAAGCTTTAGCGTAAGAACTCGGATTATTCCAGTGAGCTACGTTCGCAAAATATCGGTCAGACTTTTTTTAATGGACACAGAGGAACTGATGCAGCCCAAAATTTTCTGGATTGATAACCTGCGCGGGATAGCCTGTTTAATGGTCGTGATGATCCACACCACAACCTGGTACATCACCAATGCGCAAAGCGTCAGCCCGTTGAATTGGGATCTGGCTAACGTGCTCAATTCAGCTTCTCGCGTCAGCGTTCCGCTGTTCTTTATGATTTCGGGCTATCTGTTTTTTGGTGAGCGTAGCGCCAAACCGCGCCATTTCCTGCGTATCGCACTTTGCATTCTGTTTTACAGCAGCGTGGCGCTGGCCTATATCCTGCTGTTTACCTCGATCAACGCTGAGCTGTCGCTGAAGAACCTGCTGCAAAAGCCGGTGTTCTATCACCTGTGGTTTTTCTTCGCGATCGCCGTCATCTACCTGGTTTCTCCGCTAATACAGGTGAAAAATATCAGCGGCAAGATGCTACTGGCGCTCATGGTTGTGATTGGGGTGATTGCCAATCCCAACACCGTCTCGCAAAAAATCGGCGGCTTTGAGTGGCTCCCAGTCAACCTGTACATCAGTGGCGATACTTTCTATTACATCCTGTACGGCATGCTGGGCCGGGCGATTGGCATGATGGATACGCAAAAGCGTGCGCTCAGCTGGCTCTGTGCGGCGTTATTCATTACCGCAGTATTTATTATTTCTCGTGGCACATTGCATGAACTGCGCTGGCGAGGCAATTTTGCCGACACCTGGTACCTCTACTGCGGCCCAGCAGTATTTATTTGCGCCACCTCGCTCCTGACGCTGGTCAAAAATACGCTCAGCGCACGTACTCTGCCGCTACTGGGCCTTATTTCTCGCCATTCATTGGGCATATATGGTTTTCATGCGCTGATCATTCACGCACTACGTACCAACGGAATTGAACTCAAAAACTGGCCGCCGCTGGATATGCTGTGGATTTTCAGCGCCACGCTGGCAGGAAGTTTACTGTTGTCTATTCTGTTGCAGCGTATTGATACGCGCAGGCTGGTGAGTTAGGTGTCTCCAGGCAGCGCCTTCTTACGCGAACGCTGCAGTAAAAATTGCCCCATTAAACAGACGAAGAATGCTGCCGGGTATAACCCTATTTCGAAGGACGCCAACGGGGCATTCCACACCCCCACCAGCAACAACCCTGCCGTGATGAGCGCCACCATCTGACATACGGAAGTGAAGCGTTCATCGTTTTGATTGAGATTTACTGCGCGCTGATAGGCATACGTTACGAACATCCCCGTCATCAGCGCCCCCAAAAAATACCCCTTGCCGCTCAATAACGGGCATGCGCGCCATAAACCGATACTGTAAGTCAGTATGCCTGAGAGAAATAATATCCATGGCAACAGCCTGGTTGTCTTCATTGGGATCTCCTTATCCATCATGGATACAATATGAATAACCCGCTAAAGACAACACAGAAAAAAGCGACTACGCAGGACTTTCAGAATACATCCATACGTGTAACTTATTATTTTTGTGGATATATGTATGCGTCAAATTCCCCTCTGCTAGCCAGAGGGGAAAGTGGTCAGGACATCAGCGGTTGTAATTGCTGATAGATACGACGGAAGGTTTCTCGACGCTGTTGATAACGAGCATGACGCTCCGCGTCAGGATAATGCGCCTGCTCCAGCGTAAGCTGAGGCAGTAACTCTGATAACGACGTTTGCGGATTCATGGCAACTTGCGCCAGGCGCGCCGCGCCGAGTGCAGGGCCAACGTCACCGCCGGTACGGTAATCCAGCTGCAATCCGCTGATGTCAGATAGCATCTGACGCCAGTATTCACTGCGTGCCCCACCGCCGATCAGCGTAATGCTGGCGGGCTGAACGCCACAGGCATGTACCACGTCCATACCATCAGCCAGCGCAAACCCCACACCTTCCAGCACCGCCTGCGCCAGTTCTGCCGGACCATGCTGATGCGTCAGACCGAAAAATACGCCCTTGGCCTGCGGATTGTTATGCGGCGTACGCTCGCCGGACAAATAAGGTAAAAACCAGACCGGCTCCGCGTGTTCATCCGCCTGTTGCGCAGCGTCAATCAACGCAGGAACGCTCGCCAGTCCGGTTAATTTTGCCGCCCAGTCCAGACACGATGCCGCACTTAACATTACAGACATCAGATGCCATCGCTCAGGCAAAGCATGGCAAAAACTGTGAACCGCACTTTCCGGTTTGCTAAGGAAACCATCACTCACCGCAAAATAGACGCCGGATGTCCCCAGCGAAAGCATCGCCTGACCGGCATTCATCATGCCTACGCCAACCGCGCCCGCCGCGTTATCACCGCCTCCGGCAACAACCGCAACCTCCTGCATTCCCCAGGCTTTGGCGACGTCTGGCAATAAGGTTCCGGTAATCTCGCTGCCTTCATAGAGCGCAGGCATATGTGCGCGAGTCAGTTTACAGGCAGCCAGCATGACATCGCTCCAGTCACGCTTCGCGACATCCAGCCACATTGTCCCTGCCGCATCAGACATATCGCTGGCAAAATCACCGGTCATGCGCAAACGCAGGTAATCTTTCGGCAGCAGGACTTTATCAATCTGGTTGAAAATCTCCGGCTCGTGGCGTTGCACCCACAGCAGTTTTGGCGCGGTAAAGCCAGGCATCATCAGGTTGCCAGTGATGGCACGAGACTGCGGTACCTGATTCTCCAGCATCTCGCACTCTTCAGCACAGCGACCGTCGTTCCATAAGATAGCCGGACGCAATACCTTCTGTTGTTCATCCAGTAGCGTCGCGCCGTGCATCTGCCCGGCAATCCCCAACGCTTTCACCTCGCGGAGTGAATGCTGCTGACCCAGTGCTTTTACCGCCCGATCCGTTGCCAGCCACCACTGCTCAGGGTCTTGTTCTGACCATAACGGGTGCGGGCGCGAGACGGTGAGTTTCTCCGTTTGTGAAGCCACCACATCGCCCTGCTCATTGAGCAGAATGGCCTTTACGCCTGATGTGCCAAGATCTATCCCGATATACATAAGGCATCGTTCCTTAAAGAAAGGCCCGGTAGCGCTAGCTGACCGGGCTTACGGACGTTCTCAGAGACCCGTTATTTGTCGAACAAATAATGGTTTACCAGATTTTCCAGCAATTCCTGATGACCGCTCTGGTGCACTGGCGCCAGGTTGTGTTGTTCAGCGTACTGCGCAATTTCTGTCAGCGTCATCTGGCCTTTCAGAATTTGCTGGCCCAGCTCACCATTCCAACCGGCATAACGTTTAGCCACACGCTGATCCAGGCCACCGTCTTCAATCATACGGGCCGCAATTTTCAGCGACAGCGCCATGGTATCCATCGCGCCAATATGACCATAGAACAGATCGTATTTATCGGTGCTCTGACGACGTACTTTGGCATCAAAGTTCAGGCCGCCGGTAGTGAAGCCGCCCGCTTTCAGGATTTCGTACATCACCAGCGCATTCTCTTCTACGCTGTTCGGGAACTGGTCGGTGTCCCAGCCCAACTGTGCGTCGCCGCGGTTGGCATCGACAGAGCCAAACAGACCCAGCGCGATAGCAGTGGCGATTTCGTGATGGAACGAATGGCCTGCAAGCGTAGCGTGGTTGGCTTCGATATTCAGTTTGATCTCTTTTTCCAGACCGAACTGCTTGAGGAATCCGTACACGGTCGCCGCATCGTAGTCGTACTGGTGCTTGGTCGGTTCCTGCGGTTTCGGCTCGATAAGCAAAGTGCCCTGGAAACCGGTTTTGTGTTTGTGTTCCACGACTAATTGCATGAAACGACCAATCTGCTCACGTTCCTGACGCAGATCGGTATTCAGCAGTGTTTCATAACCTTCACGGCCGCCCCACAGAACGTAGTTTTCTCCACCTAACTTGTGCGTGGCATCCATGGCCGTAACCACCTGCGTGGCGGCCCAGCTGAACACTTCTGGATCTGGGTTTGTGGCCGCACCCGCACCGTAGCGTGGGTTAGTGAAGCAGTTTGCTGTACCCCACAGCAGCTTCACGCCGCTCTGTTCCTGTTTTGCCGCCAGCACATCAACCATCTGCGCAAAGTTGTTTTTGTACTCTTTCAAAGACGCGCCTTCCGGCGAAACATCCACGTCATGGAAGCAGTAGTAAGGCACGTTCAGCTTGTGGAAAAACTCAAATGCCACATCCGCTTTGCGTTTCGCCAGCGCCAGAGCTTCACCAGGCTGCTGCCATGGACGATCGAAAGCGCCCATACCGAACATATCCGCCCCGTTCCAGCAGAAGGTATGCCAGTAGCAGGCCGCAAAACGCAGATGATCTTCCATGCGCTTGCCCAATACGATTTCGTCAGGGTTGTAATGGCGAAATGCGAGCGGGTTGGTGGATTGAGTGCCTTCGAAACGAACACGATCGAGTTGGTCAAAATAAGCCGGCATAATAAGCTCCATAATCAGGTAATACGGCAAGTAAACTGCGATATGGCTATACTGGAATTTCCTGATTTATTGCTCAATTACGTTATTTCACACCGCCATTAAGAGAATACCCAAACGTGCGCTGGCTCCCAAAAAAACGCGCTAAATAAAGAAATAAAAAAGCGATCGCGATCGAAGGTTAGTCATTAAACAAAAAACCGTAATGCGCAGATAAAAAATGACAATTGTCATCCCGCGACCAGTATGTAAATTTTGCGTAGCCTCAGGCAATCAGGAATTTTGTCACGCTTCATCAAGCAGTCGTACCTGCGATTTTGCTAGTATCGACAGGCCCACGTTAACCTTTCCAGGACAGGTTCTTATGTTTGATAAACGTCACCGCATCACTCTGCTATTTAATGCCAATAAAGCCTACGACCGCCAGGTGGTAGAAGGTGTGGGTGAATATTTACAGGCATCGCAATCCGAGTGGGATATATTCATTGAGGAAGATTTCCGCGCCCGTATCGATAATATTAAAGACTGGTTAGGCGACGGCGTTATTGCTGATTATGACGATGATGATATTGCGCAATTACTTGCCGATGTTGAAGTTCCCATCATCGGCGTTGGAGGCTCCTACCATCTGGAGCAAGATTATCCACCGGTACATTACATCGCCACCGACAACCATGCGTTGGTAGAAAGCGCTTTCCTGCACCTGAAGGAAAAAGGGGTTAACCGCTTTGCATTCTATGGTCTGCCATCGTCAAGCGGCAAACGCTGGGCCGCGGAACGTGAATATGCGTTTTGCCAGCTGGTTGCCAAAGAGAAGTACCGCGGCGTTGTCTATCAGGGGCTGGAAACCGCACCGGAAAACTGGCAGCACGCGCAAAATCGTCTGGCGGACTGGCTACAAACACTACCGCCGCAAACCGGTATTATCGCCGTTACCGATGCACGAGCACGACACGTCCTGCAAGTTTGCGAACACCTGCATATTCCGGTTCCGGAAAAGCTGTGTGTGATTGGGATCGACAACGAAGAACTGACCCGCTATCTGTCGCGGGTGGCGCTTTCATCCGTGGCTCAGGGAGCCAGGCAGATGGGGTATCAGGCCGCTAAGCTCTTACATCGTTTACTGGCAAATGAAGAGCTGCCGCTGCAACGTACACTGGTTCCTCCGGTGCGCGTCATTGAACGCCGCTCAACCGACTACCGTTCATTAACCGATCCGGCGGTGATTCAGGCGATGCACTTTATCCGCAACCATGCCTGTAAAGGTATTAAGGTTGAACAAGTGCTGGATTCAGTGGGGATTTCTCGTTCGAATCTGGAGAAGCGTTTTAAAGAAGAGGTCGGAGAGACTATCCACGCCGTGATTCATGCCGAAAAGCTGGAAAAAGCGCGCAGCCTGTTGATATCTACCACGCTTTCAATCAACGAAATCTCACAGATGTGCGGCTATCCGTCTCTGCAATACTTTTATTCGGTCTTTAAGAAAGAGTATGACACGACGCCAAAAGAGTATCGCGATGTGAACAGCGAAGTGTTGCTGTGAGGATTATTGCCGGATGCGGCAAAGCCGCCATCCGGCACACAGAATTACATATGCGCGGCGATTAAACGCTGGTTATCCTGATACATTGCGAACAGATAGTTGTTGTAGCTCTGTCCTTTAGTGGAATAACCCTTCAGCTTATGAATCATCGCGGTAGCGGTGACTTCCTGATCGGCTTTACGCAGTTGCGCACGTGACTTACGGAATGAAGAGTAAGCCGGATGCGTGTTCAGGTTGATGACGTAAGCATTCACCGACTCTTTCACCGATTCAAACTGTGAGTAGCCTTTCACCTTACCCGGGGCATTATTACAACGACCTTTGCCACATTTCATGCCAAACAGGTTGTTGTTGCTACGCGCCAGCTTCGACGTACCCCAGCCACTTTCAGCCGCAGCCATGGTTGCCACCATACTGGTCGGGATAATGTCTACGCGCTCAAGCAGCGTATTCCATGGGATTTTACGCGTGTTGCCAGACCAGCTCACCTTGTAGCGCTTCGCGATGTCTTTCATACGCGTACGCTCAGTCGGTGACCAGCGGTTCTGGTACTGTTTTGAAATCAGCCAGTTACGGTCCGCCGTAATGGCAGCATTTTGACTGGTAATATAAGGCATAACCGTCCGGAGAAACGCTTTTTTCCTTGGTGTTCCGGAAGGGTATTTTCGCAAATCAGGAAGTGAACTACTCTTTGCACTATTGCGAGAATACTCTTGTTTACTGCTTACCTGTGTATTACTTGTCTTGATTACCTGGGGCTTGTGACTCGTTGTCGCCGTGTGTGTCTTTGCCAGCACCTCACCCGAAAATGCAACGGTGAGTAACATAAGAATCATTGCCCCATATCGTCGAATGGGAGTCAATATCATTAGGTCTCCTGGTCGGATTTATACATTCCAACACCTTATATTTTTCACAAAAATGAGAGATGAATCTCAAATCATATCAAAAATAGCCGTCAAGAGCACCCAAAGGAATAGTCCAATTCTGAAACCATGTCACGCATTAACGGTTCAGGGTGCTATTAATTCGAAGAAAATGTGGAGGTTATCGCAAAATAAGTTCATTTTTTGCGCGCGATCGCTCACCCTCACTTCTCCTCCTGGCGGAATCGACTCAAAGGAGGAGTTTCCGGCCTGATTTCACTGGCAAACTGGCGAAAATCGCAGCACCAAGGACAGCATTATGAAACTTGCCGCCGTTGCGCTGGCGCTCATGCCCGGCATTGCCATCGCCTCATCATGGACTTCTCAGGGACTCCCCACCTTCGAAGCGGAAGGTACGGGTAAATTCGTCAGCCATGCAGCGTTGACGAAGGGTACGCGTCCTTTAATCCTAAATTTTGACCAACAGTGCTGGCAGCCTGCTGATGCGATAAAACTCAACCAGATGCTGTCGCTAAAACCGTGTGAAGGCGCCCCACCGCAGTGGCGCTTATTCAAAGACGGCGATTACACGCTGGAAGTGGATACCCGCTCCGGAACGCCAACGTTGATGCTCTCGGTAAAAAGCGCCGCAGACCCTGTCACGACCCAGATTCGCCAGTGCCCGAAATGGGATGGTTCGCCGTTAACACTGGATGTGAGCCAGACCTTTCCGGAAGGTGCCGTGGTGCGTGATTTCTACAGCCAGCAAACGGCAACGGTAAAAAATGGGTCGATTACCCTACAGCCTGCCGCAGCCAGTAACGGACTGTTGCTGCTGGAACGGGCGGAAACCGATGCCCCGGCCGCTTTCGACTGGCATAACGCTACGGTGTATTTCGTCCTGACGGATCGCTTTGTAAATGGTGACCCAAGCAACGACCACAGCTACGGGCGTCGCAACGACGGCATGCAGGAAATTGGTACTTTCCACGGGGGCGATTTGCGCGGTCTGGCCAGCAAACTCGACTATCTACAACAGTTAGGCATCAACGCCCTGTGGATCAGCGCACCGTTTGAGCAAATTCACGGCTGGGTCGGCGGTGGCACCAAAGGCGATTTCCCCCATTATGCTTACCATGGCTATTACACTCAGGACTGGACCACGCTCGACGCGAATATGGGTAATGAAGCTGACCTGCGTGCGCTGGTTGACGGCGCGCACCAGCGCGGCATTCGCATCCTGTTTGATGTCGTCATGAATCATACCGGCTACGCCACGCTGGCGGATATGCAGGAGTATCATTTTGGGGCATTGTACTTGTCGGGCGATGAACTGAAAAACACGCTCGGTGAACGCTGGACGGAATGGAAGCCAGCCGCCGGGCAAAGCTGGCACAGCTTTAATGATTACATCAACTTCAGCGATAAAGCAGGCTGGGAAAAATGGTGGGGGAAAAACTGGATCCGCACCGATATTGGTGATTACGACAATCCGGGTTTTGACGACCTGACCATGTCGCTGGCTTTCCTGCCCGATCTGAAAACCGAATCCACCACGCCTTCCGGGCTGCCAAACTTTTATCTACACAAACCAGATACGCACGCTAAAGCTATTGCTGGTTACACGCCCCGAGATTATCTGACCCACTGGCTCAGCCAGTGGGTGCGTGATTACGGGATTGACGGGTTTCGGGTCGATACCGCCAAACACGTCGAACTTCCCGCCTGGCAGCAGTTAAAAACACAGGCCAGCGCGGCGCTGGTTGAATGGAAGAAAGCGAACCCGGATAAAGCGCTGGATGACAAACCTTTCTGGATGACCGGCGAGGCCTGGGGTCACGGCGTGATGCAAAGCGACTATTACCGTCACGGCTTTGATGCGATGATCAATTTCGACTATCAGGAGCAGGCGGCAAAGGCCGTCGATTGTCTGGCAAATATGGATGTCACCTGGCAACAAATGGCTGAAAAACTACAGGATTTCAACGTCCTGAGCTATCTTTCCTCGCACGATACGCGCCTGTTCCGCGAAGGTGGAGACAAAGCCGCCGAGCTATTGCTGCTGGCGCCAGGCGCGGTACAACTCTTTTACGGCGACGAATCGGCCCGGCCCTTTGGACCAACAGGTTCAGACCCATTGCAGGGTACGCGCTCAGAAATGAACTGGCCGGATGTGGCCGGGAAATCTGCCGCCAGCGTCACTCACTGGCAGCGCATCAGTCAGTTCCGGGCCAGACATCCCGCCATCGGTGCTGGTAAACAGACCACGCTGACATTGAAGCAGGGATACGGATTTATCCGCGAGCATGGCGACGATAAGGTGATGGTGGTGTGGGCCGGTCAGCCCTGATCCCAACAGGCTTCCCGCTGTGCATACAGCGGGAAACCCAACACAAAATAAAAAACCAGCCAGGCAAGCATCTGTAGCACAAAACATCAATCCAGCCCGCTCCCCCTGATTTGCACCCTGCCATAGGTAGCGCTATGGTTAGCCACTTTACTACTCAGTTCGACAGACCCCCTGCTATGACATTCTCACTTTTTGGCGACAAATTTACCCGCCATTCAGGCATCACCCGCCTGATGGAGGACCTCAACGACGGTTTACGCACCCCAGGCGCCATCATGCTCGGCGGTGGTAATCCGGCGCAAATTCCAGAGATGCAAAATTACTTCCAGTCTCTGCTGACAGATATGCTGGCAAACGGCAAAGCCACTGATGCGCTTTGCAATTATGACGGTCCGCAAGGGAAAACCGAGCTACTGTCTGAACTGGCGAAACTGCTACGTGAGAAGCAGGGTTGGGATATCGAGCCACAAAATATTGCACTGACAAATGGCAGTCAGAGCGCGTTTTTCTACTTATTCAATTTGTTCGCCGGACGCCGCGCTGACGGAACAACGCAAAAAGTGTTATTCCCGTTAGCGCCGGAATACATTGGCTATGCAGATTCCGGGCTGGAAGAAGATCTCTTCGTCTCAGCACGTCCGAACATTGAGCTGCTACCGGAAGGCCAGTTTAAGTATCACGTTGATTTTGAACACCTGCACATCGGTGAAGAGACAGGGATGATCTGCGTATCGCGCCCCACTAACCCGACAGGCAACGTGATCACCGACGACGAGCTGATGAAGCTGGACCGGCTGGCCAACCAGCATGGGATCCCGCTGGTGATTGATAACGCCTATGGCGTACCATTCCCTGGCATTATCTTTAGCGAAGCACGCCCGCTGTGGAACCCCAACATTGTGTTGTGCATGAGCCTTTCCAAGCTGGGTCTGCCAGGTTCCCGCTGCGGTATCATTATCGCGAATGAAAAAATCATCACTGCGATTACCAATATGAACGGCATCATCAGCCTTGCACCTGGCGGGATGGGACCGGCGATGATGTGCGAGATGATTAAACGTAACGATCTGCTGCGTCTGTCCGAAACGGTTATCAAGCCGTTTTACTATCAGCGCGTTCAGGAGACGATTGCGATTATTCGCCGCTACTTGTCTGAAGATCGCTGCCTTATCCATAAACCTGAAGGCGCGATTTTCCTGTGGCTATGGTTCAAAGATTTACCGATCACCACAGAACTGTTGTATCAGCGCCTGAAAGCGCGCGGCGTACTGATGGTTCCTGGTGACTACTTCTTCCCGGGGCTGGATAAACCCTGGCCGCATACCCATCAGTGCATGCGGATGAACTACGTGCCAGAGCCGGAGAAAATCGAAGCTGGCGTGAAGATTCTGGCGGAAGAGATCGAACGCGCCTGGCTGGAAGGCTAACGCAAACCCGACCCAGGTGCGGGTCGGGCTCACTTCACAGCGGCTGTGAACGCAGGCGCTGGCGCTGAATACTGACGGCATCAACACACTGCAACGCGCTGGTCGGGCAGGCTTCGACACACGCTGGTCCCGCCTCGCGATGCCAGCACAAATCGCATTTTATCGCCTGCACCCGCGACGAACGGGCAACGACATTCATTGCCCCAAACGGGCAGGCCAGCATACAGCTTTTACAACCAATACAACGTGCCTGTTCAACGAAGATATGCCCATGTTCACGACGAATGGCGTGAGTTGGACAAACATTCGCACAGGGAGCGTCTTCGCATTGATGGCAGGCGACCGCCGTGGTAAAGGCGTCGTCTTTGATGACCCGAATCCGCGGTATAAACGCAGAAGAAGAGACCGAAGCACAGTCCTGGTTTTGCTGATGCGCGACGACGCAGGCAACTTCGCAGGTACGACACCCAATACATTTTGCCGCATCCGCCATAATAAACGCGTTCATTGCCCCCTCCCTCTGCGTGAAAACCACAGAGTGCCAGAGAGACCGCCCCTGACGCTTTGATCGGACAGGGGAAACGGTTAAATACTGTCAGGTGCCTGAACGACTTTGGGGATTGCCTGCAATTTTGTAGGCCGGGTAAGCATAGCGCCACCCGGCGATCCTCATTTACGCCGAATTAATATGCTCTTTGCAGTAGCGCCTTTTCCACGCCGCAGGCGTCAGGCTGGTATGCTTACGAAAGATTTTACGAAAGTAACCCACATCATTAAATCCACATTTAATCGCCACTTCGGTAAGCGACAGCGAGTCACTGATCAACAGCTTTTCTGCCGCCCTTACCCGCTGGCGATGCAATGCTTCAGTTAGCGTCAGCCGGAAAGCGCTCCGGAATACACGCCCCAGATAATCTGCATTGCAATGCAGCTCTTTCGCCAGAGTTGAAGCACTAATCGGTAGGTGGAACTGGGTGTGGATTATTTGTTGCGCTTTCCATGCCAGCGCATTACCGGGGCTATCTGCGGGTTGCTCGCTAGCCGCCGCGGAGATTTGCTGCAAAATCAGCAGTAGGATCAGTTCCAGCGCAACGCTGCGATGAATATTTTCCTGCTCGCGTAAGAACTGGCGAAACAGCGAAATAATATATTGTGGCTCGCTAACCCGGGCATGCTGAGGAATCGCAAGCAACGGTTCTGTAAGTGAAGCATCGTTTTCTGCTGTCACCTCAAAGTGTAGCCAGTAAAATTTCAAATCAGCCGGAAACTGTCCCACACCAATATGCGAACGCTGCGGCCATAACAGCAAACTTTCTCCAGCATTCACGCAAAAAACGGTCTGGCCTTCGCGAATCGTTAATGTCCCTTTTTCGACAAAGATGATTTCCCAGGATTGCAATTGCCGCGCCGGATGGCTTCCCACACCTCGGGAAATAAATAGCCCACCATTTTGCACTTTAATCGGAAGAGACATGGATAATTCGAGCATATATATTCAAATTCCCGCTTTTTACATTATTTAAACTGCTCTTTATTATTGATTATTCACGATAAACTTGCTTTTCTCTGGATCGAAATCACATTTTTATAATGAAGTCGGAATTGTCATCTTTTTATACTTTTCTCTTCCCTTGTTGACCCAAACATTTCGTGCAGAATAAATAACGTACTTTGCAAATTACAAACAAATAACCCGCAACGTAGCGGGATACTTTCTGAACATCCTCTCCGGGAGTTATTTATGACTTCGGCTCCGATTACGACATCTGATTTGGCACAGCGTGCCCAGGACGACAAATTATCCCTGCGTGAAAAAATAGGTTATGGGTTAGGCGATGCTGGCGGGACGGTAATTACCTGTCTGATCATGAACTTCCTGACATTTTTCTATACCGATGTCTTCGGGTTAACGCCCGCGCTGGTCGGCACATTGTTTATTGCCCTGCGTGTATTTGATGCCATTTCCGATCCGATAATGGGCATACTTGCCGACCGCACGCAAAGCCGCTGGGGGCGTTTTCGCCCATGGCAGCTGTGGGTGGCAATTCCCATTGGCATCATTGGCGTACTCACGTTTACCGTCCCTGACGCCAGCATGAGCGTAAAAATAGCCTGGGCATTTGGCACCTATCTACTGCTCTCTGTCGGCTATACCGCCATCAACGTACCGTATTGTGCGCTGATCAACACCATGACGACCCGCCATAACGAGGTGATCGCCTGTCAGTCCTGGCGCTTTGTGCTGTGCGGCGTGGCGGGATTCCTTGTCTCCGTTGGTCTGCCGTGGATGGTGGATATTCTGGGTCAGGGCAATGCCGCGCAGGGTTATCAGTTCGGCGTGGGCATCCTGTGCGCCATCGCTGTGGTGATGTTCCTGTGCTGCTTCTTCTGGGTTCGCGAGCGTGTACCGCTGGCGATGATGGGGAAATTTACCCTGCGTGAACACATTGGTGGGCTACGCAAAAATGGCCAGTTGCTGCTGATGCTGGTGATGTCTTTCCTGCTGATTAACGTCTTCAATATTCGTGGCGGCGGGTACATGTATTTCATTACCTACGTGCTGGAAGGCAGTACCGCTTACACGTCGCTGTTTTTCACCATGGTGACCTTTGCGTCCATCATCGGTTCAGTGGTTGTCAGCCCGCTGACCCGCCGTATAGATACCGTCAAACTCTATTACTACACCAACCTGGTGCTGGCAGCCCTGGCAGTGATGATGTGGTTCCTGCCGACCGGTCCGGCTTATCAAACATTATGGCTGGCGGTTATTCTCGGCAACGGCATTATTCTGGGCTTTACGCTGCCTCTGCACTTCTCGCTGATGGCCTTTGCCGACGATTACGGCGAGTGGAAAACCGGCGTGCGTTCTTCCGGCATGAATTTCGCCTTCAACCTGTTTTTCATCAAGCTGGCCTGGGCCTCAAGTGCGGGGATCATCAGCCTGTTATTTATTTTTGTCGCCTATCAGCCAGGCGCTGGTAACCAAACCGCCAGTTCGCTGCAAGGAATTACCGCGATGGAGACGCTACTTCCCGCACTGTTCCACCTGCTGTTGGCGCTGTCTATCCGCATCTGCAAACTCAATAATCCGATGATGTCGCGCATTGCCACCGATCTGCGTCAGCGTCATGTACAGCCTTAAGGAGCACGAAATGAACGTACTGGAAGTCGACCTGCATAAGCTCACCGTCAGCGATCCGTTCCTCGGACAATACCAACAGTTGGTCCGTGATGTAGTGATCCCCTACCAGTGGGATGCGCTGAATGACCGCATTGCAGAGGCGGAACCAAGTCATGCGATAGAGAACTTTCGTATCGCCGCAGGACTGCAGGATGGCGAATTTTACGGCATGGTTTTTCAGGATAGCGACGTAGCGAAATGGCTGGAGGCAGTCGCCTGGTCCCTGTGCCAGAAACCTGATGCGGAACTTGAGAAAACCGCTGATGAGGTCATTGAACTGGTGGCTGCGGCACAGTGTGCAGACGGCTATCTCAATACTTACTTCACGGTAAAAGCTCCGGATGAACGCTGGACCAACCTCGCCGAATGCCATGAACTGTACTGCGCCGGTCATTTAATTGAAGCGGGCGTCGCATTCTTCCAGGCGACGGGTAAGCGTCGTCTGTTAGAAGTGGTGTGCCGCCTGGCGGATCATATCGACAGCGTGTTTGGGCTTGGTGAAAATCAGTTACGCGGCTACCCCGGACACCCGGAAATCGAGCTGGCCTTAATGCGCTTATATGAAGTGACTCAGCAGCCACGCTATATGGCGCTGGTAAATTACTTTGTTGAACAACGCGGCGCTCAGCCCCATTTCTATGACGAAGAGTACGAAAAGCGGGGGCAAACCTCTTACTGGCACACTTACGGCCCGGCGTGGATGGTGAAAGATAAACCCTACAGCCAGGCACATCAGCCCATTTCAGAACAGCAAACGGCTATCGGTCACGCGGTGCGCTTTGTATATCTGATGACCGGCGTGGCGCACCTGGCACGTTTAAGCCAGGACGAAGGCAAGCGTCAGGATTGCCTGCGTCTGTGGAAAAATATGGCCCAGCGCCAGTTGTACATTACCGGCGGCATTGGCTCTCAAAGCAGTGGCGAGGCGTTTAGCAGCGATTACGATCTGCCCAACGACTCCGTGTACGCGGAAAGCTGCGCTTCAATCGGACTGATGATGTTCGCCCGCAGAATGCTGGAAATGGAGGCCGACAGCCAGTATGCCGACGTCATGGAGCGCGCCCTGTATAACACCGTTCTCGGCGGCATGGCGCTGGACGGTAAACACTTCTTCTACGTTAACCCACTGGAAGTACACCCTAAGTCATTAAAATTCAATCATATTTACGACCACGTGAAGCCCGTTCGCCAACGCTGGTTCGGCTGCGCCTGCTGTCCGCCCAATATCGCCCGCGTCTTAACCTCAATTGGCCATTACATCTACACGCCACGTCAGGACGCGCTGTATATCAATATGTATGTGGGCAATAGCATGGAAGTCCCCGTGGCAGATGGCGCGCTCAAACTGCGCATTAGCGGGGATTATCCATGGCATGAGCAGGTGAAAATCGCCATTGAATCACCGCAGTCGATATATCACACCCTGGCCCTGCGCCTGCCAGACTGGTGCACCGCACCGCAGGTTTTACTGAATGGTCAGCCAGTTGAGCAGGATATTCGTAAAGGCTATTTGCACATCAGCCGAACCTGGCAGGAAGGCGATACGCTCAGTCTGACCCTGCCAATGCCGGTGCGTCGGGTGTACGGAAATCCATTAGTGCGTCATGTTGCCGGTAAGGTCGCCATTCAGCGTGGACCGCTGGTGTATTGCCTGGAGCAGGCCGATAACGGTGAGGAATTGCATAACCTGTGGTTGCCAAAAGAGAGTGAGTTCAGAGTATTCGAGGGTAAGGGATTGTTCAGCCATAAAATGTTAATTCAGGCTGAAGGCGTGAAGCAAAGTACTGCCGATGCAGCACAACAATCGTTGTGGCACTACGATGTTTCCCCAGCTTCGCGCCAGGCGCATACGTTGACGTTTATTCCGTGGTTTAGCTGGGCGAACCGTGGTGAAGGCGAAATGCGTATCTGGATAAACGAGCAGTAATAATAAGGCGGATGGCGGCGGTTAGCCCCCATCCGTCAATGTCTCATGAAAAGATTGCCCTCCTCCCTGAGGACAAACGGGTGAGAATCAGAAACGCCAGGTCAGACCGGACATAAAGGTGAAGCTGTCATCACGATCAACCATCGGACTATTTTTAATGTCATCCGGCAGTGCGCTATAGTTGGCGCTTGCCAGCAGCGTCAGGTTAGTGGTTAATGCGTATTTAGCGGACAGGCCAACATACGGTGTCCAGCTATCGCCTGGGGAATAGCTTGATAAGCCACTACGACGGGACTCATTACCCGAAATGCCGTAGTAGTATTCATTGAATTTTTCGTCATAGTAGAGCACGCCAATTGATGGCGTCAGCGTCAGCTTGCCCATCGGCATTGGACGGAACAGTGAAACTTCCCCTACCCAGCCATTACTGTTGTCCAGCACATCCGCAGCAGCAGAGACTTTCACGCTACCCCATCTTTCATGGTGATACCACGCGGCACCCGCCATTGCAGTTGCGTCACGCTTATCCAGCGTTTTCATCGCGTGATCGTCATTGTCGCCGGGATCAAACTCCAGCGGCATATAAGAGGCAGTAATACTAAATTCATTACTTTCACTCTTAGACAAAATATAACCTAGCGTTGTTTGCCTAAAATAAAATGATTCACTTTCATAACTGACAAGCGGTACTGCGTGAACATTATCATTATACCCGCGATAAGGTGATTCATTATATACAGCGCCAGCGCCAATAGAAAATTCTGCGGCAGTTGCACTCGCCATAAAAGAAAAGGCGAGCAGCGCCACAATATTGTGTTTAATTAACATGCCAACATTCCATTTTAAAATAAGCTACAAAGCGGGTGCATAATAATGCTTACAATTTCATCGGTGCAAGGTTCATATTTATATAGTAATATATATAAAATTATATATATTGGGCTTGGCGATGAATAAATTACAACTTAAACACCGGGAACTGAAGATTATTTCGGTAATTGCTGCCAGTGAAAATATCAGCCATGCCGCTACTGTTCTCGGCATTGCTCAGGCCAATGTAAGTAAGTATCTTGCTGATTTTGAATCAAAAGTTGGGCTAAAGGTATTTGACCGCACCACCCGACAACTGACCCTCACGCCGTTTGGTATAGCGTTACTTCCTTACATCAATGACATGTTAGACAGAAATGATCAGTTAAATAATTTCATTGCTGATTATAAGCACGAGAAACGTGGAAAAGTAACGGTATATGCACCAACCGGAATTATTGCTTACTTATCGCAACATGTTATTGCAAAAATTATGGATATTGGCGATATCAGTCTGGTGCTAAAAACCTATAACCTGGATCGCAAAGCATTTTATGAAGGCGTCGACTTTCCTGACGATTGTGATATTTTACTTTCCTATGCTCATCCTAAAGATGAATCACTGGTCGCCAGTTTTATCACTAAATATGCGGTTATTGCTTTTGCCAGCCAGGAATATCTCACAAAGCATCCCATTAGCAGTCCTGATGAATTAGTCAACCACTCCTGTATTCTAATTGATTCTATGATGATTGATGATGCCAACATTTGGCGATTCAATTCCGCTGAAGACAAAAAGATGCGTGACTATCGCGTTACGGGAAATTACATCTGCGACAATACACAATCTGCACTGGCGCTGGCGCGTAACCATTTGGGGATTGTTTTTGCGCCAAATGAAAGTGTGCAAAAAGATTGTCGTTCCGAGATGCTGGTCCCGTGTTTCTCAGAACAACATGAATGGTGGCTGGATTTAGTGGCGATTTTCCGCAAGCGTGAATACCAGCCCTGGCGAGTGCAGTATATTCTCGATGCAATGCTCGCGGAGATACGTCAGCAACTTGCTCAGGCGATACGACAGCCTGAGTAAGCGAAATAGCCTGCGCTAGTGGTCGAGGTACAGGTAATGCACCCAACTGGTCATCCGCAGCAACACCTTGCGCATGACCGACACATGTTCGAAGTGGTCAGAGTAAACGGCGACCTGGGCGTAGATCCCATCAGGTAATGCGTTCACATCCGCATTGTCATTCAGCTCAATCGTGGCGATTACCCCTTCCGAACCAGGCGTAGAGTTTAAAGATTGCAGTGCCCCGTTCGACTGGTATGTACCACCCGGTACTGCCGGACTAATAGCTGCCAGTTTACCGCTAAACACCTTACCCGGCAGGGCATTAAACACCACTTCCGCTTCATCGCCTGGCTCCAGTCGCAACAACGAGTTTTGACGGAACTGGGCGATAATTTGTCGTTTCTGATCCGGGATGAATACCATGACCGGGCGCATCGGCAGCGCGGCGGCATAGGTTCCTGGGCGCATCAGCACCTGAGTGACGTAACCATCGCTGGGCGCGCGAACCACGGTCTGGTCCAGGTTGAACTCTGCTTCCGCTAGCTGTGCTTTCAGGCTGGCAATTTGCGAATTCTCACCCAGTACCAGGCTGTCCAACTGGCTCTGAATTTGCTGTTGTTCTGCAACGGAGGATTTCACCGAAGCTTCCTGCGCCAGGTAGTTTTGGCGCGCCGCGTCGATATCGCGTTCAGAAAAAGGATTCACCTTCGCCTGACTCCCCTGCGCATAGCGCTGGTAATCTTTTGCCAGTTTGTCACGCGTGGCCTTTGCCCGCTGCGTGTTGGCTTTCATTTCGTCTAACTGCGCAACCAGAGCCTGCTCTTTATGCTGTGCGGTAACAATATCAGCCTTCAGGCGATCGACCCGCGCCTGATAACGCCCTGGATTAAGCTTAAACAGAACCTCGCCTTTTTTGATTAGCGTATTCTTCTTATCCGTCACTTCTGTCACTACACCCGTTACCTGCGGCACCACGGGAATAGAAATTACCGCTTTTTGTGCCTTAAATGTATACGGATGGTTATAATTCATCAGTAATATAAGTCCGCAAACAATGAATATACCGCCTAATGCCGCGGTAGGAACTGTCCATTTATTTACAGGAATTTTAAAAATTTTAAATATTGACCATGCACACGCCACATAGGTCAGAACAATCAGTAAATCCATCGATATTACTCCGCCGGAGAGGTCTTGGCCTCACCCAGTTTCTTTTCCAGATCCGCAACCCTTGCCTGAAGCTGGCTCAGGGAAGAATCCGCGCTCTGCATGCCCCACCCGCGTTCCGGGCGATAAAGCGTTGCCCAGATCCATAAAAAGGGCCAAATAACATGTAAGGTAAACAAACTAACCCACCCCGCAACATGTATTGCGTCGGCATGAGGATGGTTACGTTTCTTTGCAATTAGATAGGGAATATCATGCAGAATAATAATCCCGTAAAAAATGACCAGGAATACAAAAATAAGCACTCCTAATGCAAAATAATTAAGGAACATATTTGCCTCAGGGATTTAAATTAAGGAATTCGGATGCAATTTGATTTAAACAATAGAGTTGATAATAGTATTGGAATGACCAGATTGGATGCAATTATCTTATTTATATAACGATATATGGGTTTATATATACCCGTCGTCTTTCGAGCTGCTTCTTTGTTGGCTGCGTTCGTTCACCCCAGCCACTTACCTGAGGACATAACTTGATGCCCGGTACGCTAAACGCGACCGGGCAGTAGGTGACGTGAAATTAAAACAGCCCCAGTGGTTTATCAGAGTAGCTCACTAACAGGCATTTGGTTTGCTGATAATGCTCAAGCATCATCTTATGCGTCTCGCGCCCGATACCCGACTGCTTGTAGCCGCCGAACGCCGCATGTGCCGGGTAAGCATGGTAACAGTTGGTCCAAACTCGTCCCGCCTGAATCCCACGCCCCATTTTGTAAGCCAGATTTCCGTTACGACTCCAGACGCCAGCGCCAAGCCCATATTGGGTGTCATTAGCGATTTCCAGCGCTTCCTCCATAGTTTTGAAGGTCGTGACGGCCAGCACCGGTCCGAAGATCTCCTCCTGGAAAACCCGCATGTTGTTCTTACCAAACAGAATAGTCGGTTCGAGGTAGTACCCCTCTTTTAACTCGCCATCCAGCTGCTTGCGCCGCCCGCCGGTGAGAACATCTGCCCCTTCTTTTTTACCAATGTCGATGTAATTCAGAATGGTTTCCAGTTGACCATGCGACACCTGCGCGCCCATTTGCGTCACGCTGTCTAACGGGTTGCCGCTACGGATACTTTCCACCCGACGAATGGCTCTTTCCATAAAACGTTCGTAAATGGATTCTTGTACCAGCGCCCGACTCGGGCAGGTACATACTTCGCCCTGGTTGAAGGCAAACAATGCAAAACCTTCCAGCGCTTTGTCAAAGAACGCATCTTCTTCATCCATCACGTCCGCGAAGAAGATATTGGGGGATTTCCCGCCCAGCTCCAGCGTGACAGGGATAATGTTCTGCGTGGCGTACTGCATGATCTGCTGCCCAACTTCCGTTGAGCCGGTAAACGCCACTTTTGCAATGCGTTTTGACGTCGCCAGATACTCACCGATTTCCCCTCCCGCGCCGTTTACCACGTTCACCACGCCTGGCGGGAGCAGATCGCCGACAACTTCCATCAGCAACAACACGGACAGCGGCGTCAGGCGCGCAGGTTTAAGCACGACACAGTTACCGGCAGCCAGGGCGGGCGCCATCTTCCAACTGGCCATCAACAGCGGGAAGTTCCACGGGATAATTTGCCCCACCACGCCAAGAGGTTCATGGAAGTGATACGCCACGGTATCGCTATCAACTTCGCTTATTCCCCCTTCCTGTGCACGAATACAGGACGCGAAATAGCGGAAATGGTCAATCGCCAGCGGCACATCTGCCGCGCTGGTTTCACGGATGGGTTTACCGTTATCCCAGGTTTCAGCCGTCGCCAGCAGCTCCAGATTTTGCTCCATACGATCGGCAATTTTGAACAAAATCGCCGCCCTGTCCTGCACGGAAGTCTGCGCCCATTTGTCTTTTGCTTTGTGCGCGGCATCCAGTGCCAAATCGATGTCCTTTTTGCCGGAAGAGGCCACTTCGCACAGTAATTGCCCGGTTACCGGCGTCAGGTTTTGGTAATACTCACCGTCCACCGGTGCGATCCAGTCACCGCCGATAAAGTTATCGTATCGGGCTTTTAACTTCAGAGGGTAACCATACTCGCCGGGATAAATACGCGTTGAAGGGGGGTTATTGGTCATGACCGTCTCCTTGCTGTAGGGGTACTACAAGGGTAGACGGGACTGGCGAATTATTCGCCAGCCTTTTACTGCTTTACGACAGGTATCACGAATTACATGGCAGCACGATAAATCGCTATGATTTCTTCATGTGTCGCCTGAATCGGGTTAGTGAAACCACAGGCATCTTTCAGGGCATTAGTCGCCAGAACGGCAAAATCTTCTTCTTTCACGTTCAGCTCACGCAGCCCAGCCGGAATATTCACTTTCTGCGCCAGTTCACGGATCGCCGCGATGCAGGCTTCTGCCCCTTGATCTTCGCTCAGACCAGCAACGTTCACACCCATTGCCGAGGCGCAATCGCGCAGACGGGCGGCAGCAACTTTGCTATTAAATACCTGTACGTGCGGCAGCAGTACGGCATTACATACTCCGTGTGGCAGATCGTAGAAGCCACCCAGCTGGTGCGCCATCGCATGCACGTAGCCAAGAGAGGCATTGTTAAATGCCATACCTGCAAGGAACTGCGCATAGGCCATGGCTTCGCGCGCCTGAGCATTGCCGCCCTCTTCCACGGCGACCGGCAGGTTTTCCGCAATCATGGCGACCGCTTTAAGCGCGCACGCATCGGTAATGGGGGTCGCAGCAATAGAAACATAGGCTTCGATAGCGTGAGTCAGCGCATCCATACCTGTAGCCGCCGTCAGAGACTTCGGCATACCGGCCATCAGCGAGGAGTCATTGACGGACAGCAGCGGTGTAACATGCTTATCCACAATCGCCATTTTAATGTGGCGTACTTCATCAGTGATGATGCAGAAGCGGGTCATTTCAGATGCCGTACCCGCCGTGGTGTTGATGGCGATCATCGGCAGCTGCGGTTTTGCAGAGCGGTCTACACCTTCGTAGTCACGAATATCGCCACCATTAGCCGCCACCAGCGCAATGCCCTTCGCACAATCGTGAGGAGAGCCGCCGCCGAGAGAAATAACGCTATCACAGTCATTTTCTTTCAGCATTTTCAGGCCAGCAGCAACATTACTGGTCGTGGGGTTAGGATGCGTACCATCGTAAATTACGCTGGAAATATCATGTTCCTGTAGCACTTTTTGAATATCGCCAGCCATACCTAATTTCGTCAGCATGGCATCCGTAACAATCAGCGTACGGCGAAAACCATATTCCGCCATTGTATTCATTGCGTCTTTTAATGCGTCAGCGCCGATTACATTCACGGAAGGAATAAAAAATGTTGAAGCAGCCATTGTACGATCCTTAATTACTCTAAAGAGGTAGGAAGCATACGAGTGAAATTTCCAACAAAATATGATCGTGGTTGTTATTTTAATAACACTTACAATTAAAAAGCACATTAGGTTCATAATCTAATGTGCTTATTTCAATCAACATCTATTTTGTATTAATTCATTTAATCCATGAATTAATTGTTTCATTATTTTTCAGGGAACAGCAAGGCATCGCGTAATAAATGATCATTTCCCCGACGGCGAGTAAAACCAATGCGGTCAAAATATTCCAGAATTTGGATAGCCAATTTGCGCCCAACGTTAAGCCTGTCGCGAAAATCGGCGGCACATGTCGATCCCCTTTCCTGATCCAGTTCGCGGATCATATTGGCAAAGGCCACAATCCGATCGTTACGGTAATAACGATCTTTCACGATCGCGGTAATGATGCCTTGCTGTGCCGCTTGTCGTAACGCCACACGCATCATCTGCTCATCCGTTCCCGTTTGTTTTGCCAAATCGCGCACCCACCACGGCTCATCGCCAAAAAGTGGTTCTACTTTTTGCCAGATTGCCAACTGCTCATCGCTGAAACCCGCCTTATGTTCCGGCAAATGCAACCAGCCATGATGGCTATGGATCGCGCCACTCTCGCGCATCTTTTCAATTAGCAGCAATACCAGCGCTTCGTCTTCCATCGGCAAAGCCATACGGCGCAGGCGCTCGCGCCCGGGTCCTGGTTCATCACGGTGCTGCTCATGGTAGGTCGCCAGCGTATCGAGAACTTTCCGCTGCCAGCGCGCGGCAACGGGGGCATTCAACAGGCTGTATCCCGCCTGAATAAATCCATGTTGCTCAATCAACGGACGCATACCATTGCCATTGAGCTGACGCGCCCAGGCAAAGTCAGGAATATTCACCGCCCCACGCGCCAGGTGCAGCGCCAGAGCGTCACCGTCAGTCTCCGCGTTTTCCAGCGCCGACAGCCACTGTAAATATTCCGGCTTACGCTTTCCGCGTCGCGGCGGATTAAGCGTCACAACACGTGCACCTGCCAGCGTTGTCCGGGCAGAAATATCACGCAGCACCAGACGGTCGTTATCAGCAAGCCAGAGTGGTGTATCAAACACCAGTTCCGCCAGCGTTCCTTCAAGCAGAGAGATGCGCCCGGTGACATGGCTGGCCGCGTGGTGAATATGCAACGGTTGCCACTGCATCAGCGGCGCGGCATGTTCTAAAGAAACAATCACGCGGGTAAAAGCCTCTGGCGGCGCATCGGAAAGCAGCCAGTCGCCGCGGTTTAGTTCTTCTTTTTGCGCATCACCGGCAATATTCAGCGCAATACGTTGTCCCGCTTGCGCGCGGTCGGTGGCCTGGTTTTGTGCATGCAAGCTACGTACGCGCATCGGTTTGTTGACGCCCGTGAGCCACAGCGTGTCACCGACATTCACTTCACCGCTGAGCGCCGTCCCGGTTACCACCAGTCCTGCGCCTTTGACCGTAAAGGCGCGGTCAATCGCCAGGCGGAAGCTGTGATCGCGGGCATGCTCGCGCGACGTTAATTGCAACAAATGGTCACGCAGTTCCTCGATGCCACGGCCTTCACTGGCCGCAGTGACAAAAAGCACCGACTCCGCGAAACCATAATTCCCCAGCGTGGCCTGAATCTCCGCACGCACCTCTTCAATTCTTGCTTCGTCTACGCGGTCGGCTTTCGTGAGTGCCACGGTGATCTGCGGATTGCCCGTCAGCTGCAGAATTTGCAAATGCTCACGGGTTTGCGCCATTACGCCATCATCACACGCCACCACCAGCAACGCATGATCGATGCCGCCGACCCCCGCCAACATGTTGGACAAAAACTTTTCGTGTCCAGGAACGTCGATAAACCCCAGCACCCGCCCATCCGGCTGCGGCCAGTAGGCATAGCCGAGATCGATGGTCATGCCGCGCTTTTTTTCTTCCGGCAGACGGTCGGCATTCACACCGGTAATCGCCTGTAATAACGTTGTTTTTCCGTGGTCAACGTGTCCGGCGGTTGCAATAATCATTTCAGCATCATCTCCATAAACCGGGTCTCGTCTTCAAGGCAGCGCAGATCCAGCCATAAGCGGCCATCATAAATTCGCCCAATAACCGGTACGGGCAGCGTACGCCAACGGGCTGCCAACGCTTCGAGGCGGCTCCCGCGCCCATCATGTGGGGTAAAGGTTAGCGCCGCGCTGGGCAGCCTATCAACAGGTAGTGAGCCGCTGCCAATCTGCGACAGGCAAGGCATCACATTCAGGGCGAACTCATCGCCGTAATGCTCTGCAAGCTGTGCCTGTAATTGCTGTGCCTGCGCGTGGATCGCTTCTTGTGAGCGGGTGAGCTGGCGCAACGTCGGCAACTTCTCCGCCAGTGCTTCCGGGTGCAGATAGAGCCGTAGCGTCGCTTCCAGCGCAGCCAGTGTCATTTTATCTGCCCGTAATGCGCGTTTCAGCGGATGGCTCTGCAAACGAGCGATCATCTCTTTTTTACCGACAATTATCCCAGCCTGCGGCCCGCCCAGCAGTTTATCGCCGGAGAAACTCACCAGACTGACGCCAGCGGCAATCAGTTGCTGCGGCATCGGCTCCTGCGGCAAACCATACTGGCTGAGATCGACCAGCGAACCACTGCCCAGATCCGCCACCACCGGTATATCCAGCTCCTGGCCAATTACGGCCAGCTCCGCCTCATCCACCGACTTTGTGAAGCCTTCAATGCTGTAATTACTGGTATGCACTTTCATCAGCAGACCGGTGTTTTCATTCACTGCCTGGCGGTAATCTTTCGCATGGGTCCGGTTGGTGGTCCCCACCTCGCGTAGAATGCATCCGGCCTGACACATGACGTCCGGAATACGAAACGCGCCGCCAATTTCCACCAGCTCGCCGCGAGAAACAACCACCTCTTTGCCGTTCGCCGTGGCGGCCAGCATCAGTAGAACAGCTGCCGCATTGTTATTGACGATACAGGCGTCTTCCGCCCCCGTCAGACGGCAGAGTAAATCCGCCAGGGCCCGATCCCGATGTCCCCGCCCGGCATCATCCAGACTGTATTCCAGCGTCACCGGCGTGCGCATCGCCTGTACCACCGCTTCAATTGCTTCTTCGGCCTGCGACGCGCGCCCAAGGTTGGTATGCAGCACCGTTCCGGTCAGGTTAATCACCGGGCGTAGCGCACTTTGCGATTCTCGTTCCAGCCGGGCGCTGGCTTCTTGTGCCCAGTCCTCACACCATGCCGGGAGCGCGTGCGTGTCGCGAATAGCTTCTCTGGCTTCATCGAGCATGTGACGCAGCAGGTCAACCACCCGGGTATGGCCGTGAGATTCACGTAGGGCTGGGAAGGCGCTATCGCGCAATAAACGATCGATAGCAGGAAGCTGGCTGTAGAGTGAACGCATGTCGGTTGTCATGAAAGGGCCTGGCTGTTGGTGGCCCTCTCCACCGTGGAGAGGGATATCGATATAGGAAGGATTGTACCGTGACTTTGCTCAGGCGGACATAATACGCATCAAGCCTTTGGCGGTTCTGTACGGGCAAAACTCTCGCGTTGAAAGAGCGTTTCCACCAGTTTGACCAGACGGGGTCGGTCAACACACCAACCGGGCGCAACCCGACGGAAATTGAGATAACCGACGGCGCAGGCAATCGCAATGGTTGCCAGGTTAACCGTATCCGTTTTCAGCGTACCATCCGCCAGATAGCCTTCCAGCACATCCAGACTACGGGTGATCTTCTCACGCTGACGTAATAATTCAGTTTCTGACTGCTGCGCGGCAGGGCGAGCCTGTTCGCGCACCGAAACTAAACCGGCATCCATAATGCCGTCTGCCAACGCTTCCAACTGGCGTACCTTCAGCGCAGCCAGCGGATCACGCGGCAGCATGGCTGGTGCAATATCCAGTAGCTCTATATATTCCGCGATGATAGGAGAATCAAACCAATACTCGCCCGCATCGGTGACCAACGCGGGTACTTTACCTAACGGGTTATAGCGCGCCACGCCGCTATCCGCGTTATAGGGGAGTTCATTCACAAATTCGAAGGTGATGCCCTTTTCCAGTAACAGAATAGAAATTTTACGCACAAAAGGGCTGGTATAGCTGCCAATGAGTTTCATGCCGGGTCCTTTTTGCCAACAAAAAAGCGGTGCCCAACGATAGTGGGACACCGCTTAGTATGGCTCAGGTCACTGAAAATGGCAGGTGATGGCAGTCTCAATGATCCAAATAAAGGTAATGCATCCAACTGGTCATGCGCAGCAGTACTTTACGCATTACCGACACGTGGGCGAAATGGTCGGAATAGACTGCAACCTGAGCATAGATACCGTCCGGCAGCGCATCCACATCGGCATTCGGATCCAGCTCAATCGTGGCCAGCACGCCATCGGTACCCGGCACCACCGTTAAGGACTGTAATGCGCCCTGCGCCTGATAAGAACCGCCCGGAACGACCGGAAGAATACTGGTCAGCTTGCCGGTGAAAACCTGGCCAGGCAGCGCGTTAAACACCACTTCCGCTTCATCGCCTGGTTTAAGGCGCAGCAGCGAGTTCTGGCGAAATTGCGCCACGATTTGCCGTTTTTGTTCAGGAATAAATACCATAACTGGTCGCAGAGGCAACGCGGCGGCGTAAGTCCCCGGGCGAATGAGCACCTGCGTCACGTAACCGTTGCTGGGCGCACGAACTACCGTCTGTTCAAGATTGTATTTAGCCTCGGCAAGCTGAGCACGTAGGGACGCAACCTGAGATTGCTCACCGTTGACCATACTGTCTAACTGGCTCTGAATCTGCGTCTGTTCTGCAACCGAGCCTTTGACCAGCGCATCCTGTGCCAGATAGTTTTGCCGGGCGTTATCGATATCGCTTTCAGAGAACGGGTTAACCTTCGCCTGACTGCCTTTCAAATAGCGTTGATAATCTTTATACAGACGGTCACGTTCAGCAGATACACGGGTGGTATTGGCGACCGCTTCCGACAACTGTGCTTTCAGGTTGTCGATGTTGTGCGTAGCGGTAACCAGATCAGCCTGCAGCCTGTCGACACGCGCCTGATACCGTACCGGATCGAGCTTAAACAGCACATCGCCTTTTTTAATTAGCTGATTATTTTTATCCGTTACCTCACTAACAATTCCTGTGACTTGCGGAGTGACCGGAATTGAAATAACCGCTTTTTGCGCCGTAAAGGTATATGGGTGGTTATAGTTCATTAATAAAATCAATCCCGCAACAATGAACACCCCGCCTAATGCAGCGGTAGCAAGCGTCCATTGGTTTACCGGAATACGGAATATTTTAAAGATGGCCCAGGCAAAGGCCACATAGGTCAGGACTATCAACAAATCCATGATTAAATCTCCGGAAAGGTGGAGTTATCGGTTTTTTTCTCCCCATCCAGTCTTTTTTCCAACTGGGTGATTCGCGCTGCCAGCGCGGCAATCTCAGGGTCTGACTCCTTTCCGGTCGGTGTGATGTGTGACTGCATTCCCCATCCCTTTTCAGGCTGGTAGAGCGTGGCCCAGATCCACAGGAACGGCCAAATAACATGAAGAGTGAACAAGCTCACCCATCCTGCAGTATGGATGGCATCGGCATGGGGATGGTTGCGCTTCTTAGCCATGTTATAGGGGATATCGTGGATGGCGATGATTCCATAAAACAGAACCAGAAATACGAAAATCAGCACGCCCAACGCGAAATAATTTAGAAACATACCTGCCTCGAATTCACACTAATTAGAGTTTTTTTATGCCGGCAGCCGTATGCACCCTGGCTGATGTTTTGAACATAACTGGAGTTAAGGGTTTTTGCCATACCACAAAATAAATATTTTTTCTGGTGAGAAATTGCTTTGTTTTGCAATAAAAAATGTCGGGGGTAGAACCTGCCGCAGATCACATCTGATAAATTTCAGATGAAAATACTTTGCGATTCACATCACAAAAATCCAACAAACAAGGAAAGAAAAAATGTGAACCACTTCACATTTAATCCTCATTTTCAGCGAATTATTGCACTGCGATGTTTTTTTGTACGGGTATTTTGTGATGAAAATCACATTAACTAACGCCATACACCCTATATTTACGTGACGAATGTCACATAAAAGGCCGTCGACTGGACAGTTGAACGATTCAGTGCCAGATTTCGCAGTATCTACAGGGTCCGGCTACCTCCTGCCGCTACATTAACAAACCTCGGGCTTTCAGCCTGCGTGATAGCAAACATAAGAAGGGGTGTTTTTATGTCATCCGATATTAAGATCAAGGTGCAAAGCTTTGGTCGATTCCTCAGCAACATGGTGATGCCAAATATCGGCGCGTTTATCGCGTGGGGTATTATCACCGCATTATTCATTCCGACAGGGTGGTTGCCGAACGAAACGCTGGCGAAGCTGGTCGGCCCGATGATCACCTATCTGCTGCCGCTACTGATCGGTTATACCGGTGGTAAACTGGTTGGCGGCGAGCGTGGCGGCGTAGTTGGTGCAATCACCACCATGGGCGTTATCGTCGGTGCGGACATGCCAATGTTCCTCGGCGCGATGATTGCAGGTCCACTGGGCGGCTGGGCGATCAAACACTTCGACAACTGGGTAGACGGTAAGATCAAATCCGGTTTTGAGATGCTGGTGAATAACTTCTCCGCTGGCATCATCGGTATGATCCTCGCCATTCTGGCATTCCTCGGCATTGGCCCATTGGTTGAAGCACTGTCCAAAATTCTGGCGGCAGGCGTTAACTTCATGGTTGTCCATGACATGCTGCCGCTGGCGTCTATCTTCGTTGAACCGGCGAAAATCCTGTTCCTCAACAACGCCATTAACCACGGTATTTTCTCACCGCTGGGTATTCAGCAGTCCCATGAGATGGGCAAATCCATCTTCTTCCTGATTGAAGCTAACCCGGGTCCGGGTATGGGCGTCCTGCTGGCGTACATGTTCTTCGGTCACGGCAGCGCTAAGCAGTCTGCAGGCGGCGCGGCTATCATCCACTTCCTGGGTGGTATCCACGAAATTTACTTCCCGTACGTGCTGATGAACCCGCGCCTGATCCTGGCCGTTATTCTCGGCGGTATGACTGGCGTATTTACCCTGACTATCCTGAACGGCGGTCTGGTTTCTCCGGCGTCTCCGGGTTCTATCCTGGCCGTGCTGGCAATGACACCGAAGGGAGCTTACTTCGCTAACATCGCTGCTATCTGTGCGGCTATGGCAGTCTCCTTTGTGGTCTCAGCCATTCTGCTGAAAACCAGCAAAGTGAAAGAAGATGATGACATTGATGCCGCAACCCGTCGTATGCACGACATGAAAGCGGAATCCAAAGGCGCATCTCCGCTGGCGGCTGGCGACGTCACCAACGACCTGAGCCATGTGCGTAAAATCATCGTTGCCTGCGATGCCGGTATGGGTTCCAGTGCCATGGGTGCGGGCGTACTGCGTAAGAAAGTACAGGATGCAGGGCTGTCTCAGATTTCCGTCACTAACAGCGCGATTAATAATCTGCCGCCGGATGTGGATCTGGTCATTACCCACCGTGACCTGACCGAACGCGCGATGCGCCAGGTGCCTCAGGCACAGCACATTTCGCTGACCAACTTCCTCGACAGCGGTCTGTACTCCAACCTGACCGAACGTCTGGTCGCTGCGCAGCGCCACAACGTGAACGAGGAGAAAGTTCGCGACCACCTGAAAGACAGCTTTGAAGAGGGTGATACCCACCTGTTCAAACTGGGTGCGGAGAACATCTTCCTTGGCCGTAAAGCGGCTAACAAAGAAGAAGCGATTCGCTTTGCTGGTGAGCAACTGGTGAAAGGTGGTTACGTTGAGCCAGAATACGTCGAGGCGATGCTGGACCGCGAAAAACTGACCCCGACTTACCTGGGTGAGTCCATCGCAGTACCGCACGGTACGGTTGAAGCCAAAGACCGCGTGCTGAAAACCGGTGTGGTGTTCTGCCAGTACCCGGAAGGCGTTCGCTTCGGTGAAGAAGAAGACGATATTGCCCGTCTGGTTATTGGTATCGCAGCGCGTAACAACGAGCACATCCAGGTGATTACCAGCCTGACCAACGCTCTGGATGATGAATCCGTGATCGAACGTCTGGCCCATACCACCAGCGTGGATGAAGTTCTGGAACTGCTGGCAGGTCGTAAGTAAGCGTTATTGCCCGGTGGCGCTCACGCTTACCGGGCCTACAAAATCCTCTCCCTTGTGGAGAGGGTTAGGTTGAGGGAAAAGCCTCACCCCAGCCCTCTTGGGTAAAAACATTAATGAAGGTTAATACTATGAAAGCATTACATTTTGGCGCAGGTAATATCGGTCGTGGCTTTATCGGCAAACTGCTGGCGGACGCGGGGATACAGCTGACGTTCGCGGATGTAAATCAGGTCGTGCTCGATGCCCTGAATGCCCGTCATAGCTATCAGGTTCATGTCGTGGGTGAAAATGAGCAGGTTGATACCGTCTCCGGCGTCAACGCTGTAAGCAGCATCGGCGATGATGTTGTTGAACTGATTGCCCACGTAGATTTAGTCACTACCGCCGTCGGTCCGGTTGTACTTGAGCGTATCGCTCCAGCCATCGCCAAAGGACTGGTTAAACGCAAGGCGCAGGGCATCGCTACTCCACTAAATATCATCGCTTGTGAAAACATGGTGCGCGGAACGACCCAGTTGAAAGGCCATGTAATGAACGCGTTAGCAGATGAAGATAAAGCCTGGGTTGAAGAACATGTTGGCTTTGTCGATTCTGCCGTGGACCGCATTGTTCCGCCTTCAGCTTCAGCAACCAACGATCCGCTGGAAGTTACCGTCGAAACCTTCAGTGAGTGGATTGTCGACAAAACACAGTTCAAAGGTGAACTGCCAAATATCCCAGGAATGGAATTAACTGATAACCTGATGGCATTTGTCGAACGTAAACTCTTCACGCTGAACACCGGGCATGCTATAACCGCGTACCTCGGAAAATTGACCGGTCATCAGACCATCCGTGACGCGATTCTCGACGAGAAAATCCGCGCAGTGGTAAAAGGTGCGATGGAAGAGAGCGGCGCGGTACTGATCAAACGCTATGGCTTTGATGCAGCAAAACATGCGGCATACATTCAGAAAATCCTCGGTCGTTTTGAAAACCCGTATCTGAAAGATGACGTTGAGCGCGTGGGTCGTCAGCCGCTGCGTAAGCTGAGCGCAGGCGACCGCCTGATTAAACCGCTGCTGGGTACGCTGGAATATGGTTTGCCGCATGCGAATCTGGTTACCGGTATTGCGGCAGCGATGCACTATCGCAGCGAAGAAGATCCGCAGGCACAGGAACTGGCCGCGCTGATTGACGAAAAAGGTCCACAGGCCGCGCTGGCGCAAGTTTCCGGGCTGGATGCCAATAGTGATGTCGTGCTTGAGGCTGTTAACGCGTATAACGCAAAGAAATGATGCAGGACCTGGCGCAGGATATCCTGCGCCTGAATAATAGATTGTCAGATATGCAGGCAATAATGGAACAAACGCAGGCCTTTGAAAATCGTGTGCTTGAGCGTCTGAATGCTGGCAAAACCGTACGCAGCTTCCTCATCACCGCCGTAGAACTGCTCACCGAGGCGGTGAATATCCTTGTGCTTCAGGTATTTCGCAAAGACGACTATGCGGTGAAATACGCCGTAGAACCGCTGCTAGACGGCGACGGTCCGTTGGGCGATCTTTCCGTTCGTCTGAAGTTAATCTACGGCCTGGGCGTACTCAGTCGCCCGGAGTACGAAGATGCGGAGCTGCTGATGGCGCTGCGGGAGGAGCTGAATCACGACGGCAACGAATACGCATTCACCGACGACGAAATTCTTGGACCGTTTGGTGAACTTCACTGCGTGACGGCACTCCCGCCGCCACCCCAGTTTGATACCTCAGACTCTGGTTTGCATGCCATGCAGATCCAGCGTTACCAGCAGATGGTACGATCCACCATGGTCCTTTCCCTGACCGAGCTGATTTCTAAAATCAGCTTAAAAAAAGCCTTTCAAAAATAAGACGATGCTTGCTTATTTCTCTTCCTGCTGCGGTCGATACAGCTGCCGATAGTACGCCAGACGTTGCAGATACAGCTGCGCGTTTTCCTGCGGTATTTCTGAAGGGACAACGTTGCGCGGCGGTGTTTTATTCAAATATTCGCGAAAAGCCTGGCTTGAAGCCATAAAATCGACAGTTTTATCAATCAGGATTGAAACGTTCTCACCTATTTTCGCCATAATCTTCCCTCCTCCATGTATTAACCGCGCTCAGCCTGTGCGGTTGATCATTTAAGTTTAGGATCAGTTGGGTGTTTATATTGAGGAAAACGTGCTTCACCACGAACACGCCAATAAAAAGCACCACGGTCGATCTTATCGCTTAAAATTCCTTGTTAATCAATGTAATAACATTATCATTAGCTAATTAATACTTACGGTATTTGATTATTTATCTTCGAGCAGTTGTGAATAATCCCGCTCTGCGCGCATACTATAGGGCATTCATCCTATTTTTATCAGAAGCTATCCTATGAAAGAAGTCGAAAAAAACGAAATTAAACGCCTGAGCGATCGTCTGGACGCTATTCGCCACCAGCAGGCAGACCTGTCCCTGGTTGAAGCCGCCGACAAATACGCCGAGCTGGAAAAAGAGAAAGAAACTCTGGAAGCCGAGATCGCACGCCTGCGTGAAGTTCACGGCCAGAAACTGAGCAAAGAAGCGCAAAAGCTGACAAAACTTCCGTTCCGTCGGGCCATCACCAAAAAAGAGCAGGCTGACATGGGCAAACTGAAGAAAAGCGTGCGCGGCCTGATCGTCGTCCACCCGATGACCGAGCTTGGCCGTGAAATGGGCCTGAAAGAGATGACGGGCTTCGCGAAGAGCGAGTTCTAATCTCCCACCGGGCAACATCCGCTTGCCCGGTCCTTCATTCCCCCCTCAATTGGCCCTACCAATTTTAGCCAGATCCTACCAGCACCTCACATTTCATTAAAATGTACGTACAATACCGTTGCCAATAAATAACATTTGATTAACCATTCATTGTCATTACCCCTACACAACAATATTGGCAGGGCCACTTTTACACATAATGTGACGAAGATTTGAGCAAAGACTCATTCCATTATGTCAGCGGCCCCCAGGAGACCTGCAATGAATCTCTGGCAACAGAACTACGACCCGGCCGGTAATATCTGGCTTTCCAGCCTGATCGCATCGCTCCCTATCCTGTTCTTTTTCTTCGCCCTGATTAAGCTCAAGCTGAAAGGCTATGTTGCGGCGTCATGGACGGTGGTGATCGCTTTGTCGGTCGCCCTGCTGTTCTACAAAATGCCGGTCGATCACGCACTGGCATCCGTTGTGTACGGTTTCTTCTACGGTCTGTGGCCAATTGCCTGGATCATTATCGCCGCGGTATTCGTCTATAAAATCTCGGTGAAGACCGGGCAGTTCGACATCATCCGCTCATCAATACTCTCGATTACCCCAGACCAGCGTCTGCAAATGCTGATTGTTGGTTTCTCCTTTGGGGCATTCCTCGAAGGAGCGGCAGGCTTTGGCGCTCCGGTAGCGATTACCGCCGCACTGCTGGTTGGTCTTGGCTTTAACCCGCTGTATGCGGCAGGTTTGTGCCTGATCGTAAATACCGCGCCGGTCGCTTTTGGCGCAATGGGCATTCCGATTCTGGTCGCCGGTCAGGTTACCGGACTGGACAGCTTCGAGATTGGCCAGATGGTAGGTCGTCAGCTGCCGTTCCTGACCATTATCGTGCTGTTCTGGATTATGGCGATTATGGATGGCTGGCGTGGTGTCAAAGAAACCTGGCCTGCGGTGATGGTCGCTGGCGGCTCGTTTGCTATCGCACAGTACCTCAGCTCTAACTTTATCGGGCCGGAACTGCCGGATATCATCTCTTCTCTGGTCTCACTGGTGTGTCTGACGCTGTTCCTGAAACGCTGGCAGCCGGTACGTATCTTCCGTTTTGGCGATATGGGCGCTTCGCAGGTCGATATGGATCTGTCGCGCACCCGCTTCACCGCTGGACAGGTGGTACGCGCCTGGTCACCGTTCCTGTTCCTGACAGCTACCGTCACACTGTGGAGCATACCGCCGTTTAAAGCGCTGTTTGCGCCAGGCGGCGCGATGTACCACTGGGTGGTCAACATTCCGGTTCCGTTCCTCGACAAGCTGGTTGCCCGTATGCCGCCGGTCGTACACGAAGCCACGGCCTACGCGGCGGTGTACAAATTTGACTGGTTCTCCGCGACCGGTACCGCAATACTGTTTGCCGCCCTGCTATCTATCGTCTGGCTGAAGATGAAGCCATCTGCTGCGCTGCAGACCTTTGGTAGCACGCTGAAAGATCTGGCGCTGCCTATCTACTCCATCGGGATGGTGCTGGCGTTCGCGTTTATCTCTAACTACTCCGGGCTTTCATCCACCCTGGCACTGGCCCTGGCACATACCGGCAGCGCATTTACCTTCTTCTCGCCGTTCCTTGGCTGGCTGGGGGTATTCCTGACCGGGTCCGACACCTCATCAAACGCATTGTTCGCCGCCCTGCAGGCCACGGCCGCTCAGCAAATCGGCGTTTCTGATGTGCTGATGGTGGCCGCAAATACCACCGGCGGCGTGACCGGCAAAATGATCTCTCCACAATCTATCGCTATCGCCTGTGCGGCAGTGGGATTAGTGGGGAAAGAGTCTGATCTGTTCCGCTTTACCGTGAAGCACAGCCTGATTTTCACCTGCATGGTGGGTGTGATTACCACGCTGCAGGCCTATGTCTTAACCTGGATGATTCCATGATAGTGATGCCCAGACGCCTGTCAGACGAAGTCGCATCTCGTGTGCGGGCGCTGATTGAAGAACAACAGCTGGAGGCGGGCATGAAGTTGCCCGCTGAGCGCCAGCTGGCCGTACAGCTCGGCGTATCGCGCAACTCGCTGCGCGAGGCGCTGGCGAAACTGGTGAGCGAAGGCGTGTTGATTAGCCGTCGTGGCGGCGGGACGTTTATCCGCTGGCAGCATGAGGCATGGTCTGAACAAAACATCGTTCAGCCGCTGAAAACTCTACTGGCAGACGACCCTGATTACAGTTTCGATATTCTGGAAGCCCGCCACGCCATCGAAGCCAGCACCGCCTGGCATGCAGCTATGCGTGCCACTGCTGCCGACAAAGAGAAGATCAGACTCTGTTTCGAGGCCACACAAAGCGAAGATCCAGATCTCGCCTCGCAGGCAGACGTTCGCTTTCATCTCGCCATTGCGGAAGCCTCGCACAACGTGGTGCTGTTACAGACCATGCGCGGTTTCTTCGACGTATTACAGTCTTCGGTGAAACAGAGCCGTCAGCGTATGTACCTTGTGCCGCCCGTATTTTCGCAACTGACGGCGCAGCATCAGGCCGTCCTGGATGCGATTGTTGCCGGAGATGCCGACGGAGCGCGTAAAGCAATGATGGCGCACCTCAGTTTTGTCCACACCACGATTAAACGATTTGATGAAGATCAGGCCCGCCAGGCGCGTATCACGCGCCTACCCGGTGACCCTGGTGAGAATAGCAGGGAGAACAACACATGATTATTTCAGCAGCCAGCGACTATCGCGCCGCAGCCCAGCGCATCCTACCCCCCTTCTTGTTCCACTATATAGACGGAGGGGCGTATGCAGAGCACACTCTGCGCCGTAACGTGGCAGACCTGTCAGAGGTGGCGCTGCGCCAGCGCGTGCTGAAGAATATGTCCGACCTGAGCCTGGAGACAAAGCTGTTCAACGAAACGCTCTCCATGCCGGTGGCCCTTGCACCTGTCGGTCTGTGCGGCATGTACGCGCGCCGGGGCGAAGTTCAGGCCGCCGCCGCCGCTGATGCCAAAGGCATTCCGTTTACGCTTTCCACGGTATCCGTATGTCCGATTGAAGAAGTCGCCCCAACCATCAAACGTCCGATGTGGTTCCAGTTATATGTTCTGCGCGATCGTGGCTTTATGCGCAACGCGCTGGAGCGCGCCAAAGCGGCGGGCTGCTCTACGCTGGTCTTTACCGTCGATATGCCAACCCCTGGCGCACGCTACCGTGATGCCCATTCCGGGATGAGCGGCCCAAATGCCGCACTGCGCCGCTACTGGCAGGCAGTCACCCATCCACAGTGGGCATGGGACGTTGGCCTGAACGGTCGCCCACATGATTTAGGCAATATCTCGACTTATCTTGGTAAACCTACCGGTCTTGAGGATTACATCGGCTGGCTGGCGAATAACTTCGATCCGTCAATTTCCTGGAAAGACCTCGAGTGGATCCGCGAATTCTGGGACGGTCCGATGGTGATCAAAGGGATCCTCGATCCGGAAGATGCTCGTGATGCCGTACGCTTTGGTGCGGACGGCATCGTTGTCTCTAACCACGGTGGTCGCCAGTTAGACGGCGTGCTGTCTTCAGCTCGCGCGTTACCCGCTATTGCCGATGCGGTAAAAGGCGATATCACCATTCTGGCAGACAGTGGGATCCGCAACGGTCTGGACGTCGTACGTATGATTGCGCTGGGCGCGGATAGTGTTCTGCTGGGACGTGCTTATCTGTACGCGCTGGCCACCCACGGTCAGGCCGGGGTGGCGAATCTGCTGAATCTGATCGAGAAAGAGATGAAGGTGGCAATGACCCTTACCGGGGCGAAATCGATTAGCGAAATCAGCCGTGATTCGCTGGTACAGGAACTGGGTCAGAACCTGCCTGCTGCATTAGCGCCTCTGGCCCAGGGTAGCGCTGCGTAACACTCTCCCCCGTAAAATCGCGTTTTCTGCATGGTCGGCCTGTTCTCAGCCCGGCCATTTTTTATGCAAAAATAACGACCAGTTAACATTTACAACCAATATATTTGACAACTTTTTATCCACCTGCCAAATGTATATACAAGCTAATACAAGAGCGATTTATACAGATAACAACCATCATAACGGGCGAGGGTGACATGGCTTATTCCGGTAAAGTGAATATCCAGCAGGCGATAGATGACAGTCCTTTTTCGCGCTTCCATTGGGTCATTATTGTCCTGGGATTTCTGGTTTTAGCCATTGACGGCTTCGATACCGCGGCGATGGGTTATATTGCTCCCACGCTCTCAGCCGACTGGGGCATCAAGAAGCAAGATCTCGGACCGGTGTTAAGCGCCGCGCTATTAGGCCTGTCATTTGGCGCCCTGCTCGCCGGACCCATTTCCGATCGTATGGGCCGTAAGCGTGTCCTGGTATTTTCCTGTCTGTTCTTTGGCCTCGCCAGTCTGGGAACCGCCTATGCCCAGACCCTGAATATGCTCACATTTTGGCGTTTTCTCACTGGACTTGGACTTGGCGCGGCAATGCCCAACGCCATCACCCTGGTGTCAGAATTCGCCCCGAAACGTTGTCGTTCAATGGCGATTAACACCATGTACTGCGGCTTTCCGTTAGGCGCTGCGGGCGGCGGCGTAATCTCCTCCTGGCTTATTCCCAATTACGGCTGGCACAGTGTTCTGCTTGCCGGTGCGATCGCCCCGCTGGCCCTCACCGTACTGTTGGTGCTGTTCCTGCCGGAGTCGGTGAAGTATCTGGTTCACCGCGGTAAAGGGGTGGCACAGGTTAAACGCATTGCTCAACGTTTTATGTCGGGAAATCTGGAACAGGTTACTCAGTTTTATCTGGATGAAGACCGCGTCACGATCAAAAAAGGCAGCGTGGCGCAGCTATTCAGTATGCCCTGGCTGCCGGGCACGCTGATGCTCTGGACGACCTACTTTATGGGGCTGGTTATCTATTACGTGCTGCTGAGCTGGATGCCAACGCTGATGCTGGGCATGGGCTATCCGCTGGCTGAATCCGCCTGGCTGACGTCACTGTTTACCTTCGGCGGTACCGCAGGTATCCTGCTGGCCGGTTGGTTAATGGACCGTTGGGAAGCGCATAAAGTGGTATCACTCGGCTTTATGCTGACGATGCTGTTTGCCCTCGCTCTCGGGTTTGAACACAACCATATCATCCTGTTCGGCGCACTGATCTTCCTGATGGGGATTACCATGAACGGCGCGCAGTCCGGGCTACAGACGCTGGCTGCAACGTTTTATCCAACCCACTGCCGCGCAACGGGCATTGCCTGGATGCAGGGCGTGGGCCGCTTCGGCGGCGTAGCCGGAACGATGATGAGCGCCCAGTTGCTTTCCCTGCAATGGCAGGCAGACAGTATCTTAATGTTCCTCAGCCTTCCGGCTTTGGTCGCCGCTGCCGCGACGATTTACAAGCTGCAACGCTATAAACCGCACGCGCTGACCGTCGCATAGTACCGGCTCTTTCTGCTATTCTGCCCCCCGTACTTAAGGGGGCAGCATGCTAAACATCGTTTTATTCGAACCAGAAATCCCGCCAAATACCGGCAATATTATTCGCCTTTGCGCCAACACCGGCTTTCGTCTGCATATTATTGAGCCAATGGGCTTTACCTGGGACGACAAGCGCCTGCGTCGCGCGGGGCTGGATTACCATGAATTTGCCGCCGTGCAACGCCACCCTGATTACGCCGCCTTCGTCGCCGCAGAAAATCCGCAACGTCTGTTTGCCCTGACCACCAAAGGTACGCCAGCGCATAGCGCGGTAAGCTATCAGGATGGGGATTATCTGATGTTTGGCCCGGAAACTCGCGGTCTGCCAGCCAGCATCCTCGACGCGCTGCCTGCCGAACAAAAAATTCGTATTCCGATGATGCCGGACAGTCGCAGCATGAACCTGTCGAATGCGGTGTCGGTGGTGGTGTATGAGGCCTGGCGCCAGTTAGGTTATCCTGGCGCGGTATTGCGTAGTTGATTTTTGTCGGATGGCGGCTGACGCCTTATCCGACCTACGAAAGAATTTACCGTTATTTTTCGAGCGTTATCGGCGTAGTCAGGTTGGACACGGACTGCGCTTGCCGACCTGCGCGTACACGTAGTACGTGAGGATGGCGAGCACAGCCCGGGTTCAAGATGACAAGTAAGATAGCTCGAAATCAGATTCCATCGCCGTATTCGAAAGTATGATGAATCCCGTTGAAATGCTGATCCATATCCATAGACGGCTTATCGCTGTCTGGCTTACCGACGATGCGCGCCGGTACGCCTGCGGCGGTGGTATGCGGCGGTACGGGCTGTAGCACGACCGAACCTGCGCCAATCTTCGCGCCGCGTCCGACTTCAATGTTGCCGAGAATTTTTGCTCCCGCGCCAATCATCACCCCTTCACGAATTTTCGGGTGGCGGTCACCGCCGGCTTTACCGGTCCCACCCAGCGTGACGGATTGCAGAATAGAGACGTCGTTTTCAATCACCGCGGTTTCACCCACCACAATACCGGTGGCGTGATCGAGCATAATCCCACGGCCAATTTTTGCCGCCGGATGAATGTCTACCTGGAAGGTAACGGACACCTGATTTTGCAGGAAGATCGCCAGCGCCTGACGCCCCTGATGCCACAGCCAGTGACCGATACGGTAGGCCTGAAGCGCATGAAAGCCCTTCAGATACAGCAGTGGAGTGGAATATTTATCGACAGCCGGGTCACGCGTGCGTACTGCCTGAATATCGCAGGCCGCTGAGGCAATCATTTCAGGATCGGCCGCGTAGGCCTCTTCTACAACTTCGCGAATCGCAATGGCGGGCATGATTGGAGAAGCGAGTTTATTCGCCAGCATATAGCTTAGCGCACTGCCGAGATTTTCATGCTTGAGCAGCGTTGCGTGGTAAAAACTGGCCAGCATTGGCTCACATTCCGCCAGTGCCCGGGCTTCCGCTTTAATGTTTTTCCAGACGATATCCAGTTCTTCACACGGCATTGCGTACTCCAGAAGGTAGCAAAACGACCGATCCGTTCTTCGCGGATCGGGTCGTTATATTCAACAGTTCCTTACAGCTAGTGGCGACTCAGCTCGTCCTTGCGTGCACGGCCTAATAACGTCAATGCTGCCTCGCGCGCGTTTTTTCCGCAATACAATACTTGATAAATTTCCTCGGTTATTGGCATCTCAACACCAAAACGGTGCGCCAATTCACGAACTTCTTTCGTATTGCGATAGCCTTCAACCACTTGGCCAATCTTGTCCTGCGCACCCTGCACGTCCATCCCCTGGCCGAGCATCATGCCAAAACGACGGTTGCGCGACTGGTTGTCGGTACAGGTCAGCACAAGATCGCCTAAACCCGCCATCCCCATAAAGGTGGCAGGATCGGCCCCCAGCGCCGCACCAAGACGAGACATTTCGGTCAGCCCACGGGTGATCAACGCGGTTCGTGCATTCGCGCCAAAACCGATGCCGTCAGACATCCCCGCACCAATGGCAATGACGTTTTTCACCGCGCCGCCAAGCTGCACGCCAATGAAATCCGGGTTGCTATAAACGCGGAAGCTTTTGCCGCAGTGCAGCAACTGCTGGAGATCGTCAGCAAAAGTGTCGTCCGTCGAGGCCAGAGAAATCGCCGTCGGCATGCCCGCAGCCAGCTCTTTGGCGAACGTCGGGCCGGAAATAACCGCCAGTGGAATTGAGTCCCCCAGCGCTTCACGCGCGACGTCCTGCAGCAGACGCCCTGTTTCCGCTTCCAGACCTTTTGTCGCCCAGACCAGTCGTGCGTCAGGACGCATCAATGGTTTGATGTTACGCAGCACTTCGCCAAAGACGTGGCTCGGCACCACCACCAGAATATTACGACTGGCGGCCAGTGCAGTGGCTAAATCACTTTCCAGGCGCAGCGTGTCGGGAAAAGGCACATCAGGAAGGAACGCGACGTTGCAGCGATCGTGCTCGAGAGTCGCGATATGTTTAGGATCATGGCCCCACAGGACAACCTGATGGCCATTTCTTGCCAGGGTGATGGCAAGAGCGGTGCCGTACGAGCCGGCACCAATCACAGTCATTGAAGCATTACTTTGGTTCATCAGGCATCCTGATGTTCTTCAGTACCTTCGCCAGCCTGCTGCTGTAAATAGTTCATGAACAGCGCATCAAAGTTGACCGGCGCAAGGTTCAGTTGCGGGAACGTACCGCGTGAAACCAGGCTGGTGATGCATTCGCGGGCATACGGGAACAGAATGTTCGGGCAGTATGCGCCCAGGCAATGCGCCATCTGAGTCCCTTCGATACCACTGATGGAGAAAATACCGCCCTGCTGAACTTCGCACAGGAACGCAGTTTCTTCACCCAGGGAAGCCGTTACGGTGACACGCAGCACTACTTCATACACGTCATCTGCCAGTTGGGTAGATGCGGTATCAAGATCCAGTTTAACCTCTGGCTGCCAATCTTTCTGGAAAACATGCGGTGCATTTGGCGCTTCGAAAGACACATCCTTGGTATAAATACGTTGGATCTGGAAAGCCATTTCAGTGTTATTTTGTTCTGACATGTTGAGAAAACCCTTTAGTGTTGTCCTTTAAATACTTCGGTACGCCTTAACGCAGCAGTGGATCCAGTCCACCACGCGCATCCAACGCATACAAGTCGTCACAACCACCAATGTGCTGTGCATCAATAAAAATCTGCGGAACCGTAGTACGGCCACTGCGCTTGATCATTTCTTCACGCTTCACGGTATCACCGTCAATCGGAAGCTCCTGGAAACTCACACCTTTGCTGTTTAACAGCGCCTTTGCGCGATGGCAAAACGGGCAGGTTGCTTTGGTATAGATCTCAATATTGGCCATGACTTATTCTCCAGTGTTCTTTTTACCCTGCGGCATGAAAGAAGACGGGTAAATTACTTGCCGCGAACCAGTGGCAGATTCTCACCACTCCAGCCCGCTACGCCATCTTTCAGTACAGACACCTGCTCAAAACCGGCTTTGATCAGCGCAGTTGCTGAATCCTGGCACTGCATGCCTGAGCCATCAACCACAATAACAGGTTTGTTTTTGTGTTTTTCCAGTTCGCCAAAGTTGTTGGCTTTGATTTCGCTCGGCAGCAGGTTAGTGGAGCCAGCGATATGACCTTTGCGGAAGTCGTCGCGCTGACGTAAATCCACGACAACGGCGTCTTCTTTATTGATGAGACGTGTGGCTTCTCCGCGCGTAATCACCTTCACTTTGGAAGTCAGGCTCTTAAACGTGGTAAATAATACAGCCGCCAGTAACGCAATCCAGGCGATACTCAATACAGGGTGGCGACTAACAAATTGCATAATTTCTTGCATGGGGGGTAACAACTCCCGACTCAGTGATTAAAAAAACCAGGAAAGGAGTATACCTGCGCGTTGGCGCAAATACAGCCAGAGCGTGCATTGGATTGCATTTTTGCGGGGCGCTACGGAAAAAAAAACCTAAAACCGCGCCCTCTGTGGCGCGCTCTGGTCGATTATTTGATCTTCCGGGGCTACTTTATCGATTCAGCTGTAGTAAAATTACGCAATTATTTTTTATCTATTAAGTGTGAGGTTGTCGCAATGTCGGTTTCTAAAAAACCTATGGTACTGGTGATTCTGGATGGCTATGGCTATCGCGAAGACAGCCAGGATAACGCCATCTTTAATGCCAAAACCCCGGTAATGGATGCCCTGTGGGCAAAACGTCCGCATACCCTGATTGATGCGTCTGGCCTGGAAGTTGGCCTGCCCGATCGCCAGATGGGCAACTCCGAAGTCGGTCACGTCAACCTGGGCGCGGGCCGCATCGTGTATCAGGACCTGACCCGTCTGGATGTAGAAATTAAAGAGCGTACTTTCTTCGCTAACCCGGTACTGACCAATGCGGTCGACCAGGCAAAAAATAGCGGCAAAGCGGTTCACATCATGGGTCTGCTCTCTGCGGGCGGTGTTCACAGCCACGAAGATCACATCATGGCGATGGTAGAAATGGCTGCTGAACGCGGCGCGGAAAAAATCTATCTGCACGCTTTCCTTGATGGCCGCGATACCCCGCCGCGCAGCGCTGAACATTCACTGCAGAAATTCGAAGAGAAATTTGCCGCACTGGGCAAAGGCCGCGTAGCGTCCATCATCGGTCGTTACTACGCGATGGACCGTGACAACCGTTGGGATCGCGTTGAACAGGCTTATGACCTGATGACGTTGGCCAAAGGCGAGTTCCAGTTCGCTACGGCGGTTGAAGGCCTGCAGGCTGCTTATGCCCGCGACGAAAACGACGAATTCGTGAAAGCGACCGTGATCCGTGCTGAAGGCCAGGCTGAAGCCGCCATGGAAGACGGCGATACGCTGATTTTCATGAACTTCCGTGCTGACCGTGCGCGTGAAATCACTCGTGCGTTTGTTAACGCTGACTTCGACGGCTTCGCCCGTAAGAAAGTCGTTAACCTCAACTTTGTGATGCTGACCGAATACGCGGCCGACATCAAAACTGCGGTTGCTTACCCACCAGCATCTCTGGCTAACACCCTTGGCGAGTGGATGGCGAAGCACGACAAAACGCAGTTGCGTATTTCCGAAACCGAAAAATATGCGCACGTGACCTTCTTCTTCAACGGCGGCGTAGAAGAGCCGTTCAAAGGCGAAGACCGCATCCTGATCAACTCACCGAAAGTTGCGACCTACGATCTGCAGCCGGAGATGAGCTCTGCTGAGCTGACCGAAAAACTGGTTGCGGCGATTGAGAGCGGAAAATACGACACCATCATTTGTAACTACCCGAACGGCGACATGGTTGGTCATACCGGAGTGATGGAAGCAGCGGTTAAAGCGGTTGAAGCGCTGGATCACTGCGTTGAACAGGTCGCGAAAGCGGTTGAATCCGTTGGCGGCCAGTTGCTGATCACCGCGGACCACGGTAACGCAGAGCAGATGCGCGATCCGTCCACCGGTCAGGCGCACACTGCGCACACCAACCTGCCCGTTCCGCTGATTTATGTCGGTGGTAAGAACGTTAAAGCAGTCGAAGGCGGCAAACTTTCTGATATCGCCCCGACGATGCTGACGCTGATGGGTATGGAAATCCCGCAAGAGATGACTGGTAAGCCGCTGTTCATCGTGGAATAATCCCTCCCCATGAGGGGAAAGGCGATTAATACCATCACTCGGGCCGTGAAACCGCGTAAGTTTTCAGTCAGGCCCTTGTTCTACGCCAGCGCGCTTAGCGCTGGCGTATTGCTGTGCGCCTTTTCCGCCCACGCGGACGAACGCGACCAGCTCAAATCTATTCAGGCCGATATCGCGGCAAAAGAACGCGCGGTACGCCAACAGCAACAACAACGCGCCACCCTCCTCGCTCAGCTTAAAGCGCAGGAACAGGCCATCGCCGTTGCCGCAAGGCAGTTGCGCGAAACGCAAAACTCACTGGCGCAGCTGAATGCGCAAATCGCAGAGATGAACGCAGCACTCGCGAAGCTGGAAAAACAGCGGGCCGCGCAAGAACGCAGCCTGGCAGCCCAACTCGACGCAGCTTTTCGCCAGGGCGAACACACAGGCATTCAGCTCATTCTTAGCGGTGAAGAAAGCCAGCGTGGGCAACGCCTGCAGGCCTATTTCGGCTACCTGAACCAGGCGCGACAGGAAACCATCGCGCAGCTGAAACAAACCCGCGAAGAGGTCGACTCGCAAAAAGCCGAGCTGGAAGATAAGCAGAGCGAACAGCAGACGCTACTGTACGAACAGCGCGCTCAGCAGGCTAAGCTGGAACAGGCACGTAACGAACGCCAGAAAACACTTTCGAGTCTGGAATCATCGATTCAACAGGGTCAACAGCAACTGGGCGAAATGCGCGCCAACGAATCCCGTCTGCGCAACAGCATTGCCCGCGCCGAAGCCGCAGCCAAAGCGCGTGCGGAACGTGAAGCACGCGAGGCGCAGGCCGTACGTGATAAGCAGAAGGATGCGTCACGAAAAGGCTCAACCTATAAACCGACCGAAAGTGAAAAATCACTGATGTCGCGTACCGGCGGTTTGGGCTCGCCACGCGGTCAGGCATTCTGGCCCGTTCGTGGTCCAACGTTACATCGTTATGGCGAACAGCTGCAGGGTGAGCTACGTTGGAAAGGGATGGTTATTGGTGCATCCGAGGGCACCGAAGTTAAAGCCATTGCCGATGGTCGTGTCATTCTGGCGGACTGGCTGCAGGGCTATGGACTGGTGGTCGTCGTTGAACACGGTAAAGGCGATATGAGCCTGTACGGTTATAACCAGAGCGCACTGGTCAGCGTCGGTACGCAGGTTCGCGCCGGGCAGCCTATAGCACTTGTGGGTAGCAGCGGCGGTCAGGGCAGGCCGGCACTCTATTTCGAAATTCGTCGCCAGGGTCAGGCGGTCAATCCACAGCCGTGGTTGGGAAGATAAGTTTTGCCACAACAATTTCGTCGTCTACTACTCTCTCTCGTCAGTCTGCTGGCCTTCGCAACACCTGTATTTGCTGGCAAACTCGCCATCGTCATTGATGATTTCGGCTATCGCCCACACACTGAAAACCAGGTACTGGCGATGCCTTCTACCATCTCCGTTGCCGTTCTGCCTAACGCCCCACATGCGCGTGAAATGGCAATCAAAGCGCATAACAGCGGGCATGAAGTCTTGATCCATCTGCCAATGGCGCCGCTGAGCAAGCAGCCGTTAGAGAAAGACACGTTACGCCCTGAAATGAGCAGCGAAGAGATTGAGCGGATCATTCGCGACGCGGTAAGCAAAGTGCCGAATGCGGTCGGTCTGAACAACCATATGGGCAGCGCGATGACCTCCAGTCTTTTCGGCATGCAGAAGGTGATGCAGGCGCTGGAACGCTACGACCTCTACTTCCTGGACAGCATGACCATCGGTAACAGCCAGGCAATGCGCGCAGCGTCAGGCACCGGTGTGAAGGTCATCAAACGCAAAGTCTTCCTGGATGACACGCAAAATGAAGCCGATATTCGCCGTCAGTTTAATCGTGCCGTCGAGCTTGCACGCCGCAACGGTTCCGCAATCGCCATTGGCCACCCTCACCCGTCTACGGTTCGCGTCCTGCAGCAGATGCTGTATAGCCTGCCAGCCGACATCACGCTGGTTCGCCCAAGCAGCTTGCTCAATGAACCACAGGTGGATACCTCCAAGCCAAACCTCACGCCACCGAAGAACGGTACGCCTGATGCTCCGCGTAATCCTTTCCGCGGGGTGAAATTATGCAAACCGAAACAGCCGTTAGAGCCGGTGTACGCCAGCCGCTTCTTCAGCGTGCTCGGCGAAAGCATCACCCAAAGCACGCTGGTGCAGTATATGCGCCTGCAGTGGCAGGGCTGGCAATAATCAGTCTTTACTATCCAGCGTTAAATGGGCCAGGCGGCGCGGCGTCAATGATTTATCGCGCCACTGGCTAAAACGGATAGCCCACAACAGCACCTGATAACCCAGCTTAACGCTGCAGATATTACTCACCATACGCTTGAACATACCCGATACAAATACTTCAGCAATCATGCGCTGGCGGATCTGTGGATCGGGTTCTTTACGAATACAATGACATACTCGCAGTCCCTCATAAATCACTTGTTGCTTAAACTCAGGATGGATAGTGATGCGGTTAGCATAGCTATGATTAAGTTCGTCCAGCAGGCGAGTGATCTTTATATAGTGCCGTTGATAGTTTAAATTCGCTTCACCCTGCCGCTTCATGTGGCTAATTGAGCCATCGTGTTGGTAGTATTTATATAATGGTTTTTCCGTATATTTCACTCGAGTGGCATTAAACATAAACACCGTACTCCACATGACATCCTGATGATGTAACCCAGGGATAAATCTTATATTGTGTTCTTTAATGAGGTCATTTCTATATACCCCCATCCAGAGAACATGCGTCCAGCGGCGCGAAGCAAGCCCCATACGCAACCAGTCTGGGCCGGAGAGAATACCGGTAGAGCGCAGACGATCTGTTGGAATGGATACCCAGACTCGGGATGTTTCCCGCGAACTCCAGTCTGCGTTGCTTTGTACAACGTCAAGGTTGTCATGCAAGGCCATTCCCATCAATGTCTCATACATCTCCGGATAGACTTCATCATCGGCATCAACGAATGCGATGTAATCCCCCACAGCGACATCCAGGCCAAGGTTTCGCGCGACAGAGACACCCTGGTTGGCCTGATGCAGCAGCCGAACATGGGGATATTTTTCCGCATAGTATTGCGCAATATCGACTGAACAGTCCGTAGAACCATCATTTACAATAATGATTTCAAGATCTTTCCAGGTCTGCGCAATTAATGACTCCATACAGTCACGAAAGTAACTACCGGCATTATATAACGGGATAATAACGCTTAATTTATATTTACTTTTCATCGTAGGGTAATCATCTAATCTATGGGATTGTCGTTACTCTATCACCCGATTATTAAGATATTATTAAGGCTTAGCAAGAGGTACAATTTCCAGAGAAATAGGCCAGCATTCCTATAAATTTATATTAGCTAGATTGATAACCTATTTACTTACACGTCCGAGAAACAAAAAACAGCACAAATAGCTAACTTAGTTGTTACCTGTGTATGACAAAGGATTTTGTTATACTAACTTGATCTCTATCACAAAATGAACAGTGCAAATGTAATGATGACCAAAGCACTCTTACTACATTGATGCTTTAAGTCATGAAATTTTCATAACGTAAAGCAATTAATCAATTACTTTCAATTAGATAGAACATAACACTGTTTTTTGTGTGCCTTTTACATAAAAGCATGTATTAACTAACCACCGTCGATACAATTTTGTATAATACAGAGCATAACTATCCACAACAGATTAATATACGAAGGCGAATTTAATGAACATTAGTAAGGCTGAATTAAATGACTTTAATGTTTATTTCAAGAAAGAAAAAATTAATTTCCCTTTGTTGATGGAAAAAGTATCAAATAATGAAATAAAAGGGAAACAACTGAATGCTGAAAATGGCTTTCGCAGCGTCCATCTTGTCGAATATGAAAATAAAAAGTTTATTGTCAAGAACGACCGTGAAATAGACAATCGCTTTGAAAAAAAAGCGCTAAACTTTATTTCCGGGCCCTTTTATTCACATATGATTAAACGACTGGCACGCTTAACTCCAGAGCAACGCGCCTGTACTGCAGACCTGTACTACGTTGCCGAAAAATGTCACTTTCGTCAATGTGTTGAAGTGTCAACCGTGCATGAATACATTGATGGTAAACCCCTTGCCGATATCAATGAAAGTAATGCCGAAGAGGTGAAAGACTGTATTATTAAGCTTCACAATGCAGGTCTTGCATCGAATGATATTCACCCTGGGAATTTTATTAGAACGTCATCAGGTGAACTTAAAATTATCGATCTTTCATGCAAAGGCATTATGAAAATATGCCAGGCGAACGATATCCTCACGCTCCGGAATAAATACAATATCGATATTCAGGGTCATGGCTTCGTTTATAACCTGATTTTATTGAAAGAAAAGCTTCGCCGACTTTCACGAAAAATTCGCGGCAAGTAAAAAATAGCCAGATATTAATCATATCTGGCTATTCATTCTTACCGGCTTAATACTAACCCCAGCTCAGGATCACTTTCCCTGACTGGCCTGAACGCATCGCGTCAAAGCCCTGCTGGAATTCATCGATGGAGAATCGATGGGTGATGATCGGCGACAAATCCAGACCAGACTGGATCAGTGCAGCCATTTTGTACCAGGTTTCAAACATCTCACGACCGTAGATACCTTTAATAAACAGCCCCTTAAAGATAACTTTGGTCCAATCGATTGACATATCAGATGGCGGAATACCCAGCATAGCAATACGGCCACCGTGGTTCATGGTGTCCAGCATGGCGCGAAACGCTGGCGGCGCCCCGGACATCTCCAGGCCCACATCAAACCCTTCGGTCATACCCAGTTCAGCCATCACGTCGGTCAGATTCTCTTTCGACACGTTGACCGCGCGGGTGATACCCATTTTGCGCGCCAGCTCAAGGCGATACTCATTAACGTCGGTGATCACCACGTGGCGTGCGCCAACGTGCTTCGCGACCGCCGCCGCCATAATACCGATTGGACCCGCACCGGAAACCAGCACATCTTCCCCAACCAGATCGAACGACAGCGCCGTGTGCACTGCATTACCGAACGGATCGAAGATAGACGCCAGGTCGTCGGAGATATTGTCCGGGATTTTAAATGCGTTAAATGCCGGGATCACCAGGTACTCCGCAAAGCAGCCAGGGCGGTTTACACCGACACCGGTCGTATTGCGGCACAGGTGAGTACGTCCACCGCGGCAGTTACGGCAATGCCCGCAGGTGATATGACCTTCGCCTGAAACGCGATCGCCGATTTTAAAGCCTTTAACTTCCTGGCCGATGCCAACAACTTCGCCGACATATTCATGCCCAACGACCATCGGTACCGGGATGGTTTTTTGCGACCATTCATCCCAGTTATAAATGTGAACGTCAGTCCCGCAGATGGCTGTTTTACGGATTTTAATCAGCAAATCGTTATGACCGACTTCCGGTTCAGGAACGTCGGTCATCCAAATGCCCTCTTCCGCTTTCAGTTTGGATAACGCTTTCATTTCACATCCTCAGGCAATAACGCCCAGTTGTTTACCAATGCGTGTGAACGCCTCAACAGCACGCGTAATCTGCTCAGGGGTATGCGCCGCAGACATCTGGGTACGGATACGCGCCTGGCCTTTTGGAACCACCGGATAGAAGAATCCGGTAACGTAAATCCCCTCTTTTTGCAGCTCGCGGGCGAATGCCTGCGCCACTACTGCATCACCCAGCATAACCGGGATGATCGCGTGATCCGCACCAGCTAACGTAAAGCCTGCGGCAGACATTTGCTCGCGGAACTGACGTGCATTCGCCCACAGGCGATCGCGCAGGTCGCTGCCAGCTTCAACCATTTCCAGCACTTTAATGGAAGCCGCAACAATCGCCGGTGCCAGTGAGTTGGAGAACAAATAAGGGCGGGAACGCTGACGCAACCACTCAACAACTTCTTTGCGCGCTGCGGTGTAACCACCGGATGCGCCGCCGAGTGCTTTACCCAGCGTACCGGTGATGATGTCCACGCGACCCATCACGTCACAGTATTCATGGGAGCCACGACCATTTTCGCCGACAAAACCGACGGCATGGGAATCATCAACCATGACCAGCGCGTCGTATTTATCCGCCAGATCGCAAACGCCTTTCAGGTTAGCGATTACCCCATCCATAGAGAACACGCCATCAGTGGCGATCAGGATATGACGAGCGCCCGCTTCACGCGCTTCTTTCAGGCGAGCTTCCAGTTCCACCATATCGTTGTTGGCGTAACGGAAACGTTTTGCTTTACACAGACGCACACCATCAATGATAGAAGCGTGGTTCAGGGCATCGGAAATAATTGCGTCTTCTGCGCCCAACAGCGTTTCAAACAGGCCACCGTTGGCGTCGAAGCAAGAAGAGTAAAGGATGGCATCTTCCATACCGAGGAATGCCGCCAGTTTTTGCTCCAGTTGTTTATGGCTGTCCTGGGTACCGCAAATAAAGCGAACCGAAGCCATACCAAATCCGTGAGAATCCATACCCGCTTTTGCCGCTGCAATCAGTTCCGGATGGTTAGCCAGTCCCAGATAGTTGTTCGCACAAAAGTTAATAACGTGGCTTCCATCCGCCACGGTGATATCCGCCTGCTGGGCAGATGTAATAATGCGTTCTTCTTTAAACAATCCTTCCGCACGTGCGGTTTCGAGATCGTTCGTTAACTGTTTGTAAAAATCCCCACGCATTTCAATTCTCCAGACTGGGCAAATTTCAGCACATATTACCCAAAGCTATACGTTGATACGAGATGACGCATCATCACTTCTTCAAAATGAAGCATAAATCACGTGTACCCGCACGGCTTATCGGTGAATGGCTGAAGCCTAAGCCATGTAGTGATATGATAGAAGTATTCGTGTCTGAGATTGTCTCTGACTCCATAATTCAAAGGTTACATTTATGATCATCGTTACCGGCGGCGCGGGCTTTATCGGCAGCAACATCGTTAAAGCCCTGAATGATAAAGGTATCACCGACATCCTGGTGGTGGACAACCTGAAAGACGGCACCAAGTTTGTTAACCTGGTGGATCTGAATATTGCTGACTACATGGACAAGGAAGACTTCCTGATCCAGATTATGGCCGGGGAAGATTTCGGTGATATCGAAGCGATTTTCCACGAAGGCGCATGCTCTTCCACCACCGAGTGGGACGGCAAGTATATGATGGACAACAACTATCAATACTCCAAAGAGCTGCTGCACTACTGCCTGGAGCGTGAAATCCCGTTCCTGTACGCGTCCTCTGCCGCCACCTACGGCGGTCGCACTTCTGATTTCATCGAATCCCGTGAATATGAGAAACCGCTGAACGTCTACGGCTACTCAAAATTCCTGTTCGACGAGTACGTGCGTCAGATCCTGCCAGAAGCCAATTCTCAGATTGTTGGCTTCCGCTATTTCAACGTCTACGGACCGCGTGAAGGCCACAAAGGCAGCATGGCAAGCGTTGCTTTCCACCTCAACACCCAGCTTAACAATGGTGAAACACCAAAACTGTTCGAAGGCAGTGAAAACTTCAAACGTGATTTCGTTTACGTAGGCGACGTAGCTGCGGTAAACCTGTGGTTCCTGGAAAACGGGGTTTCCGGCATCTTTAACCTCGGTACAGGTCGTGCGGAATCTTTCCAGGCGGTTGCCGATGCTACGCTGGCGTACCACAAAAAAGGCAGCATTGAGTACATTCCATTCCCGGAAAAACTGAAAGGCCGCTACCAGGCATTTACCCAGGCAGATCTGACGAACCTGCGCGCAGCGGGCTATGACAAGCCGTTTAAAACCGTCGCCGAAGGCGTCACGGAATATATGGCCTGGCTGAACCGCGACGCGTAAGTATGAAAATTTTGGTGGTTGGCCCGTCTTGGGTGGGCGACATGATGATGTCGCAAAGTCTCTATCGCACGCTCAAGGCGCGCTATCCCCAGGCGATAATCGACGTGATGGCACCTGCCTGGTGCCGTCCGTTATTGTCGCGCATGCCAGAAGTCAACGAAGCTATCGCCATGCCGTTGGGGCACGGCGCGCTGGAGATCGGCGAGCGCCGTAAACTCGGCCACAGTCTGCGTGAGAAGCGCTATGACCGCGCTTATGTGCTGCCTAACTCGTTTAAATCCGCTCTGGTGCCGTTCTTTGCGGGTATTCCCCATCGTACCGGTTGGCGTGGCGAGATGCGCTACGGTCTGCTGAACGATGCGCGCGTACTGGATAAAGACGCATGGCCACTGATGGTCGAGCGCTATGTGGCTCTGGCTTATGATAAAGGCGTGATGCTGACGGCCAAAGATTTGCCGCAGCCTCTGCTATGGCCACAGTTGCAGGTCAGCGAAGGCGAGAAATCACTGACCTGTAGTCAGTTTTCCCTTTCAGCCGAACGCCCCATCATCGGTTTTTGCCCAGGTGCGGAATTTGGTCCAGCAAAACGCTGGCCACATTACCACTACGCAGAGTTGGCGAAGCAGTTGATCGATGAAGGCCATCAGATTGTGCTGTTTGGCTCAGCAAAAGACCATGAAGCTGGCAATGAGATCCTGGCAACGCTGAGCACTGAACAGCAAGCCTGGTGCCGTAATCTGGCGGGCGAAACACAGCTGGAACAGGCCGTCATTCTGCTCGCCGCCTGCAAAGCGGTCGTCACCAACGATTCTGGATTAATGCACGTGGCCGCAGCACTGAACCGTCCACTGGTCGCATTGTATGGTCCAAGCAGCCCGGATTTTACGCCCCCGCTTTCCCACAAGGCACGTGTCATTCGCCTGATTACGGGGTATCACAAAGTGCGTAAGGGCGATGCGGCAGAAGGCTATCACCAGAGTCTGATGGACATCACACCCCAGCGCGTACTGGAAGAACTCAACGACCTGTTGTTACAAGAGGAAGCCTGACGGATGCGGGTTCTGATCGTTAAAACGTCGTCTATGGGCGATGTACTGCATACGTTGCCCGCATTAACCGATGCGCAGCAGGCTATTCCGGGTATTCAATTTGATTGGGTGGTGGAAGAAGGGTTCGCTCAAATCCCCTCCTGGCATTCAGCCGTTGACCGGGTTATTCCAGTGGCGATCCGTCGCTGGCGTAAAGCCTGGTTTTCAGCGCCGATTAAAGCCGAGCGTAAAGCGTTTCACGATGCGGTGCGTTTACAGCATTATGACGCAATAATCGATGCTCAGGGTTTAGTTAAAAGCGCCGCGTTGGTGACACGTCTGGCACGTGGCATCAAGCATGGTATGGACTGGAGCACAGCCCGCGAACCGCTGGCAAGTCTGTTTTATAATCGCAAACATCACATAGCCAAACAGCAGCACGCGGTGGAACGTACCCGTGAATTGTTCGCCAAAAGCCTGGGGTATGCTAAACCGCAGTTGCAGGGTGATTACGCGATTGCGCAGCATTTTGTAAAACAGCAAACGTCTAATTCGCAGCCCTACGCTGTATTTTTACATGCGACCACGCGAGATGATAAGCATTGGACAGAAGCGCACTGGCGGGACCTTATTACGCTGATACCGAAGACAGGGATTCGCATTAAACTTCCCTGGGGAGCAGCGCATGAAGAGGAAAGAGCAAGAAGAATTGCGGAAGGATTTGATAATGTCGATGTATTGCCAAGGATGAGTCTTGAGGAAATTGCGCGTATCCTCGCCGGTGCTAAATTTGTAGTTTCGGTTGATACAGGCCTTAGTCATCTGACCGCCGCGCTCAATCGCCCAAACGTTACGCTGTATGGTCCCACCGACCCAGGGCTCATTGGTGGCTACGGTAAGAATCAGTTAACGTGCATTGCTCCGGAAGGAAAACTGTCGTTACTCACCGCTCAGCAAGTACTAACACACCTACCGTCCGACGTATAATCCCCCGACTCGGGACGGGTGCTCTGCACGCTTATCAGAACATGCAGAGCATCGGTAAGCTTACTGCAGGAATGGTTTTACATGCGCCATGATCTCTTCGCAACTCACCTTCTCTAGCGCTGAACGATACTTAATTTCATCCAGCGTCGTATAGGCTTTGTAAACCACCTTGTGCAATTGAGGGTCCTGATAGGGGCCATAAAGATAGGGTGAGGTGATCACATACATACTCACCGTCGGTACCCGCATTGCCACGGCAAGGTGCATAGGTCCTGTATCAGATGTTACCAGCAGGTCCATATTCTTCACTTCCTGAATCAACCCTTTAAGCGTCGTTTTACCGATAAGTGGCTTTACGCGGTCATGAAAGCGGCTATCCAGCTTTTGCAAAAATTCGTCCTGCAGAGGCACTTCATTCGGCGCGCCAATCAGGACGACACGCACATCATCATGGGCAAAAAGTTGGTTTGCGAAAGTGACAAATCGCTCAACAGGCCAGCATTTCTTAAAGGATGATGCTCCCATTTGAAAACCAATCCAGCGCAGCTTTGAATCTTCCTCGCTCATCGTACGTTCGACAGGAAACGGCAGGTGCATACTGTTGTCTGGCTTTTCATTCAGCAACGGCATGATAAGCTCCAGCTTTCGCTGAATAGTATGCCCAACGAATTTACTGATTCTGTTGGTTGCCCATTTACTTACGAGTGGGATGTCCTGCTTATCGTTATCCACAAAGACATACTTTGTGCCAGCAATAATGGCGCTAAGGAAATCGTAAGGTGTATGTGAGTGAAGAATTACCGTCAGGTCTGGCGTTCCACGTTTCTTGATCTCTTTAACCAATGCCGGGAGGGTGGTGAGCTTATTATCCCATGAGATAAGATCGTCCCAGTCACTCCCCCCTTTGAGGAAGTCATACATCTTTTTGTGGCAAATCAGGGTGATTGTCGCAGAAGGATATGTCTGGCGGAGCGCATGAATTGCTGGAGAGTTCATCATGAAATCACCCAGCGCCGTTGAAGAATAAATCAGGATATTCTTCAGCTGATTTTTATCCTGATTTTCAAATTCTTGCTGACTAAAAGAAAAATCTTTCTTACGGGTGTATATCATTAAAAAAAGATTAACCAGTAATAGCTGAATTTTTTTTCTCAATGCTCTAATCATTAAATAAAACCTATTTAATCTATCGCCAGATAGGGATCAATATATCAACTTATCTATAGCAATAAGTAAACTTATGCTTCATCCATTGCGGTATTTTTACGCACTTGCTCCTGCAGACTTACAAACCGCGTAAATACATCATCGACGCTAATATTGCGAGCATCATAATCTTTTCCTTGCAGCATTTCGTACGGCACACCCCATGGCGTCCATAGCCATGCAGCCTTGTTGCCGAACAGCGCCACCACTGGTTTGCGCACCCCAGCAGCAATATGCAAGGCACCGCCGTCACTGGTCACAATCTGATCGCATAGTGACATACCGGCCATCAGCTCACGAACGCTATTCGTTCTTACTGGAATAATCGGCAGATCGGCACATTGCGCGCTGATAAAATCAGCCTTATCATCATCACCGGGATGTAATTTATTATCTGATTTTCCTGGAGACCAGAATAACATAATATGGCACGCCTGTATGGCTGCAAGTCTATGCGAAAGCTCAACAAACTTTTCTTTTTGCCATTGTTGTTCTTCTCTTCGGGAACTTATCTGCAACCCATAAACAGGTAAATTATCCTGTGGAAATTCTATCTTTGCTTTTATATCAGCCAGTTCTTGGGGTGTGACATACAGCTCCAGCGGACCTGGTTTAGAAGTACAGCCTAGCGGTCCCGTTAATCTATTCAATAAATTGACCAGATGAAGCTGCTCCTGAGTTTCAGGAATGGCATCGGTGACAATGTCCGGGCAGTCATTACCAATAGCGATAATTCTTTTAGCACCCGCTAATTTTGCCCACTGTAAAGGTCGTTTATCCCAATGCTCTTTGGCAATAATCGCGACATCATATTTAGCACGACGCAGATCGATAATCGTCTTCAGGCGCTGAAACAATACCTTAAGGCTAGATGTACCTTTAGAACGGTGGTGCAGCTTGCTGTATAAGAAAACTTTACCTACATGAGGATTATTTTCGATAATCGATTGATTGTAGGTGTTAACCAACAAATCAACTTTACAATTCATGTCTTTTGCAATAGTCGAGATCAGCGGCGTTGTCAGTATCAAGTCGCCAATATTATCTCTACGAATAATTAAAACTTTCATTTTTTAGCCCGTGATATTTTATTACTCGTAAAGATCAGACCCAGCATTAAACCTGATAACGCAAGGTTTTGCTCAAGGTAGTGATCGCGCATCATGTTATCTACACCACTACGGAACAAGAAGCTCACCGTTAAAAGAGACAAGTACAGACCCGGAATTATTAAATCACGAGAGAATGCACGCCAGCCAATAAGGATCATCAACATGACGAATGCCAGCCAGTTGATAAGCCCAAGGACACCGTTCTGAAGCGCGACATCAATCAACCCGTAATGGCTGTTAGATTGCTGAATAATAGGGTCGTGATATTTTTCCTGCATAAGCACTAAGAATGCATCTTTTCGCGGACCCGCACCAAAAGGATATTCAGCGATCAGTTCGCTCCCCTGACGGAAGAACGATGCCCGGCAGCTATTCGAGTCATCCATGATGCGTCCAGTGCTGTCCTGCATCAACGGGCCATCAAAACCGTTATAGCAACGACTGTGCATACCCAGATCCCAACCAGCAACCATATCCATGCTTAGGCTTTTCCAGCGGGAGTCCTGATGCCAGGAAGTGTAGCCTATAATGCCTACTACTATCGTAACGACCAGTGCAGCCAGACAGAGCTTCGGCAAGTTCTTTCGGCTAATCGCTTTTAAGGCAATAAATACGCAGATAGAAATCGTACTACCAATCAGACCAATAGTGCCCCAGCGGGTCTTCGCTAATGCTGAACAGATGAAGCACAGCAAAATAAAGGCAGCCATCAATTTGTTGCTGAAAATAAGATACTTACGGCCAAGGAACAGTCGACAGGCAAGTTCTGCCAGTAAAATTCCCGTAACCATGTTTATCTGAAAGCTCATCTCGGTGCGAGTTGGCACAATCCACGTCTCACCCCAGAGTATCGTTCCCGTCTTGATATAAAAATAGATATTCTGCAGCAGGTGAATAAATATCACCCCTAGCGAACACAGAACAACTAAAGACAATACCTTATTGGCAGTTATATATTTAAAATGATACTTACAGATTGGATATAAAAAGAGTCCAACAAAGAATAATAGCCCCGCACGCAGGTATTGTCCCTGCCAACCGCGCAACATTTTCCCCACATCAATTGCAACAAATAACCCATTGACCAGTGTAAACACGAGAAAAATAAGAATTAAAGCGACAGCATATTTTGCCAGTCGACTAAGCTCAATAGATACATACTTTTTACGGACGTAAAAGTATAGCACTAATGCCGTACTTAAGTATATAAAGAGATTTCTATTAGTTGGTAAAATTGAGTTCTGGATAGGCCAGATAAAACATAGAACACAAAATGAAATTAACAACAAATAAACTGCAATACCTTTACATGAGGCTTGCGTTTGTGTATTTGAATTCATATAAACCCTATTGAAACAAAACCTGACACATATTTATAAATAAAAAATGCAAGAAGAGACATAGTATGAGTTCATTCCATGAAATACAAATTCCATTTACAACATATTTTTGCAGTTAAAATTACAATGATTTGCGAATTGTTCTTTCGCGAATAGATCTGGCTTTTCTTTCAACCTGTTCAATGAACACACCCTCATTCTTAATAATATCTTTCAGGCTACGATTGAAGTATATTTTTAAAAATCTATAATAATCTCTGTCCGTCAATCCAATATTGTCGGACGAAAAATAAAGCCCGATAAGATCCTTATTACGCCAACGTAAAGGCACTTTATTTCTAATTTGTGCCCGATGCAGATCGATCACCGAAATTTTTAGACTATCTTCATTTTTATCATCAAATGGAAGATGAAGTAAGAAATGGCAAATATAACAATCACGATGGTTAACACCACCAAGATGCATCGCGCGAACCATATCGGCTACACGTTGAATCAGCATTCTTTTTACGTGCGGATGCGGGGGTTCAACACACCAATTCGCACAATAATCTTCCAGGCTAATAGTTGGCGTTAAATCTTCGGTAATGATAAAAGAGGTTTTCTTTACCGGATTCCAACCCGTTTCGCCAAATGCAACGCCATGCATCGTATCAACGCCTAAGGAGGCTAAACGGTGTATGGCATTCCACTCACGGTCGGCACCCAGTACCGGCATACGAAGTGACAGTAGATTTTTAATGACTTCTTTATAAGTGGTACCTCGGTGCCACTTCAAAAAATAGCTCTTATTAGCAACGCTAAAACGAAGTGTGCGACGGGTTTCTAGTTCCCGAAAGACCTCACCCTGAAGCTTTCTAACCTCGATGAATGGGTCTTTTCCCTTCCACAATGTGGCAAAGGGTTCATTTAACTCAACCATGCAATTCACCTGTAATAATATCCGCTACATGTTCTGGCAAACTATAAAGATCCTGCGTATCCGCATAATACCGCGCATTTTTCGCCCACTTTTCACGAAGAGAACTATCCGCCAGGGCCTTATGCAATTCGTCATCAAGCGCATGTTGCTCAAAAGGTTCACTCAATACAACACCGCATCCTGCCGCCGCTACGTGAGGTGCGTACCCGCAGACCTCCGTCACGAGCACAGGCAAACCCGCCGCGATAGCTTCAACCAGTACAATTCCCGCAGCTTCCTGCTTCGCCGGATGTAATAACACGTCCGCAGCCGCCATCAGATGTGCAACATCATCACGCCCAGCAAAGAAATGGACGTTCTCTTTCACACCCATTCTTTCTGCCTGCGCAGCGAATGCGCGAGGTTTATCCTGACCAACAACAAAGAGCTGGGTTTGACGACGGAGAGCCTCAGGCAGTGCGGCGACAGCGGCAATTGAGCGGCCGACTCCTTTTCGTGAAAAATCAGAACCAACCTGCAACAATAAGAAGTGATCCGGAGTGATGCCGTTGGCTTCACGGTAGCGTTCACGGTTACCGGGGGCCTGGCTACTGTATTTTCTATCGGGATAGATGCCGGGCGGAAGAAGCTGAAAGCGCTCGTCTTCCGTATGGTAATACATTTTAAAATCAAGGATTTGTTTTGTAGTCAGCATCAGCAACTTTGTCTTCATCCCTGGTTTAAACACAGCTTGCTCAAAGGCTGAGTAGTGACGGTATCGCGCCGTTAAGCGATACAAGACCCCCTTTTCTTTCGCTACCTTCGCCGCATAACACACATCCGCTGCGTAGTAATAATCCAGCCCCGGCATTTTATTAAAACCCAGGACACGGTCTGCCGGGTACTGAGATAAATGCTGCTGAACCCACGTCTGATACTGTTTATCTCGTCCATGGTTGGAATGTGCGGTAACCGGGACATCAACGCACTCAAATTCCGCCGGGCGCTCCCCTTGCCAGGCTCGTGTATAGACTCGGACATGATGCCCGCGCGCCGCGATCGTTTTAGCGATACGCATAAAGTCACGCTGTAGCCCACCATAGGGAAAATATTTGTACAGACAGAGGGCAACAATCATTGTGCATTCACCTCAATTTCTGGCGCGTCGCCATTGAGCACTTGCCAGGCGGCGTTAATAACATCTTCCGCAGGGATCACTGACGGATATTTATAACTGCGGTCCAGCTGCTCTCTTGGCGGTACTGGCTGATAGTTTCCAGCCCATAGCAGCGTGACATTTTCCGCCCATGGCCGCCACGCGATATGATCCGTCGCGCCAAACAAACAAATGATAGGGGTCTTCACCGCTGCGGAAATATGCATAGGCGCGGAGTCAACACCGATAAACAACGCAGCATGATCAATGAGAGCAGCCAATTCAGGAAACGTCGTTTTACCCGCAAGCGCGGTGACGGGAGATAATTTGCATCCCTCAGCAATATCATGGATACATTCCTGGTCTTCCTTCCCTGGTCCAGAAGTCAGCACAACCGGATAACCTTGTTCCTGTAAGGCATCAATAACCTCGCAAAATTTCTCGTTATCCCAACATTTAAAGATCTGACGTGCGGTTGGCTGAATAACCACATAGCGCTCACCCACGTTGAGCTGTTTTAGCTGTTCATGGATATTTTTCCAATGGGAAGGAGCGTAGTGCATGGACAGTTCGTGATTGAGTGTTTTAAGCCCAAGTGGATTCAGAATCGACAGGTTACGCTCGACGATATGGTCGCCAGTAATCGGCACAAGATGCGTAAAGCTCTTCTGCCAGAAAGGCTTCTGACGGTGCGGGAAATCAGGGGAAAGTTTTGTATCCGCGGACAAAAAGCGGACCAATAGTGCAACCAGCCACTGATCGGTCAAGTTGATTACTAAATCATATTGGTTTTGGCGTAACTTTTTTATTAATGAAATGAAATTAGCGATTTTCTTTTTTGTCGTGGCGTTTTTCTTACTGATTCCATATAGCGCATTAATTTCCGGATTTTCAGATAAAATCGGCTTTGTGTCTTCGTAAAGGAGCACATCGATTTTGGCATCAGGATAGTTACGTTTTAATGTACTTATGACGGGGGTTGTCAGCAGCATATCGCCATGAAAACGCATTTTAATGACTAGGATATTTCTGAATAACTTTTCCACAAGCGGCTCTTTTGTTGAGAGTGTCCGATACCGTTAAGCAAAAAAAAGCACGCTACCGCCCCAAGCTCAACAGTTGCCTGATTACTGATATCGCACTAAAATTTTGCGCGCTAGTGTACCACTTCTTTAGTGGCAATCCGATACGAATAAAAGTTAAGCACATTTTTCTTTTCGTCTTTCCAATCAATTCATTAGCGCAGATTGATGCCAACTTTAAAACCAATTTTGTTACCTTCTCTAGCCCCTGACTTTAATTTCAAAGAGTTACACCAGAATGTAACTTAATGGTCTATCACACGTCAGATTGACCACTTTAGCGTCTAATTGGTCCCTGAATGGCAAAAGTAATAGCAAAGCACCGGGTAAATACATAGAATCCACAGCACATCCATTAGCCAGCTAACGCCCATGCTTGAGTTGCTTTACACCACATTGCTCTATCTTATTCAGCCTTTGATCTGGATACGGCTTTGGGTGCGCGGACGTAAGGCTCCGGCCTACCGTAAACGCTGGGGCGAACGCTACGGCTTTTATCGCCGCCCGCTAAAACCTGGCGGCATCATGCTTCATTCGGTTTCTGTGGGCGAAACGCTGGCTGCAATCCCATTAGTTCGCGCTCTGCGACATCGTTATCCCGACTTGCCGATCACGGTAACCACCATGACGCCAACCGGTTCCGAGCGCGTACAATCTGCTTTTGGTACTGACGTTCAGCACATTTATTTGCCATACGATTTACCGGATGCCCTGAACCGTTTTCTGAATAAAGTTGACCCCAAACTGGTGTTAATTATGGAAACCGAGCTGTGGCCAAATCTGATCGCGGCACTCCATAAGCGCCACATTCCTCTGGTCATTGCCAACGCACGTCTTTCTGCTCGTTCAGCCGCTGGTTATGCGAAATTAGGTAAATTTGTTGGCAGACTACTGCGTCGAATTACGTTGATTGCCGCACAAAACGAAGAAGATGGCGCACGTTTTATTACGCTTGGCGCCAGAAGCAATCAAGTCACCGTTACTGGCAGCCTGAAGTTTGATATATCCGTCACACCGCAACTGGCCGCAAAAGCGGTGACATTACGTCGTCAATGGGCGCCTCACCGCCCGGTATGGATTGCAACCAGCACCCACGACGGTGAAGAAAGCATCATCATTGCCGCTCATCAGGCGTTATTAAATCAGTTCCCGAATCTTTTATTGATTCTGGTTCCCAGACATCCAGAACGGTTCCCGGATGCCATTAACCTCGTACGCCAGGCTGGACTAAGCTATACCACTCGTTCTTCGGGTGAAGTTCCGTCATCAGGTACTCAGGTTGTGATCGGCGATACCATGGGTGAGCTGATGTTGCTGTATGGCATTGCCGACCTTGCTTTTGTCGGCGGTTCACTGGTTGAACGTGGTGGACACAACCCGCTGGAAGCAGCAGCGCATGCCATTCCGGTGTTGATGGGACCACATACGTTTAATTTTAAAGATATTTGCGCCCGTCTCGAACAGGCAAGCGGATTGATCACCGTCACCGACGCAACTACGCTGGTGAAAGAGGTCTCTTCCTTACTGACCGATGCAGATTATCGTAATTTTTATGGCCGTCACGCAGTTGAAGTTCTGTATCAAAATCAGGGCGCGCTACAGCGTCTTCTGCAACTGCTGGAACCTTACCTGCCACCCAAAACGCATTGAGGCAAGTCATGCAAAAACGGGCGATTTATCCAGGAACCTTTGATCCTATTACTAACGGCCACCTCGATATCGTGACGCGTGCGACAAGCATGTTTGATCACGTAATTCTGGCAATAGCCGCAAGTCCCAGTAAAAAGCCGATGTTTACTCTGGAAGAGCGTGTTGAGCTGGCACAACAGGCAACGGCGCATCTTGGCAATGTGGAAGTGCTGGGATTCAGCGATCTGATGGCAAACTTTGCCCGTGATAATCAGGCGAACATTCTGATCCGTGGCCTGCGCGCGGTAGCCGATTTTGAGTATGAAATGCAGCTGGCCCATATGAACCGCCACCTCATGCCACAGCTGGAAAGCGTTTTTCTGATGCCATCTAAAGAGTGGTCATTTATCTCATCGTCACTGGTGAAAGAAGTTGCCCGCCACCAGGGTGACGTGACGCACTTTTTGCCGGAAAACGTCCATCAGGCATTAATGAGTAAACTGAAGTAATGCACCAGGCCGGATGCAGCATCCGGCCAGCAATGAAACTATTTCTGACAGCGACGACAATAGAACGTTGTACGCTGGGCGTGTTTTGTCGCAACAATCGGTGCGCCACATGCGCGGCAAGGTTCACCTTCTCTCCCATAGACCTGCAGCTCCTGGGCAAAATAGCCAGGCTTACCATCACTTTGCAGAAAGTCCTTCAGCGTCGTCCCGCCCTGCTCGATAGAGCGCAGCAACACCGCCTTGATAACGCGTACCAGCAATTCACACTCATCTTTCAACAATGATGACGCAAGACGGTCAGGATGAATCCCAGCCGCAAATAGCGACTCGCTGGCGTAGATATTACCCACACCCACCACCAGCTTGTTATCCATCAGCCAGGGTTTAATCGCCGTTTTCTTCTTCGTACATTTCTGCTGTAGATAATTGGCGTTGAAATCGTCGCTCAGCGGCTCAGGGCCAAGATGAGCGAGGACATTATGTCCATCCAGTTCTTTAGTCCACAGCCAGGCGCCAAAGCGACGGGGATCGGTATAACGCAGAACTTTGCCGTTGCTCATCACTAAGTCAACGTGGTCGTGCTTGTCTGCCGGAAGCTCTTCAGGAAGGATACGCAAGCTACCCGACATCCCCAGATGAATGATTATCCAGCCATCCGCCAGTTCTAGCAGCAGGTATTTCGCGCGCCGCTGTACGCTGAGGACAGGTTGATCACTCAGACGATAGATTTCCTCAGATACTGGCCAACGCAAACGACCGTTACGCACCGTCGCGTGCATAATCGTTGCCCCCACCAGATGCGGCTCAATACCACGGCGGCTGGTTTCGACTTCAGGTAATTCAGGCATAGTATCTCCGGCGGTATGTCAGGTCTCATTAATATGGGGACGGCCAGAAAACAAAAAACCCCGCCGAGGCAGGGTTTTTCTTTACATCAAAACGAAAATTATTTGATTTTCGCTTCTTTGTATAAAACGTGCTGACGAACAACTGGATCGAACTTTTTCAGTTCCAGTTTTTCCGGCTTAGTACGTTTGTTCTTCGTAGTGGTATAGAAGTGACCAGTACCAGCAGAAGAAACCAGCTTGATTTTCTCACGAATACCTTTAGCCATGATTTATTTCCTCTTAGTACTTAGTACTTTTCGCCACGGGCACGCAGTTCAGACAGAACTGTTTCGATGCCTTTCTTATCAATAACACGCATACCTTTAGCAGATACACGCAGGGTGACAAAACGCTTCTCGCTCTCAACCCAAAAACGGTGAGAGTGCAGGTTAGGCAGGAAACGGCGTTTAGTCGCGTTCAGTGCGTGGGAACGGTTGTTACCGGTCACCGGACGCTTGCCAGTAACTTGGCAGACTCGGGACATGTCTATTCTCCAAAAATCAAATTAGCTCGAGCTTCGTATGGGGTATTGGCGCCTCGTCAGGCTTCTCAGCCCGGTTATCGCAGTTCAATACACTTAATCTTTCAATGTTGCCTCGTCATTGGACGCAACAAGAATGATTTTGCGTATTTGCGAACTCTCGATTGCCAGGCCCAAATGCCAAACCCGAGATTCTCAAAGGTGGCGTAGTATACGCTGAGTCAGCGATGTGCTCAAGTCCCGAACAGACAAAGATCCCGATGGATCGCGTAAAGTGCGTTAAATCCAACCGCGTTCCGCAAAAGAAACGTACTCTCCGCGCCCAATGACCAGATGATCAAGCACCCGGATATCCATGAACTGACAGCATTTCACAACACGCTCGGTGATGAGTTTATCTGCTTTACTCGGCTCTGCACACCCCGAAGGGTGATTATGCGCAAGGATCACCGCAGAAGCATTCATTTTTATCGCTTCACGGACAATTTCTCTCGGATGCACCTCGACATGGCTAAGCGTACCGGAAAAAAGTTTGCTGTGTTTAATCACGCGATGTTGAGAATCCATAAAGATCACCAGAAAGATCTCGCGTTCCTCTTGCGAAAGCTGACTTTGCAGAAATTCACGCGCCATTTCCGGACTAAGTAGAGCACGCTCCTCTATCACTCGCACGTTGTAGTAGCGTCTTGCCAGCTCCGCAATCCCCTTCAACTGTGCGTACTTCGCGATACCGATTCCCTGAACATAGCTAAAATCCATGTAATCAGCAGACAACAGGCCATACAGCGACTCAAAATGCTGAAGCATCTCTTTCGCCAGCGTAAGCACATCTTTACCCTGCATGCCGGTACGTAAAAAAAGAGCCAAAAGCTCAACATCGGTCAGAGAACTGGCCCCCTGCGCCAATAGCTTTTCCCGGGGCATCATACTTCCTGTATTTTCCATGCTTCTCCCTCCTCTCGCGTCCGCATAGTGGCATAACACCGACGGTGAATCGACGTACTGTTTTCACTTCTTCGTAGCGCCTCGCAAAGTGGAGCACGGTCAAAAGCACGACAAATTGCGGATTGTGATAAAATATCCGCCTTCTGGTGAAATCCAACAGGAAAGATCATGATGAGCCTGGCCGGTAAAAAAATCGTACTTGGCGTCAGTGGCGGTATTGCTGCGTACAAGACCCCTGAGTTGGTGCGTCGTTTACGGGAACGCGGCGCTGACGTCCGCGTGGCGATGACCGAAGCGGCAAAAGCATTTATTACTCCCCTGAGTTTACAGGCGGTTTCAGGTTATCCCGTTTCCGACAGCCTGCTTGACCCCGCAGCCGAAGCCGCGATGGGCCACATTGAGCTGGGGAAATGGGCCGATTTGGTCATCCTGGCGCCCGCTACAGCAGACCTGATTGCTCGTGTCGCCGCAGGTATGGCCAACGACCTGGTGTCAACGATTTGTCTGGCAACGCCTGCTCCTGTTGCTGTACTGCCAGCCATGAACCAGCAGATGTACCGCGCTGCCGCGACCCAGCACAATCTGGGTATTCTTGCCTCACGCGGTTTGCTCATTTGGGGTCCTGACAGCGGTAGTCAGGCATGTGGTGATATCGGCCCTGGACGTATGCTGGATCCGTTAACGATTGTGGATATGGCGGCAGAACATTTTTCACCTGTCAACGATCTGCAACATCTCAACATCATGATTACGGCGGGTCCGACGCGTGAACCGCTTGATCCCGTGCGTTATATTTCCAACCACAGTTCCGGGAAGATGGGGTTTGCGATCGCGGCCGCTGCCGCAAAGCGCGGGGCAAACGTCACACTGGTATCGGGTCCGGTTTCGTTATCCACACCACCATTTGTTCAACGGGTTGATGTGATGACCGCGCTGGAAATGGAAGCCGCTGTGCAGTCTACGGTGCAACAACAGCATATTTTTATCGGCTGCGCTGCAGTCGCTGATTATCGCGCTGAAACTGTCGCCCACGAAAAAATAAAAAAACAAGCGACGCAGGGCGATGAATTAACAGTAAAAATGGTCAAAAATCCGGACATTATCGCCGGTGTTGCCGCACTGGATGTTAACCGTCCTTTTGTCGTTGGGTTTGCCGCCGAAACAAATAATGTGGAAGAATATGCCCGGCAAAAACGCATCCGCAAAAACCTTGATGTGATCTGTGCGAACGACGTTTCGCTGTCAACTCAAGGGTTTAACAGCGATAGCAACGCATTACACCTTTTTTGGCAGGATGGAGACAAAGTCTTACCGCTTGAGCGTAAAGAACTCCTGGGCCAATTATTACTCGACGAGATCGTGACCCGTTATGATGAAAAAAATCGACGTTAAGATTCTGGACCCGCGCGTAGGGCAACAATTTCCGCTCCCGACGTACGCCACTTCTGGTTCTGCCGGACTTGACCTGCGTGCTTGTCTTGATGACGCCGTAGAGCTGGCGCCGGGCGCAACAACGCTGGTGCCAACCGGGTTAGCTATCCACATTGCCGATCCTTCTCTGGCAGCGGTAATGCTCCCGCGCTCCGGGCTGGGCCATAAGCACGGTATCGTGCTGGGCAATCTGGTTGGTTTGATTGATTCCGACTACCAGGGCCAACTGATGGTGTCCGTCTGGAACCGTGGTCAGGACAGCTTCACTATTGAGCCGGGCGAACGTATCGCGCAGATGGTATTTGTACCGGTCGTGCAGGCTGAATTTAATCTGGTGGAAGAGTTTGAAGCCACCGATCGTGGCGAAGGTGGCTTCGGCCATTCCGGGCGCAAGTAACCCGCAGAAAAGCATCCCATAGCGTAATAACGCAATAACACACCGCAAACAACAGTTTGCGGTCGCTGTGTGGATGCCTGCCTGGCAAGAGCTTATTTTCAGGGGTATTTTGTAACATGGTAGAAAAGCAAACTGCGAAAAGGAATCGTCGCGAAGAAATACTTCAGTCTCTGGCACTGATGCTTGAGTCCAGCGATGGTAGCCAACGCATCACCACAGCAAAGCTGGCAGCCTCAGTTGGCGTATCCGAAGCGGCATTGTATCGCCATTTCCCCAGCAAGACCCGTATGTTCGATAGCCTGATTGAGTTTATCGAAGATAGTCTGATTACGCGTATCAATCTGATTTTGAAAGATGAAAAAGACACCAACGCGCGTCTGCGTCTGATCGTTCTGCTGATTTTAGGGTTTGGTGAGCGTAATCCAGGCCTGACACGAATTCTGACCGGACACGCGTTGATGTTCGAGCAAGACCGTCTGCAAGGTCGCATTAACCAACTTTTTGAGCGCATTGAAGCGCAGTTGCGCCAGGTTCTGCGAGAAAAAAGAATGCGTGAAGGTGAAGGCTACACCGTGGATGAAACGCTGCTGGCCAGCCAGTTACTGGCTTTCTGCGAAGGTATGCTATCCCGGTTTGTGCGTAGCGAATTTAAATACCGCCCAACGGATGATTTTGACACCCGCTGGCCGTTGGTTGCCGCTCAATTGCAGTAGCGATTTCGTCTTGTCCGGCCTACGGGGTTACGTAGGCCGGACAAGCGCAGCGCCATCCGGCAGTTCTTAAACGCCGTACGCTTCGCGATAGGCCCGTACTGCCACCAGATGCTCCGCCATCTCTGGTTTCTCTTCCAGATACGCAATCAGATCTTTCAGGGTAATGATAGAAATCACCTTGCAGCCATAATCGCGTTCCACTTCCTGAATCGCGGAAATCTCGCCGCGACCACGTTCCTGACGATCGAGAGAAATCAGTACCCCCGCCAGAGTGGCGCCATTCGCCTGGATAATTTCCATCGACTCACGAATCGCCGTACCTGCGGTGATAACATCATCCACCAGCATCACACGTCCCTCTAGTGCGCTACCGACCAGATTGCCGCCTTCACCGTGGGTCTTCGCCTCTTTACGGTTAAAGCAGTACGGCAAATCTTTATCGTGGTGTTCCGCCAGCGCAACGGCCGTTGTGGTCGCAATCGGAATACCTTTGTAGGCAGGGCCAAACAGCAAATCGAACTCAATACCGGAATCCACCAGCGCTTCGGCATAAAAACGGCCTAACAGTGCCAGGTCGCGCCCGGTATTAAACAGCCCGGCGTTGAAGAAATAGGGGCTTTTGCGCCCGGATTTCAGCGTAAATTCGCCAAACTTTAGTACCTGCTTGCTAAGCGCAAACTCAATAAACTGGCGCTGATACGGTTTCATGGATTCGCTCCTCATCTCACTTTATTACAGACAAAAAAAAGGCGACTCATCAGTCGCCTTTAAAATCAATTTTCTAACGCCGCCTTCTGCGTCGCTACAATGGATTCGATTCCCCCTCGGGCCAATGCCAGTAGGGTGAGAAGTTCTTCATGGCTGAACGGTTCGCCTTCCGCCGTGCCCTGAACCTCTATAATGCGACCGTCCTCAGTCATCACTACGTTCATGTCGGTTTCAGCGGCAGAGTCTTCAACGTACTCAAGGTCACAGAGTGCTTCACCGTTCACAATGCCCACGGAAACCGCGGCGACCATCCCTTTCATCGGGTTAGTTTTCAGCTTACCGCTCGCCACCAGCTTGTTCAGCGCATCAGCCAACGCAACGCATGCGCCGGTAATTGATGCGGTGCGCGTACCGCCATCGGCCTGAATAACATCGCAGTCCAGCGTAATTGTGAATTCGCCGAGCGTTTTCAGATCAACAGCTGCGCGCAGCGCGCGGGCGATCAGACGCTGGATTTCCATGGTACGACCGCCCTGCTTACCTTTTGCCGCTTCACGGGCGTTACGGGTGTGCGTAGCGCGTGGCAGCATGCCATATTCTGCGGTGATCCAGCCCTGGCCCTGACCTTTCAGAAAACGCGGTACGCCTTCATCAATAGAGGCGGTACACAGCACTTTGGTATCACCAAATTCGACCAGCACGGAGCCTTCAGCGTGTTTTGTATAATTACGGGTCAGGGTGACGGGACGCACCTGATTGGCACTACGACCTGCTGGACGCATGATAAAATCTCCGGCTTGAAACGAATGTGGCTGCGCATTATACGGACTTCCGACTGTTATTCCTATCCTGACAAGACGCGGATGGCTATAATCCTCCCATCTCATCTTTAAAAACAGGAACGTCTATGATCCGCAGCATGACCGCCTACGCCCGGCGTGAAATCAAGGGTGAATGGGGTAGCGCCACCTGGGAAATGCGCTCTGTAAACCAGCGTTATCTGGAAACTTATTTTCGCCTGCCGGAGCAGTTCCGTAGTCTCGAACCCGTTGTTCGCGAACGTATTCGCACGCGTCTGACGCGCGGTAAAGTCGAATGTACGCTGCGTTTTGAGCCTGATGCCAGCGCGCAAGGCGAGCTGATTCTGAATGAAAAACTCGCTAAACAGCTCGTTAGCGCTGCTAACTGGGTCAAAATGCAGAGCGATGAAGGTGAAATCAACCCGGTTGATATCCTGCGCTGGCCAGGCGTAATGGCTGCCCAGGAGCAGGATCTGGACGCCATTGCCGCCGAAATCCTCGCCGCGCTTGACGGTACGCTGGATGACTTCATCGTTGCGCGTGAAACCGAAGGTCAGGCGCTGAAAGCGCTGATCGAGCAGCGTCTGGAAGGCGTCAGTGCTGAAGTCACAAAAGTGCGTGCTCATATGCCGGAAATCCTGCAATGGCAGCGCGAGCGTCTGGTAGCCAAACTGGAAGACGCCCAGGTGCAGTTGGAAAATAACCGCCTTGAGCAAGAGTTGGTGCTGATGGCGCAACGTATCGATGTGGCGGAAGAATTAGATCGCCTGGAAGCCCACGTCAAAGAAACCTACAACATTCTGAAGAAAAAAGAGGCGGTTGGCCGTCGTCTGGACTTCATGATGCAGGAATTCAACCGTGAGTCGAACACTCTGGCATCGAAGTCTATCAATGCCGAAGTGACGAATTCCGCGATTGAACTGAAGGTACTGATCGAGCAAATGCGCGAGCAGATTCAGAACATCGAGTAAGCAACCATTCTACGTAGCCCGCCAATAAATGGCGAGGCTACGTGTTTTTCCCGACGCTTTGGTACTTCCCTGTTCAATTCGAATTATATTTTCTCATCATTCTTTATTGAAGCTCATAACACAAAGCGCATATCACCACGCATTTTCACCAAACCAGCATTAGCTGTAGTTATTAAAATCACTTCACCTTAGAAAATCTCAATCGTGACAAGGCGCACAAATCGTTAACCTTAGCCCCCAGCAAATCAGGGGGAATACATGCTGTTACACGTTTTATATTTAATTGGTATTACTGCCGAAGCCATGACCGGTGCGCTTGCTGCTGGGCGTCGTCGTATGGATACATTTGGCGTCATCATCATTGCCACCGCGACGGCCATTGGCGGCGGATCGGTACGCGATATTCTTCTCGGCCACTATCCGCTTGGCTGGGTAAAGCACCCTGAATACGTCATTATCGTAGCGACCGCTGCGGTACTCACCACCATTATTGCTCCCGTCATGCCCTATCTGCGCAAAATATTCCTCGTACTGGATGCGCTGGGCCTGGTGGTCTTTTCTATTATCGGTGCTCAGGTGGCACTGGATATGGGTCATGGACCGATTATCGCCGTGGTCGCTGCGGTCACGACCGGCGTCTTCGGTGGCGTATTACGCGACATGTTCTGCAAACGCATCCCGTTAGTGTTCCAGAAAGAGTTGTATGCTGGCGTATCATTCGCCGCTGCTGTGTTGTACATCGTGCTACAGCATTATGTCTCCAGTCATGATGTAGTGGTTATCTCTACTCTGCTCTTCGGCTTTACCGCCCGATTACTGGCGCTGCGCCTGAAGTTAGGTCTGCCGGTATTTTACTATCGCCACGAAGGCCATTAAGGCATAAAGCCCGCGATCCGCTGAGCAGCTAACCAGTTGCTCAGCGCTGTGACCTCTCGATCCTCCAGCCATTGAATAACCTGCCGTGCCCGCCGTTCTCCCATGAAAGGGAGCTGCCGCCAGCTTTGTTCATCGCGTTCTTTTAATTGCTGCCACGAACCATCCCGGCTGGCATTTAGCGTTGCCTGTGTTAACGGTATTCCCATGGCAATCACCCAGCGCGTGAACGGGAGATCGCGCGACAGGTTGAACTGATGCCACAGCTTCTCCCCTTTGATTACACCAAGTGCAGACTCTAACTGTTCCTGAGTTAACCCAAGCCAGGAAAAGATATGTTCAAAGCGATACACCTGGTTGAGCTCTCGCCATCCAGCCTCGCCGATCCCCTCCAGCCCCAGCACCTCTTTGCCGCCCAGCCAGACCAGTCTGGCAACAAACTGTTCCTGGCACTCCGCTGTAGCATAAAAACAGGTTAATGAATTGAAGCGCCTCTCGGGGGGTATTGGCTTAGTACGCTGAGTGCTGCGCCAGACCACCTCGTCTATACGGGGTATCCCTTGTCCGGCCAGGCTCACCAGAATCTGATCGCCAGGCGCGATATCCCATTCATTCCAGCGTCGGACGGAGCCAATATTGACGCGCTGTACGCGTTTATCATCCAGCATGACGGGAGTCAGCAATGCAACCACCGCAATTTTCCCGCTTTTACCAACGGAGAACTGAATACCAGTAACCTCAGATACCCTCGTCACGGGAGGATATTTCCACGCCGCCAGCCAGTCACCCTGTCCGGGTAGCCAATACTGCGCCCGTGGTTCTTTTGCCGTTCGCACCACGACACCATCTGTCACAAAAGGTAATGCTGAACTCCACCACCTGGCGCGCGACTTTTCGACGTCATCCGCATTCTTCACGGCCTGAGTATAACGTTGCGTGTAACTAAACCCGGCAACCGTGAGCTGTTCCAGTCTTTCAGGCATGACCGCCGGACCATCAGGCCAGGCCCAGATAAAAATTGCCAGCGAGCGTAACATTTCCGGATTGCCCTGGCGCATCATTAATCCAGCAACCTTCGAGCGGGCGTTCATTCCCCCTCTCTGCTTCTGAATATGCCCCTCTTGCTGCAAAAATATCTCACCCTGCAACGTACTGTTAGCGAGTTTCCCCTTGGTGGAATGTGGTACGGAAGGGATCTGCAGAACCTTTTGCGTCCAGTCTTCGCCTTTCAGGCCATTACCACGGCTAATCGCCCGTACCAGATTGCCATTGCGATAGACTAACGTCACCGCCACGCCATCCACCTTCGGTTGCACCCAGAGATCGCTGCGAGCGAGCATCCATTGCTGTAGCGCTTGCTTATCAGCTAGTTTTCGAACGCCCGTATGGGGAACTGGATGCGAGACGGTGCCACTTATTGGGGGCACAGACAGATCTGGTGGGACTTCATCGCCAAAACAGCGCTGCCACTGGATGAGTTGCGCATTGAGCTGGTCATAAACGCCGTCGTCTACGGCACTTTCCCCTTGTTTCCAGTAACTGTCATTCCACTGTGTAATCTGCTGCTGTAGTCGTGAAATTTCCTCGTTTGCCCTGGCAGGCGACCAGACGGGGCATACCGCCCACGCAGGTAAATGCCACACCAGTAAAACCAGCCCTATGCATTTCCATAATCCCATGCTATCTCCGCTGAACGATACGTTTCCCGGCAGGTATAGCGCGAAGTGAAATAGAAACAGAGCGGCAAAAATTCATCCTGCGAACAGCTTTCCGGACATTTGCATGTATTGCTGCAAATCATCGATAAAACAGGAAACTGGTACGCAAAACGCAATAAACATGCGCAAAAAGTGTGACAAGGGCTACGTCACATAGCGGCTACGTGTATAATAAGCCCGTATGTAGGCTCTCTTTCGACAATCACATACATTAAGATACTCATGGCTCAAGGCACGCTTTATATTGTTTCTGCCCCCAGTGGCGCGGGTAAATCCAGCCTGATTCAGGCTTTATTAAAGACCCAACCGTTGTATGACACCCAGGTTTCTGTTTCGCACACCACGCGCGCACCGCGCCCGGGGGAAGTGCACGGTGAACACTATTTCTTTGTGAACCATGATGAATTCAGAACCATGATTGGCAGAGACGCGTTCCTGGAACACGCGGAGGTTTTCGGTAATTACTACGGCACCTCGCGTGAAACCATTGAGCAAGTATTAGCATCCGGCGTAGACGTCTTTTTAGATATCGACTGGCAAGGTGCGCAGCAAATTCGTGAAAAAATGCCGCATGCGCGCAGTATTTTTATTTTGCCACCGTCTAAGATTGAGCTGGACCGCCGCCTGCGTGGCCGCGGTCAGGATAGCGAAGACGTGATCGCGAAACGTATGGCGCAAGCTGTTGCAGAAATGAGCCATTACGCCGAATATGATTATCTTATTGTGAATGATGATTTCGACACCGCCCTTGGCGATTTGAAAACCATCATTCGCGCCGAACGTCTGCGCATGAGCCGCCAAAAGCAGCGTCATGACGCTTTAATCAGCAAACTGTTGGCAGACTGAACCCACATTCAGTATCATGCCCAGTCATTTCTTCACCTGTGGAGCATTTTAAGTATGGCACGCGTAACTGTTCAGGACGCTGTAGAGAAAATTGGTAACCGTTTTGACCTGGTACTGGTCGCCGCGCGTCGCGCTCGTCAGATGCAGGTAGGCGGAAAGGATCCGCTCGTACCAGAAGAAAACGATAAAACTACCGTTATCGCGCTGCGCGAAATCGAAGAAGGTCTGATCAACAACCAGATCCTCGACGTGCGTGAGCGCCAGGAACAGCAAGAGCAGGAAGCCGCTGAATTACAAGCCGTTACCGCTATTGCTGAAGGTCGTCGTTAATCACAAAGCGGGTCGCCCTTGTATCTGTTTGAAAGCCTGAATCAACTGATTCAAAACTACCTGCCGGAAGACCAGATTAAGCGTCTTCGGCAGGCGTATCTCGTTGCACGTGACGCTCACGAGGGCCAGACACGTTCAAGCGGTGAACCCTATATCACGCACCCGGTAGCGGTAGCCTGCATTCTGGCCGAGATGAAACTCGACTACGAAACGCTGATGGCTGCGCTGCTGCATGACGTGATTGAAGATACCCCAGCCACCTATCAGGACATGGAACAGCTTTTTGGTAAAAGCGTTGCAGAGCTGGTAGAAGGGGTATCGAAACTTGATAAGCTTAAGTTTCGCGATAAGAAAGAGGCGCAAGCTGAAAACTTTCGCAAGATGATTATGGCGATGGTGCAGGATATCCGCGTCATTCTCATCAAACTTGCCGACCGCACCCACAACATGCGCACGCTGGGCTCATTACGCCCGGACAAACGTCGCCGCATCGCCCGTGAAACCCTCGAAATCTATAGTCCGCTGGCACACCGTTTAGGTATTCATCACATTAAAACCGAGCTGGAAGAGCTGGGTTTTGAAGCGCTGTACCCAAACCGCTATCGCGTGATTAAAGAAGTGGTTAAAGCCGCTCGCGGCAACCGCAAAGAGATGATCCAAAAAATCCTCTCGGAAATCGAAGGGCGTTTGCAGGAGGCAGGTATTCCGTGTCGCGTAAGCGGGCGTGAGAAGCACCTGTACTCTATTTACTGCAAAATGGTGCTCAAAGAGCAGCGTTTTCACTCCATCATGGATATCTACGCATTTCGCGTCATCGTTCATGATTCCGATACCTGCTATCGCGTACTCGGCCAGATGCACAGCCTGTACAAACCACGCCCTGGTCGCGTGAAAGACTATATCGCCATTCCGAAAGCGAACGGATATCAGTCTTTGCACACCTCAATGATCGGCCCTCATGGCGTCCCGGTTGAAGTACAGATTCGTACTGAAGACATGGACCAGATGGCAGAGATGGGTGTCGCAGCGCACTGGGCTTACAAGGAGCACGGCGGCGAAAGCAGCACCACTGCGCAAATCCGCGCTCAGCGCTGGATGCAAAGCTTGCTGGAACTGCAGCAGAGCGCCGGTAGCTCGTTTGAATTTATTGAAAGCGTCAAATCTGATCTCTTCCCGGATGAGATTTATGTTTTCACACCGGAAGGGCGCATTGTCGAACTGCCCGCTGGTGCAACGCCTGTCGACTTCGCCTACGCTGTGCATACCGATATCGGTCACGCCTGCGTCGGCGCGCGCGTCGACAGACAGCCTTACCCGCTTTCACAACCGCTCTTTAGCGGCCAGACCGTTGAGATTATCACCGCGCCGGGCGCACGTCCGAACGCAGCGTGGCTAAACTTCGTCGTCAGTTCGAAAGCGCGCGCCAAGATTCGCCAACTGTTGAAAAACCTCAAGCGCGATGATTCCGTCAGTCTGGGTCGTCGACTGCTCAACCATGCCCTGGGCGGTAGCCGTAAACTGGCTGAGATCCCCCCAGAGAGCATCCAGCGTGAGCTTGAGCGTATGAAGCTCGCCACGCTTGACGATCTGCTCGCAGAAATCGGTCTGGGTAACGCCATGAGCGTGGTGGTAGCGAAAAACCTCCAGCAGGGCGAAGCAACAGCGAACGTACCAGCACAATCTGGCCATGGTCATCTGCCAATCAAAGGCGCAGACGGCGTGCTGATCACCTTCGCGAAATGCTGTCGTCCAATTCCAGGCGATCCAATCATTGCCCACGTCAGTCCAGGTAAAGGTCTGGTGATCCACCATGAGTCCTGCCGTAATATTCGTGGCTACCAGAAAGAGCCAGAGAAGTTTATGGCGGTGGAATGGGATAAAGAGACGGAGCAGGAATTCATCACCGAGATTAAGGTGGATATGTTTAACCACCAGGGTGCTCTGGCGAACCTGACGGCGGCAATCAACACGACCACCTCCAATATTCAAAGTTTGAATACGGAAGAGAAAGATGGCCGCGTTTATAGCGCCTTTATTCGCCTGACCGCTCGCGATCGCGTGCACCTGGCGAATATCATGCGCAAAATCCGCGTCATGCCGGACGTGATAAAAGTCACCCGTAACCGAAACTAGTCTTATGAATGAACAGCGCTATGCACGTATCCGCGAGATGCTCGCACGTCGTCAGCCCGATCTGACCGTCTGCATGGAGCAGGTTCACAAACCTCATAACGTTTCTGCGATTATTCGTACTGCAGATGCGGTCGGCGTGCATGAAGTCCACGCCGTCTGGCCGGGTAGCCGTATGCGCACCATGGCCTCTTCTGCTGCAGGCAGCAACAGTTGGGTGCAGGTGAAAACTCACCTTACCATTGGCGATGCGGTCACACATTTAAAAAGCCGGGGCATGCAGGTCCTGGCAACCCATCTGTCAGATAAAGCCGTGGATTTTCGCGAGATTGATTACACGCGCCCCACCTGCATCCTGATGGGCCAGGAGAAAACCGGCATCACTCAGGAAGCGTTGGATCTGGCTGATCAGGACATCATCATTCCCATGACTGGCATGGTGCAGTCACTGAACGTTTCTGTCGCCTCCGCGCTGATTCTGTACGAAGCACAGCGCCAGCGGCAAAACGCGGGGATGTACCGACGAGAAAACAGCATGCTGCCACAAGAAGAGCAGCAGCGCTTACTGTTTGAAGGCGGTTATCCGGTGCTGGCGAATGTCGCTAAGCGCAAAGGTCTTCCCTACCCTCACGTAAACACGCAGGGCGAAATTGAAGCCGATGCAACGTGGTGGGCCACTATGCAATCTGCGAGATAAACGCGATGAAAGGCCGTTTACTGGATGCCATCCCACTCAACTCTCTGACCGGCGTTGGCGCAGCGCAAAGCAGTAAACTGGCTAAAATTGGCCTGCACACCGTGCAGGACCTCCTGCTCCACCTCCCTTTGCGTTACGAAGACCGTACCCATCTGTACCCAATTGGCGAACTGCTGCCGGGTGTCTATGCCACCGTTGAAGGCGAAGTGCTGAACTGCAATATCACCTTCGGCGGCCGCCGGATGATGACCTGTCAAATCAGCGATGGCTCGGGGATTCTCACCATGCGCTTTTTCAACTTCAGCGCAGCGATGAAAAACAGCCTTGCTACCGGGCGTAGGGTACTGGCCTACGGCGAAGCCAAACGCGGGAAATACGGCGCAGAGATGATTCACCCGGAATACCGCGTACAAGGCGATCTCAGCACGCCAGAATTGCAGGAAACACTCACACCAGTATATCCAACCACCGAAGGTGTGAAGCAGGCCACGCTGCGCAAGCTGACCGATCAGGCACTGGATCTACTCGATACCTGCGCCATTGCCGAACTGCTGCCGCCAGAGCTGTCACAGGGCATGATGAGCCTACCCGAAGCACTGCGCACGTTGCACCGCCCCCCACCGTCGCTGCAACTCAGCGATCTGGAAACCGGACAACATCCGGCGCAGCGACGTCTGATTCTCGAAGAACTACTGGCGCATAATCTCAGCATGCTGGCACTACGCGCCGGGGCACAGCGTTTTCACGCCCAGCCGTTAAGTGCTAACAACGCGCTAAAAGATAAGCTGCTGGCAGCATTGCCGTTCAAACCTACTGGCGCACAGGCCCGCGTTACCGCTGAGATTGAACGCGATATGGCACTGGATGTGCCGATGATGCGCCTGGTGCAGGGTGATGTCGGCTCCGGTAAAACGCTGGTTGCCGCGCTGGCCGCGCTGCGGGCTATCGCACATGGTAAGCAGGTTGCGCTAATGGCTCCTACCGAACTATTGGCTGAACAACATGCAAATAACTTCCGCAACTGGTTCGCGCCACTGGGCGTTGAAGTGGGCTGGCTGGCTGGCAAGCAGAAAGGTAAAGCGCGTCTGGCGCAACAGGAAGCCATCGCCAGCGGTCAGGTGCAGATGATTGTCGGCACGCACGCGATTTTCCAGGAACAGGTGCAGTTCAGCGGGCTGGCGCTGGTTATCATCGACGAACAGCACCGCTTCGGCGTTCATCAGCGTCTGGCACTGTGGGAGAAAGGTCAGCAGCAGGGTTTCCACCCACACCAGCTAATCATGACCGCCACGCCGATTCCACGTACCCTGGCGATGACGGCCTATGCTGACCTCGACACGTCGGTCATTGACGAACTCCCTCCGGGGCGTACGCCGGTCACTACGGTCGCCATTCCGGATACCCGCCGCAGCGATATCATTGATCGCGTGCGCAACGCCTGTACCCACGAAGGACGTCAGGCATACTGGGTCTGTACGCTGATTGAAGAGTCTGACTTGTTGGAAGCTCAGGCGGCAGAAGCGACGTGGGAAGAGCTTAAACTGGCGCTGCCAGAACTCAATATTGGCCTGGTACATGGGCGCATGAAGCCCGCCGAGAAGCAGTCAGTAATGGCGGCCTTTAAGCAGGGTGAACTGCATCTGCTGGTTGCCACCACGGTGATTGAAGTGGGCGTGGACGTGCCAAACGCCAGCCTGATGATTATTGAAAACCCGGAACGCTTAGGTCTGGCCCAGTTGCACCAGTTGCGTGGTCGCGTAGGCCGTGGCGCGGTGGCTTCCCACTGCGTTCTGCTCTACAAATCACCGCTGTCTAAAACCGCGCAGAAACGCCTGCAGGTTCTGCGAGACAGCAACGACGGGTTTGTAATTGCGCAAAAAGATTTAGAGATTCGCGGCCCCGGCGAGCTGTTAGGTACTCGCCAGACCGGAACGGCAGAATTCAAGGTCGCAGATTTACTGCGCGATCAGGCGATTATCCCGGAAGTTCAGCGCATTGCCCGCCATATTCACGAACGTTATCCGCAACAGGCCGTGGCACTGATAGAGCGCTGGATGCCGGAAACCGAACGCTACTCCAACGCGTAGTTAATTCATAGCGGCGGCGGACGTTACCCCGCCGCACAGCCGTTATTGCGCGAAAATCGGTAACAGCAGATACAGCTTAATCACCAACGCGTTGACGATATCGATAAAGAACGCCCCCACCATCGGCACCACCAGAAACGCCATATGGGATGGTCCAAAACGTTCGGTAATCGCCTGCATGTTGGCAATCGCCGTCGGCGTCGCGCCGAGGCCAAAACCGCAGTGTCCGGCAGCCAGCACGGCGGCATCGTAGTTCTTACCCATCATGCGCCAGGTGACGAATATCGCGTACAGCGCCATGAAAATAGTCTGCACAACCAGGATTGCCAGCATCGGCAAGGCCAGTGAAGCCAGTTCCCACAGCTTCAGGCTCATCAGCGCCATCGCCAGAAACAGCGACAGACTAACGTTACCCAGTACAGAAACCGCACGTTCGAACACCCGATAAAAGCCCAGTAGCGCCAGACCGTTACTGAGGATCACCCCAACAAACAGGACGCAGACGAAGGTCGGCAATTCCAGCACTGTTCCAACCAGCATTTGCGCAACGATTTTACCCACCGTCAGACAGATAGCGATCAGAGCAATGGTTTCAATCAGCACCAGCGAGGTGATCATGCGCCCAACGTCCGGCTTTTCAAATGCGGTCGGCACGGCCTGATCGTCCGGCATACCGTCTGGCGTGGTGGAGTGTTTGACCAGATAGCGTGCCACCGGGCCGCCAATCAGCCCGCCCAACACCAGACCAAACGTTGCGCAAGCCATCGCCACTTCAGTCGCATTGGTGAAGCCATAACGTTCAATAAACAGCTTGCTCCATGCGGCCCCGGTTCCGTGTCCGCCAGAGAGGGTGATCGAGCCAGCAATCAGACCCATCAGCGGGTCCAGACCCAGCAGGGTCGCCATACCAATACCGATGGCGTTTTGCATCAGCAACAAGCCAACAACCACAATCAGAAAAATACCCACCACGCGGCCACCAGCACGCAGACTGGCGATATTGGCGTTCAGACCGATAGTGGCGAAAAAGGCCAGCATCAGCGGATCGCGCAGGGTCATATCGAAGTTCACTTCCCAACCCATGCTTTTTTTCAGCACCAGCAGCGCAATCGCCACCAGCAATCCGCCTGCAACGGGTTCGGGAATGGTGTATTTTTTCAGGAAGGAAACAGACTGGACGAGCTTACGTCCCAGCAGCAACACAAGGGTTGCCGCAACCAGCGTTGATAACGTATCGAGATAAAACATTTACAGCTCCATTAGTGCGTTTAGCACAATCACGCACGATGCATTCCAGACCGATTTTTAGCTCTTATTGAGTTTTCGGAGTGGATTTTAAGCAGAAAATGATGAAAAGTTATATAAAAATGTTTGTTTATCCGTTTTAAATATTAAGAATACCTGCTAGCAAACGTTTGCTTTTCTGCCCTGGTCAGATAAAATCACCGCTTTTCCACCATGGGATTGCCTCTGATGTCCGTTAACGCCGTAGAGTCAACAAATGCGCAACCGGTTGCGCAGACTCACAACAGTGAACTGATTTACCGTCTTGAAGATCGCCCCCCGTTAGCCCAGGCCCTGTTTGCCGCCTGCCAGCATCTGCTGGCCATGTTCGTCGCGGTGATCACCCCTGCTCTGTTAATTTGCCAGGCGCTTGGTTTACCGGCTCAGGATACTCAACACATTATCAGTATGTCGCTGTTCGCCTCCGGCGTGGCTTCTATCATCCAGATCAAAGCCTGGGGGCCGGTCGGCTCAGGGCTGCTATCCATTCAGGGCACCAGCTTTAACTTTGTTGCGCCACTGATTATGGGCGGTACGGCGCTAAAAACCGGTGGCGCAGATGTCCCAACCATGATGGCGGCGCTGTTCGGTACGCTGATGCTGGCAAGCTGCACCGAGATGGTTATCTCGCGTGTCCTGCACCTGGCGCGTCGTATTATTACTCCGCTGGTCTCAGGGGTGGTGGTGATGATTATCGGCCTGTCGCTGATTCAGGTAGGTCTGACATCGATTGGCGGTGGCTATGCCGCAATGAGCGACAACACCTTTGGTGCGCCGAAGAATTTACTGTTGGCAGGCGTGGTGCTGGCGCTAATCATCCTGCTTAACCGTCAACGCAACCCGTACCTGCGCGTTGCGTCATTGGTGATTGCGATGGCGGCAGGCTATCTGTTGGCCTGGTTTATGGACATGCTGCCGCAAAATACCGCACCGGTAAGTCAGGACCTGCTGATGGTGCCAACGCCGCTGTATTATGGCCTGGGCATCGACTGGAGTTTACTGCTGCCGCTGATGCTGGTCTTTATGATTACTTCACTGGAAACCATCGGCGATATTACGGCTACCTCCGATGTCTCCGAGCAGCCGGTTTCTGGTCCGCTGTATATGAAGCGCCTGAAAGGCGGCGTGCTGGCGAACGGTCTGAACTCGTTTGTTTCCGCCGTGTTCAACACCTTCCCGAACTCCTGTTTTGGCCAGAACAATGGGGTTATTCAGTTAACAGGCGTTGCCAGCCGCTACGTTGGTTTTGTGGTGGCGCTGATGTTGATCGCGCTGGGCCTGTTCCCGGCAGTCAGCGGTTTTGTACAGCATATTCCTGAGCCGGTACTGGGCGGCGCAACGCTGGTGATGTTCGGTACTATCGCTGCATCCGGTGTGCGTATCGTGTCCCGCGAGCCGTTGAACCGCCGCGCGATTCTGATTATCGCGCTGTCGCTGGCCGTTGGTCTGGGTGTTTCCCAGCAGCCGCTGATTCTCCAGTTCGCCCCGGACTGGGTGAAAAACCTGCTCTCTTCTGGTATCGCCGCTGGCGGTATTACCGCAATCGTTCTGAATCTGGTATTCCCGCCAGAAAAGCAATAAGCAAAATGCGGCGTTGGTTCTGAATCAACGCCGCTGTAACGCTCTTTCACCATTCCCGCCTTGAGCATTGCGCCTAAATCGTGCATAACTTGACTATGTGCACTTCGCGGGATGGAAGACCATGAAATTTATTGGAAAGCTGCTTCTTTACGTGCTGATCGCCCTTGCAGTGGCGATTCTCGGCCTTTATTTTCTACTGCAAACCCGCTGGGGGGCAGAGCACGTCAGCGCCTGGGTTTCGGAGAACAGCAGCTACCATCTGGCGTTTGATGCCATCGATCACCGGTTTTCCTCCCCTTCCCATATTCTGCTGGAAAACGTCACCTTTGGCCGGGATGGTCAGCCCGCAACGCTGGTCGCTAAAACGGTCGATATTGGGCTGAGCAGCCGCCAAATCACCGACCCTCTGCACGTAGACACCATTTTGTTGCAAAACGGCACGCTGAATCTTTCCCAGCAAACCGCACCGCTGCCGTTCCAGGCCGATCGCCTGCAATTGCAGGATATGGCGCTTAACAGCCCCGGCAGCGAGTGGAACCTCAGCGCCCAGCGCGTTAACGGCGGCGTCATTCCCTGGAGCCCTGAGGCAGGTAAAATTCTCGGGAGCAAAGCGCAAATTCAGCTCAGCGCCAGTTCGTTGACGCTCAACGATGTTCCAACTACCAACGTCTTGATTGAAGGCAGCATCGACCATGACCGGGTGACGCTAAGCAATATTGGCGCTGACGTGGCGCGAGGGGCATTAACCGGCGTAGCGCAACGCAATGCCGACGGGAGCTGGGTTGTGGAGAATCTGCGCCTGAACGATATCCGGCTGCAAAGCGACAAATCGCTGGCCGACTTTTTTGCCCCATTAAGCACTATTCCTTCCCTGCAAATTGGTCGTCTGGAAGTGACGGATGCCCGTCTGCAAGGCCCCGACTGGGCGGTGACGGATCTCGATCTGAGCTTGCGCAACATGACCTTCAGCAAGGACGACTGGCAAACTCAGGAAGGCAAACTGTCGATGAATACCAGCGAGTTTATTTACGGCTCTCTGCACTTCTTCGATCCGATTCTGAACGCCGAGTTCTCACCGCAGGGCATTGCGCTGCGCCAGTTCACCACCCGCTGGGAAGGCGGTATGGTCAGAACATCCGGAAACTGGATGCGCAGCAACAAAGCGCTGGTCCTTGACGATGCCGCGATTGCTGGTCTGGAATACACGCTGCCGGAAAACTGGAAGCAGCTGTGGATGAAACCCCTGCCAGCGTGGCTAAACAGCCTGACGCTGAAGAAATTCAGCGCCAGCCGCAATCTGGTGATAGATATCGACCCGAATTTCCCGTGGCAGCTCACCGCGCTGGACGGCTACGGCGCTAACCTCGGGCTGGTACAGAACAATCAGTGGGGGATCTGGAGCGGTAGCGCCACCCTCAACGCCGCTGCCGCTACCTTTAACCGTACGGATGTGCGTCGTCCTTCTCTGGCGCTAACGGCAAACAGCAGCACCATCAATATCAGCGAACTGAGCGCCTATACGGAAAAAGGACTGCTGGAGGCCACCGCCAGCATTTCGCAGCTACCTCAGCGCCAGACGCAGGTCAGCCTGAACGGGCGCGGCGTGCCAATGACGATCCTGCAGCAGTGGGGCTGGCCCGCACTGCCGCTTTCCGGGGATGGCAACATCCAGCTTACTGCCAGCGGCAATATTCAGGCCGATGCGCCTCTCAAGCCAACGGTCAACGGTCAGTTACATGCGGTGAACGTGGAGAAACAGCAGGTAACGCAAACTATGCAGGCGGGCGTGGTTTCGGGGAGTGAAGTCACTGCACCACCACCTGCACAATGATTTATTGCCCGGTGACGCTTCGCTTACCGGGCCTACTCACGCTCATAAACGAATATATTCACTGCACAGCAGCCACTTCACCGGCTCGTCTTCTTCAATCACCGGGAAGCGACCGCCAGGTTCCAGAAAGTAATTGTCATGCTGGTCGTCATTGACCATCGAGATTTCCCAGCCCAGCACGAACGCCTTCTCCGCCCAAAAGCGATGATACAAGCGCGGTGGCAGGCACACTCCTTGTCCCGGTTTCAATACCAGCGTCTCGCCAGCGTTAACTGTACGCCGCTGACCATCCACGCTAACCTCAACAACGCGTCGGGCGTCATACTCATCATCAGGCGTGACCCACGCCAGCTGCATACACAAATCACCGCCGCCGCGATTAACGATATCTTCCATTTTATGGCGATGAAAATGCCACGGTGTTTGTTGATCCTGCTGAATTTGCAGCATCTTTTCGGCATACGGTTTGGGGTAATCCGCTGACCCCATCAGACCATTGCGCAACGTTAGTAACGTCAGCCCCGTTTGCGCAAAATCTCCGTGCCCGAAGTCGGTAATATCCCAGCCCAACTGGAGATCACGCACTTCACGCCACAGATTTTGATCCTGTTGCCGCCAGGCATCGACCGTAAAATACGCAAAATCAGGCAGACAGACCCGAAAAGTCTCAGCTATGGCATGCGCTTTATCGACGGCATAATTAATGTGTGAACGCTTCATTGCACTTTTCCTTGTTGCGAAAGAGGCGGGTCGCCCCGCCTGCATGCCGTTAGTAAAGTGATGCTTTGCCGGTTGAACCGAACAGTTTCATTTTGTGGCGGATCACGTCCCGCGCGGCGCTAATGGCTTCCGGGTAGATTACGTTCGGGTCCCACCAGGTTTCTTTCGCCAGGATTTCGCGGACTTTCTGGAAGTAGGCGTATTTCATATCGCTGGAAATGTTGATTTTGCCAACGCCCAGCGTCACGGATTCGGCAATTTCCGCATCCGGGTTCGCGGAACCACCGTGCAGCACCAGCGGAATATCCACACGCCCGGCGATGTCGCGCAGGATGTTCATTTGCAGCTCAGGCTGCATCCCTTTCGGGTAGATCCCGTGCGCGGTTCCAATCGCCACCGCCAGCGTGTCTGCACCCGTTCGGGTGATAAAATCCTCTGCCTGAGCAGGATCGGTATAAGTAACCTTCGACACGCCGCCTTCCACTGACGTCCCGGTCTGGCCAATCGTTCCCAACTCCCCTTCCACCGAAACACCTACCGCATGCGCCAGTTTGACAACTTCGCGGGTCAGCGCCACGTTCTCTTCATATGGCAGCAACGAGCCATCAATCATCACCGAGGTAAACCCACACTGAATCGCCCGCAGGACATGCTCAACCGAAGCGCCGTGGTCCAGATGCAGAGTAAAGGGAACCGGGCTGCGCAGGGTGATATCACGGACGTAGCTAAAAAACGCATCGCCGACAAAATCATGTTCGCTGGGGTGAATGGAGATAATCGCCGGGGTATTGGTCGCTTCCGCTTCTTCCACTACTGCGCGTACAAAGCAGCTGTCCGCCACGTTGAATGCGCCGATGGCAAAACCGTGCTGACGGGTAGGTTGCAGTAATTCTTTCATCGAAACTAACATGTTAATTCTCCAGTTTCAGGGTGTAGAAAGCCCTGCCAGTGCGTCATCGCAGAGGCATAGAAGGCGTTACAGAAAATGAATCAGGCTTTGCCGATAGCGCCGCTGGCCTGCAGGTACGGAATAATGGCTTCCTCGCAGGCCTGCTCCATCAGGGCCAGGGCATCAACGAGTTCACCGGATGTGTCGCGACACAGGGTATGCAGTAGCGCAGCCTTTCCGGCTTCGAAAACCGCCGCACCAACGTTTATCTTGGCGACACCAAACGTCGGACAGCGCTGTAGCTGGTCAAACGGCGTCCCGCTGCCGCCATGCAGCGCCAGCGGCACCGTTGATAACCGGGCTATTTCCTCCAGCCGCTGGAAATCAATAGCAGGAGTGATACCCGGCGCGTACATGCCGTGTGCCGTACCCACCGACACCGCCAGCAAATCGATCCCGGTCTGTTGGATAAAGGGTTCCACGTCGGCGGCCTGGGTCATCAAATCAGCGTTAGCGGCGTGGTCATAGCACGGAGCATCGGCCAGATGGCCCAGCTCGCCTTCCACGCACAGAGAAACGCTGGCGGCAAGCTCAACCACCGCCCGGGTCTGGCGAATGTTCTCCTCCAGCGCAAAGGCGGAGGCGTCGATCATTAAGCCGCTGAATCCGGCGCGAAAAGCCTGGCGAATGCGTACAGGATCCTTTCCATGATCCAGCGCCAGCGCGACCGGAACCGAGGCTTCCTCTGCCAGCGTTTTGACCACCGCTGCCGCTATCGGGGCCGGAAAATGCTCCAGATGCCCCTGATACAAATTCAGAATGATGGGCGCACGGTGTTTCTCCGCCACTCGCACTGCTGCGCGGGCGCTTTCCAGGTTCATACAGTTGATGGCCAGCAGCGCGTACTGCTCGCGCCAGGCTTTGGTCACCATGCTTTTCATATCGGCAAACATACGGCCTCCGGTTATTCCAGGGTGAAGGTGATTTCTTCGTCTTTCAGCTTTTGATCGCTGAGTTCGTCAAACTCTTCATCACGCTCGGTTACCGGTTTCTTCCACAGCGACAGCATGACGCCACAAATCACCGTACCGATCCCCAGCGCCAGGCAAAACAGCAGCGGATGCGTAAAGAGCGGAACCACAAACATGCCGCCGTGCGGTACCGGGCTTTCAACACCCCACACCATAATCAGGCCACCCGCAATCGCCGAGGCCACCACGCAGGAGCCCACCACGCGCAGCAGGTCGCGCGCCGCAATCGGAATAACCCCTTCGGTAATCATGCAGATCCCCATCGGGAATGCAGCCTTCAGCGCCTCACGTTCCGCACGGGTGTACTTGTGACGCGTCAGCAGGAAAGAGAGCGTAATGCCAAATGGAGGGATCATCGAACCAACAAACTTCACCGCTTCCGGACCGTACACGCCGCTGACCAGCATGCCGTCAGCAAACAGCGACATGGTTTTATTCACCGGCCCACCGAAGTCGAATGTCGCCATCGCACCGAGGATAGCGCCCATCAGAAAGCGGGATCCGCCCTGCATGGACTCCAGCAGATGAATCAACGCGTCCTGCAGCCAGGCAATCGGCTTGCCAATCAGCGTCATCATCAACAGACCGCCAATGACGGTACTCAGTACCGGCAGCACCATAATGGGCATCAACCCCTGCATCGACTGCGGCAAACGGATATAGCGCTTGAGCAGCAGGACGGTATAACCGACCAGAAATCCGCCCAGCATCCCACCGATAAAACCGGTATGAATTTCTCCGCAGACGAAGCCGACAATCAGGCCCGGCGCGAATCCCGGACGGTCAGCAATGGAGTACGCAATCGCCGCACTAATCAGCGGTACGATTAACCCCATCCCCCAGCCGCCAATCTGGTTGAGCATCCAGGGAATGGTTCCTGTTTTTTCACCGACGTTAGTGCCGCCAAGTATTTGCCCGAGAGCAATACAGATCCCGGCGGCGACAATTAACGGGATCATCCACGAAATTCCCGTTAATAAATGTTTTTTTATTTCCTGAGATAGCGGAATTTTATTTTCACTCATGTGAAACCCCTCCAGAATGAGGAACGCTACTGGTTATTATTAACTAATGATTTTTCGACCTTTTCAAGAAACTGAATGGGCGATTTTATGACGATTTCAGTTTTTACTCGCACAATGCGTTTGTCTGAAAATCGCTCCTCCCCTTTTATTTTTACATCGACAGCAAGGATCACGACATCAGCCGCAGAAATATCTTCTGTTAGCAGTTCATTTTCTGTGCCAATGGTGCCCTGGGTTTCAACTCTTATATTATGACCAAGGGCTTTGGCACCTTTAATTAACTTCTCACGGGCAATATAGGTGTGCGCAATACCCGCCGTACAGGCGGCAACACAAACAATATTCATAACATGCTCCACATTTTATTTAGCAGACATTGGATTCAGCATATTGGCTAAAAAGCTCAATAATTTTTTGTGGACTACTTTCAACTAATAGTTGTTCAATAATGTCGTCATCTGCCAACGCGCCAGCAACCTGCGAAAGCAGACGAATATGGGTGGTGTTTTGATCTTCAAGACGTACGGCAAACAGAATAATGCACCGTACATTGCTGCCGTCCAGGGTTTCCCAGGGAATATCCTGGCGGGTACGCCCAATCGCCAGCGTGGTATTGACCACCGCCGAGGATTTCCCGTGCGGGATCGCAATATGGTTTTCGAAGCCGGTCGAGCCTTCTGACTCACGTTGCCAGACATCCTGAATAAACGTTTCGCGACAGCTAATTGCTCCATCTTTTTGCAGAATATCCGTCAGTTCCTCAATAGCCTCCGTTTTGCTTGTAGCCTTCATGTCCAAAATAACGCGATTTGTATTGAGTATTTTCGTGATGTCCATCAATCATACCTCATGGAGTTCAGACATTAATTTTCAACGACCAGCGACGTCGCCCGATGTAATTTTTCCGTAATAACCGTTTCTGTTACCCGCTTAATATCCGCATCATTGAAGAAGGCAGTGACATACACGACCGGCATGGCAACCGCGGGTAAATTAATCGTCGATACCACCAGTTCAATATCGTCCGTCAGTACAGTGGGCAGGCTGCCTGCCGACACCACGCCGACGATAGTCCAGTCCGGAAAGGCGCGCAGAATACGGCTTTTGAGTAAGTGAGAAGTGCCGATACCCGTTGAACAGACCAGCAGCACGCGTTTACGCGCTATCTGACGCTCCATTGCGGCCTGAAAATGCACGGTTAAATATCCCACTTCATCTTCCGACACGGCCCGCTCGCCCCAACCGCTAAACACCCTATTCACCGCACACTGGGTCAGACGCCACACGTCCTGCAACTCGCCTTTGATATCCTCCAGCAACGGATTACGAATGCGGATCTGGTAGTTCAGTCGGTTAATCAGCGGCTTAATGTGGATCAGCAATCCGTCATACAGCGCCGTGTCCTGGCTAAGATCGCTGTCGACCATCTCGGCGAAGGTGGCAATCAACCGATGGGTAATCAAACGCGCTTCGTCGCTGGAGTGCATATGACCAATCACGCTCACGTCATTATGCTCTTCAATCACCACACCCGAGGAGATAATGTATTGATATATAAACCAGACTTCGTCTTCCGGCAGCGGGTGGGCAATGCGTTTTTCGATATGCTGAATCATGCGACTGGCAATGGAAAATATGTTCTCATCACAGGTAGAGATGCTTTCTTCTTTTCTCGGAAGCGCATTGCCCCGCGTGATGCGGTACATCATGATCAGAATATGGGTAAAGATATTGACGTAATAAGGCTCGCCGAGCGACCAGCACAGGTCGTTCTCCATTTCCTGCAATAACGTCTGGACAAATAAAACGTCTTCTTCGCCAAAGTAATGCACTAAGGCTTTATAACTGCCCGGATCCAGGCGTGAATAAATCACGCTGCCGGGTTCATTATGGTTAATCACACCGTTAATCAACGATGCCATCGCCTGGCGCACACCGCTCTCGCTGCCTTCGATGTGCGTGCCGCTCTGACTGCGAATCAACGACAGGCCCAGTGGGGTAATCCAGGATTCAATTACTTTCAGATCGTTAACAATCGATGCGCTACTAATAAAATAACGTTCGGATAATTTACTGATCGACGTTTCATGCGGCGTTTCGCTTAATAATTGTGAAGCTATCTTGACTCGCCGTGAATTATTCATCATGCCGTCAGCATCATCACCCTCCGTTCCTAATAACTGGTCCATATATAAAAGGTCTGTAATATTATCAGCACTTAATATCACCCCAGCACCAGCACGTTTATCGATGGCTATTTTCCATTCTGATAACCATGGTTCCAGTAAGCGCAGATCGCGCTGCACAGTTTTCTCTGAAACAGATAAATATTCGGCAATTTTCAGCAGCGTGACATATTCCTTCTTAGACAGAAGAAATTTTAATAATCTGTTTTGTCGCGAGGTAATCATTTGCATTATTTACCCTTATTACATACCAGATTAAATATCTATACCCGTCATACTTCAAGCTGCATGTGCGTTGGCTTTCCTCGCTCACCCCAGTCACGTACTTATGTACGTTCAGGGGATTCGCTGCGTCGCCGCCTTCCTGCAACTCGAATTATTTAGGTTATAAAGAAGCATTTATGCTCCACGTGTAATCCGTGATGATAAATATAAGAGGACTACGATGCGCCAACAATACTAAATCGTGTCCTGTATTCCGGACAGAAATAAGACAAAAACGAGAAATAGTGAGATATTTACGGCGCAGATCACATTTTTCGCGGGATTCAGAGTGATATCGCTCGCAAATATGGGGAGATAAAAATTTAATTCAGGATGTTTTGGATTTTCAGATCTGGAATGCTGCTCGCAGCGTGGGCCGGATAAAACGCATTGCGTCGCCATCCAGCCCACGTTGAGATTTACTTACAGGGTAATCGTCAGCACATCCGCATCCGGCGTGACAACCGTTCCCCACTCACTGCCCACAGATGAGCCGCCCTTCACGCCGCTAACCTGCGTAATATTACGCAGACACAGCGTCCAGTTGCGCGCTTCGCCACTTCCTTGCACGGTGATGGTATTACCCGTGCGCGTCGCCTTCAGCGTGAAGATAACCGAACCGTCAGCCGCCGGGACTTCACAAATCGCCTCCCGACCCTCCTGCAGATGGAACAGCTGGAACGCCGTCCCTTCGTGCCAGGCGTAGTCCGGCTTCTGGTTATTGCAGCCCAGCGCCAGCAGTGTATTGTCGCGCACATAAACCGGCAGACTCAGGAAGTCATGCTGCTGCTTATGCCAGCGGCTGCCCGCCACCTCGTCGTTACGCCACAGATGCGTCCAGCGTCCTTCCGGAAGATAGAACTGCACATCACCCGCCTCGCTAAACACCGGCGCAACCATCACGCTATCGCCCAGCATGTACTGGCGGTCGAGATAATCACATGCCGGATCGTCCGGGAACTCCAGCATCATTGCGCGCATCATCGGTGTTCCGAGTTCATTGGCGCGCGCCGCTTCGCGATACAGGTACGGCATCATGCGGCATTTCTGCTCAGTGAAGTAGCGCACCACGTCGCAGGATTCATCATCGTACGCCCATGGCACACGGTAGGATTTACTACCGTGCAGGCGGCTGTGGCTGGAGAGCAACCCGAACGCACACCAGCGCTTGTAGACGTGCGCCGGGGCGGTATTCTCAAAGCCGCCAATATCGTGACTCCAGAAGCCAAAGCCGGACAGGCCGATGGACAACCCACCACGCAGGCTTTCGGCCATCGATTCATAGTTGGCGTAGCAGTCGCCGCCCCAGTGCACCGGAAACTGCTGCGCGCCGACCGAGGCCGAACGGGCGAACAGCACGGCCTCTTCTTCACCGACGGTCTCTTTCAGCACGTTCCATACCAGTTCGTTGTAGATGTACGCATAATGGTTGTGCATTTTCTGCGGATCGGCACCGTCAAACCACTGAACGTCAGTAGGAATGCGTTCACCAAAGTCAGTTTTGAAGCAATCAACGCCGATATCCACCAGACCTTTCAACTTGTTGGCATACCACTCGCAGGCTTCAGGATTGGTAAAGTCATAAATCGCCAGGCCCGGCTGCCATTTATCCCATTGCCACAGGGAGCCGTCCGGGCGCTTGAGCAGATAACCTTTCTCTTTCAGTTCATTGAACAGCGGGGATTTCTGGCCGATATAGGGGTTTATCCATACGCAGACCTTCAGCCCTTTCTCTTTCAGGCGGCGGATCATGCCTTCCGGGTCAGGGAAGGTCACCGGATCCCACTCAAAGTCGCACCACTGGAAGGCTTTCATCCAGAAGCAGTCGAAATGGAAGACGTGCAGCGGCAGATTGCGCTCGGCCATCCCATCGATAAAACTGTTCACCGTCGCTTCATCGTAATTAGTGGTGAACGATGTAGTCAGCCACAAACCGAATGACCAGGCTGGCGGCAGCGCCGGACGACCGGTAAAGCGGGTATAGCGATCCAGCACCGCTTTCGGCGTAGGGCCGTCGATGACGAAATATTCCAGATACTCGCTTTCAACGCTGAACTGCACTTTTGACACTTTCTCAGAGCCGATTTCGAACGACACGCACTGCGGGTGGTTTACCAGCACGCCGTAACCACGGTTGGTGAGATAAAACGGGATGTTCTTGTAAGACTGCTCGGTACTGGTGCCACCATCGCGGTTCCATGTTTCCACCGTCTGGCCGTTACGTACCAGCGCAGTAAAGCGCTCACCCAGACCGTACACCGTTTCGCCAACGCCCAGATCCAGGCGTTCAAACATATAGTTCTTCCCGCTGTTGGTGTCCTGCACGTAGCCGTTATTTTTCAGCTGGCTGCCGGTAATACGTTCGCCGCTACGCAGGAAATCCAGCGACCAGAACTCGCCTTTAGTGACCCGCACGCTCAAATTACCGCTTTTCAGTTCGGCAAATTCAGCGGTGTTTTGTATCTCTACGTTGACGTCCTGCAGCACGTTCAGCGGATAGTGCGGACCGTTATCCAACGCGCCCTGGAAGTGTTCCATACGCACCCCAACCACGCCTTCCTGCGGCGAGAAAAAGCGCAGGGTGAAGAGTGGAGTATCCAGTTGCCAGGTACGTTCACGCACATCGCGCGGTGCAACGTAGACAATCATCTCGTTACCCTGCTGTTCGACCTCGAATACCTGAATCGGGTGAGTTAAATTCAGGCCAGGCTGCGTCAGCCAGTTTCCGTCGCTAATTTTCATCGTTGGTTCCTTAGTTCTGTAATTCTTTCGTCGAAAAATCCTGCTGATTGCGGTGCGCACCCTGAGCCAGCTGACTCATGATTTCCGTCAGATACGGCGTTTTCAGGGTATAGAAGTGTTTGGCAATCACGGCACTCAACAGGTAACAAATAGCCGGGACAATCGTGAACAATGCGATAATGATGCTAATGGTGGCGCTATTCTGGGTTTTCGCTGCGGCATCGTAACCGCCGCCCGCCAGCATCCAGCCGATCATCGCCCCGCCGAGCGCCAGACCCAGCTTGAGCACGAACAGCGTGCCCGCGAAGCTGATCCCCGTCAGACGTTTTCCGTTACACCACTCGCCGTAATCAACGGTGTCGGACATCATCACCCACTGGATTGGCGTCACGAGCTGATGCAGTACGCCAATCACGAAGATGAAGGCGAACATGGTGAGATTTGCGTGCATCGGCACAAAGAACATTGCCAGACTGACGACCGCCAGCAGGGCGTTCGTCCACCAAAAGACGCTGACTTTGCATTTCCAGTCAGTCAGCGGTTTTGCCAGCGCAGAGCCGATAAGATTGCCGACGCAATAGGTGGTGAGGAAGGCGACAAACACTTCCGGGGTACCCAGAATCCAGGTGACGTAATACATCATCGCCCCGCCGCGTACGCAGACGGCCAGTATGTTGAGGATGGTCAGTAGGCCGACGATGCGCCATTGGTCGTTCTGCCAGATGTCGCGCAGGTCTTCACGCATTGAGTTGCTACTCGGCGGCGCTTCCACACGTTCTTTGGTAGTGAAGAAGCAAAACGCCAGCATCAGGAACGCCACAACCGAGAGCACGGCAATCCCGCCCTGGAAGCCCAACGCTTTATCTTCGCCGCCAATCAGATTCACCAGCGGCATCATCAGCACGGTGGAGAGCATGCCGCCCGCCGTCGCCAGCACAAAGCGCCATGACTGCAGGGAGATACGCTGCGTTGGGTCATTGGTTATCACACCGCCCAGCGCGCAGTAGGGAATATTCACCACGGTATAAAGCAGGGTCAGCAGCGTGTAGGTGATTGCGGCATAAATCATTTTGCCGTGCAGGCTGAGATCCGGCGTGCTGTAGGCGAGCACACAGACCAGACCAAATGGCAGAGCGCCAAACAGCACCCACGGGCGGAATTTCCCCCAGCGCGAACGGGTGCGGTCGGCGAGCAGTCCCATGCAAGGGTCTGAGATAGCATCCAGCGCGCGAGCCAGTAAGAACATCGTGCCGACAAAACCGGCCGGGATACCAAAAATATCGGTATAGAAGAACATCATATATAACATAACGTTATCAAAGATGATGTGGCTGGCGGCATCGCCCATGCCGTAGCCAATCTTCTCTTTAACGGACAAAATCTCACTTTTCATTACGCATCCTTGTTAGCACTTTCACACGCACTGATACCGGTTACAGTTCTTGTAAACCATCCCTGTGAGCGCGGGTATTCCGATATCTCGTTATCAAATTACGATTCTTGTTTTCTGTGATCAGAGTAGCGTCAAAAAATGTGTCTAAGTGTAAGTAATGGATTTTGCGAGGATTTATTTGAAACTGGTCATGGTATGGAGAAACGGAAGTTAAAAAAGTGAGGGAGGGGGTGTGGAAACGTTTGGAAGTAGCTATAATGCGCCCCGCCTCCATGTAGCAATCGAGGCGCGGAAGATCGTCATCTCCGGTGAGGTGGCTGGACTTCAAATCCAGTTGGGGCCGCCAGCGGTCCCGGGCAGGTTCGACTCCTGTGATCTTCCGCCAAAGTTCCTCCTCACCCATCCGAGAAAGTCTTAAAAACCCTTTATTTTCAATCACCATTGTAGATTAATCATCCGTAGCAGTCCGACAAGATCTCCCTGAATCCATGAAAAATATGTATAGTGATGTGTATAGATTTTTTATACACATTTTTGGCTTATACACATGGCACTTACAGATATACAAATCAAACGAGCAAAGCCCCAAGACAAGCCATACACATTGAACGACGGGCAAGGCCTGTCATTGCTTATCAATCCCGATGGCTCGAAGGGCTGGCGTTTCCGTTTCCGCTTTGCCGGAAAAGCGCGGTTAATGTCATTTGGTAGCTACGACCTTGTGAGCCTAGCTGAAGCACGTGAGAAGCGTGAGACCGCTCGTAAGCAAGTTGCCAATGGCATTGACCCGGTTGAGGAACGCAAAGCCCAGAAACTGGTTCAGCAGCTCTCCACTGAAAACTCATTCGAAGCTATATGCCGAGAATGGCACGCCAACAAAGCTGACCGCTGGACAGTGGCCTATCGCGAAGAAATCATTAAGACATTTGAACAAGATGTGTTCCCGTTCATTGGTAAACGCCCTATCAGTGAAATCAAACCGTTAGAACTGCTTGAAGTATTGCGACGAATAGAGAAGCGTGGGGCACTTGAGAAAACACGTAAGGTTCGTCAGAGGTGCGGTGAGGTTTATCGCTATGCAATCATAACTGGCCGCGCTGAATACAATCCTGCGCCTGATTTAGCCATCGCTCTGGCTGTTCCCAAGCAGAAACACCACCCTTTTTTATCTGCCGAAGAATTGCCTCATTTTATTCAGGATCTCGAAGCGTATACCGGTAGCATCATCACCAAAAATGCTACGAAGATAGTCATGCTGACTGGTGTAAGAACGCAGGAAATGCGCTTTGCTACGTGGGATGAGGTTGATCTTGAGAAAGGCATATGGCAAATACCAGCAGAAAGAATGAAAATGCGCAGACCACACATTGTTCCTTTGTCTACTCAGGTAGTTGCCCTCTTCGAACAGCTCAAGCCTATTACCGGCCATTACCCCTACATTTTTATTGGCAGGAACAATCGTAGCAAACCAATTTCAAAAGAAAGTGTGTCACAAGTGATTGAGTTACTTGGTTACAAAGGACGTGCTACAGGTCACGGTTTTAGGCATACAATGTCGACAGTTTTGCATGAACAAGGTTTTGATAGCGCATGGATTGAGATACAGTTAGCCCATGCAGATAAAAATGCAATTCGAGGGACATATAATCATGCTATATACTTGAAAAATAGGAGGGTAATGCTACAGTGGTATTCTGATAAATTAATAAGCTGAGGGCTATACATGACATGGCTACATAGTAATGCTGAATGGGTATTCTCTGGTATTGGCGTTTATGTCATATCACTTATAGTATTAGCCATTACAGCATTAATATTTAGAAAAAAAATAAAAGCTAGCACTCAAAAGATCGCTAAAGTTTTTACTTTCGGATGGGGTAACACAACTAATATCAAACAAAATGATGGAAAAGAATAACCCTCAAAATGTTGACCAGAAAATAAAATCTACTGTCGTGGGGACGGGCAACACGACAATTATCGCACAAGTCATTGTTAATACTAATAGTCCTGACATTGATACAAATGCAATACAAAACACACTGATTAATGAGATAAGAAGCTCTCTAAAAGAAGAGTTTGTATCCACGGAATATAACATATTGCTTTGTTACCCTAACAAATTAATTCGTGATGAACCAACTCTAAAGATCATAAATGAAATCAAACAAAAATTAGATAAGATGGGTGCAAAAGTTTATGAAGGCGGGGGAAAAACGGCCCTACCTAAAACCCAAATAACATATCCACACCTTGCGGAATTGGAATTTATAAAAACTGTCAAATGTGATACGGTGATAATTTTTGCATTGGATGAAGTCACACTATCACAACTAACATTAATAAGTTACTTTAAAGTTTCTAAAAAAATTGACAGTACAGATATGATAATAATATCTAGCGACACATTAAAAAATAGCGATATATTTTTATCCAATGGCACATTCCAATACTGTGATGATAATAACTGCAAATTATATTCTTTGAATTCACTAGATGATGCTGGATTAAAATCTGTAATCGCTAGGATAGAAAATAAAAAAATAATTCAACGAAAAGGCGGCTTGTTAGGAGATTAATATGGAAGAGTCTACTAATTATAAACTAATTATCTGGGGGTTATCCGTTATTCAGCCTGCGACGCCTAATGAGGTTTTGAATTATCTTACAACCACTTTAAATGATAATGGCTTATTGCCTGAAGTTGAAAAAATGGTTCATTACTTTGCATTGCTTGGTCAACATGGGTATATACATCAAGTATCAAAGCGCAACAATCTTTATTCGTTGACGCCTCGAGGAAATGAACGACTAACTCCAGCACTGAAAAAACTTCGCGATAAAATTAGACTATTTATGCTTGACAACTGTCACTCTACTAGTAAATTAGGAGTGCTGGCCTCAACTGATACAGAGAATATGGGCGGTGATTCGCCGTCTTTACTGTTAAGGCACAATTCAAAAGAGGTTCCGCACCCAAGCCTGTCTTGGGCTGCAGGGACCCTGCCCAGCAGCCCAAGACAGGCTTGGGTGCGGATCTACGAGCAATTAAATATTGGTTCGATGTCCAGTAATGAGGCCAGCACTCCACCCACAACGAAAGGCTCACCACACCATTCTATTGGCCGATTAGGTTTTTCTTTAAATTATTATTCATTTAATAAAATTGATGAGATTTTTTTTAATAATGATGGCGTGACTGCTATTGCCTCATGTATTGGCATATCTCCAGGGTTGATAACTGCAATGATAAAATCACCTAAAAGATACTATCGCACATTTAATTTACAAAAAAAATCCGGCGGTTTTAGACCAATCCTTGCGCCTCGTAAATTCATTAAAACCATACAGTATTGGTTAAAGGATCATCTTTTAAACCGTTTAAAAATACATTCATCCTGTTATTCATATAGAAGTGGTGTAAGTATAAAAGATAACGCAATTAATCATATAAGAAAAAAATTCGTCGCAAATATTGATATTTCAGATTACTTTGGTTCAATCAATAAAAAAATGATCAAGGATTGTTTTTATAAAAACAACATACCAGAACATGTTATTAATACTATCTCTGGCATAGTGACATATAATGACGTGCTGCCACAAGGTGCGCCTACCAGCCCTATAATATCGAATGCAGTACTTTTCGAATTTGACGAAGAAATGAGTTTTCAAGCCTTAACTCTTGACAGCATATATACTCGTTACTCTGACGATATATCCATCAGCAGTGATAAGAAAGAAAACTTAGAGATACTTATAAGTATTGCTGAAGAAAAATTACTATCGATTGGGTTTACATTAAACAAAGAAAAAAAACGAATTTCTTCATATAATAGCCGTCAAATTGTCACTGGTATTCTCGTTAATGAATCGATAAGACCAACCAGAACTTACAGAAAGAAAATTCGCTCTGCATTTGATCACGCTCTTAAAGAACAGGATAACAGCCAATTAACGATTAACAAATTAAGAGGATATTTAAATTATCTAAAATCTTTTGAGCCCTATGGTTTCAATTTTAATGAAAAAAAATACAAAGATATTCTCAATTTTTTGCAAGCATTTAAGCAAGGGTAGCGCGCAATGCTCTCCCCGCCACGCCTGCCCGCTTCCTGGGGCGCTTTTAATGCAGATGCATGAAGTGGCTCAGGCCGCGCCAGTACTGGTGCGGCGGGGTGTGGAAAATTCAGGTTTTTGCATGCAAAGCCATGCAGCGTAGGCATGCATGGCTATTTTTATTAAAAAGACGGGTATTTTCGGGGCGTTTTATGCGGATTTTTTGCGGGTCTGCGCGGCCTGTCGGCGCATGAAAATCTGACTCTGTTCAGGCGTATATTTTGCCCGGTTGTCGTCTCTCGATGCTCTGTCAGGCCGGAAACCGATGGTTGTCAGAATGTCGCGATCTTCCTCTGCGTAATCAATATTTCCTCCGCGGGTTACATGAACGGACAGCGCTTCGCGAACACTGGCGGCCGCCCGGTCGAGAGCCCGTTCTCTGACGATGTCAGGTTGTTCGCTGAGGTGCATTAATTCCGGTGCCAGTGCGGCGGCCAGCGCGTCGCCGCTTACCTGCATAAAGGCGTGGAGCTGACGCCGGATACTGATACGCTGCACGGCCTCATGTGACCGGATGTACTGCCCGGCCGACTGATTTACCGCCCATTTTTTCAGGTCAATATCATCCCGCAGCGCCTGTGCGGCCTCCGGTTCATAACAGGTACAGGTCAGCTCCAGCTCCTTCAGCGCCATTTCAGCCCGCGCCAGTGCTGACTTGCTGCTCATCCAGTCCGATTTATTCTTCTGACAGGTTTCAAAGGCCTGTTCCAGTAGTGCTCGTGCCATTGTCTTTTCTCCTGAATCAGTGGCGCAGCGATGAGCGGGCACAGTCCAGAATTCGGGGCGGTGTTTCTGGAACTGTTTGTGGTGGTTCGGGCTTGTCTTCTGCCGGTGGCCGTATCACCTCGTCGATAGACTCGGTGGTGCGAAAGGTTGCGGAGCAAAAGACATTCACGCACTGGAGGTAACTCTGTTTGACGTTATCCGACAGGTAACGGCTGGTACGGACATGGGCAGCCTGTTTGCAGTACGGGCAGCGCATCATGGCTTAGCCCCCTGCGTTTTTTTCTTCTGTGCCAGCTCTTTAGCCCGCGCCATTCTGAGAACAGGGCTTTTAAAGAGCTTCATATCCACGCCGGTGAGTGCCGGACGGTGAAGCCCAATTTTTGAAATTACCGGCTCCTGCGCCATGTTGAATGTGTAGTATCTGCTTTGCGCCAGTACATTCTCCCCCAGCTCCTGAATGAGAACGTTGTGAGGGTGTTCTTCTCCTTTCATTTCGAGTTCACGCAGACGTAACGCAAATGCGCGCACCAGTGAGGGAGGGATGTCTTTCATCACGGTCGCCCACTCATTCCGGGAGTAGACAGAGAACACCGTAAAATGCGTGCCGACGTACTTATCTCCTGATGTACAGGCGGACAGCATGGTACTGGCTTTATCATCGTTGAGTTCATCAATCAGGGCGGTGAATTCCTCCGCCAGCTCCCGACCGGCCACTTGCTGACTGTGCTCGGCTTTCAGTTCCGGGGTCATCATGCCGCGCAGTTCGCGAAAACGGGTACGCCAGTTCTGTTCGGCTTCGGCACTTTCATTCAGGGCGTTCTGACGCTCTTTCTCACTGCGGGCAATGGCCGCATCAATATCATTCAGTTTCAGCATATTTTCCGTGTGCGCGGATTTGGCCCTGCTGAACGCATCAAGCGCATTATTTATCGTGGCTTCTGCGTTCTGGTTTGCTTTCTCGTTAAGGCTGTCCAGTGCGCTGTCAATGGCCGTACGGATGTTCTCATCCTGCGTGCTGCCGATGGTTTTCATTACTGCGGTAAACAAATCTGGTTTCATCGTCGGGTTCTCTCTGTGTTTTCAACCTGACGCCATTCTGCCGTCCCTCAGACAACAACTCGATTCATTGCCGTTGTAGCAGACATGGCACAAACAGGACTT